>JAAVFJ010000013.1 GCA_014800845.1 Bacteroidales bacterium | reverse complement strand
TGAAACTATAATATAAGTAAAAGAATGTCATATATCAATGACCTGCAAGAAATACAGTATATATCTTTTGATAAGATATTGAAACTGGCAAAAGACTATGTTCCTGCCAACAGAAAAAATAATCCATGGATAGGAATTGATCATGGGGTAAAGTTATTGACAAATGATGATGAATTATCTCAATACATTGCTGCCTACGGTTCAATGCATCGAGATAAACTTAATATTGCTTTAGATTCAATACCTAATCCAAAGGATTACAAATCAAAAAATATAACAATTATTGATTGGGGGTGTGGTCAAGGATTAGCAACGATATGCTTTTATGATTACATGCGCAAAATAGGCATAGAGCCGTCTGTCGATAGGATTATTCTTATAGAACCTTCCTCTGCCGCTATAAACAGAGCAAAATTACACCTGTCAAAATACACTGATGCCGGGCGAATCTCTTTAGTTAATAAGTTCATTGACGATGTTACGTTATCGGATATCGAAACTTCTAAAGGTTCCGTAATATTACATTTTTTCTCAAATATTTTAGATATAGATTCTGTACATCTCGACCGTTTGTCCGAATTAATCAAGAAAGGTATTGTAAAAGAGCAGTTATTCTTCTGTGTCGGGCCTTTGAACTCCGGTGCATCAAGAATTTCAGATTTTGTTAAGTTATTCAATATTAAACAAGATGATTTGATAGGGTCAAGAAACGGAAGAATCAATTCAAACGCTACCATAAGTATGATAACCTTTAGGATACTATCAAATATATCCGAAGTTATCAAAGTGGAATATTATCGGCAGCGAAGAGTTGATTTGGGGAATAATACAGCTTTACGACAAATTCTTTCTCACTTGAATCCAAGTGCAGACGAACCAGACAAGGCTATACAATTTTATCGTGCAATTGTTGAACTTGAAAGATTTAAATCTACTACTGTCACTGATGTTTTCTACTACCCTTACGCATTAGAAACATGTAATAATACTGTCAAATTCAACATAGATATCCAAGATAATCCTGATTTTGAACTATCATTTATTGATAATTTAAACACCAAATGGCCGAAACATCTGAATATAGGGTTAAACATTCTGTGGAATGATACCGTTTTCAGACTTTTCGAATATGTTTATCCTTTTGAAGACTTAAAAGCAATTGATATAACAAAACAATATATATCAGTTAATTTGTCCATGTTCACAATTAGTGGAGATGTTGCTGATAAATTGGAACTTACGGACGATATTATCGACGTAATAATTGATGTACTAACCAACCAGGGCAGTACATTACATGAAGTTGAATCAATATTAAAAGATGCCATCGGACATAATCTCACACTATATCCGCAATTATCTTTATCTCTTACTGCTGAAGCGCCTGCTTTATCACAAATAAATTCAGAACTTAAGAATTTATCCCTAAAGAAAGATGATAACAATTTAATAACCTCTTTCTTAACCGATAATATAGGGGACAATATTGTAGACAACGTCTCGGAAGATGATATTATAAATGTAGTAAGTTTGGACGATAGCCAAAGGAAAGCAATTGCAACAGCCCTAAATAGTAAAGTTTCAGTTATTACCGGCCCTCCCGGCACAGGAAAGACTCAAATGATAGTAAATTTAATAGCAAATGCTTTACTCAAAACTAAAAGTGTGCTGATTGTCAGCAAAAACAATAAAGCTGTAGATAACATTACCGAACGTTTTAACAAATTAGACCAACATCAATATCTTTTGAGATTTGGCTCAAGAGATATGATTTCAAACAAACTGATACCTCAATTAGAATCTCTCTGTTCTGCCATACCGAGAATAGAATTTAACAAGTCTTCTTTAACTGAGAAGATTTCGAACTATAATCTACAATGTACAGAGGCATTACTTGCAAGAGAACAACTAAGCGAATTAGTACGTCTTACTGATTGTCAGCATGATTTGGAGTTAAAACTTGACGAATTGATGCTTGAAAGACAGCATATTGAATCCGATTATCGCAAAAGTATAGAGACTTTACATTCCACATATAAACAGATAGTAGAAATATCACAAATAAAAAAATATGATTGGAATAGTCTTTCATCTGATATACAGAAAGACATTGACATATTATATTCAAAGGACAAAGGTTTAAGCAAATTCTTTTTCAATTTATTCTCAAAAAAGAAATATGCAATAAAAATATGGAATAGGACCTTATCTCTTCCCGTTCTAATCAAAGAATTAGTGCAAAAAGAATCGGGGATTAGATGTCTTTCTGATATTCAAAATTGCAATCAATTAATACAAGTATGCGAAATAGAATTAAGATATTTAAAACTTATAAATGAATATATTGATAAACTTTTCAATATAAATTCTAAATATAAAACTGCTGTCAATAACAATGAGCGACGCATAAAAGACATTCAACAAAATCTTGATATCAACAATAAGAAGATTAAAGAATTGGAAAATAATCAAGATAACTTATTGAAAATCATATCGCTTGCGCGTGAATATATTTCCTCTATAAGCAGGGACCTGTTAACTGGGTTAATAAACGTAAACCTTACAACACCCGATACACTTCACTCTCTGGCAAGATATAAGAATTACTTACCCGATAATATACCGTGGAAAGAACAAGATCGACCAATCTTCGTTCAAGATGCGCGTAAATTTATTAAATCATTCCGTCTAAACTCCGTTACCAGCCTTTCTGTCAAGAGCGCATATCCTCTTGACAGCGAACTATTTGACATATTGATAGTAGATGAAGCATCCCAATGCGATATTGCCTCGGCATTACCTCTGCTTTACAGAGCCAAGCAAGTTGTTGTTATTGGCGATCCATTACAATTAAAGCATATAACTTCAGTTACTAATATTGAAGAGCGAATTATCAAGGAGTATCTTTCTTTGAATGAAAATCCGTTCTTAAAGTATGTCGAATATTCTTTGTGGGATTACTGTAATGCGTTGATTACAAGTGCCAATAAAAACAATCAGCCAATAGTTCTTGATTGTCATTATCGTTGCCACCAACAAATAATTGGGTATTCTAATGAGATGTTTTACCAGCGTAAATTAGGAATACCTCTGAAAGTCTGTACTAAAAAAGAAAATATCCAACTCCCTTACAGTGGCATTATATGGGAAGATATTGTCGGTAATCAAACAAGTGATATTAGAAACATTAATGAGGCCGAAATTAAACAGTCAATTAAAATAGCTTGTAAGTTTGCTGATGATTACCCTAATATTAGTATAGGTATAATATCCCCTTTCAAACATCAAGCAAAGGAGATTTACTCGAATATCCCCAATAATTATCATGACCGGATTGTAGCGGGTACAGTTCATGAATTTCAAGGTGATGAAAGAGATGTTATTATCTACTCAACGGTAGTAACTGATAACTCACCAGAATCAAAGATTCGTTGGATTGACAAGAAGGTTCCAAACCTAGTAAATGTGGCTGTAACAAGAGCAAGACAAATCCTGTATATCGTTGGTAACCGACGATATATAAAGTCACATTCTAACAAAAATCTTCCCTTGGGGTACCTCGTTGAGTACACTGAAAGAAAATCACACATACATATCAATATTTCAGAATCGGTTATTGTTGATACGGCTATCCTCGTTGACCACCCCGATATTCTATCCAAATTAGACTCCTCCAAACAAATAATTTTATCATCTAAAGTCATGGATGATCTTAATAAATTAAAAGTAAATTCCGACATCTCCACGAGAAGAAATGCAGAAATCGCATTAAGAAACATTAGCAACCTGTCAAATATTCGTAGCATTAGAATGGAATACGCCAATCTCGAATATTTGCCAAGAGATTACGATTGCAAGAATCCTGATAATATGATTCTATCTATAGCGATTAAATACCGGAATCAAAATCCTCTGCTACTTACTGCAAACAATAGTCTTAGACTCAAAGCAAAAGGTCTCGGTATTCAAACAATCTCCATTAAAGAAATCTTTTAACGCTCTATTCATATCAAAATGAAAATCAAAGAATATATTGACGAAGCAATTAGGACTAAGAAAACAGTCACGATAAAATACATAAAATATGGCGGAGAATATTCCGAACGCAGAATTAGCAATATTGAATATTCGGATGAATTTGGTGATGAATACATTCAGGCGTTCTGCCATACACGTAATGAAAATCGAACCTTTAAAATTAGCAGAATTGTTTCCATTGATGGTGTCACGGATATAGTTACATGTAAAATGAACAGTTCGACTAAAACTGCGTATAACGGGAATACAGCGGCATCATCAACCCCAACAACACAAAGAATACCTAATAAACCAATTAAACCGGATAATAACATCCACCCAAATAGCACTGTTGAGGATGCAAAATTAAATGTAACTAAACCAATCAACACTTTTAATAAAGTTCCAACACTTAATATTCCTAAAGAGCATAAATCTACCAGCTCTACAAATTATTACCCACAGCAATCTACAAAAAAAGAAGGATGCTATATTGCAACTATGGTTTATGGAGATTATAACCATCCTAAAGTCATGGTATTACGTAGATATAGAGATAATATTTTATTAAAATCTTTCTTAGGTCGAATTGGAGTTAATATATACTATTGGATATCACCTAAACTCGTAAAAATTTTACGTAATCACCGCATCATTAATGATTATATCCGTAAAAAACTTGATAGAATCACAGACTCAATAACGGAAAGAGGTATATAATTATGTTTTATAACAAGTTGAACTTCACTCAAATAGTTAATACAACGACTATTTGAGTGAAGTTCAACTTGTTAGTTATACAACCTACTCTAGTAATTTATAGTTACGTAGTATGCATTACTTTGCGGGGGCTTTTGGTTTTTTAACGTGGAGAAATGGGGCGGGGATTTTTGCAATAGAGATTTATTGAGTAAATTTGCATTGATATGAACAGAATTGACAGGGAGACCATACAGAAGATTCTTGACACGGCCGATATTGTCGACGTGGTCAGCGACTTCGTGACGCTCAAACGACGCGGTGCCAACTATATAGGCCTGTGCCCTTTCCACAACGAAAGGACGCCGTCGTTTTCCGTATCGAAGTCAAAGGGTATATGTAAATGTTTCAGCTGCGGCAAGGGCGGCAGTCCTGTCAACTTCATCATGGAGCATGAGAAGATGTCGTTCAACGAGGCGCTGCGCTATCTCGCCAAGAAATATAATATAGAGATAAAGGAGCGCGAGATGACCGACTCGGAACGCGCGGCGGAATCGGACCGCGAAAACATGTTCAACGTCAACGAGTTCGCCATGCGTCATTTCGAGAAAAATATGCTCGAAACCGACGAGGGGCGCGACATCGGCTACAGCTACTTCCGCGAGCGCGGCATCAACGACACGGCCATAAAGCGTTTCCGCCTCGGTTACTCTCTTGAGCGCGGCAACCAACTGCTGCAACAGGCCAAGGCTGCCGGTTTCAGCGAGAAATACCTCGTGGAGACAGGTCTTGAGGCCAGGCGCGAGGATGGGTCGCTCTACGACCGTTTCCGCGGACGTGTCATCTACCCCGTCCATACCATCTCAGGCAAGGTGGTGGCTTTCGGTGGTCGCACACTGCGCTCCGACAAGAAGGTTGCCAAATACGTAAACTCCCCCGAGTCAAGCATTTACTCCAAGAGCCGCGAGCTTTACGGACTCTATCAGGCCAAGAAAGCAATCAGCGAGAAGGACAAATGCATACTCGTGGAGGGCTACATGGACGTTATATCCATGAGCCAGAGCGGTATAGAGAACGTAGTGGCATCGTCGGGCACTTCGCTGACCCAGGGACAGATACGCCTCATCCACCGCTTTACCGACAACGTCACTCTCATCTACGACTCCGACCCGGCAGGTATAAAAGCCTCGCTGCGAGGCATCGACCTGCTTCTTGCCGAGGGGTTGAACATGAAGGTGGTGCTTCTGCCCGATGGTGACGACCCCGACTCTTTCGCCCAGAGCCATTCCACTACCGAAGTGGAGGAATATATCGCGGCCCACGAAACCGACTTCATCCGCTTCAAGACCGAGATACTGCTCAAGGATGTCGCAAACGACCCGATAGGACGTTCGCGCGCCATCACCGACATAGTGAAGTCAATCTCCGTGATACCCGACGACATAGTGCGTTCGCTCTACGTCAAGGAGTGCAGCCGCACGCTCGACATCGACGAGAAAGTGTTGCTGCAGCAAATCAAGAAATTCATCACCGAGCAGGCCGAACAGCGCGCGCAGCAGCAGGCACGTGACAAAGCGCGCGAATCAATCAACGGCGCCGACTTGCAGACTGCCGCTCCCAACGCTGCGCCTCAGGCGACAGCCGAAGCGGTTGCTTCCGAAGCTGCCGCACAGACTGCCGCCACGGGTACAAATGCGACACCGACTACAGTCAACCCGGCCTTCATGGTCGCCGACCGCACCCGCGCCGGAGTGCTCGCGCCCTACGAGCGTGACATCGTGCGCTACATCGTGCGCTACGGCATGGTGGAACTCCCCACTATCGACGACAACGACCAGCCGACCACCATACGCGTGATAGACTACGTGTTGCAGGAATTTGAGTTTGACAACATCACGTTCACCAACCCTCTTTACAGCCGTCTCGTCGACGAGTGCCGCGCGCTCATCGACTCCGACTGGGCCTCCGACAGGGAGACAGCCGAGAAAAACTCGTTGGAGCAGCGCGCCAAGCACTGGGAGGAGGGAACGGCCGAGATACGCAACACGGCCGAGACGCTCGAACTGATACAGCAGAAAGAGCGCATGCTGCTCGAAGCCATCGACACCGAGCACTTCGCACGCCTCGACCGCCACACCGAACTTTTCTTCATACGTTGGCTCACCTACTCGCCCGACGACGACATACGCACCCTGGTCACCGACCTCGCCACGTCGAAACACAAACTGAGCAAGGTCCACTCCAAATACTCCCACATAGAGACGGAGCGCGACCGCCTGCAGGAACTGCTCCCCCGCGCCATCTACGCGCTGAAAAACGCCATACTGCAATGCGATATGCGCCTCAAGCACGACAGCCTCAACGCGGCGGCGAAGCAGGGCGACATGGAGACTGTGAAGAAACTGATGCTCGAAATGGCCGACCTCGACAAGCTGCGGCGCGACTACGCCCAGAAACTCGGCGACCGCGTGGTTCTTCCCAAAGGTTGACATATACTAAATGAAATGTTTCCACGTTATTAAACAAGAGGGAATGCTGCCACCAACCAATCATTCGACTCTCCACAATATAATGAACTTACGCAAACTCATATCAGGCTTATTGACCCTTGCAGCCGGCATCACGATGTCGGCGCAGGAGGGGTCGACGGCCTATAACTTCCTGAACACCACGTCGTCGAGCCGCATCTACGGTCTTGGCGGCGTCAATATATCCAATATCACGGGCTACCTCGGGTCGACCGACCAAAACCCCGGATTGCTCGGCGGCGAGATGGACAATCAGCTGCTCGTCAACTACATGCGCTATCTCGGCGACTCCAATTTTGCCGGTGCCCGCTACGCGCGTGCCGCAGGCGACTACGGAGCGTGGGCCATAGGCGTGCAATACTACGGCTACGGCACCATCAAGGGGGCCGACGAGAACGGTATCCTTACCGGTGACTTCTCCCCCTCCGACCTCTCATTCACAGGCACTTATTCTCACGACATCACCGACCGCCTGCGAGGTGGCGCCACACTGAAACTGGTGTACAGCGGCTACGACGAGTATTCGGCCTTTGCCGTAGCTACCGACCTCGGTATCAACTACTACGACGAGGAGCGCGACATGTCGCTCTCGTTTGTGGTATCGAACCTCGGCGGACAGGTCAAGAGATTCCGCGACACTTACGACCGCCTGCCCGTTGACCTGCGTCTCGGCTGGTCGCAGAGTTTCGGTTCGCTGCCGATACGATTCTCAGTCACGGCTTGGAACCTCACCAAGTGGCATCTACCCTACTACAGCCCCGGCGACGGCACGGCACAGAGCGAACCGGTGACGAAGGATTCCTTCTCGTCCAACCTGTTCCGTCACCTGATATTCGCCGCCGACTTCACTCCCTCCGACAAGTTCTACCTCAGCCTGGGTTACAACTACAAGACCCGCACCGACATGAGCACCTATTCGCGCAGCTTCATATCGGGCTTCTCGCTCGGCGCCGGACTTAATGTCGACAAGTTCGGTATCGGACTCGCCTTCGCGCAGCCCCACACCGGCGGCACTACTTTCATGTTGAACCTGCGTCTCGACATCAATGATTTTCTGAATTGAAACAGTTACTTAACCATATGGAAACCAACGACAAAAAAATCATAATCGCCATCGACGGATTCTCTTCGTCGGGCAAAAGCACAATGGCCAAGGAACTGGCCAAGCAGATAGGTTACAGATATATTGACTCGGGTGCCATGTACCGCGCCGTGACGCTTTACGCTCTGGAGCACGGCATGATAAGCGACAACGGCATAGTGGACGCCGCCGCTCTCACCGCCGCTCTCGACGACATCGACATCGACTTCAAGCCGGGCGCCGACGGACAGCACACGCTCCTCAACGGCCGCGACGTGGAGAGCGAAATACGCACTCTGCGCGTATCGTCAAACGTATCGCCCGTGGCAGTCATTCCGGCTGTGCGCCACGCTCTCGTTGCCAAGCAGCAGGCTTTCGGCAAGGGCCGCGGCATAGTCATGGACGGTCGCGATATAGGCACGACTGTGTTCCCCGACGCCGAACTGAAAATCTACGTCAACGCTCCTGCCGAAACACGTGCGCGCCGCCGCTGGCTCGAACTCCGCGAGAAGGGTGACACCGAAACCACCTACGAGCAGGTGCTCGAAAACGTGATGTCGCGCGACCATATCGACATGACCCGCGAGGAGAGCCCTCTCCGCCGTGCCGACGACGCCGTTGACCTTGACAACTCCGACATGACTATCGCGCAGCAGAACGAATGGCTGCTCAACCAATTCCGCAAAGCTGCCGGAATGTAAGACCCCGTTCCCCAATATTCCGCAGCATGACTGATAATCCCATCACCATAGAGATAGATGAAGGCTCAGGATTCTGCTTCGGTGTAGTCACCGCCATCGACAAGGCGGAGGCCGCACTGAAACAGGACGCCGAACTCTACTGCCTCGGCGACATTGTACACAACAGCGACGAAGTTAAGCGTCTGGCCGACAAGGGTATGACTACAATTACCCACGACGACCTCAACCGCCTGCACAACGTCCGCGTGCTGCTTCGTGCCCATGGCGAGCCCCCATCGACCTACGCCACAGCTCGCACCAATGACATCAGCATCATCGATGCCACCTGCCCCGTGGTGCTCAAACTACAGCAGCGCATCAAGGAGAGCCACGCCGAGGGAGCGTCAATAGGCCGCCAGATTGTCATCTACGGCAAGCCGGGCCACGCCGAGGTCAACGGCCTCGTGGGACAGACCGACGGCCACGCCATCGTAGTGCAGGGCATCGACGACCTCGACAAAATTGACTACTCGCGCGACGTCGACCTCTACTCGCAGACCACCATGTCGCTCTCAGGCTTCAAGGAGATGATTTCAGAGATAGAACGACGCATGCAGCCGGGCGCTACATTCCGCAGTTTCGACACGATATGCCGTCAGGTAGCCAACCGCGTTGACTCGCTGCGACGATTTGCCGCCGACCATGACCTCGTACTCTTCGTGTCGGGAAAGAAAAGCAGCAACGGTAAATTTCTCTACACCGAGTGTCACGCCGTCAACACGTCAACGCGCCTCATCAGCGACGAAAACGATATTGACCCCGCATGGCTTACCGACGTAAGGCGCATAGGTATATGCGGCGCCACCTCCACTCCGCGCTGGCTCATGGAGAGAGTGCGCGAGCAGGTCGGCTCAATGCTGCCGCTTATCGATTAAGAGTGTGTCCTGATTTAAACCAAATTAAATATATAGAGAGCTTGTCCAAGAATTAACAGCCCATCAACCAACATATTACACTGCAATGAACACTATCTGCCACAACATAAAGTCGCGACTACTGCTCTTCGTCCCCACTATCATGCTTGCCGCTGTCTCATTCACGGCCTGCGGAGGTGATGAAACTGCGACTGAGGAGGAGGAAACGGTAGTTGACAGCAGCTACCGCTACGACCATATCGACAAGTTTGTGCAGCAATACAGCGACATAATCATGTCGACCCCTCCCGAAGGTATGGAGATGGAACGCCTGCTCATGGACATAAACAGCCGCTGCGAAATGCTGATGGCAAAAGGTGACACCCTCACCGCCCTCTACTTCCACCACGCCATAGAGCACAACGTGCGCAACCGCGACAATGCCCTCGCCGACCGCATTTTCGGCGCCTGCCCCTACACCGCCTTCACCCTCGGCCGTGAATAAAGGCCTGAACTAAGACCCCAACGTTAACCGCCTATAGGCTGACGGATGGCACTAACTATCTTGCCATTCTTAATGGGCTCAGCCGGGTCAATGATCACTCCGCAGAACATCTGCATGTGGTAACTTCACGTACAATATTTTTTAAAGAATTACCCCCGAATAAGCCCGTGATAGGTCAATCGGGGGTTCTTTGTAAAGCTACAAAACCCCTACACCATCAGCAATCAATCAATTAGCCAATAACTGAATATTTCTATATTAAAACTCAATTCAAATGGCTTCGGTAAAAATAAAGTTCCGTCCCTCAACTGTCGCAGACCACGAGGGCACAATTTTCTACCAGATTCTTCACGATAGAAAGCAGCGACAGCTTTTTACTGATTATCATGTATTCTCACACGAATGGGATGAAAACCGTTCTATGGTTACTTCTTCTCAGAAAAGCGAGCGTAAATCTTTTATCCTTTCGATCCGCGAACGTATCCGCTGGGATACTGAACGCATGACAAAGATTATCCGACAACTGGATAACAACGGATTGTCATACACTGCGGATGATGTGATTGATGAGTTCAATCGCTACGCCAAAGAATATAGTTTGTTCAACTTCATGGAGAATATCATAATCAAGTTGAAACAGAATGGTAAAACCAGAACTTCGGAAACATATACGGTTACTCTCAATAGCTTCAAAAAGTTCCGACAAGGAAAGGATATAATGATTGATTGTCTAAATTCTGAAATAATGGAGGCATATGAGGCTTGGCATCAGCAACGTGGAGTTTCACCCAATACAATATCCTTCTATACTCGTATTCTTCGTGCCGTATATAACCGTGCGATTGAAGATGAGATTATTGAGAACCGAAATCCGTTCCGCCACGTATATACCGGAGTAGATAAGACGGTGAAACGAGCATTGCCTATTGCGATAATCAAGAAGATAAAGGTCTTGGACTTGGAGCTAATTCCAGCATTGGATTTTGCAAGAGATATGTTTATGATGAGCTTTATGCTCCGAGGTATGAGTTTCATTGATATGGCTTACCTCAAAAAGACCGACCTCAAAAACGGATATATCACATATCGTCGAAGAAAAACAGGTCAGCAACTCACAATAGAATGGACAGAGGAGATGCAGATGCTTCTCGACAAGTATCCTGAAAACGATTCAGACTACCTGTTACCTATCATCAGGAATGTAGGTACAAATGAGCGATACACCTACCGGAATGTCGGTTATAACATCAACCGTAATCTCAAAACGATTGCGAAGAAAGTTGGGATAGCCATACCGCTTACCTTATATGTTGCCCGTCATAGCTGGGCGTCGGTCGCTAAAGCAAAGGGAATACCTTCGAACGTCATCAGCGAGGGAATGGGACATGATAGTGAGGCAACCACCCAAATCTATCTCGCCAGTCTTGACACCTCAGTAGTTGATAAAGCCAACTCTCTTATTCTAAAAAGCCTTTAACTCCAGCCCCTTTCCATATTGCATGGGATAGGGTATTTTTGTTGAGCAATTCCAACTAACATGGTGTGATTATTTAATAAAAATAAGATGATTATACTCCGTCCAAATCTCTTATTTAGAGATACTTATTGCAATGCAAATCTACTACAAAATTTCGGAAATCCCAAATAATCAGTCATAAAAAAATCTTTTTTATGCGTAAGAATGATCAAATTTTAGCTTTACACTTCTGATTTGTTTGGCGAACAGGTATATCCATATCCATATAAATATATAAATATCATATAGTTATGCGCTCATCAAAGTCTCTAAATAAGAGATACTCATTCATTATACTAAACGTCCATTTTACATGAGCGAGAATTTGAATAAACTGTCAATTTGGGACAAAGAACATTCAGGAAAACGAAGGGTTTGCATGCTAATGGTAACACACGCATGTAACCTAAATTGCAGCTATTGTTATGAAACACATAAGAATAGCGCAAATATGACTTTTGATTTAGCTAAAGAGATTATTGCTACGGAAGCAAAGTTGGTCGAATCTAATGATAAATTTGACGAACTTCAAGTTGACTTTATGGGGGGTGAACCTCTAATGAACTTTCCCTTAATTCAACAAATCGTAGAATGGTTAAAAAATGGTGGAATAGATGTCCCTTGGATTTGTTTTGCATCTACAAATGCAACGCTCCTCAGCCCTGAAATAAAAGAATGGTTCCGGTTAAATAAAAGATATATTGTTCTTGGAGCAAGTTACGATGGAACAGGTAATATGCAATCAAAAAATCGTGGAACGGATTCATTCGACATCGATTTGGAATTTTTTCACGAATTATGGCCAGAACAAACATTGCAGATGACCATATCTAAAGAAACATTACCTTTCTTAGCTGAAGGTGTCTTATCTGTGCAGCGCAAAGGATATGAGTTAAATGCGTCTCTTGCTCAAGGTGTAGATTGGACTGTTGCAGATGCACAACTATATCGTGAACAATTAAGCATATTAAAGGATGAGTATCTCAAGGACACTTCACTTCATCCTCTAAATAGACTGACCCGTTATGTTGATGTATTTAATTTAGCCCCTACTGAAAGAAGACAAATACATGGTTGTGGTAGTGGTCTTAACATGATTACATATGACTGTGACGGTAGTCGCTATGGATGCCACATGTTTACACCCGTGGTTTTGGGTAAAGATAAGGCAATTGGAGTGGATGCAGTCGAATGGGATAAGCCTGATTTGATGGCAGATAAATTTTGTGAAACTTGTGTCCTTAGAAGATTCTGCCCTACATGTCCCGGCTTTAACTATAAATATCGAGGAGATTTTGCGAAAAGAGATCAGCGATGGTGTCCATTAGTCTTGGCAGAAGCCATGACAGCCTGTGAATTTCAGATAGAACGAATAGCCATGATGGAATCATTAAGCTCTGAAGATGCTGAACATGCTCAGGTCGCAGTAAAGGCCTATGAAATATTAAAACATCTTGATATTGCCAATTCTATAAGTCCATATATCATAAATTAAAACAACCTCACATCTATTATGAATATACGGAAAGTAAGAACATCTATCATAGCGACTATTATCTCTTTGATCAGTACATGTCTCATTTCTTGTGGCAGTTTAGAACAATGGTCACAAGGATTACAGGCAGTAGGCAATAGCTTATCTGGCGCCACTTACAATACAACACCTGCGTCAAACTATTCTACAGGCAATAATACACCAACTGCTACTACAGAAAAAGAATGGCATGATTGTTCTTCGTGCAGTGGCACTGGTAGATGTAAATATTGTGGTGGCTCAGGAAAAAATGAGTATACTAAAAACGGTCGATGCGGAGTATGTCTTGGCACGGGTAAATGTGCAGGGTGTAATGGTAGAGGTGGTTGGAAGATATAATCCAATTGATAAGATATTATGAAATATAAACTTGTAAAGAATATGAATACTAATAATCACCTGATAAAACTGTTAATGATAACAATATCGTTAATAGTTTTATCAGTTCTCCCCGTTATGGCACAGCCAAAGGGTAGATTTATATATAGTGGCTCTTATGACTATAATGGGAATCAGATTTCTAAACAAACTAATTATACAACTCTGATTGTCACTCCGTATCAGTCTCCTAATCAGAGTTGGCTTAAAGTTCAAGGTATCACAAAATCTGGACAGAGATATAACTTACCTTCAAGTTCCGGAAGATATGTGTTTACTAAATATCGTTCAGGATGTTCCGTATATTCATGGGACGAGCAATGTCTTATTGTCAATAGTCGGCAGAACGTAATCCAATTTTATCGAGATGTCACATCCGGAAAATACGATGAGTTTATAACATATTAACAAGATTAGAAAGTGGCTGATGCCTATACAAATAAATCATTTATTCACTATTTAATTCAGGAGGAATTCATATGAAAATGAATCTCGAAGCCCTTGCGGCACTTGAAGCCAAGCTCGCGCAGTACAGCAGCGTAAATGGCCCCATCGCTGAGCATATGTCTCAGAACACAAACACGTGTGACTCTTGTTACACTAACTCGACTTGCAAGGGAACTTGCAGAGGAACTTGTGGCGGTTCTTGCAACGGTCGCTAAAATCGCTCGACCATTACGGTCAACAAACACAGAATATGGTGTTGCAATAGTTTTTAGATTAACTCTATTTCCTTTTGCAACACCATACTTTAATATTAGAATATGAAAAGATCTGTTTTACTCCTCATAAGTCATTCTTGCAATCTATCATGTAAATATTGTTACGAGCATTTTAAGGATGCCCGTAAGATGTCGTATAAAGAGGCTACTGAAATTCTAAGCAAGGAGTTTTCTTCATCGCCAGAAGACATTACATGTGTTGATTTGCTGGGAGGAGAACCTCTGTCTAATTTTGATATAATACCGGATTTATGCGAATGGATCTGGCATAAAATATCAACAATGCAGATATTTATACGCACCAACGGTACATTGTTAACATCGACAATGAAGAATTGGTTTAAGGCCAACAACAAGCTTGTTGGATTAGGAATTAGCGTAGATGGCACTCCGGAAAACAATCTTTTCAATAGAGGTGTGGAACACCTTGACCTAGACTTCTTCAAAGAGAACTGGCCTGATATTCCAGCAAAATTTACTGTGTTTCCAGACAGCGTAGATAGACTGTATGAATCTGTATTATTCCTTCATGAAAAGGGTTTTAATGTTATAGGCGGAATCGCACAAGGTGTAGAATGGTCAGAGAAAGCATGTATTGAGTTGTCAAATCAGCTTGAAAAGCTTACCGATCATTATTCTAAAGAGAGTATATTGGTTCCTCCGAAGCCTCTCTTCTCGATTGACTTCAATCAAGCATACAACCCATATAATCTAACAAAAGCAGAGAAGCCATGTTGGGATAGAGATGTTGTGCATGCTTACGATTGTGATCTTGAGCTAATACCTTGTCATATGTTTTCTTCATTAGTTCAGGGGAAAGAAGGGAGAAAAGCTATAATCAAAGACTATGAGGAGGTTGCCTGTGATTTATGTGATGATGAATGTATAACGTGCCCGATAAGATGGTGCTGTGTAAACTGCATGGCTCTTAATTATCATCTTTATAAAGATTTCAAGAAAAATGCGAACCGTAGATTGAGTTGTATGGCGCACAAAATTGCAGCTTATTGGTCGGCTGTATTGTTAACGCAACGAGCAATGAATGGCACGTTAGATTTGAATGACAGTGACATAAGAGATGGTTTATCAAATGCTATAAAATACGTAAAGGAGTATGATGGAATCAAATGATGTGATTAAGCTCGATTTTTTGGATTCAATCAATACGAATTCTGCGAAAGTATTTATTGACCACCTTAAGTCCTCTTCGATGGAAAAAACGGATGCGAGCTGTATTTGGCTAAATATATCTTCTCCGGGTGGGGATATTGATGTTGCTATTGAACTATACAATTTCTTAAAGCAATTAGATTGCCGAGTAATAACTAATAATATTTCAGTCGTAAATTCAGCAGCAATAATTCTATATCTTGCGGGATCTGAAAGATATTGTGATTATACCTCAACTTTCTATGTACACTCCGTTACAAAAAACTACGAGGCGTTTTTGATGCTGATAGGCTGATCAAGAAAGCAAAAGAAATAAGAATAAATACCGAACGTATAATTAAGATAATAACTGAGAATACTATTCCATCATTCGCCTTTTGGAAAAGGTTAATGACGAAAGGTGAAATTATACCTTCTAAACAGGCTATTAAACTCGGATTATCAACGCAAATTTACATTAGGGACAACTAACAATGATGGTTTCGGGTTTAACGTGTTTATGGCAATACTCCAAAGGGTTTAGACTGAGGATTTTAATTACGATTATCCTTAGTTGTATTGGCGTTATGTTTTCACTTATATTTGTGGAAACAACAAAGAGACTATTAGATGACATATCAAATGGTATTTTTTTTTCATT
>JAAVFJ010000012.1 GCA_014800845.1 Bacteroidales bacterium | reverse complement strand
GTTCAGGGCAAAAAGGAGCGGTTGAGAACGCAAACAAGATTCTCAGGGAGTTCTTCCCAAAAGGCACTGATTTCAGGCAGATTACGCAGGAAGAACTAAATAAAGTACAATATCTAATTGTACAATATCTAATTAATGAAAGGCCGCGAAAAAAACTAAATTTTTCCACCCCTAAAATTGAGTTCTATCGAAGAATCAGTTAATTTTGCACTTGCCTGTTGACTCTACATTCGGCTACGCGCCCATTTGTCCTTTTGATATTCAGTTAAGTTTTCGTAACTTTGCAGAAATATGGAGTTATCTGAGCTTATTAGACGCGGGCAGAGACTGGCCGGCGATTTTGTCCGCGATGAATATGGAATCTTATTTGTCAGGGACCGGGTGGCGTTTGCCGATTGGGCTACCTTGGCGTGTGTGTTTCTGGAGGAGCATTATCCACAACATTCTCAGACTAAGCGGTTTGAACTATATATTAAAAATGGAGTGGCTACAGTTGACGGCGCCCATGCTATGATAGGAATCTTGGCGGCTTTAGATGCGCTTAAGCCCCAGAAGAGAGCGGTGGCCTACGAAGAGGTGCTGGGGCGTATTCTCAACGGTTTTCATGCCTGCGCGCGGCAGATGCAGCGCCGCTATGACGGGCGCGCCACGCTGGAGGTGAACGATGAATATGATGTGCAGGATCTGCTGCATGCCTTGTTGCGTCTGCATTTCGATGACGTGAGGTCGGAGGAATGGACCCCGTCGTATGCCGGCGGCAATAACCGCATGGATTTCCTGCTTAAGAGCGAGGAGATAGCCATTGAGATTAAGATGACGCGCAAGGGATTGAGAGACAAGGAGGTAGGGGAGCAGCTGATTGTGGACATAGCAAAGTATCAGAGCCATCCGCAGTGTAAGGTGCTTTACTGCTTTGTGTATGACCCTGAGGGGATGATTCGCAATCCGCGCGGGCTGGAACGCGACCTGGAGAAACTTGACAGCAAGTTTCCGGTGAGGGTGTTTATCCGCCCGGAGTAGCGGGAGGCGTCAACCAAACGGGGGAGAAGTGTGTTTTATAAGTGAATTTTCCCCATAAAATAGAAATGCTATGAATTACACTGAAGCTATTAATTCCACCCCTGTGGTGTTAGTTGAGTTTTACGCAACCTGGTGTCCGCATTGCATGCGCATGATGCCTGTGGTAGAGCAGATTAAGGAGCTGCTTGCCGGCTCCGTAGACATTTATCAGCTTGATTTGGATAAGAATGAGGAGCTGGCAGATGTTGAGAAAATCAAATCTACCCCTACGTTTATAATCTATCGCGACGGCAAAGCTGTGTGGCGCGAAAGCGGCGAGATGGATGGCCAGATTTTGCTCGACAAGATTCAATCGTTTCTCTAACCGGCACTGAGTCATGGCGACACATGCAGCAAAGAGCTCCGTTTTCAGCGACTACCTGCAGGCGCTGGGGGTGCCTCACACCATGGACTACTCCGAGCAGCGGCTGCGGAGCATGCCCTTCAAGACCCTCTTCGGCCTGTCGAAGCTGCTGAGTGAGTATGGAGTGGCTTCCGAAGCCTACTATCTGGAGGACCGCAGCGAGATACAGAAAATTACTCCGCCGTTTCTCGCGAACACCGCGGCCGGTGAGGTGGTGGTGACTGATGTGTCGGCAGAGCAGATAAGTTATCTGACCGAAGGTGTGCCGGAGCGGGTGGAGCTCTCCCGCTTCATGAAGGCTTGGGATGGCAATGTGTTGCTCTCCTTCCCCGCACCCGATGCTCAGGAACCGAGCTACCAGGCGCATGCCCGCATCGAGTTCTTTATGAAAGCGAAGCGGTGGGTACTGACATTCTGTGCCGTGGCACTGTTTGCCTACCTGTTTGTGGTCAACGGCCTCTACCGCCATCTCTCCACAGTGTTGATTGCGGCTATTGATATAGGTGGCATATATTTCACTTATCTGCTGGTGCAGAAGTCTCTGAAAATCCACAATTCGGCAGCCGACAGAGTGTGCGGCGTGCTGCAGGCAGGGGGCTGCGACAGTATATTGGAGACGAAGGCCTCGAAGTTTTTCGGTATCTTCGGATGGAGCGAGGTGGGGTTCTCCTATTTCTCGGTCAGCTTAGGTGCGTTATTGCTTTTCCCAAAACTTCTGCCGGAGCTGGCACTTTGCAATCTGTGTTGCCTCCCATTCACGTTCTGGAGCATCTGGTATCAGCGCTTCCGGGCACACAAGTGGTGCACGCTGTGTGTCTGCGTTCAAGGTTCACTCTGGTTGCTCTTTTTCTGCTATCTTTTTGGGGGCTGGCTAAAAGAGTCGTTTCCTCTCACGCTTAATTTCTTTGCCTTAGGGTTGACTTATGTTAGTGTGATGCTCGGACTCAATGCCATCATGCCGCTGATTGAAAAAGGTGACTCGCAAAATTCTGACAGGGATGAAAACAGTTAAGCAAATACCGCATCCGCGGTTCGATTCGGCCCGGCGGCTGAAACCGCTGGAGATGAATAATTTACGTTGCCGTCGTCAGCACACTGTGCTTACGCCCGAGCAGCTCGACCGCATAGCGGCTCGTTCGGAGGCTGCGATGAACGGTGATGAAAATTCTAAACTATAATTAATATGAAAGTACTGGTAATCAATGGCAGCCCGCATCTGAATGGCTGCACTGCCCGCGGCCTGCGCGAGGTGGAAGACACACTGAAGGCACAAGGTGTGGAGATTGAGCAGGTAAATGTAGGTAATAAGGATGTGCGCGGCTGCATAGGTTGCAATTTCTGCCGAGAGCATGGACGCTGTGTGTTTAACGATTTGGTAAACGAAACTGCACCCAAGTTTGCGGAAGCTGACGGTGTAATCGTAGGCAGTCCCGTATTTTACGCCGGTTGCAACGGCCAGTTGCTTGCATTCCTTGACCGGCTGTTCTATAGCACTGCGGGTGTGATTGACAAGACTATGAAGGCCGGCGCGGCGGTGGTGTCATCGCGCAGAGCGGGCTCCACTTCGGCCTTTGATGAAATCAATAAGTATTTCACCATCAGCTCCATGCCTATAGTCTCCAGTACTTATTGGAATGAAGTTCACGGCTTTACGGCTGAGGATGTGGAAGATGACCTTGAAGGTCTGCAGACCATGAGGAACCTGGGTAAGAACATGGCCTTTTTGCTTCGTGCCATAGCTCTGGCCCGGAAGGAGGCGGGCTTGCCCGCGCAGGAACGCGAGGCGTTCACAAGTTTCCACACTGAAGGCTGATTGCCTGAAAAATAAAGGAGGCTGCCCCCGAGGACAGCCTCCTTTATATGTGATTAATTTGCAGTTGTTTAGCGGATAACTTCTTTAGTTACTTTGCCACCCTGCTTACGGATGAAGATGCCATTTGAGGGGTTGGCAACCTCTACACCCTGCAGATTGTAGTAGCGCACGGGTGCGTTATCGCTGCTGATAACTCCTACGACGCTGCCCGGGTCCGGATTGCTGGGGAAGCCGGGGAAGAATATTTTGGTTTCCATGTTTACGGGAGAACCGTCACTTTCTTCCCAGCCGCTGCCCTGCTGTGACTGGTCGCCCCACATGGTCTCATTTACCAGATTCATGTCAGCGTCATAGTAAGAGGGGATGGTGAGGATGCCGGTCTCGGGGTCGTAGGTGGTGTAACGCATGTCATTACCCATCTCGGCCTTAACTTCGGCAGGAGTCTTACCGTAACGCTGCATGAAGAATGTGGTCAGGTTGTAGCAGTAGAAGGTGTAGATTGAGATTGCGGGGTCGGTGATGGCAAAGCCTGCGTCTACGAGGTTGAAATATACGTTTTTGGGGTCGTAGATGTCAAACTCGATGTAGCCATGCTGCACGGTTGACTCGTTGTAAGCAGCGAAGGGGAAGTTGCCGCGGTAGGGGTCTACGAGGCGGTAGATGGTGTTGTACTGCTTGTTCTGCTGGAGCTCGACTTTGTAGATGTACTTCGGATCTCTCTGGTCCACGCCGAAAGCGGGGGTCAGCCAGCCATCCTGCAGCAGTGCGTCGCCTACAGTGGTCCAGCCTTCCTTGCTTTCATCCTCTTTCATGGTGAATTTGTTTTGGCTTGTTGCAATGTAGTAGCCGGAGATTTTCTCAGTTGCGGGGTTGCCTACTGTGAAAATCACGTCGGCGGGGAAAGTTACAACATTATTAGCATCGATGGTGCCTGTTACACTTTTAGCGCTGGAGGCGCCGGGGAGCACTGCGGTGTGGAATTCGTCAAACTCTTTGAGGTAGAAGTAGATGTCTTCGCCGTCAACGTTCTTGAGCACCGTCATGTTTTCAATAGTTATGGTGCCTCCGTTAGCGTCAATATAGGCGGGGATGGGTGCCTGGTCCCAGATGTCGTGGATAAGACAGCCGCCTGTGGATGCGTCAGTTATAACGATGCTGATATTCTGCGGGCTTGCAATTTGGCCGGCGTGGCGATAGAAAGACCATGAATATTCAGTGCCGTAGTCCATGAGCGATAAAGCGCGCTGCACGGGAGTGTTTTGCACGGGTTCTGCATATCTTATGGCTGAGCGTTGGAGAACGGGGCCTTTGGTGGCAGGCATGCTGAATTCAGCTACGCGATTTTGTGCTGAGGCTGAGAGCATAACAAATGCGGCTGCCGCGATGGAGTAGATTTTTTTCATATAAGTAATTTAAGAGATTTAGGTAGAGGTAAATAGCGAAAATCAGCAATCGGAGAGTGAGAGCCGGGTGCGTGACCGCTCCGCAAGAATCTCGCTACAATTAACTGTGCTGCAAAGGTATAAAAAAATTTGGAAGTAATACCTTTTTTGCAAAAAAAACTTATCTGCCGCCAGAGGTTAACGCCCAATGCAGTTAAAATAACCAGCATACACCACACAACAACCATTACCTGAACCTAAACAGACGCGGGGTTTCCGCGTCGGGCGAGCGCAGCGAGAACGCCGCCAGTTCAGCGAGATCCGTACAGCGCGTTTAACAGCAACAGTTCCGCGGGTTCCGCTCCCATCCGCGCCAGACAGCCCGAAGGGCGCGTGTGAAAAGTTCCGTACGAACTATATTAAAATCCAAATAAAATGAGGCAAAAATTTCATTCACCTTAAATTATTGAAAAATGGTCTTGCCGCAGTCCGCTCTTGGGGGCGGTTTAGGCCGCCCCCGCCGCTCAGGCAC
>JAAVFJ010000011.1 GCA_014800845.1 Bacteroidales bacterium | reverse complement strand
GTGTTGGTGCTAGTTTTAATATTGAATCATCTTCATCCTTTGATTCAAATTGCTAAGATGTTGGGACAATTGGTAGATGCGATCCGTAATTTATCGTCTTTTGTCGTCCAATAAACTGGCCTATCTTCCCCATAAAGCACGCTATATAACTATAAATCAATCATAATTCTTTTCTTCAACGAAGAGGAGTATTGATAAGTCTCTGAAGACTTAAAATAAAGAATACCAAAGAGTAGAGCCATCGCTACCGCGACGGCTCAACTCTTTTTTACGCCCTTTTACTGCAGGGTAGGATAGCGTGAAGAAATTGCAGTAGATGCTCTTATTTGTTTTAGACTTGCAGGGCTTTGCACGATAAAATGGATTATTGGTGAATCAGATGTCGGTGGGTGTGCGAAGCTGGGCGCTGGGGATGAGCTTAGGGTCAAACATTACTCTGGAACGATTGTCCCATTTCAATTCTCGTTTCAACAGTTTGCCGGTTGACCGGTCTATCGTCTCACGGTAGATTTTTGAGATTCGGTAATATCGGCCATTTCCCTCTTTACGGAAATGATGGTCCTCTTCCGTAATCCTATAGGTCACGGGGAATATTTTGTCTGAGCGGAGTTCGGCTATCAGGGTGTCCCCTTCGCAGCGTGCGCATATCTGAACAGCTGTATCGGTGTCGTTGCGAAACCGAAGGTCAAGGTAATTGTAGTTCACCGAAGTTCCGGCGCTGTATGGCTTCCGTATGCCGTCAGGATCGGGGGCAAGAGCGTCGGAGTGATGGTGCAGCTCAGTTATGGTCATCGGGGTGTGCATGAACAAGATGTGTAGGGTATTTGCCAAGTTGCAAAGGCCTCCCCCAAGGCCCGAGGTGAGTTTTCCGTTCACCAGCACTCGCCCTTCTGAAAAACCGTTTCGCTTCGATGTTTTGCCCACCAGTCGCCAGAATGAGAAGCTCTCGCCGGGCCTTACAATCAGACCGTCAATCCGGCTGCAGGCCAAGCGTATGTTGTCCGCTTTGTTCTGCTGAAGCCGCGGGTCGATGCCGGGGCCGCGTTTTATCATGTGTGAACTGTGCTTATATATGATTTCAGCAAGTGGTTTCGCACTTTTGGCTGACGCAAATGGTTCCTTACTGAAAAGATTCTGAATTTTTCTCGTTAGTATCTGCTTGTATGTTGATATGGCATAGGCCGCCGGGCCAAGCTCACAGAATAATTTTGTTCGTTTCATGTCTATCTTCAAAGTATTCTTCTTCGGCGATGAATAAGGGGGAAAAACAGCAGTATGGCGCTTTCCAGTTTTCTGCGCAGGCCTTTTCTCCCTTTGTCATAGTAGCCGATATATTTTACTAATATTGAGTTCAGTCCTGCGCGATTCGCCCCCAGTATGTCCGTGTGGATTGTATCTCCTATCATAAGGGTGTTTCCACTATTCGTGCCAAGCTGTCGCATTGCCTCATGAAATGAGTCTGTTGCAGGTTTCGACGCATCGGATATGGCCAATGTGCCGATTGTGCGGTTAAACCGCTCCACGCGCTCTGCGTTGTTGTTGGAAAGCAATAATGTTTTGAAGCCTATCCGGGTTAGATGCCGGAAGAGTGCGTCGGCACGGGGTGTGCAATCGGCGCCATGAGGCACGAGGGTGTTGTCAATATCAAATATTATTCCTCTGAAGCCTTTCCGATAGAGGGCTTCATAGTCTATGGAGTAGGCGCTCTCCATATATTCATTAGGGAAATAATCAGTCATTTCTAAGGTATCGGCAGACTTTGTTGATTTGTTGGCAGAATGTGCCATCAAATTTATTGTCAAAAAAAGCCCCGCCTATTGTAAACAGGGCGGCGCCGGCCTCCTTCACCTCGTTGAGCCTCTGGAAAGAGTCGATGCTGCCGGCAATACACACCTTGCCCGGCAGACTTTGGCAGAGGGATTTGTTGAGTGCCAACGCATCGCCTACATATCTATAGCCCAATAGGTCTACTCCATCGGCTCCGGCAGCCAATGCATTGTGTGCATCGCGCATAATCTCCTCCACTGAGCCGCATAGCACTGACGGACGTCCTGAGGTTTTCCCTACGAAGGGCATGTACCGTATGCCATTAGCATGGCATATTTCTGCCACCCGCACGGAGAACACGGTTCCCATCAGTATGTCGCAGCCACATTCAGCCGCCAGATATGCTCCCCTGATTCCGGCCTCTTCCGTATAACCCACAACTTCCAAAACCGTAGTCTTGCCTGAACGCTTCATGTCATCGTAGAGCGCTTTCATTCTCTGTGGGGGCAGAGGCATCTCCTTCATTCCCCAGTAGTTTGCTTCAGAGTCTCGGCATTGGTCGAAAATCTCCTCGGCATTGTCCGCTGTGTAGTCATTGTGAGTGAGCATTACCACAAGCTCAGGGTTGTTACATTTTGTGGTATCAGAGTATCTGTTCATGAAATCAGGAATTTGCCGAATGGTAAGTTGCCGGTATAAATTTATAGTTTTAGGTCGCAAAGTTAATACAAAATTACCGACTATGGAATTTCTATTTTAGTCCAATTTAGTCCATTTTGAAAAATTAAGTGCGAAGCCTAATAATCAAGGATGTGACTGAATATCCGAATTTATGAGTAATTTTGCATAATGGAACTTAACGATGCACCGGAGAATAGAGCGGGTTAACCCGATAAGAAGGATAAGCTTAAGGAGAGGGTGCTTTTCAATGAGGCAATTTTCGATGCTTATGCGCTTGCGGCTGATTTGCCTCGGTAGGTGAAGAGGTAATAAAGAAGAGAGGCAACTCCCTGTTGGAATGCCTCTCTTACATAAAATGAGCGAGTTCTTATCTCTGTGTGAAAGTCACATCATCTACCACGAGAGTTTGCTTACCTATCGTGTAGAAACCGATACCGGTGAAGTCAAGAGGCATATAGCGTACCTTAAGAATCTCCATGTCGTTTACGAAGAACTGGAGCTCTCCATTGTCGCTGATAAGTTTCCAAACTTGCTCCTGTTTACCTTTTTCAGCTTTTCCCCACTTGATGTCCTGAGTAATACTACCTACGCAACGATTGTCCACAAATCTGAGAAAGGTTACTGATTCCTTGTTAAATACGAAAGCATAATAGTTGCCGAAATCACGGTAATTAAAAATCATGCCTGCTTGACGTTCCAGGTCAAGTTTGTCCATCTTGACATTAGCGATGATTTCAAAAGGCTTTTTAACATCAAGAGGTGCATAGCAGTGAGTCTCAAACGCTGTATTCTCGCTGCCTTTTGCATTACCGTTCAGATTGGCCGCCAAGCGCATAAACTTAGAATCACCTTTGGACTTGATAGTCATTACGCCTTTGTCAATAATTGCAGTGCCGGAATTGCTCTCACCGGCACTCTCAGTCCAGCCGAGGGAGTTTGCGTCAAAGGTTTCGACAAAACTCTGTGCATTGGCACTCAGACCAAGAGCTGCCATCATGCACAATGAAATAAATGTTCTTTTCATTTGTTTGTTAATATTAGGGTTATTAAATGCTACTTGCTTTTCCTATTCGGGTCTGAAGCTCCTCTACCATAGGTTCTAATTCTTTGGGAAGACGGTCTACCTCATCAAATTCTCCATGACGAGCTTGCATAGCTCCCGCAATTTCTGATGAAATCTTAATCTGAAAGGCTACCCTGTCAGGTGTAGTCACATCTCTCACAGTTACTCGGTTGCGGAGTTGTTTTTCAGACATATTAAATGTTTTATATTTCCATGGAGTCTGAAGATATCCGCCATGAAAATCTGTAGTCTCAATTTCGGGGAAATAGTCAAGAAGGATTTGATGGAGAAGTTTCCATGCAGCTTCGCTATTCACCTTTCCATTAGCATCTATAGTGTAAAATTGAGGATCCAAGGTGATGGTCAGATATTTATTGACCAGGCCGGAGGCGGCGGAACCCCTATAGAGACCATCTTGCATTAGATTAAAGGACAGCGAGTTACGCTCATCGCCACCATAAAATTTAGAATTGGCAGTAGTATACTCGTTACACTCCACTCTAATGATTGCAACTTGGTTCTTTTTCGGTGGCCGCGAGAACTCACCGTATCCATAGCCAATAAGATTATTGTCTACATAGATTGCCGCTTCTTGCGGTTGTACTGTGATTTTGATAACTTTAGCTTTCTTCTCAGCGGATGCAGAGATACAGAAAACTAAAGCCATCAATAGAAATAGTAATTTCTTCATGACGGTAAGATTAATATGGTTTGTTTGAATACTTGTAATTCTTTGGAATCTGGAGTTCTATTAAATTGCCGCGTCGATCTTTCACGTTTATACGTCGGTGATAAATCTCCATGCCTTTGTCTCTACAAGACACCTCAATATATTCCCGATTCTTCGGCACGGTATAATAGACTAAGTCTCGGCCAAGATATTCATCGTCTACGTAAATTTTAATGTGTCTTTCTTGGCACGAGAGCGCTATTGTTTTAGTAGATTTACAAGAAGATACAGTGATGCCGAAGAAAACACAACTTACAAATAACCCAAGACCGAATATCTTGTGAAAGATAGATTTTAAGTGTATAGGTTTCAACGAGATTAAGTGTAATGGCCAGTGCTCCTCCTTTTGGCTATTATACAAAAAAAGCGTGAGAGCCGTACTGTTGCCCGTTCCGCTTGTAGAGGCCTTCGCATGCCCATCGTAGTAGAACGAGCAAACTTGCAGAAGCCTCACGCAGAATATGTGTAAGTACACCTACAGCTGGCGCTCACGCGCCATCTGCCGGTGGAATATACATATCCACAAGGCATCTACTGTTTGCTACATTCCTGACTACGATTGAAAGTTGCGAAGTTTCTACAAGCCAAGAAAGAGCGCCGAGTAAACGCTTCCAAGATGTCTGCCGACCCACCCGCTTTTCCCTTGACCGGGCTTCTGCGGTGCGGTCTGCGGCCACAAAGTTAGTAAGAATTTCTGAGTGGTACAAGAACTGTGTCGAAAGTTGAAGCTAAATTTGAGAAAGGATGAGTCTGAGTATCAGAATTTATGAGTAATTTTGCGATATGGAAACGAATAACGCGAATGAGATTATACTTTATCAGCTGGATGACACTCTCGCTCTTGATGTAAGGGTTGAGGATGAGTCCGTGTGGCTGACACAGGCGTAAATAGTTGAACTGTTTGATTCAAGCAAAGCCAATATCAGTGAGCACCTGAAACATATCTTCCAATCAGGAGAATTGAACAGAGAGGCAACTGTTCGGAAATTCCGAACAGTTCGGCAGGAAGGTAACAGGGCTGTTACTAGAACCCTTGAATTTTTCAATCTTGATGTTATTATCTCGGTTGGTTATAGGGTAAATACCATTAGGGGCATCCAATTTCGTCAATGGGCAAATAAGGTGTTGAAAGAGTATCTACTCAAGGGTTATTCCGTAAATCAGAGAATGATGGAACTTGAGGACAAGATAGACCGGCGGTTCTCGGAATATGATCAGCATTTCTTTCCTTCAACGAGGAGGAGTATTGATTCTATCTTCGGAGATAACTTATTGAAAATCAAACAAGGTGACTTACACGTAAATGTTAGTCACCTTTGTTTTAGCTTGTCTTAGGGAGAAATGTCCGTAGCTTTAATCGCCGATGCAGGGTCCACGATTACCATGGCCCCCTGCTTTTCTATTGTTTGCGGGAAACTGCGTGGGTTGCTTAGCAGCCAGTAAGGGAGCGGTGAGACATGCGGGGGGCGGCAGAACAGGCGCTTGCTGTCTGGCCGCGCTTATTCTGCCACACCTCCGCTCGGGAGGAATCATCCGTATTGCTTCACTATGCTGCGAAACGTGTCGCGGTCGTAGCCTAAGTCTTTAAGCACTAACCACATAAGGAGTCGCCCGCATGGGACGTCGGCATAACACCAGAAGGAATCCGGGCGCAGCGTCTCGCCGTTGCGTTCCATCAGCAATTCGTACTCCCGCTGTTTATGCCGAAACTGCATAAGAATCTTAATAGCAAATATCGACATGCCGAGAACAGCGCCGCCCTGGGGAATTATGAGCCACAGCGAGATGAGGTAAAGCGGGAGGGCGGCTATGGCTGCCCCCCCGGCTAAGAGCACCCACGCATATAAATTGACATATAGATATCGTTTTACAGTGCCGATGCCGTACATTAGAATCTGTGTTTCTTGGCGTCCCTCTTGATTTCGCGTGAGGGTTCTTTGTTTACGGCTTTGCGGAATGAGCCTTGTCCACAAATGCAGCCTTTCCACTCATTGCGTCCTACTTTCACCTCGAATCCGTCAAGGTCTACGATTGATGAACAGAAGTTTTTCTTCAAAAGCTTGCCGTCAGTGTAGGGCTTCTCCAGAGATTGGATGGCCTTTCTGCCTATGCAGAGCACATGAGTGTCAGTGACATAGACCTTGTTGGAGCCCTTGCCATACATGGTGCCATTGCCGGCGTTGTCCTTCAGGTTGCCGTTAACGTGTGCTACGATTGCTTTTACATCGCTTGCCTTGAATTTATTGACAGTGATTATCGGATGGTCGCTCACTAACATCATGCTGCGCTTCATGCAGCCCTTTGAGCCCATAGCCACCTGAATGTTGTCCCAGGGAGCAAATGCGAAGTAAGATTTATGCCAGCCGCGCTTGAAGTAGTAAGCCACACCCTTTGCGGTGGTGTAGATACGCTCTCTCTCCGGAACTAATCCGAAGCGGAACGCTCTCTGGTAAGCATTCATCTGGTTGAGTTGAGCGCCCCTCTCGTTGAGGATTCTATTTATGTGCTCGATTTCTCCGCGGTTCAGGCCATTGATTTCCACGGCGTGGTCCTCGGTGCAGAGGAACACGGAGCACCTCTTGTGCTCATCTTTCATCACCACATCGGCCGCAGCGATGCAGAGCACGAAGAGGCGTTTAGAGCATGAGCAGAAGCCGGCTTTATACTTTTGATAGAACACCAGATAGCCGTCAGAAGTCAGCTTGCATCGTACATCCTTTTTCTGGAATACAGTTTCAGAGGGATATGCCTCACGGAAAGGTTTCCAAAGCTCCATGAGTTTGCTCGCAGCCCCCTTGTTCATCTTTAGATAGAACTGGTTGTATTTAGTAGCAATGGCCAAGGCGTTATTGTTATCAACCACCATTTCTATAATATCGGCCATATTAACTTGGTCTGTGTCAGTCACTCGAAAGCAGCACCAGCCGGATTTTTCTCTGATTGTAAGTAGATTGTTGTCAAGGTCAACTATTAGTTTGTTGCTTTTGTAAATGTTCATGTAATAAATGATTTTTAATGTATCCGCAAAGTTGATAAGTATTGGTAAGATATGCAAAAAATCATGTGGCGGAAGTGTTCTCAGTATGTGACAAAAAATTTCACGGTGCGGGGTTCGAATGTGTCCATGAGAACCATTTAGCCGACTGAGGCGTTTTATTTAAAAATACACAATTATGACACGCAAAGAACTCACTGACATTATAGCCGAAAAGATTTCGGAGGTTATAGCCCGCCCCGGTTTCTGGGGCGATGACCCGCAGATTAGCATTATCCCTACGACGCTGCTTGTAGGCATACAGCAGCGCGCAGATGCCGATAGCTCAATAGCTTACAGCGATTACGCCATCGAGCAGGACGCGGCCATAGATGGCGATTATTCGGAAGATGCAGCCGATTTCCAGTCGGCCTCTGACCCGGACCTGTACCCCGCCGGTCTCTTGATTGACTATGCGGCCAAGAAGCCCGATATGAAAAGAATCGCAAAATTAGTGGATAAATACATCCCCGAGCAGGCCGAAAACCTCTACGCCGAATAAACCTTCGCGTCGGCCGCGCGCAGCTGCCGACGTCGTCGCGTTTTTACCGAAACAGCTAAGTCGGCTTAGGCGGGCGCTCAGCGCCTCCGCCTAAGCCGGCGTCGTTATTTTGGATAGAAATGGACAACAGCAAATTTGGTAATGAGGAATTTATGATATAACTTTGCTGCCACTCAGAAATATTTATCGATGATCAGAAATATTTATCGATGAAAAGAATAATTTTTATGCTGTTGGCTGTGCTGATTTCATTGTCGGCGGCAGCGTTTAATTTCACAGGCAAAACATTTCGGGCTGTTCGCAGCGAAGATGGTATTACGTTGACGGCCACCATCAAGTTTTATGCTAACAACAGGGCATCCCTGTCATATAACGCGCCCGGGCATGGCTCGGCTACTGACCCTCACGCGTTATGGGAAGTGTCAGGGGATTATGTAAACATAATTGACGCCACCGGTGACTTGTCCGTGTTGGGCATTGATGAAGATGAGCAGGGGGTGTACCTCATCATGTATGACCAGAACGGTTATCCCTATCTTGTGTATCGCGAGGTAAAGACAGCGCCCAAGAGTGGCGGAGCAAAGAGAAAAACAGGTAAACGCCGGTAAGATACCCGGAGGGGGTGGGTCACTCCGTGCCGGTGTGGCCGAACGCCCCGTCTTCGCGCTTGGTGGTGTCTATGCGCTTCACCGGCTCCCACTCCACGTGCACATACTCCTTGATCACCATCTGAGCAATGCGTTCACCCGGCGTCACGGTGTAGGGTTCGTTAGAGAGATTTATCAGAATGATGCCGATTTCGCCGCGGAAGTCGGCATCCACAGTGCCGGGAGTGTTCACTATCGACAGTCCATGCTTGAGCGCGAGCCCTGAGCGGGGACGTATCTGGCACTCATAGCCCTGCGGCAGCTGCATGCGCAGACCGGTGGGAATCAGGCGGCGCTCAAGGGGGCCGAGCGTCAAGGGTTCGGAAATGTTGGCATGTATATCCATGCCAGCGGCTGAGTGAGTCTCATAAGCGGGCAGATCATAAGGGGAGTCATTGATGATTTTAACTGTTATGTGTTCCATAATAGAGTGCGGGGTATGTAAAGTTTACAAAATACTTAACAAGCAGATACGTACAGAAGTTTAGCTTTCCCGGATGAACTAAACAGAATATGCAACGTTCATAATATAAAATCTTAATTATTTATATTATGAACAACAATTCTTCAGTGGAGAATCGGCTGCACCGCGTATGGTGGATTCCATTGATTACCGGCCTGTTGGCCATCGGCTTTGGCATCTGGTGCTTCTGCTCACCCGAGACCTCTCTTCCCGTATTTGCTTACACCTTCTCAATCTGCATAGTCGCGGCTGGTTTCATGAACATCTTCTACTCGCTCATGAACGTCCGCGCCCGCACCAACTGGGGCTGGAGTCTGGCGCTCGGTATTCTGGAGGTGCTATGCGGCGGCTGGATGTTTACGTGGTCGCCTGAGACATTAGCCGTGGCATTCTGCTTCGGAGTAGGTGTCTGGGTACTTTTTGCCGCCATCAACGGCATAGCTGAAGCCGCCTATTTCTCACGCTACAGCACCGCGTGGACAGTGTGGATGATTCTGCTGCTTGTGGGCACAATATTCTTCGGCTTCTACTTCCTGACCAATCCTCTGTTTGGCGGCGTAGCCGGCTGGCTCTGGATTGGCTGCTCGCTGATACTCTTCGGCGTATGGAGAATAGCCCTGGCCTTCAAGATTCGCAGCATAAGCCGCAAACTCTAAAAGCAAAGATAGGGAAATTTTCCAAAATTTCCCTATCTTTGCCTATTATTTCCCTGTTTTTCCCTGATTTTGGGGGAGAAGCGGGGGCTTTTAGTTGCTGCGGCGGAGCAGGCCGGGGAGGGCTATGAGGCGGCGCCCCGGTTTTGTCATGCGCTCGTAGGTGTAAATCAGGAGGATAGGCAGGCCTACGCCCACGAGTGTGTAGAGCACCCAGAAGAAGTCGGTGTTGTTGAAGTGGATTACCATGTGGCAGCCTATCTGCCTGGGGTCGAGGTCGTAATACTGAATTTTGAGCCAGGAGACTATCTTATAAGCCGGGATGTGCCAGAGCAAGATGTAGAGCGTGTGGTCGCCGATATATATGAGTGCGCGGCGAATCAGCCCCGGGAGCAGGTCGATGTAGCCGGCAATCCAGTAGGTCATAAGGAAGCCGATGGTGCCCGTGAGGGGGAGCGTGAGCAGATCCTTCATGTTGCCACCGTTGTTCATGCCGCAGGTGTGGAGTTTGCCGGCACCCAATATGAGCAGGAAGGCCACGAGCAACAGGGGCCAGCGGCGCACAAACAGATGCTCGTAGCGCTTGAAGAGCACCCCGGCGCCGAAGAAGAACATGCCCCAGGTCTCACGCAGCCCACCGTTGGGTATGCCGGGGATTTTCAGGCCGTTGGCAAATCGGAAAGCGTTGAACGCCAGTGCTATGATCATGATAGCCACGGTGGCTGACGTGCCCGTGAAGCGGGTGTGCCCCTCAAGCAGGCGGCGCAGCACGAGGTAGGCTATGGAGGCGATTAGCAGTCCGCGGAAGAACCAGAAGGCACCGGCCATGAACTCATCGTAGCCGGACATCGTGAAGACTATCTGCATGAGTCTGTTCATGGCTTCATGCCAGGAGTAGGGGTGGGTTACTCCCCCCGTCCAGTTGCCGAAGGCTTCGTTGAGAATCCCCAGCGAGTGCCAGAGATTGTGAAGCACCAGGTAGACCAGACTCCACTTCAGAAAGGGGAGATAGAGGCCGCTGACGCGTTTGCTGCAGAAGCTCCAGGGGTCGTCGAGCGCGCGCGACGAGAAGAAGTAGCCGGCTGCTATGAAGAACAGTGGCATGTGGAAAGTATAGAGGAAATTAGTCAGCAGCTCCGGGGCCTCGGCATGGCCTATGACCATGAGGATTATGGCCAGAGCTTTGCAGATGGACATGACTGTGTTGCGTTGTGCCATAGCGGGGAAATTTGCTGCAAAGGTACGCAAACTTTTCTTGAGGGGCGCGGGTCGCAGTGTTAAAACTTCCCGGAAGTGAAATTCCCCGCCTCTGCATGCTGCGGCAGAGACGGGGAATATAATTATGGCAATGTGATTATTCAGCCTTAGCGGGGGCAATCATCTTCCAGACAGCTGCGCTGAGCAGTGCGCCGCCGAAGGGGGCTACGATGAAGAGCCATATCTGTGAGATAGGGGTGCAGTTACCCTCGATGCAGGCGAAGATGGCGGGGCCGATGGAGCGGGCGGGGTTGACTGAGGTGCCGGTGATGGGGATGCAGACAATGTGAACGAGCACCAGAGCCAGGCCGATTGCGAGGCCGGCGAATGCACCTGCGCCCTTCTTGGAGTCGGTGGTGCCGAGCACTACGAGCACGAAGATGAAGGTGAAGATAAACTCAGCCACGAACGCCGGCACAATGTTGCCGGGCAAGTAGGAGTTGGCACCCGTGGTGGTAGTATCGTTGAACACAGCAGATATGCCCCCTTCATTGCCCGAGTGCACGAGGAAGTAGATTACGGCCGAGGCAATGATGGCGCCGATGACCTGGAAGAGCATGTAGCCGCCGGCTTCGCGACCTTTCATGCGTCCGCTGGCCCAGACGCCGAGCGTGATAGCGGGGTTGATGTGGCAACCGGAGATGTTGCCGATGGTGTAGGCCATAGCCACAACGGCCAGACCGAAGGCGAAAGCTACGCCGAGAGTTGAGACACCGTAGCCGGTAGTTCCGAGGCCGATACCGGCGAAGACGGCTGCGCCACAGCCCATTAGTGTCAGCACGAAGGTGCCGAGCATTTCAGCTAAATACTTTTTCATAGCATCAAATTAAATAGTTTTTTGTAGAGAGTAAATTTTGTAGAGAGTAAATAAAGAAGTCCTCGGCGTGATAATTTGTCAGAGTATCGGCAAAGGCCTATGATTCCTTAACGGTCCGGGACCTCAAAATGTTTACTACTGATGCTGAATTTTTGATTTAAGGTAAAGTTTTATTAACTTTGCAGTTTATTAGCTAATACTATATTACGATATCGTTTATGGACTACAATCATAAGGAGATTGAGGCGCGATGGCAGCAGCACTGGAAGGATTCCGGGGTGTATCGCGCTGAGATTGATAACAGCCGTCCCAAGTATTATGTGCTCGACATGTTCCCTTACCCTTCCGGAGCGGGTCTGCATGTAGGGCATCCGCTGGGATATATAGCATCCGACATTTTCGCGCGCTACAAGCGTCAGAAGGGCTTCAATGTGCTTCACCCCATGGGTTATGACGCTTACGGTTTGCCCGCCGAGCAGTATGCCATCCAGACCGGCCAGCACCCGGAGGTGACCACCCGCGCCAACATAGCCCGCTATCGCGAGCAGCTCGACAAGATAGGCTTCTGCTACGACTGGAGCCGCGAGGTGCGCACCTGCGACCCGGAGTATTACAAGTGGACGCAGTGGGCTTTCATGCAGATGTTTGACTCCTGGTATGACCGCCACGCCGGAATGGCCCGCCCCATAGCCGAGCTGATAGCTCACCTGGAGCAGCATGGCACCGAGGGTCTCGATGCCGCGCAGAGCAAGGCGCTGAGCCTCACCGCCGCCGACTGGAAAGCCATGGACGAGAAGCAGCAGCGCGAGACGCTGATGAACTGGCGCATAGCCTATCAGGGCAATTCGATAGTGAACTGGTGTCCGAAGCTTGGCACCGTGCTTGCCAACGATGAGGTGAGCGAGGGTGTGAGCGTGCGCGGCGGCTACCCCGTGGAGCAGCGCCAGATGACTCAGTGGCTCCTGCGTGTGTCGGCCTACGCACAGCGTCTGCTTGACGGCCTCGACACTCTGCAGTGGACCGACTCCCTCAAGGAGACCCAGCGCAACTGGATGGGCCGCTCCGAGGGCGCAGAGATGCGTTTCTCCGTGAAGGACAGCGACGTGGAGCTGGAAATCTTCACCACCCGCGCCGACACTATCTTCGGCGTGACATTCATGGTGCTCGCCCCCGAGAGCAAGTACGTGCAGATGGTCACCACCCCCGACCGTCGCGAAGCCGTGGAGGCATATCTGGAGCAGGTGCGCCACAAGACCGAGCGCGAACGCCAGATTGAGAAGAAGGTGAGCGGTGTGTTCACCGGCTCTTACGCAGTCAATCCCCTCTCAGGCAAAGAGATACCTATCTATGTGAGCGACTACGTGCTGGCCGGCTACGGCACCGGCGCCATCATGGCAGTGCCGGCGCATGACTCCCGCGACTATGCCTTTGCGCGTCATTTCGACCTCCCCATCGTGCCCCTCATCGAGGGTGCCGATGTGAGCGAACAGAGCTTCGACGCCAAGGAGGGCATAATCTGCAACAGCCAGGGCCCCTCGCTCAACCTCAACGGCCTGACAGTGAAGGAGGGCATAGCCCGCACAAAGAAATTCATAGAGGAGACAGGTCTGGGGCGCGTGAAGGTGAACTACCGCCTGCGCGATGCCATCTTCTCCCGCCAGCGCTACTGGGGTGAGCCCTTCCCCGTCTACTATAAGGATGAAGTGCCTTACCTAATGGATGCCTCGGCGCTCCCGCTCGAGCTCCCCGAGGTGCCCTCATATCTGCCCACCGACAGCGGCGAGCCCCCGTTGGGTCGCGCCGAGAGCTGGAAGACCCCTGACGGTTACCCCATCGAACTCTGCACCATGCCCGGTTTCGCAGGCTCCTCGGCCTACTATCTCCGCTACATGGACCCCCACAATTCCGAGGCCCTCGTGGGCAAGGATGCCAATGACTACTGGCAGGATGTGGACCTCTACATAGGTGGCACCGAGCACGCCACCGGCCACCTTATCTACTCCCGTTTCTGGAACAAATTCCTCTACGACCTCGGAGTGGTATGCAGGGATGAACCCTACCGCCGCCTCGTGAATCAGGGCATGATTCAGGGCCGCAGCAACTTCGTCTATCGCATCAAGGACACCAACACCTTTGTCTCTCACGGACTTAAGGATAACTACGATGTGACCCCCATCCACGTGGATGTCAACATCGTGAGCAACGACCGCCTCGACCTCGATGCCTTCCGCGCTTGGCGCCCCGAGTATAAGGACGCCGAGTTTGTGCTTGAAGATGGTCAGTACATCTGCGGCAGCGCTGTGGAGAAGATGAGTAAGTCCATGTTCAACGTGGTCAACCCCGACGATATCGTGGAGCGCTACGGTGCCGACACACTGCGCCTCTACGAGATGTTCCTCGGCCCTCTGGAGCAGAGCAAACCCTGGGACACCAACGGTATAGACGGTGTGAGCCGCTTCCTCAAAAAGCTCTGGGCCTACGCTGAAAAGGCCCTCGCCGACGACCCCGACCGCCAGCCCACCCCCGAGGAGCTCAAGGCCGTGCACAAGCTCATCAAGAAGGTTAGCGCCGACATAGAGAACTTCTCGTTCAACACCTCAGTGGCTGCCTTCATGGTAGCTCTGGGCGAGCTCACCGCCACCAAGAAGGCATCGCGTCAGGCACTCGAGCTCTTCGTGCGCGTGCTCACCCCCTTCGCGCCCCACATCAGCGAGGAACTCTGGCACCGTCTGGGCCACGACACCAGCGTGGTCGATGCCGAGTGGCCGGTATGGAACGAGGACTACCTGAAGGAATCAACCGTGAAATACCCTGTCAGCTTCAACGGCAAGGTGCGTTTCACCATAGAGCAACCTGCCGATGCCTCACGCGAGGCTGTGCAGCAGGCCGCCCTCAGCGACCCTGCAGCAGCCAAGTGGCTCGACGGCAAGGAGCCCCGCAAGATAATCGTGGTGCCCGGCAAGATTGTAAACGTAGTAATATGAAGCAGCTCGTATTTGCCAGTAACAACCCCCACAAGCTCAGCGAGATACGCCGCATCGTGGGCGCCCGCTTCGAGATTCTCTCGCTTGCCGACATAGGCTGTCACGATGATATTCCCGAAACGGCTGACACTCTTGAGGGCAACGCGCTCATCAAAGCCCGATGGGTCAAGGAGCGCTACGGCTACGATTGTTTTGCCGACGACACCGGCCTGATGGTGGACGCCCTCGACGGCGCTCCCGGTGTGATGACCGCCCGCTTTGCCGGCGAACACTGCACCCCGGCCGACAATGTGGCGCTGCTGCTCCGCAAGCTGCAGGGCAACCCTCTGCGTACAGCCCGCTTCAGCACCGTGATAGCGCTCATAAAGGATGGGCGCGAGCAGGTGATGACCGGCACCGTCGAGGGCGAGATAGCCACCGAAGAGCGTGGCACCGACGGTTTCGGCTACGACCCCATCTTTATCCCCGAAGGCACCGGCAAGACCTTTGCCGAGATGGGCCCCGACGCCAAGAATGAAATCTCTCATCGCGGCAGAGCCACTGCGAAACTGCTGCAGGTGCTTAACGCTGAAAAATGATTGAGCGTCCGCCGCTGATCTTACGCCTCATAATGCGCGGTGCACTCTTCCGGATGCCTCAGGCTCCGGGAGAGCGCACCGTTTATCTTACCTTTGACGACGGCCCCATACCCCAAGCTACCCCCTGGGTGCTCGGCTGCCTGCGCGAGCATGGCGCCAAAGCCACCTTCTTCATGGTGGCCGACAACGCCCGACGCTATCCGCAGCTGGTAGAGCAGGTGGTAAGCGAGGGGCACGCCGTGGGCAACCACACCATGCACCACATCCAGGGACTGCGCACCCCCACCGCCGCCTATTTGGCCGACGCGAAAGAGGCGCTGCAATACCTCCCCGCCGGCGCCGCCACCCTTTTTCGTCCCCCTCACGGGCTGATGCGCCCCTCCCAGCGCCGCGCCCTGCTGAGGGCTGGCCGCATAGTGCTCTACGATGTCCTCACGCGCGACTACGCCCCGGCGGTAACCGCCGCCGACATAGAGCGCACCGTGCGCCGCCTCGTGCGCCCCGGCAGCATCATAGTGCTCCACGACTCCCTGCGCAGCATCCATAAGCTCCGCACCGCCCTCCCGCGCCTCCTCAGCCACCTCACCGCCGAAGGCTACACCTTCGGCCTCCTCAACTAAATTTTTGTTTTCGTAAAAAGTTTAAGTTCGTTAGTAAAATCGCGGTAAGTATCGCGATTTTTTGTGTCCAAATTGTAGGGTTGGAGTTTTTTTATTTGGAAGTTTGAAAATTTTAACTAATTTTGCAACCGTGTTGATTCGTTATCGTATCGATTATTTATTCTAACCCCAATTTAAATCTTATGAAGAAATTGTTTACGAGTGTCTTGATAGCTGTGCTGTCATTGGGTATTACGGCTTCTTCGCAGAGCGAGATTTTCAGCAAGCGCCCGTCGGCAGCGGGGGGTGCCACCTCTGTCGCTCAAATGCGGATTCAGCCCGGTCAGAAAAGCGAGTTGAGCTCTTTTTCCAAGGGAGCGCACCCTCAGGAAGGGTCCGCCAAAGGCTTCCGTCAGACCGCAAGCTCAGCCAAGTTTCCCGCCAAGGCGCGGACTCTGAATGTGCCCGCGTTCGCCTCACCTTACAGCACGCAGTTGCAGGGCCTGATGACCGGCGCCAACTCATGGGGCTACAACGACATGCCCCGGTTCTACACGCTGAGCGCCGCTTCCGCCACTGACCTCAAGATTCTCTTCACCCCCGATAATCTCGAGGGGCCCGTAACCGGTTTCGTGTGCGATGGCAACTGGTACACCAACTACAAAGCCGACTGGGGCTTCATGGTCATTACGGGCTGGATGTGCTTCAATCCCGACCAGAAGACTGAAAGCATGATTATGGGCTCGTTCTCCCCCGGCTATGACCTGATGACTGCCACATATCTGGAGTCGAGGGGTTACGGTCTGTTCTATGCCGTAGACCAGACGGCCGGCACCCCCGCGCTGCTGAGCATCAATACCGCCGGCGCTGTGCAGAAGCTCGCAGACCTGCCTGCCGGCACGGATTTCTACGGGGGGCTTGCCGTGGGGCGCAACAACACCGTCTATGGCCTTGCCAAAAACGGCGACCTTTACACCATAGATTTGAGTAATTACTCACTCAGCAAGGTGGGCAACACCGGAGTGACCACTACTTATTGCACCGCTTTGTGCTACGATTCGAAGCTTAACATGCTCTACACCACCACCTGCTACGACACGGATCCGAGTGGTTTCTACGCTATTAATCCTACGAATGCCGAGTCCACACTCTGCTATAAATTCGACGAGTGGGTGCAGCTGCGCATACTCAATATTCCCGGTGCTGCTGCCGCTGAAAATGTGCCCTCGGCTGTCACTGACCTTAAGGCTGACTTCCCGAATGGCTCGCTGCAGGGCACTGTCTCTTTCCTCCCTCCCTCAACTCTTTTTGACGGCACTCCCGGCGATGGCGAACTCAGCTGGACCGTGGAGCTCGACGGCACTCCGGTGGCTACGGGCAAAACCGCGTTTGGCGGTCAGCGTGTAGAGGCCTCTATAAAAGTGCTGGCAGGTGGTAACCACGTCTTCCGCGCCTATGTCTCCAACGTCTCCGGCAATAGCCCCGCCGAGACCTTGAGCCTCTATCTGGGTGCCGATATGCCCATGCCTGTAGAGAGCGCAACGCTTGTCTACAACGACAATATGCTGAAGCTGAGCTGGCCCGCAGTGAAGGGTGAGAACGGCGGTTATGTGGACCAGGATCAGATAGTTTACAAGGTGACCCGCTACGTCAACGGCGAGTCCTCGCAGCCTGTAGACGTGAAGGGGCTCTCATACTCCGAACCCTATTCAGAACCCGCCTCCGGCATTGAGATGATTTACTACACCGTGACCTCATCCTACGCCGGTATTTCAGCCGGAGCCACTAATTCAAATAGGGTTATGTTAGGTCATCTCATGCCCCCTTATGACAATTTCTTTGCCTCAGCCTCCGACTTCGACAATGTGCTCGTAATCGACAACAACCACGACTCCCGCTCTTGGCTGTATGACGAAAACATGCAAGCCATCTACTGCCGCGACGCAACGGGTGTGGACGACTACGCCATACTCCCCGCCATGCAGCTGGAGAAGGGTAAGATTTATTTCCTCTCATTCGTGGCCGGCACGGTAAGCGAGTGGTACAAAGAGAAATGCGCGCTCTATGTGGGCCGCGAGCCCGAAGTGTCGGCGCTGACCACACAGCTGATTGCTCCCACAGAGTATGCCACCCCCATGAAGCTGCTCCCTGACGGCACTCACACCGGCACCCCCTTCAGCACTCAATTCATTCCTGAAGAGACCGGAGTCTACTATTTCGCAATCAAGAGCTGCTCGGACGATGACCAGTATCGCAACTTCATCAGCGATTTCCAGATTTCGGCTCCCCGTTCCACCCCGGCTCCCGCAGCCGTGACCGATTTGAGCGCCACTGCCGATGCTGAGGGGGACAATGTGGTGACCATTAAATTCACAGCGCCCGCCACTGACCTCAACGGCGATGCGCTCACCACCCTTACGTCCGTGGACGTCTACCGCGGTCAGGAGCTCGTGAAGCGCACCACTCCCAAGCCCGGCGAGTCTGTGACAGTCGTGGACAATGAGGCCCCCGAGGGCAATGTAACCTATCAGATTATCCCCGTAAACCAGTATGGCGAGGGGGTAGCCGCCGAGATTAGCGTCTACGTAGGATTCGATGTGCCGATGCCTACTGAATACATTCAGCTCACCTCCGGCGCCGACTATGGCGAAGTAGTAATAGATTGGGACCCCGTAATCACCGACATCAACGGCCTCACGCTCGAGGGCGTGACCTACACCGTAGGCTGGGTTAACGACAAGGGTGAGCTTCAGGTGATAGCCGAGAACCTCACCGCCACCACCTACACCTATCGCGTGTGTGCGGCCGACGCCCCGCAGCGCTTCGCACAGTTTGCCGTAGTGGCCGAGGATGAGATAGGCCGCGGCGAAGCCACCCTCTCTCAGCTCATAGCGGTCGGCAAGCCCTACACGATCCCCTATAACGAAAGCTTCTCCTTTAATGATAAAGATGAGCTCAACTCCATACTCGGCATTCTGCTGATGAATGGCAGGGGCGGATGGTCGTCGGTAGATGACACTGTGTTCCAGGATGTCAAGAGCCAGGATGGCGACGGCTACTTCATAGCCTTCATGGGTTATGACGCCGGCGACAGCTCCCGCCTCTTCACAGGCCGCATATCCATACCCGCCGATGCCAAGAACCCCGAATACTCCTTCTGGTACATTTGCGCGGACCCGGCCGATAAGAACCTCATAGAGGTGCTCATCTCTACCGGCGACGGTTTCGAGAGCGTCTATGAGCAGACCGCCGGCCAGGGCATCGTGGGGCGCTGGAACCGCGTGGCTATAGACCTGAGCAAGTATCGCGGCAAGGATATACAGGTAGCCCTGCAGGGCACATTGATTAACAGCCGCAGCACCCTGTTTGACAATATGAGAGTGGCCGACACCCCGGCCCACGATTTGGCAACCTCTGTCTCCGCACCCTCCATAGCCATCGTAGGCAAGGAGCTGACAGTGACCGCCTCCGTGTTCAACTACGGCTCACAGCCCGCTGAAGGCTTCAGCATAGAGCTGCTTGCCGATGGCCGCGTGGTGGCCCAGGAGAGTGTGCAGACGGCTCTGCAGCCCTCAGCTTCGCAGAGTGTAGTCTTCAGCTATCAGGTGCCCCCCTATGCAGGCGAGACCATCAAGCTTCAGACCCGAGTGATCTACGATGCCGACCAGGACGACAGCAACAATGAGTCGCGCGCGATAACCGTAGATGTGCTGGCACCGGACTACCCCGCCGTGACCGACCTGAAAGGCGAGGAGCTTGACGACGACTCAGTAGTGCTCACCTGGACCGCGCCCGATTATGCTGACTACGACCTGAAGTTTACCGACGACTTTGAGAACGCCGACTCCTTTGCAAACATGGAGGGTGGCAACACAGGCGGCTGGACCTTCTACGACCTCGATGCTCTCGGCGTAGGCGGCATGCAGGGACTCGACATTCCCGGACTGACCGTGGGCAAACCCGCTTCATTCTTTGTGCTCGATGATTCCGCCGAGGGCTTCAACCGCTCCTTTGGCGCCCATAGCGGCCACAAATGTATAGCCGCGCTCTACAATCAGAGCGGTGGCCAGAACGATGACTGGGCCATCTCCCCCGAACTCGACGGCTCCGCACAGACCATAACCTTCTGGGCCCGAGCCTATGACCCCGAACTGCTCGAAAGCATAGAGCTCCTCTACTCCGACGGCACCAAGGATCCTCTCACATTCAAGTCAATACGCACAATCACCGGCGTAGCTACCGATGCCATGCGTGAATGGACAGAATACAGCTTCAATGTGCCACTCGGCGCCAAGTATTTCGCCATACGCTACCGCAGCAAAGACTGCTTCATGGTGATGATCGACGACGTAACTTTCCGCCCCGCAGGCATGGAAGAGCTGACGCTGATTGGCTACAACATCTACCGCAACGGTCAGCTGCTCAACGATGTGCCCGTGACAGAAACCTCCTACACCGACACAGAATATGTGGAAGATGCGCGCTACGTGGTGACAGCAGTCTACAACGCCGGCCAGTCAAAAGCCTCAAACGCAGTGACAATGCATGTGAGCGGCGTAGAAACCATACACGCGGCGCTCCGCGTGGTCGGTTCTGCAGGCTGCATAATCGTAGAGGGAACAGAAGCGACAGTGACGATAGCCGACATGTCCGGACGCCTCATCTACCGCGGCGGGGCCGGCACAATTCCCGCGAGCCCCGGCATCTACGCAGTGAAAGCCGGTAACGTAACCACCAAAGTAATAGTGAAATAACCCCCACCAATCCCCAATAAAGAGGGTGTGTCAAAACAGCTTCCCCCTGTTTTGACACACCCTCCTGTTTATTTACAGCTCCCCAATTTGGTTAGTGCTCATCGCACAGAAAGAGATAATCCAAACGTTTACCCACAAAATGCCTTCCCCGCAAACCCAAGCGCCAGAGAGGCGCGTAGTTGAGGTTAGGCCCTGATGAAGTCAATGCGGACCGGGTTATTATATAGCCGGCATCTCCAAAGCCGTGATTGTCAGCGCACTTTTATTGAGAATTTTACATTTATGTGAAATAAAGCTGTATCGTTGCATCGTAATTATCAACAGGATTGCTGATTAAGGAGCGTTGAACGTTTCTTCTGTCCCGAGGGCATGATGCGTGATTCTGTAGTAGCCTTTCCAGCATTTCGAAGCTATGAAAGATATTAGAAACAGATACCGGGAAATGATTAGTCAGGTGCCACCCGAAATAAAGGAGGAGATTAACCTGTCTTTCGCCATATCCAATAAAATCAATGCCCTTATGCAGGAGCGCGGTCTTTCAAAGAAGCAATTTGCCGACCAGATAGGAAAACGCCCGAGCGAGATAACCAGATGGTTGAGCGGGCAGCATAATTTTACTATCTCTACTCTTAGTTTGCTGTCAGCATTTTTCGGTAAATCGATAATCTCCGTCTGATAGTAGCGAATGAACTCATTTAAACTTTTTACGAAAACAAAAATTTAGTTTAAACTGGTTTTCTTCAGGGTCAATCTTCATTAATATTTTGGCATCTTCCAATCTTTTCATCAGTCACGATGCCCGCATCGTTCCCTCTTCAAGTATTGAAATCTGCTCAAAATCTTAATGAACCTTAACCCTGAAAAAAGTTTAAATGAGTTCAACGAATCCATCTTGGCTGCCAAGGTTGCCAAGAATAAAAATGTGTCTTTTTTCTGATTGGGGAAAGTAGCCGTGGCGACCGCGATTGATTGCGTCTGCGGCGGCTGAAGGGCGGCAGTGTTGTTGGATGGTAATTTGTACCCCCGTAGGGAATCGAACCCTAAACTGAGGAACCGGAATCCTCTATTTTATCCATTAAACTACAGGGGCATCGGCGCTGTTTTGGCGCTATCGACTGCAAAGTTACAAATTTTTTCGTACATTTGCACTATGAATGTGAAAATTGACGATTCCTGGCGCAAGCTCCTGGCGAGCGAGTGGGAGACTCCCTATTTCGGTGAACTCGCGGCTTTTGTGCGCGATGCTTATGCTCGAGGGCCGGTGTTCCCTCCCGCCTCGCGTATCTTCGCCGCGTTCGATGCCTGTCCTGTCGATAAGGTCAAGGTGGTAATAATAGGGCAGGACCCTTACCACGGGCCGGGACAGGCCAACGGGCTCTGCTTCTCGGTGAATCCCGGCATACCCTTTCCCCCTTCGCTGAGGAATATTCTGAGCGAAGTGAGTAGCGACACGGGTGCTCGGACCCCTGCCGATGGCGATCTGTCGCGATGGGCCGAGCAGGGTGTGCTGCTCCTCAACACTACGCTCACTGTGGCGCAGGGGGCTCCCAAGAGCCACAGCGGAAGGGGCTGGGAGCGCCTGACCTCCACTGCCGTGCAGCGTCTGAGCGAGGCCCGTAGCGGGCTCGTGTTTTTGCTCTGGGGGTCTGACGCCATGCGCATGGGTGCCGGCATAGACCGTTCGCGCCACCTGGTGCTGACGGCCCCTCACCCCTCGCCGCTCTCGGCTTACCGTGGCTTCTTCGGGTGCCGCCACTTCAGTCAGGCCAACGATTATCTCACCAGCCGGGGTCTCGCCCCTATTAATTGGTAAAACTATATGAAACTGACTAAAGAACAGCGCCTTAAGCGCGCTTCCGATGCCCGCGCGCAGGGCTATAACTGTGCTCAGGCCGTGATGATGGCCTTTCCCGATGTGTTCACTCTCCCCTCCGAGGTCACCCTGCGTCTCGGCACGGCGCTTGGTGGTGGCATGGGTATGACCGGCGGCATCTGCGGCGCACTCTCCGCCCTGGCGCTCGCCGAGGGTATGCGCACCGAGGGGGAGCCCGCCGATAAGGTGAAGGCTTACAAGTCCTTTCATGCACTCAACGATGCGTTTCGCGAGCAGCATGGCTCCACACTCTGCCCTGAGCTGAAGGCTTCGGGTGTGTCATGCGAGGAGCTTATCAAGTCAGGCATCCTGATGTATGACCGCTATATCAATGAAGAGGCTCATTAGGCTGCTGCCGCTTATCTGCATGCTGCCTCTCACCCTGCGGGGTGCGGAGGAGACGGCGTCGCGCACCTTTGCCCCGACGTTTCGCACCATGCAATTGCGCAACACAGTGGACTTCTTCGCGCCCCCCGTCTGGCCGCTTGGCGATGACCGCGTCACGCTCAATCTCACCTTCGATGAACTGGGCGACGACCGCCGCTATCTGCGCTACTCCATCGAGCACCTCACGCCCGACTGGAAGCCCTCTGACCTCGTGCCCTCTGAGTATGCCTCCGGCTTCAATGAGGGAACGGTGGAGGATTTCGCCTTCTCGCAGAACACCTACCGCCACTATGTCAACTACCGCATAGTGATCCCCTCGGAGCAGCTAACGCCCCTGATTTCAGGTAATTATCTGCTGCGTGTGTGGGATGAGGATGAGCCCTCGGAGACGCTTCTGCAGAGCCGCTTCTGCGTGAGCGAGCAGGTGGGCACCATAGCCGCCGAGGCCACCCACATAACTGACCGCGGCTCCGACGGCCCCTATCAGCAGCTCAACTTCACATTCAACGCCGGCGACTTCCCGCTGCGCGACCCCTTTGCGGACATACGCGTGGCGGTGGTGCAGAACTCCGACCCCGCCACAGCCGTGTGGGTTAAGCCACTGCGGGTGCAGGGCAAAGAGCTGATTTATGAGCATCGCCCCGAGCTCCTTTTCCGTGCCGGCAATGAGTTCCGCCGATTTGAAACCACCCGCACCGATTACACCGGCATGCATGTGGATGCCAACCGCTTTGATGGGGATGGTTACACCGCCACCCTCGCCACGGATTACGGCCGCGCCGACCGCCCCTATGTCTACGACAGCACCCAGCAGGGGCGCTACATGGTCGATGAGTATTACTCCTCTGACCCGGACCTGGGCGCCGATTACGTGATGACGGAGTTTACGCTCGACTTCCCGCGGGTGATGAACGGCGAGGTGCATCTGCGCGGCGCGCTCACAGACTATCGCACTGACGACTCCACACGCCTCCGTTACGATGAGGAGACGCACACCTACCGCCTGCCCCTTCTGCTCAAGCAGGGCTCCTATAACTACCAGTATGTGCTCAAGGACCCGCAGACAGGGGCCGTGACCCCGGCTCCCGTGGAGGGGGATTTCTACGAAACCCGCAACGAATATACCATCTATGTCTACTACACGCCGCCGGGCGCGCGCTACGCACGCTTGCTCAACGTGACCTCAATACGCTAAGAAATGCTACAGATTCAGAACACGCTTGTCTCTCTCGACCTCATTGAAGAATACTTTATGTGTGACCTCGATGCCTGCAAAGGTGAGTGCTGCATAGAGGGTGACGCCGGCGCACCCGTGACCCGCCGGGAGCTGGAAGATATAGATAAGGTGGTGCCCCTGGTGAGCGATGACCTCACCCCCGCGGCGCGTCGTGTGATTGAAGAGCAGGGCACCGGCTATGTCGATGAGGAGGGTGACCTGGTGACCTCAATAGTCTGCGGGCGCGACTGCGTCTTCACAACCTATGCCCCCGGTGGCCTCTGCCTGTGTGCGCTGGAGAAAGCCTCGCGCGAGGGGCGCGCCCCGCAGACCAAGCCTATGAGTTGCCACCTGTACCCCGCGCGACTCAAAGAGCTCCCCGGGGGCCTGACAGCCGTAAATTACCATCACTGGAACATCTGTAAGCCGGCGCGCCTGCTGGGGCGCCGCAAGGGGGTGCGCGCCTACGAATTTCTGCGCGAACCGCTGACGCGCCGTTTCGGCGAGGCCTGGTACGCCGAGCTGGCCGAAGCCGCCCGCGAATGGCTCGCCCAGAACCCTTGATTCCGACTCTTCGCTATTACCAAAAGTTGTCCGTTTGGACACTTTTTGGTAATAGCCTCCACGATTTTAGTCGGCTCTCTGCCATCTCTATTACCAAAAGTTGTCCGCTCGGACACTTTTTGGTAATAGAAGAGCATTGGTCTGAAAAAATATTCTTACCTTTGCAGGAAAACTCGGAGCCATGATAATACCCCGTCCATATTACCTGAATCAGCTGATTGCGGCTAAGGGAAACTCGCTTATAAAAGTAGTTTCCGGAATACGTCGTTGTGGCAAATCCTTCCTGCTCAATGAGCTCTTCAGACGCCATCTGAACTCTGAAGATGTGCCTAACGACCATATCATAAACATAGCTCTTGATGATTTGGAAAATGAGGAGTTCCGCAATCCCCTGAAATTGTTGAGGCACATAAAGTCCGCCATGCGCGATGATGCGCAGTATTATGTGCTGCTCGATGAGGTGCAGATGGTAGATCGCTTTCCCGAGTTGCTTAACAGCCTCCTGCATATCCCGAACCTTGACACCTATGTCACGGGGAGCAACTCGCGCTTCCTGTCGAAAGACATAGTAACAGAATTTCGGGGGCGCAGCGATGAGATTCACATGTATCCGCTCTCATTTGCGGAGTATTATTCCGCAATGGGGGGTGATAAATCTGACCGATGGCGCGAATATTACTCCTATGGAGGCTTTCCGCAAGTCTTGGCACTCGATGGCGCCGACAAGAAACGCTCATACTTAAGCAATCTGGCGCGCACGGTTTTCCTCGCTGATGTGATTGAGCGCAACCGAGTGCGCAACCGCGCCGAGTTCTCCGAACTGCTTGAGATTGTGGCTTCTTCAATCGGGGCACCGGTCAATCCCACCAAGCTTTCCAATACCTTTAAGAACGTCAAGAAAGTAAGCATCTCTCATAAAACCATAGCTAATTATCTAACCTATTTTCAGGATGCTTTTCTGATAGAGAAAGCTATGCGCTATAATGTCAAGGGTAAGAAGTATATCAACAGTCTGTCGAAGTTTTACTTCACCGACACCGGATTACGCAACGCCCTGACCGGATTCCGCCAAATTGAGGAGACGCACCTTATGGAAAATGTGATATACAATGAGTTGCGTATACGTGGCTATTCGGTAGACGTAGGCATTGTGGAGCAAAAGGTTACTACTCCTGACGGAAAGACGGAGCGCAAGCAGTTTGAGATAGATTTTGTAGCCGACAAGGACTCCCGCCGGCTCTATATCCAGTCGGCGCTATACATACCTGATGAGGCAAAAATGATACAGGAGACAGCATCCCTGTCGCGCATAGATGACTCATTCACTAAGATAGTGATAGTGAAAGACAACATAGAGCCCTGGACTGATTCCCGCGGCATCCATTTTGTCGGCCTCTTCGACTTCCTTCTCAATTCCGAGGTCCTGATTTTCTAATCCCCGCTTCATGTGTGCCGAGGTTTAATTTGGTTGAAAACTGAACGCACTTTTTCGGTCAGACCGGATTCACATCAACATTCAGGACACGCCTTTGGGGTAAGCCTCTGCTGGCTATGGCTATGGCCACTGCGGAGTGGGGACAAGGTGGATTTGCAAGAGTATCAGGCATTGCGATGGGAATATTAACGCTGCGGGCCAATCGTGACGCACAGTTCGGTTTAGGACCACTCGTGATGCTGACTACAGGTTCAAAGATACGTTGACCTTGGCGCTTCTTCCGCCGAATACTCGGCTAAGGAAATCACTCGTCTTAAAGCCCTCTATAATGATGCCGACGCCATGTCAACTGATAATTTGGAAAAGGTCGGCCATGCAAGGGCGACGGGATAAAAATTGTTTGTAACTTTGCACCTATCCCTGAGTGGAGTTGACCTAACATAGACAAAGAGTAAGCATCAACCAGTAAACATACAAAACCGAGTCAACCTCTTTCAGGAACGGACAATGGTTGATTGGTCAAAAATATTTTTAGCGAAAAAGTTGTTGAAAAATCGGGGAACATTTGGGTAGTTCGAGAAAAATATCTAATTTTGTACTACAGACCATATCGAAATCACACGCCAGTCTCTTTATTGACAAGCTGTCCCTAAGCTGGTTAATATGCAGGTCTGGGGTGAGTGAGGTGGGATGTAGAAATACATAAAGAGCGTTTATTGGCGCTGATTCTTGACTCATTGGAATTCTCGCAAAATTCTCATCGATAATCAAGGATTAAGCAACAGTAGATGCCCGAAGGTATGTACTTTCCGATAATTCGGCTCATTGCCTCGTGAGAGGCTGAGTCGGATTAGTGATTGCATATACTGGCGTGGGCTTCTGCGGTTGTCATGGCTCAGTAGAAAATTAGTGGGGATAAATTTTTCATATCCAAAGATTCTTACGAACTTTGAGGTATGGGAAACGACTACTTACAGATGTTGGCGCAGATAGTTCTGCCCTCACAGAT
>JAAVFJ010000010.1 GCA_014800845.1 Bacteroidales bacterium | reverse complement strand
TTGGCGCTTTTCGCCGAGTCTCATCGGTCGCAATGCCCGCATTGCTCCCTCTTCAACTCGCAAAAATCATCCAAAAATATTCTCAAAATCATTGGCACATAAATTTAAACAGTTTCTTAGAAACTTATGGCAGACAGCTCCGCACTTTACTCCGCCGCCCTGGCGCAGCTACCCTTCGAGCCTCTTGAGAAACAGGCGCGGCTGCTGCGTGTGCTCTGCGAATATGCTTGCACGCGGGTGGAGCGCGAGGTGTTTGTGGTGCGTGGCTATGCCGGCACCGGCAAGACCTCGGTGATGGGTGCTCTGGTGAGGGCGCTCACAGCCGCCGGCATGAAGTGTGTGCTCCTCTCCCCCACCGGGCGCGCGGCCAAGGTGTTCAGCCGCTACTCGGGGATGCCGGCCTACACTATCCACAAGCGCCTCTATCGCGGCAACTCCACCGACCCCACCAATCAGGAATTTTTTCTGGCCCCCAACAGGGACCGCGACACGCTGTTCATAGTAGATGAAGCCTCCATGATACCCGCCACCTCCTCGCGGCTGCTGCATCACCTGGAGCTCCACGTCAACAGCGCTCCCGGCTGCGGGCTTATCCTGGTGGGGGACACGGCCCAGCTCCCCCCGGTGGGTGAATCGGCAAGTCTGGCCATGGACTCCGAGTGGCTTGCCGGATTAGGGCTGAAGGCCTCGCTCTTTGAGCTTGACCAGCCGCTGCGTCAGGCTGCCCGCTCCGGTATTCTCTACAACGCCACCCGTCTGCGCAAGCTGATGAAGATGGAGCCGCTGCCTGAGCCGCGACTATGGGTGGAGAGGTTCAGTGATGTGGAGATGGTGAGCGGCGAGTTTCTGGCCGAACGCATAGCCGACTCCTATGCCGAGGTGGGCGACGATGAAACCATCGTGATAACGCGCAGCAATTTCCGCGCGGGGGTGTTCAACAAGGGGATACGCAGTCAGGTGCTCTATGCCGAGGAGATTCTGCAGCGTGGCGAGCGCCTGGTGATAGCCAAAAACAATTATTACTGGACCAAGCCCATCAAGGGGGCGGAGTTCATAGCCAACGGCGAGTCGGCCACGGTGCAGCGCATCCTCGACACTGAGGAGCGCTACGGACACACATTTGCACGCGTAGAGCTGCGCTTCCCCGACAGCGGTCTGGAGCTTGAGGCGCTGATGTTTCTGACCACTCTCACCTCTGACACGCCGGCCCTGACGCGTGAGGAGCAGCAGGCGCTCTTCAATGCCATCATTGCCGAGAAGCAGGCGCAGGGAATGACCTATGCCTCTGCCCTTTACGCTCTGAACCGCGACCCTTATTACAATGCTCTGCAAGCCAAGTATGCCTACTGCCTGACCTGCCACAAGGCCCAGGGTGGCCAGTGGAAGAATGTGTTCATAGACCTGGCCGGCATAGCCCCGGAGGCTTTTGACATGGACTTCTACCGCTGGCTCTACACCGCCGTGACCCGCTCCTCGTCGCGCCTCTTCCTTGTCAATCCTACTTTTCCGGTGTTTTAGTTGTCAAGACTTTTGGCTTATTTTATCGCATATCCACCCATTCAGTAGTAAATCTGCAAATTCAACCATATTAGCAAATACTCTGCTCAAATTATATGTTATAAAACATTTTTAGCAAGATTGTAAAAAAATAGTTGTGTAATCAAAAAAATAATTGTAACTTGCGCTCGAATTTTAAAAAATAATTAATTATGAAATCAACCTTATTATTATCAGCTCTATTGGGTATCTGTTTATTCGGAGCATGTTCATCTGAAGAACCGATTCAATCCTACTCACAAACTATTACCCCTATTAATGACAATCGTATTAGTCCAGAAGAGGCAATCGCATCGGCACAACATTGTGTCGAAATGATTGCTCCCACACAAACACGAACCAGCAAGGAACGTCAAGTGAAAAGCCTTGAAGTTGTAGGTCGCTCCAATATTTTGACTCGCAGCGGTGAAAAACTTGATACACTGATGTATATTATTAATTTTGAAGATGAAGCCGGTTTTGCTATTATGTCCGCAGACAGACGTGCACTACCTGTTTACGCAATTTCTGATGAGGGTAGATTTGAAATAACCGACAACACAAATGAGGGTGTAAAACTGCTCTTAAAGGGCATGGAAGATGATATAATTGATAAAATGTCTAACGACTTCTATCCCACGAAGTGGCCTGACCCGTGGGAAATGTATATGAAAACTTATGTAGGCCCAAATCTTTCTCCATTTCAGCGTGCCCTTGGCCCAAATGCAGAAACATCGAAGTACTGTGTTAATACTGCAGGCCAACCTGCCCTAACAAATAGAGTCGCAATTGTTATAGAACAATATATTAGTAGTGCTCTATTTACTAACCGATTCTTTCGTTGGGACAAAATTATAGACGAGAACGATATAGACGAAGTGGCAAAAGTAGTAAAAAGAATTGGAGACAGCATGCATCTTCAATACAAGGATTTAAATAATGTGGCAGAGTATACGGAAATAGAATTTGACAATGCCTTTAACGACATGGAATTTGTTGGAATGCCTTACGAGCCGGGACCTTTCTCTGAAAATGAAGATCTGATTCAATATATCTTAAATGATCAATCAGATTATTTTGGAGGAGTTATGGTATATGCTCCCAAGTCAGAAATATCAGATGAATCACTGTGGATGATTGATGGATATGCAGGATGCTTAAGGCCCGTGGGGAATAATGGTATGATAGAATATGAAATTTTTCAATATCTCTATCATTGTGTTTGGGGTGATGGCGGCACTTGTAATGGATACTATTGTATTGGTACCTCCGGCAACTGCATAGGAGAACCGTCTTTTATTGACAAAACAGATATGATACCGTATCCTTCCGGATTTAAGGCCAATGCGCGTGGAGCAATCATTTTTTTACCCGTTCATCTGAGTATGTATACTGGCATTTAAATAAAATTATCATCTAATTATACCGATATGAAGCAATTACATATTTTAGTAGCACTCATGGCAGCTATACTTTTATACAGCTGCACTAATGATACCCCCCAAGAGCCTCAGAAGTCTTTTGAGGATGTGGCCGGCGGACGAGTTTGGAAGATTGTAGAGAGATCCGTTGTCGATTCCCAAGGCAATGAATTTAAATTTATGGGAGAAGGCGGCAATTTTGATAAGTTTACTAATTACACCACTGCTGCTTTTTTCTTTGATAAAGGAACTTTATTACAGTTTTGTTATCTTAATGATGGATTAGATCCTTATGGCTTTTATTGCAATAGTGCTACATACACTATTGATGATATTACCAATTCTATGAATACATGGGACTTAATTGTAGAATGTGGTCCATTAAATAATTCTACAGTGGAGCATCCTATAAAAATTGTTTCTTTTGATGAACATGAAATAATTCTCAACATGTATGACGGTTGTGTACCATTAAATTTTCCTGACTATGATTGGAAATGGCCCAATCCTGACAGGAATCCTAAAATTTATGATACTGAATCCTATGCCCGCTACAGATTAGAACCTGCAGAAGATATTGATTGGCTCAGAAATTATAAGATAGCAGCCGATTCTAATGCTCTTGATAGCTATAAAAAGTTATTTGGTTCAGAATAAAAGTATCAATATACTAACGTAGCAACCGCAGGTCGTGAAATTTGGGAAATTCAGCTCCGGCACCCAACATTGCGCAACCTGCGGTTGGCACATATGTTGGCCAGAATACTTATGAGTAAAAGCATATCCCTTCTGTGTCATCGATTTTTGCAATACTTTTTGCTAATCTTAGGTGTTAGGGGGAACGGGATTCTGAACTTTTCGGGGCTTAAAAGTGTTAAGAAGGTATAAATCTTATTAATACGCCATGATTACTACGAAAAACATTATGCCCGGCACTGCCGTTTTGAATCCTGTGGTTGAGATTAACCTGGGTGCTTTCACCATTTCCCGTATTCATGTGATGAAGGTTGTGAATGTAGTCAATAACTGGCTCACGGGCCGCAATCGTCGCCGCTGATCCTTATCCCCCTCGCTGCATCATGTCTCCCACGCTGCAAACGCCCATCACTGTTCGCCGTCTGGTGCCTATGGCCTTCGTAATAGGTCTTGGGGCCGGTGTCGGCGCGTGGCTGCTTAAGTGGCTCTGTTCGCAGCTCGGACACATCGCTCACATCGGCGCCAAAGCCGACGGCCTCAACTGGCAATTTCTGGTCTGGCCGCTGGTGGGCGTGGTGCTGACCTCGCTGGCAGCCAAGTATCTGTTTCGCCAGAATGTGGAGAATGCCTGCGACAAGCTCCGGGCAAAGCTCCGCAGCAAGGATTTCTCCATGTCGCCAAACGTGATTTGGGAAACTATCGGAGGATGCGCCATGACCGTAGGTCTGGGAGCATCGGCCGGCACCGAGAGCCCGATAGCTTATGCCGGCGCCGCCATGGGGGGCACGGTGGGACGCCTCTGTTCGGTGGACGGGAAGCTGATGAAGATACTCGTGGCATGTGGCGCCGGCGCCGGCATAGCGGCCATATTCCGCGCGCCTATGGGTGGCTTCTTCTTCACTCTTGAAATTCTGCAAATGGAGCTCACCACGGTGCCTATTCTGGCACTCGGCCTGAGCTGCCTCACCGCTTCGCTCACCACTTATGTGCTGGCCGGCCGTGCTCCCGACATAGTCTATCTCTCCCCCGTCTCTCCCGACACCTCCGCCTATCTCCCCCTCGTAATCATAGCCATAATAATCGGCGCTTACTCCCTGTGGTACACCTGGACCTCAAAGCGCACGGTGAGCCGCCTCAATAAGTTCTCCCCCTGGGTGAAGACGCTGAGCTCGGGCCTGATTTTGGGTCTGGCTGTGCTCCTTATGCCGGCTCTCTATGGCGACGGCTATTCGCTCATGACCGGGCTGCTCGCCGCCAACCCCGCAGGGTTGCTCTCTCAGGGCATATTCGGTGCCGACATAACCTCGCTCACGCTCATTATCACCGCTGTGGGCATGCTGGCGGTGAAAGGGATGCTCGTGGCCCTGGCCAACAATGGGGGTGGCGTGGCCGGTGATTTCTCCCCCACTCTGTTTGTAGGGTGCATTTTGGGGTGGCTCGCCGCCTACGTATGCAACACGTGGCTCGGACTTTCACTTCCACTCGGCACCTTTGCCTGCATAGGCATGGCGGCAGCTATGGCCGCGATTCTGCAAGCTCCGCTGATGTCCATCTTCATCACTGTGGAAGCCACCCAGGCTTACTCGCTGCTTCTCCCTGTCACTCTGGCGGCTATGATCGGTTATCTTACCCCGCGGACAATTAAATTTATCTCCGTGAAAGTGTCGGCATGATTTTTGGCCAATCTGAGCGCTAATCAGCAGAAAAATTTGTAAATTTGCACGCGCTTTCCTTACACGACTCATGAAACATGAAGTGCTATTATCGCTCGGCATCCTGCTCACTCTCAGCAGCTGCCGATATGCCGGTTCTTCTGACTCGGATTCCACCGAGGGGGTCGGCACGGACTCGGTGATGTCCACTGCCGAGCCCGAGCCTTTCATAGCCAATAATGACATAGGCATGACGGTGAAGTCGGTGGCTAACACCATCAATATCGGAGAACGCCTTGACTCCACTGATTTCAATTTCGAGGGGGTGCTCACCGATGGCATAGGCATGCCGCTCTTCACGGACCTGCAGGGTATGCCGGGACAGTGGGAGATTGAGGTGGTGGACTCCACGGAGCTGCGTATTCGCAACACCAACGCCGGAAATCTGCGCCCCCACGAGCTGCTGGAGTATCTCTCCACCACGCTGGGCGATGGAGGCACCGAGATGCAACCGGTGGAGGAGATGGACCGCGGCGACACCCACATTCAGATTTATCGCTACGGACGCACTGAGCTCAGTGTGCAGACCCGCCCCCAGCAGATAGGCGAGACCGGTGAGGTGGCGCCCATCATGGAGATTACGCTGAGAGCCGACTCTCTTGTCAATAAAAAGGCCGGGTGATGACTGCTAAGCGCTTGCTGAAATATTCGCTGCTTCTGCTCCCGGTGCTGCTGTGGGTGGCGCTGATTGTCTGCAATGATTTGACTCACCCCCACATAGGCGACGACGCCATGTATGGCGAATACTATCCGCGGCATTTCCGCTTCTTTCAGAGCTTCTACTCCATGTGGATGAACTGCAACGCCCGCTTCTTTGACATCACGGTGCGCGTCTGGCTCCACCACTGTCCGCGCGGGCTGTTTGCGCTGATTTCGGGGGCACTGACTGCGCTGCTGTTTGCCTCTTACAGCCGCCTGACGGGAGTCACCCTCCGCCAGCCGCTACTCTGGAGCGTAGCGATAGGGCTGCTCATTCTCTGCTGCCCGTGGGGAGATGACCTGCAACTGTTTGTGGTGCAGCTCAACTATCTCTGGTCACTGAGTATCAATGCTTTAGTCCTGGTGCTGATTTTCCGCTACCCTATGAATTCCCCGCGGTGGCTCTGGTTGCTCCCGCTGGCAGGCATTGCCGGTTGCGGCCACGAGATTTTCGGCATACCGACGCTGGCGGGCATCGGCGCGTGGCTGCTTTGGCGCTCAGATAAGGCCCCGCTATCTCTCTACAAGAAATGGGTACTCGCCTTCCTGATAGCCGGCTGCCTCTTCTCCATAAGCAGCCCGGCCAGCTACCGTCGTTTCGACGACCTCACCCTCGGCAGCCACTCCGATCAGGCCGCGTGGCTCACGGTGCTTCAGAGCGGCTATCTGGCTATAGTCCTTATTATTGATATCGCTGTGTTAGCTCTTCGCAGACGCCGGCAGCTGGAGGCGCTCTGCCACACTGTCTGGCTGCCCATGGTCTGCATCAGCCTCTGTTCGCTGATGTTCGTAATTGCCGGCAACGTGCCGGGGAGAGCGGGGTGGGGAGTGCAGTTCTACGCGCTGGTCGCCCTCTTAAAGCAATATACCCTCTCAGGCCACAGCTTCCGCAAGTTGCGCCCGACCACACCCTTGTGGCTCACCATCAGCCTGTTCCTGAGTGTGCAGGCCGGCGCCTCCATCTACTGGCAAACGCGCGTAAACGGCCAGATAAGGGATATCCTCACGCGCTATGACGCCAGCCCCGACGGGCAGGTTGAGGTCTATTATGACACTGCCGCCGACATGCCCCTCCTGCTGATGGGGCGCGTGAAACCGGCAGAATTTGAGCCTGGTGTAGGTGAGGGTGACTGGTATGCCTACGCGCTTGAGCAGATTTACGGCAAGCGCATCAGTATTCGGAGAAGAAGCGGGGCTTGATGACTATGCCCACTCTCAGACGGTTATGAAACTGGTTGTAGTCAAGCAGCGTCTCACCATAGCCGTTATACCACTGCAGGAAAAGATATTGGTTGGCACGATCCCAGGGGCGCCAGAACACATCGATAGTAGTGTTGAAGTCGAGCTTCCATGTGCCCCGCTTCACCAGGTGGCACGATGCCCCGAACTTGCGGTTGCGCGTCATGAAGGTAGCGCCACCCTGAAAGAGTCCTACATATTTTATTATATCCTTATTATTCATGCCGTCCACGATTGGCACCCATGCCTTGCCGTCTACGGTGAGCTGTTCGTCAATCATTATTGAGGCACCGAGAGCCACACGGTTCCAAGAGCGGCTCTGAATGGAGTCTCGGCCGTTGCTCATATGCTCCAGCATGAGGGTGACCTTACCGAGGAATCGGTCTTTGAAGAAGAGCGGTTTGGCCAGACCTATGCCGGGGTTGAAGGTAAAATCGCGCATCGGCATGGAATTCTTGAATACATCCCACTGCACTGTCTGAGTGTAAGCGAGAAAAAGGAATGTGCCCAGAGGCAGGCGGCTTTTGGTGAGCTTCTGAGCTATCGACACCTGAAAACGCACGTCGCTGTTATTGGCCGTAGGGCGATGCACCGGGTCTGTTCCCACCACAAAATAGTTGTCGTGATAGAGAGTGAAATAGGGTCCGCGGTCAAACTCATCGCGGAGCGAATCGGTAATATTGGTTTTTGTATCCGTGCGGATAATCTGAGCCTGCGCCGTCGCTGCGTTGCCGAGAAGCAGACTCAGCAGAGCCAGCAGGACATTAAATTTGAGATTAATCGGTTTCACGCACAAAGTCAGTTAAATTGTTAGTTAATCACCTCATGGACAGTCCAGCCGAAGATGCCCTTTCCTTGCTCCACTTCAATTATGTTGCCGCGATGCAGGTGTCGGTATTCACTGGCTGTTATGGGGACATATATAGTATCGTTCAGAAAATTTGTTAGGCGCGCGTGATAGACATCGTAGGTGTGCGTACGGCGACCACGGCGACCTGTACGCACCGTCTTTTTACTCTTCGTCACACTCAGCACCTTCATCTGCTCCGGCTCGCTGCGTGCCATGGCCGTGTGGTAATTAGCTATCAATGCTACTGAGGGCACCCCAAGCCCGGCAGCCGCCAGACCCGCAATCACCCACACAATCAGTGCAGACCAATCAAGCCCTTTCTGCCTCCCTTTAAGGAATGAGAAAAGAGCGCCGCCAAGGCCGAAAACAAGCGCTATGACCAGCAATATTACCGGACGTATTTCAGTGTATTCCAGCAATATCGAGGCATAGCCGACAAGCAGGCCTCCCGCCACCAAAAGTGCTATAAATAATCCCTTTTTCATAAGCGATTGCAAAAGTAAGAAAAAAGAATTAATTTTGCATCCCCAAATATTAAATTTATGAAAAAAATTCTTACATGTTTCGCCCTCCTGGGCGCTTCACTTTTTGCACCACTCCCCTCAGCCGCTCAGTTTAATATTGGCAAAGGCGTAAACGCTCTGAAGCAGGGCGCGCAGGCCCTCACGCTGACCGACGCTCAGATGGCTGCCTACGTTAAGGAATACATAGACTGGATGGACACTCACAACAAGGTGTGTGACGAGAATCATGAATACACCCAGCGCCTGCGCCGCCTCACAAAGGGGCTGGATAGCGTGGAGGGCATCCCCTTGAATTTCAAGGTTTATTGGGTGGTCGATGTCAATGCCTTCGCTTGCGCTGACGGCTCGGTGCGCGTGTTTGCCGGCCTCATGGACCAGATGACTGACGATGAGCTCCTCGGTGTGATTGGCCACGAAATAGGCCACGTAGCCCACAAGGACTCTAAGAAAGCTTTCAAGACCGCACTGCTCACCTCGGCGCTTAAAGATGCCGTAGGCAGCACCTCAGGCACCGCTTCCGCGCTGACCGACTCTCAGCTCGGCTCACTCTCCGAATCTCTCGTAAACGCCACTTACTCTCAGAAGCAGGAGAAGGCTGCCGACGATTATGGCTATGAGTTCCTCAAGGCTCACGACAAGAATCCCTGGGCCATGGCGCTCTCTTTCGAGAAGCTTCAGGCTCTCTCCGGCTCCGGCTCCAATTCCAATTCCAAAATCAACCAACTCTTCTCATCTCACCCCGACCTGCCCACCCGCATCAAGCGCATGAGCGAACGCGCCACAAAGGAGGGCTTCACCCGTCCCGAATAATCTGTTCTTAAGCATAAAAAAAGGGCGCACCCTCGCAGCTTTCTGCGGGGGCGCGTCTGTTTTAATTTCAATTCATTCAGCGGGTTACTGACACTTTGCGGCCATCTATGATATAGATGCCGGGGCCGGGCACTGCGCGCAGGCGGCGACCCTGCAGGTCGTAGATGCCCTGCTTCTCGGGTGCCACATGGATGGCGCTGACGCCGGTGGTTCTAACCAGCACGAGGGGGAGGTCGTAGCTGATGCCACCCTGCACATTGCTGGCATAGGCATTGATATGGTCAAATGACCCATCCTTAGCGTTGTTCTGGTCAATCAGGAGCAGGCGCATCATGTAGTCACCCTCCTCGAGGCCTTCGGGCACTTCCACACTGTGGGCCACACGGAGCGGCTCGCCGGCATCGGGATTAGTGGCATAAACGCCATCGAGGGTGTACCGCCCGTCGCGGTCCCAGTCGGTGAAGATGAAGGCTGCGGTATTGGATATGGAGGCGGCAGCGCGCGCAGCCCCGGATGCCCCTTCCGGCAGAGACTCTCCACTGAGGTGAAGCGTAAAGGTGTGGGCATTGTTGCCGGTGCGTATGCTGTTGTCGGCTAATGTCTCCAGCACGTTATGGAATTGGCCGGGGTGAGCGGCAAACGTGAGACTGAGGTCCTGGTCGCCGGCACCTTCGGTGGATATTTCGCGCAGGTAGATGTCGGGGTGAATCTCGCCGCCGGGATTGCCGCCGATGAATCGGAATTCAGCCACATATTCGCCGGCGTAGGCGGGATCTACGGTCACTGGCATCGAGAGTTTTGTGGAGGTGTAAGGCTTGTTGCTGATGAGGTATGGCCACACCCACTGCACAAATTCGTAGCCGTCATAGGCTTCGGCAGCGAAATTCACGGTAGCGCCCTTCTTAGCCTCGGCAGCTGACTGACCGTTGACTGTAGCAATGCCCCCATCAGCCGGCTGAGCCACTGCGGTGAAGAGATATGCGCGCTCCTTGTAGTTGGCCGTGTAGCAGCCTTCGGTAGCGGCAGAGCTGGTAATTTCAAAGTCCGGGTCGTAAGACACTACCATGCCGTTGGGGCCTGTCCAGCTCACGAAATCGTAGTCAATGAAGCTGCCCTGCTGATCACGGCCGGTAGCCCAAGATAGGGCTGAGAGCTCCACTTTGTCGCCGGCAAGCACCGGCAAGGGAGCTGTGGAGCCGTTAACTTTCGCAAGGCCCACGCCTTCAGGCTGTGTGGTGGCGCTGAAGTAGTAGTAATCGCCCACGAGCTCCTCCTCTACCTCTATGGTGAAGTCAATCACGGTGCCACCCATGCACTCTATGTTGTTGTTGGAATCAGTGCTTGAGTCCCTGTTGCCGCAGGGATCGAGCGACTGCCAGTGACATTTGTAGCGCGCGCGGTATTTGCCGGGCTTCGTTGTGGCGGGAATTGTAATCTCAAACTCGCTGTTGACATCGAAGTTGGCAGGCGTGGAGGGGTAAAGGAATGAGGGGGCCGAGGTGTACCAGGGGGAGGCGTCATTATCGTCGGCGCGCCAGTTGGAGAAATACATCAACTCCACACCATCCCTGAGGGCATAGCCGTTCTGAGTGTCGAGGTAGGTGGAGGGCCCGTCGTAGTGGAAGCCATCGTTTTCCCAGTCAATGTAGAAATATGAATGGCGCCATTCGCCGGAGCCGGGTGCTGTGGGACGGATTTTCACGGTCTCGCCAGGGTGCACCTTAACCGTTACTGCTGATTTGTCCTGATAGATGGCCGATGAGCTGCCGGTCTGCAGGTCGGATATATTGGTCTCTGTGTCGCCGGCACTCACTTGGAGCGCGCTTATGTAGCGGTTGCCAAATTTGGGATTAGGAGCCGCCGAGGGGTAACAATAGTCATCGTCACCACTCTGCATCTTCTCGAAATGCGCCACATAGGTACCACCCACGCTGATATCGGTCACTCTCAGTAGCGTGTTTTTGGCAGTAGACACCTCTTTGCCGTCCAGGGTCCAGTTCACAAACCGGTAGCCCGCTGCGGAGTTGGGCTCGGCGTAGATGTAGGGCATGTCGCCTATGATGGCCTGATACTGATTGGCATTGCCTTGACCCACCGACACTGTGCCTCCATCAGCCGGGTCAGCCTCTACTCGGATTATTACGTTCTGAATATCAATATCTGAAGGCTTAAGCACATTGTTGTCATTACCGCCGTTGTAGCGAAATTGCACAAGTCCGGTACTCCCCGAGCGGGTTATGCCCGAAATCTCGCGGCCAGTTACCGGCACTTTCGTGCTTGACGATGACGACTGCCACTGAAACATCTGCGGCGTGGTGTTGGCGCCGAAAGCTGTGTTGGCGCCTGTGGGGTAAGCATCTGAGCTGAATGAGGTGACGCTGTATATATTGTCGGCACGCATGAGGTCCACGGCCATATGGTTGCGGTCATTGTTAGGCGTGCTGGAAATGTCGCTATAGCCGGCATCTATGTGCCAAATTAACATGCCTGAGGCGGGGAGGTCCTTATCCCAGCCCTCCTGTCCGCGGTTCTCAAGCAGATAATAGTCATTGGCACGTCCGGTATCTACCTTCACAAACCATTTATTGAGGTCGAATATCGGCAATATGACGTTAGCCGTCTGCGTAGTGAGTGTGTGAGCAGGCTGTACCCAGTCCATAGCCATAAGCTCGTGGGCGCTAAAGTTGCACGGACGGCGCCCTGCACCTAAGTAGCATCCCTGGTCCATTACGTCCCACTGACCGGGAGTGTAGTCAGTGACACCGGTAGCGCCACCACCGCTGCTGTTATAATGGTCCGGCAGTCCGAGTGCATGGCAGAATTCATGGATGAACGGACCAATGCCGACGCGGCTCTGGCCCGCACCGAGCTCGCAGGTTATGGCATAGTGGTCAAGCTTCTTGCCGTCGCGATAAGTGGTGCTGATGCCCAGGCTGCCACCTACATTCCAGTTGTGAGGCCAGATGGAGGTGTTCTGGTCGCCGGTGTAGTTGGCACCTATGCCGGCGAAGATTATGTAGACGTTGTCAACGTCACCATCACCGTCTACGTCATAATCCGCGAAGTTTATCTGACTGTCAAGCTTGCTGGTGGCATCCTTCACGAGGTTAGGCACATTGCTGCGCGGACAGTAGCTTGAGATAGGTTTGTCCATCTGCACGGGGCCGTAGACGTCGAATTGCACATCAAACTGGCCGTCTGACTGCCAGTCGAAATACTGCTTCACGCTGCCCACTCCATCATCATAATTGAATCCGGGCAGACTCATGAAATACTCATAGTAACCGCGAGGGTCCTGCACGGAGAATTTTCGGTCCGTAAACTCCACAAGTATTATCAACGCCTTAACCTTGCCACGGTGAGGGATGTAGGCTGTGCCGAGTCCTTTGCCGCGACGCTGCACGCGCGCCGCCCCCGAGGCCTGAAGCTCGGAGTCTATGGCTTTCAAGTCCTCGGCCGTTGCACGGCGCAGTGTGCCGTCAGGGAGCTGACGCATTTCATCGCCATTCTCTGTGAAGAAGCGCACCCCCCATTCGTCGCCTTGCATACGAATCATAATTTTTGACCCGTCCGGCTGCTGATAAGGAACCAAACCGGGATAGGCCGGAATGCCGAGTAGCGTAACCCAGCTGCATAGCACTGATAGAGCTGTTAGTAGTAAAGATTTTGTCATAGAAAATAAATTATTAATCCATAAGTTGCAGTAAGATATTAGTACCGATAATAATAGCGACAATAAATTACAGCATATCTTCCGACCGCAAAGGTATGTAAATTTTCAGCAATCACAAAATTTATTGCTAATTTTCTTAAATTTTAGTTAATTTATCACCACCGCTCTATTTCTCTGCCTTATTTCAATTCCTGCTGACAGTGCCGGTCTTTCAAATCAGGATTCACAAAAAGGTTATTTGTGCGCCCGCGCTATTTTTACTACCTTTGCAGACAATATGCAATCGCTGCTTCTAACCGGTGCCACAGGCTTTCTGGGGAGAAATATTCTCCCGCAGCTACGCGCGAAATTCTCGCACGTGGCGCGCCTTTCGCGTTCTGCGGACTGCGAAATCTGCTGCGACCTCGCCGCAGAGGTGCCGGTGCTCCTCTCGCGCTTTGATGTGGTGGTGCATGCTGCCGGCAAAGCTCACACGCTCCCGGTCTGCGAGGCTGAGGTGCAGGAGTATTTTGACGTCAATGTCAGCGGAACCCGCAATCTCTGCGCCGCGCTTGAAAAGAGCGGCGTGCCTTCGGCGCTCGTGTTCATCAGTACGGTGGCCGTATATGGATGCGAAAGCGGGCTGATGATTGATGAATCCAACCCGCTCAACGGCTCCACCCCCTACGCCCAAAGCAAGATTCAAGCCGAGGAGCTGCTCCGCGACTGGTGCGCCCGCCACTCGGTGGTGCTCACCATTCTGCGCCCCGCGCTGATAGCGGCTCCCGACGCGCCGGCGAATTTGGGCGACATGATTCGCGGCATACGCTCGGGCCGCTACGCCGACATAGCCGGCACGTCAGCACAACGCAGCCTCGTGGCCGCCGCTGATTTCGCTGAGATAATCCCGCGGATAGCTCAGATAGGTGGCACATATAACGTAAGCTATCCGCAGGGCATCTCTTACCGAACCCTCTCGACCATGATTGCCGAAGCATTAGGTAAACGGGCGCCGCGGACAATTCCCCTCCGGCTGGCGCGATTGCTCGCTGCTGCCGGCGACGCAGTGAATGCCCTCCCCTCCCCCCTCAAGCGCCATCTGCCCAAGCCCCCTATCACCACCCCCAGGCTGCGCAAGTTCACGGCGCCCCTCACCTTTTCCTCTGAAAAGCTCCTTGCAACCCTCCCCGATTTTCACCCCTCTCTCATTACCCCTGCACTGCTTCTTAGTGAGTGTTCGGATTTAAATGTCAAAAATTAATGAACATATAACTCTTATAATGAAGTTGATATCGCTTAATTTTTGATACTTGCTTATTAAATTTGGTGTAAATCCACATATACTTTAAATTGTTATGAAACGCATCTCAGGTCTGTTCAGTAATATCAGCTTTCGCAATTGCCCCCTCTGGCTCTTTTGGGTAGTGGTCTGCATTTTCTACTCGCTCATATTCATCAACGTAGACTTTGCCGAGGATTCCGCCCACTCGCTTCGCGGTTTTATCACACTTATGGTGCAGTGGGGCGTGGTGGCTGTCGCTCAAGCAGCTCTCTTCGCGCTGATTTGCTCATCGCGCTGGCTGTTTGCCTTCACTTTCCCACTGATTCTGACGGCTTCGGCCATCCTCTCCTATTTCAAGCTCACAATGGGCATCACCATCTCCGTGGCAACTGTGGAGCTCATGGCTGTCAATGACTTCAAGGTGTGGTTCACGCTGATTTCGCCGCTGCTCATCGTTATAGCCATTGCCGCCCTCGCACTCGGCATAGCCTTTGCTGTCTACCGCTGGAAATGCGTGCGCTCACCACGCCAATGGTTCATCTTCCCTCTGCTCGGCATCATCATTCTCCTGCTCCCCCCTATGGTCAGCAACCGCTGGTATTTCTCTATGGTTCTGCGTATGCCTTTCTGCTTCTATTTCACCACGCAGAGCTACATCGTAAACCATCAGACGGCCCTCACCGAGCGCCATGCTTTCGATAATGTCCCCGTGAGCGCAGGCACTGCCGACCTCCCCGACGTGGTAGTAATCGTAGGCGAATCGCTGCGTGCCGACCACCTCGGTCTCAATGGCTATCACCGCCCCACAACTCCCCGCCTCAGCGCCGACACAGCCGTAATTTCGCTCCCTCACGTAACCACCCCCTACATCTACACTCACCAGAGCGTGCCCTATATGCTCACCCGCGCCGACTCCATTCACCCGGACCGCGCCCTCAATGAGCCCTCGTTCATAACCCTTTTCAACCGCGCCGGCTACAATTCTTACTGGCTCTCCGCGCAAGACAAGAACCCGGCCTATGCTCCGTTCATCAATGAGGCAGACTCCCTCAATATCCTCAACGCAGGCATATCTGCCAAGGACCTCTACGACCACATTATGCTCCCCGCCGCACGCCAATTCCTGACATGCGACAATGGCGGCAAACCGCGCCTGCTGGTAATTCACGCCATCGGCTCGCACTGGGTCTATAATTACCCGCAGAAATTCGCCCGCTACAAGCCGGAGGCCGACACCAAAATTTTCTCTGAGCTGACCACAGACCAAATCGTAAATTCCTACGACAATTCCGTGCTTGCCACCGACGATTTCATCGCGACGCTCACCGACCTTCTCCGCAACCGCAACGCCATAGTCTTCTACCTCTCTGACCACGGCGAGAACCTGGGCGAAAACGGCAAGGTAACCCACAACGACCCCACGCCGCAGACAAAAAATCCGGCCTGCCTAATCTGGTACTCCGAGGAATACGCCCGTCTCAACCCCGACAAAATAGCAGCCCTGCGCCGCAACGCCCCCGCCTACCACCCCAACGAATTCCTCTTCCACACCATCCTCGACGCCGCCACCCTAACCACCCCCCTCCTCCAACCCCAAAAATCCCTAACCCGCTAACCCGGGCCAAAAAAAATATTACTGTCCGCTAAACCATAAAAAGTCGAGCCCAACTTCTGCCCGTTCAATAAGTTGGACTCTACTTTTTATGGTTTAGCGGACAGTAATATAACTTTTTAAAGCAAACCCCATCATGAAAGTTACTGGCTTTCGTAATGGGGATTAAAAAGTGGTGCAGGCGTAGAGAAAATCTCAGTATACATAGTAATGATAGATGGTGCGATGATTGCGTAGATACTCTTTGGCAATCCCTGTGATTGCAGAAATACGTTGCTTTTCGAGATTATACTCCCGTTGCTTGTCATTTTCTGTTGCGGCATAAGCTCTTTCCCTTTCTCGTTCCTCACGTTCTAACGCTGCCTTTTCATCATTTCGAATTTCTACTCCCGCCTTTCTTGCTAACGCTAAGGCGGTAGATGCACAAGGACTGTCACTATCTAATAAGTCAAGAAGATATTTCATTTCATCATACCTTTTGAGGGCATAGGCACTCTCCGCTTGCTTCATTATCATTGAACACTCGTAATTTTGTTTTGCTGAGTAAATTTTTTCGAGAGCATTATAGACCTGATGATGAATTGCTGTAATATTCGGGCAAGCCCATAACAGTGCGATTGCCTCATCATATTGACCGGATTTACTAAGCATATTTGCCTTGTCAATTATGGCGTCAATGTGTAAAATGTAATAGTCATGAGCCTTTTGCGCAGCGTCTAATATGAATCCCTGTAATTCGAAAGCTGAGGGATTGAGATGCTGGATGGCGTCCATAGCCGCCTTAGTCGAATCAAATCCGGATCCTTTTAAATGAATGACTGTCTGCCCGAATTGTAGATTTAATTGGGGTTGCTCAAGACGCAAGGAAAGTTCAAAATTTTTGATTTTGATTTTTCTCATACCTGTCTCAACAGTTTCCTCAGAAATAGGAATTAACTCTCCGACCAAATACAGGCCCTCTTCTCCTTCTGAGTGTATGCCAGCAGATTGGAGTGCTGTATTCAATCGGGCATCAAGACTCTTGGCTATATGGCTCACATCCACGGAACGATTGTCTGTAACTGCTATGATAGGTAAATTCTGCCCGAATGAGGGTTCAAATCCAATCATCAGGATTAAAACTGTCAAAATATACCGTATATAAAACTCTTTCTTCATCTTATGAGATAGTTATAATGAGTGAATTGTTGACTACGTTACGAGTGATTTTTAACCCATATTTTCGAGCGAATTTTACAAATTCACGTCCAAAAGCCGCAACCGTGAAATTATTTCCCTTAGAGTCTTTCAAAGGTATTCTGACATCATCGACGATCATCTTGGTTGCGGTAGTGCCTTGAACATGGAAGTTCCCTTGAAAAGCATTTTCTTCCAGCCAGATTTCAATCAGATCGCCAAGTGTGAAACCCTCGTCCCCAATTTCAGAATTCATATTGTACTGTGATCCCTCCTCAAATCCAATGGTCATATTGAGCGATTTCCCATTCTGAACCATATCGTTGAATTTAGTTTGCATAACATTCAGGAAATCGTCCGCGCAACTCTCAATAGCTTTGGAACCAAGTCGCCCAAAATCGTCAGTGTAAAATTTACCACTATCACCTACCTTATTAGAAAGCGAGCTGCCAGTACTTATATCATAAGCCGTGATGATAACTTTGACAGCATTTCCGGAAGCTGAACGATTAATTACCATCTCTGTGTCAACATATATATCCGCACCTGAGGATGCGATAATCATGGATTTTAAGTCGGACTGCTGCTCATCCGACATAGCTGCCTGCACAGAGCCAGCCTTCAACTTCCCCCAAAAATCAACCGTAGTGAATCCCCTTGAATCAAACGCCTCCTTAACTTTAGTGAGCACAATGCGTTTGTCGGCATCTTCTTCCAACACCGTGCGAATATCCTCTCCATCTTTTACAAACGGAACAACCATTATTTTAGGTTGTACGGTTGCCTGTTGTGCCTTCACTTGTAAAGGACAGATAACTGCACAAAGGATGAGCTGAAATATAAGGCAATTAATTATCTTTTTCATAAACCAAATTTTCTGATTACACCTATTCGTTCAAGTTTATTTCTCAATGCCCTGATATTTACAGTTACATCAAGAGCGATGCTTTTCTGTTTGTTGATATCTTTACCAAATTTTCTGACTATGACAGATCGGATGATTTCACTTTGGTATTGACCATCAAAGAAAGGTGATAATACCTTTCCGTATTTACTCATGGCAACTGACTCCGTTTCCGGCACCATAGGAATATGTTGCTGAGAATTTGGAACACCTTCAAACATTAAAGCCTTGATGACGTTAAGTTCCGCATTTTTTGAAGCCACTTTCGCATTCTTTCCATACCCTACGAACTATATTAAAATCCAAATAAAATGAGGCAAAAATTTCATCCACCTTAAATTATTGAAAAATGGTCTTGCCGCAGTCCGCTCTTGGGGGCGGTTTAGGCCGCCCCCGCCGCTCAGGCACCCCCCTCCAGAAGGAGAGAGGAAGTGTTCAGACGGCGGTATCAGGTTTCGTAGAGACGAAACCGTCGATATATGATTTATTGGTAGACACAACAGCGAAGGCCTGTCTGACGAGTTTGTTCGCCACGGCTATCATTGCGACTTTCCCGGATTTCCCATTGCTTCGCAATCGCTGGTAACATTCCTTGCATGTTGTATTATGCTGACTTGCCGACCATGCTGCGACGTATAGCATCGAACGCAGCGTCTCGTCTCCATTACGGTTTATATGACCGCGGATATTGACACTTGTACCCGATTGTTCAATAGTTGGACAAATTCCGATGAAGCGGCTCAGCTGCTTGGCATTATCAAAGTAGGTGAAGCCTCCTGTTGCAACAATCAGTGCGGTTGCGAGCGTTACTCCGATACCTTTTATTGATGTTAGGAGTTTGAGTTGCTTGTCAAACACATCGGTTACTACAGCCTCCATTTCCTGCTGCATATACTTGATCTGTTTCTCAATGAAAGTAATAGTCTGTTTCAGCGAACTGATGCACTTTTTATCCTTAACTGGCAGGGGGTCAAGCGATGAAAGAAGATTCTTAGTGGCCGTCAACTGCTTCTGCAACTGACGCAGAACTGTTTTCTTCTGCTTCAGAATCATAATTTGCTCAGATGGAAGCTTGTAAGGTTCAGGCTTGAAGCGTTCCCCGAAATCGGCGATGAGACAGGCATCCTTGGCGTCTGTTTTGGTCACGGACATCATCACGCGGAAATAATTCTTGATCTTCTTAGGATTGATCAGACTTGCTTTGATACCATCCTTGTCAAGAAGATAAAGCAATAGGAAACAGTAGTTTCCCGTGGCCTCCATAACACAATGATGTATCTGTGGATCAAGCTTGGTAATAAACTTCCGGATGCCTTTTGCATCATTGCTGAATGTCTCGGTTCTGTAACCACGTTCCTGAGGAAATGCAGCTACAAAATTTGCTTTACTGATGTCGATGCCAATATACTTCATATTTTTTTCTTTAAAGTCAGGAGATACATCTTTTACACTCTCGTCGCAAACACGGGGTCAGTGATGCTGCCCCAACGAACTATCCAGTCTTTAGATGTAAAAGCATGGGGACCGAACGTACGGAACGGTGTGAGCCACCTCTATATCTGCCTTAATCCATGCTTGAATATCCTGATATTTGAAGCTAAATATATTCAAAAAATTTTAACCGTACAAATGTACGACCCTTATAATCCTTTATGTTCTCGTTGTTAAAACAACACAGGTCCTTATTTTAACTGCATTGGGTGCAACCTGGGTGAGGGCGAAACCCGGGTTAACCACGACGGGGCGTCATCCGAACGCTTGCGTTTGCTTTTGTTATTCGCCGGATTTCACTCGGGGCCAACCACTTAAAAGGCACGATGCCGCATGCTCACGCACGCGACACCGCTGATTGATAAAAGTTAAATAATAAATATTATCTTACGGTTATTTGGTCTGTTTTAGAGAGCCAAGCGGAACCCGCCGTTGATGCCCCGGCCAGTCGTGCCGGTGTCGTAGCCGCGATAAGAGATGCGGAAGCTGTTAGCAGTAGTGTAACCCCAGGAGCTGCCGCGTTGAGGACGATAAGAGCTCTGCCATGTGCCACTGTTGTCAAGATAGCCATATTCGTTCACATGACCAGGATAGCCTAAGCCACTGCAGCGCTCCCATACATTGCCAGTCATATCGTACAAACCAAGCGCATTTGGCTCTTTGCTACCCACTTCCGCTACCGAGGTAAGAGTGGTTATTACTGAGTTCACAGCTACTTTGTCCAGTTCTGGATTAGCCGGCTGTGTGGTCCCACTGATGCCGCTGTACCAGTACTGCAAGCTCGCATAATTCTTGCCTCCGGCGGCCGCATACGCCCACTCCCATTCATTGGGCAAGCGAAATTCCTTATCACCCAATGCTGCCGCAAGCGCCGGATTATTCGCCTTTAGCTCTTTCAGGCGCGCATTAATCTTGCTAAGAAAGCTACTGTCTCCATCGCAGATGGCATTCCACGACACATTAGCTATCGGATACTTGTCGCCAATCTTCGTCTGCGCGGTGCCTACCGGATAAATCGTACTTCCTACGGTTGCTTCATAACTCGATACCGGCAGCTTTGCGTCCGTTATTCCCATAACTTCTTTCCAGATGTCCTGTGTCACCTCAAACTCCCCTATCCAGAAGTCTTCCATCTGCTTCGTCGCGCCATTGTTGGCCCACTCTCCCGCCGTTAATGTACTTCCTGAAGCGGTCAGTGTATAGGGAACGCCCCCCTCTACCTTTATCATCTTAAATTTGATGTTGTCGGTCAGGGGTATCATGATGTAGTTGTCTGCAACTTCCGCTATTTGTCCCTCCCCAAACTCTATGGAGGTCACGGTGCTCGCCGAGTAGCTCGCTATCACTTTGTTCCCTTCGCCTATGATTTTGACTATTTCTTCAGCTGTTGCTCGATGGGGTATGCCCATTACGCCGCCCGCCAATATTAGCGCTGCAGCAATTTTCTTGATTTGTTTTTTCATTTTTTCTAATGTTTAATTATTGGATTTTTGTGTTTTGATTTGGTTTTTATGTGTGTCGCTTTTGGCTTTTTTGAGTCAGCCGGGCGCGAAAGATGTGGATGTGGTGCTTGCCTACATCCGATTTTCCGTTGCGCTTACCTGCGGCTCGCTTTTGGGCCGGGTTATTGTTTCAGGAATTTTAGCGGCTCCTGCGGGGTTCCGCCGCTTATCTCTATCACTACGTACACTCCCGTGGGTAGTTCTGATACTGATAGACTCCGCTCTGCTCCGCCGAGGCGCCCGGTCTTTATGCGCTGTCCGCTCACGCTATATATCCTTATCTCCCGGCTCTCCGCCCAGTTGGCACGCAAGCTCTGGGTTGCCGGGTGATAGGTCAGGTGACCTGTCTCTTCTGATTCTATTTCTTCAACCGTGGTCTGGATGTCTTTCAGCTCTGTCACGAGGGAAACCTG
>JAAVFJ010000009.1 GCA_014800845.1 Bacteroidales bacterium | reverse complement strand
TTCGGCCGCTTTCACCTTGTCGCTCAGTCGCATAGCTTGCTATGCTCCTTCGCTCCGCGGCGAAATCGCCTCGAAAATAACTGCGCCTTATATGTCCATTAATTTTTGACACTTACTTATAACCGCAAAATTAGGCATTTTTAAGTAGCTATGCAAGTAAGATATTCTGCGTAGAATACATGCTATTCATTTGACGGACTCAAACGAGCTAAGCATCTGACATGGGCAATCGCTGCAGATTGATTTGGTTATGTCAGAATTTATTTTTAAATTTGTGCAATATATTAGTAGTATTAGAAAAATGAGTGGCATTAATAATAATATATTAGCTGTTTTAGACAGTTATTCGCTTGACTCTTCAGAGGAGATAGCAAAGGCTATTGCCGAGGATTTCCGTAAACGAAGAGTGGAGAAGAATATCTCGCGAGAGCAGATTGCGTCCCTCTCTAAAGTTCCTTTATCTACTGTTGCCCGCTTCGAGCAGAAGGGTCTCATCTCTTTTGAATCGCTCATTAAGTTGGCCATGGCGTTAGGTTATACTCCTGAAATTAAAAATATCTTCGCCTCTTCAAAGTTTGACACGATGGAAGAGCTTGACTTAATACGCCAAAAGAGCAAAAATAAGAGGGCATACGTGAAGACCCACTCCCACAAAAAAGTAAGAAACTAAGTAAGTGTCAAAAATTAATGAACATATAAGGCGTAGTTATTTTCGAGACGATTTCGCCGCGGAGCGAAAGAGCATAGCAAGCTATGCGACTGAGTGACAAGGTGAAAGCGGCCGAAAAGAACAAGAATTATATGTTCAAGATATAACACTTACTTATGATTTTGATATCGTTTAATTTTTGATACTTACTTATGAAAAGGATTGAAAAACTTGAGGTTAAATTTCATGGTCAACCGGTAGGCATCCTATCAGTTACGCCTGACAATCGTCTTAACGTATTTGAATATGATAAGGAGTGGCTCGCCCACGGATTCAGTATTTCCCCTTTTGAGCTCCCTTTAAAACCGGGGCTATTCATTGCCAAACCTCTCCCTTTTTATGGTAATTTTGGCATATTTGAAGATAGTCTCCCAGACGGCTACGGGCGTTACCTGCTCCGCAAAGCATTGCTGCGTAACGGAATAAACGATGCAGCCCTATCATCATTGGACAGACTTGCTCTGGTGGGAGATAACGGCATGGGAGCTCTTACTTATTCTCCTGCAACAATTATCGAACCGGAAGAGACCATCACTGACTTCGACAGACTTCAGGAAATTGCGCTTGAAGTTCTTAAGGAGCAGCAGGACAGTGATGCCGGCCTTCTATTATACAATAGTGGAAACAGTGGGGGTGCAAGACCCAAAGCCATATTTTCTGATGCAAGCGGAAACTGGATAGTCAAATTTCGCCACACTTACGATTCTCAGGACGTAGGCATACAGGAAGCCCGCTACAATGAGGCTGCAAGTAAATCCGGCATTATTGTGCCTGATTTCAGGCTAATTAATGACAGATATTTTGCATGCCGACGGTTTGATATTGACTCAAATGGAAACCGCATACACACTGCTACTGCCGGCGCCCTGTTGGGCATTTCCTTACGGGAACCTTTTATGGATTATTCCAACCTGCTTGCCCTGACAGGATATCTGACTCAAAATGATGAAGACGTGGAACAGATGTATCGCAGAATGGTGTTCAATTATCTCACCGATAACAAGGATGATCATTGCAAGAATTTCAGTTTCTACGTGCTTCCGGACAAGGATAACAACCGATGGCAATGGAGACTCGCCCCGGCTTACGACCTTACGCTCTGCGCTGAAGGTTACAACGGGGAGCACGCCACCTCGGTAAATGGAGTAGGTCACCCCGGGGTTGGGGATTTTATTACTGTGGGAAAGAAGATAAAGCTCTCGGAAAAGAGGTGCCTTGAGCTTATCGAGGAGGTTAGGGAAGGGTGTGCCGGGCTTACCCGTTATGACCTCCAAGCATGAGGAAGGGAGATTCCGGGGAGGCCCGTGGGGGGGTGTAGATAACGTGTTGATAAGGGGTGGAAATGAGGTGGAAGAGTTTATTATAAGTGGATTTGCGTATCTGCCCGGATTTTTCATGCAGCATGCCGGCGAGGTTTCCAAGTAAGGTTATTGTTTTCTCTCTACCCTCTTTTCTACGTTTCCGAGGTGGTTTTTTTACAGCGCTTCGCCAAAATTTTATTAACTTTGCCTCGTATTTACACCCTGTAGATTATCTGCACAAATCGCTGGATTTCAGTCTCGGCCCGTGTAGACAGAACGTAGATAAGGGCTCGCCCGATGAAGATAACTGATTTTAACAAATTTTCGGTGAACTTTTTATTTACCTTATCTACAGGGATAGTAGTAATATTAATCCTTTTATAAATTAAAAAATTAATTCTCTAATAATATATGGAAGACTCTGCAGCCATTATCTCGGAAATCAACCGACTGAAGAAGGAGAAGAATGCCATCGTCATGGCTCACTATTATCAGCGTGAAGAGGTGCAGGACATAGCCGATCGCATTGGCGATTCGCTGGCCCTCGCGCAGTTTGCCGCGCAGACGGATGCCGACATGATTGTGATGTGTGGCGTACACTTCATGGGGGAGACGGCCAAGATTCTCTGCCCCGACAAAAAGGTGGTGGTGCCCGGCGGACGCGAGGCGGGCTGCTCGCTGGCTGACAGTTGCGAGGCCGGTGCTTTCCGTAAGTTTGTAGAGGAGCATCCGGACCACACGGTCATCAGCTACGTCAACACCTCGGCGGCCGTGAAGGCTCTCACCGACATAGTGGTCACTTCAGGCAATGCGCTCAAGATTGTGGAGTCGCTCCCGGCCGATGAGAAGATTATCTTCGGTCCCGACAAGAATCTGGGTGGCTACATCAATTCCGTGACCGGGCGCGACATGGTGCTCTGGCCCGGTGCCTGCCATGTGCATGACCGCTTTTCGCTCCAGGCCATTCTGGACATGAAGAAGCAGAACCCCGGCGCCAAGATTCTTGTGCACCCCGAGTGCAAGCGTCAGCTGCAGATTGTGGCCGACAAGGTGGGCTCCACTGCCGCCCTGCTGGCTTTCGCCCGCGAGGATGAGGCCGACAAATATATAGTAGTGACAGAGAGCGGTATTCTCCACGAGATGCAGCGTGCCTGTCCGCAGAAGACTTTCCTGCCCGCTCCGGCTGAGGATGCGGAGTGCCAGTGCAACGAGTGTGAATACATGAAGCTGGGCACGCTCCGCGGCGTGCTTGAGGCGCTGCGCAGCGGGGAGCCGGAGGTGACCGTAGACCCCGAAGTGGCCGCTCTGGCTGTGAAACCCATAGAACGCATGCTGGAGCTTAGCAAATGAATGGATTGAAGAAACTGTTCAGCCGGAGCAACCTGCCGGTGCTTTTCCTGGGGGGAGTGCTGTTTCTCGGTGCTCTGTTCTGGTATATGGCTGCCGGGGCTCAGAATGATGATTTCTTCTACCTTCATGAGTTTACGGGCCGAGAGCCCTACAGCGTGGAGTTCAATTACTGCGAGGGGAGTGAGATCACCACCTTCAGGCAGGTCATAGACTCCATACATCTTCATTACTTCTATTGGGGCAACGCGCGCCTCGGGTCGGCTCTGATATTTTTAGCGAACCTATGGCCGAGATGGTTCACCGAGATGCTCGATGCCGTGGCGCTCACGGCTATGTTTCTGCTCACGCTGCGTCTCGGTCTCGGCCGGGGGTGGCAGCGGCGTCCGTTGGCCTGCATGCTGATGTGTGCGGCTATCTGGTGGTTTCTACCCTGGCATGAATTTATGCTGGCCTCCACTTTCGCTCTCAACTATGTGGGGGGAGCGGCTCTGAGTCTGTGGCTTCTTCTGCTGTTGCTCACCGGGCGCGGAAAGACATGGGCCGTAAGCCTGCTGGCGTGCCTGGCCGGCATGATGCACGAAGGGTTGTCGCTGACCATGTGTGTGGCACTCTTCTGCTGGTGTGTCATGAAGCTGCTGCGCCGCGGCTGGCAGGGGCACTTCATGTGGCCCAGCATCTGCTACGCTCTCGGCTCCCTGTTCGTGACCCTCTCGCCGGCAGTGTTCCTGCGCAGCAGCGACGGCAATATCTTCCATCATATCTGGCTCTTCGGCTTGGTGCATGCGCTGATAATCCGCTGGCCCATGCTCACCATCACCGCCCTGAGTGCCCCTCTTGCCGCATGGCTGCTGCCGCGGCGCCGCTTCCGCCTCTGGTGGCGCTTCACCTGGCCGGTGCTTGTGGGCACCTTTGTGAGCGCCATGGTGGTGTTTCTTGTCTACGACAACATGTTGCGCGGCGCGTGGCTCGGCATCCTGCTCTGTATAGTCAGCATGGCTCGGCTGCTGCGCGGAGTACATCTGCCCCGCGGCAAGGGGTGGCAGATAGCCGGCAAATCATTCGCAGCGTCGCTGCTGGTGCTTATGGCCGCGTGGATGGGTGCTGTAGGGGTGCTGCAGCAGCGCCTCACAGCCGAAATGCGCCTCGTGGCCGACAGGTATGTGAGCTCACGCTCCCCGCTCGTCTACGCCGACACTACCGACCCTGAGCATCTGCCCTGGTGGGCGCTTGACATACCCATTACGGTGCATGAAAGCATCCTGGGACTTTCCTATCACACCTATGCCACTCGCCTGCGCAGCTCCTTGCCCGACCTACCTTACGACTTCCGACAGGTAGCCCTGCTGGCCGAACGCGATTCGCTCACCCCCCTCACTCAGTTGCCCGCCATCCCCGGCACTGCGCAGCTGCACCCTACCTCCGGCGCTACCATGTACTCGCCGCTGCGTCTGGGCCAATGGAGCCAGATGCTCATGGGCGATCCGCGCACACCCCAAGGAGAGCGGGCCACCCGCGGCCGGGTGCGTTTCCCCTGGTGGCGACTGCGCCAGAGCTTCCAGAAAGAGATACGAAGCGACCGCCACATAGTGCTCTATCAGAAGCCCATACTCGTCACCCCCGAAATACGTCGGCGCCACTCCATACCCCAAGGCCTTGACACAATCTACCTCTACGAGCTGGAATGGTTCACCATACCGTTTGCCTCCTTCGGCCTCCCGATAGAGCGCATCGACACCCTCCCCAAAAATACCATAAACTAAAAAAATAATGGAAAATCAGCATACCCCCCGCCTGTTTCTGCTTGATGCTTATGCGCTTATCTTTCGCGCCTATTATGCGCTGATTCGCATGCCGCGCATCACCTCGTCGGGCTTCAACACCTCGGCCATCTTCGGCTTCGTCAACACCCTCGAGGAACTTCTGCGCAAGGAGAATCCGAGCCACATAGCCGTCTGCTTCGATCCGCAGGGACCCACCTTCCGCCACGAGGCTTTCGAGCAATACAAGGGTGAGCGCGAGGCTACCCCCGAGGATATACGCCTGGCCGTGCCCATCATTAAGCGCATCATCGAGGCTTACCGCATCCCGGTGCTGGAGGTGGAGGGCTTCGAGGCCGACGACGTGATAGGCACCATGGCCACCCGCTCCTCGGAGCAGGGATTCGTGACCTACATGATGACCCCCGACAAGGATTTCGGGCAGCTCGTCACCCCCACCATACTCCAATACAAGCCCGCCTACCGCGGCGGCGAATTTGAGTTGCGCGGTCCCGAGCAGGTGTGTGAGCGCTACGGCATCAGCTCCCCCCGCCAGGTGATAGATCTGCTCGCTCTGATGGGCGACAAGATTGACAACATACCCGGCTGCCCCGGAGTAGGGGAGAAGACCGCCCAGAAGCTCATAGCCGAATATGGTTCCGTCGACAATCTGATAGCCTCATCCGACACACTGAAGGGGGTGCTGAAGAAGAAAGTGCAGGAGAACGAGGAGCAGATACTCTTCTCCAAATTCCTGGCCACCATCCGCACCGATGTGCCCGTGGCGGCCGAGCCCGCCGAGCTGGTGCGCCGCGAGCCGGACACCGAGCTGCTGTTTGAAATCTTCCGCGAGCTGGAATTCCGCACCCTCATAGAGCGAGTGAAGCGCCGCCTCAAGCCCGCAGCCCCCGCGCAGCAGCCCGGCCTCTTCGACGACCTTTCCGAGCCCGGGGAGAACACCGAGCCTTCCGAAGTCGCCGAATCCTCCCAGCTCTCCGAAACAGCCGAAATAATCGCCGACCCCGCAGCCCTGGAAGCCCTCATGACGCGCGCCGAGAGAGAGGAGCGCGTAGGCCTCTTCACCGCCGCCGAAGGGGAAGCCGACATGACGGCGCGCACCCTCGGCTGGAGCCTCTCGCTCCCCTCTGAGCCCGGAAAATCCTATTGGATACCCGCATCCCTGCCCGGCGCCCCCGAGGCCCTCACACGCATCTACAAAGCCTCTACGGAGGTGGTCAGCGCCGAAGTGAAGCGTGACTACGTCTGCCTGCGCAACCTGTGCGGACGGGAGTTTGCCCCGGGGCGCTATTTCGACGTGACAGTGGCCCACTACATTCTCAACCCCGACATGCGCCACTCCCTGCCCCTCATAGCCTCCTCGGTGCTCAACCTCGACCTACCCACCCTCGATAGCGTGGCCGGCAAGAAGGGCACCCTCTCGCAGCTCCCCGCCGACCGTCTCGCCACCTATGCCGCCGCCTGCAGCCGCGTGGCGCTTATGCTGCGCGAGCCCCTGCTCAGGCAGATTGAGGAGAAACAGATGCTCCCCCTGCTGGAAGAGATAGAGTTGCCACTCATCATAGTGCTCGCCGACATGGAGATTACCGGTGTGCGTGTTGATGTGCAGGCCCTCAATGATGCCGCCGCCGACCTCACCGCCCGCATTGCTCAGATAGAGAGCGAGATTTTCGAGCTGGCAGGCGAGGAGTTCAACATAGGCAGCCCCGCCAAGGTAGGCGAAATTCTCTTCGACAAGATGCAGCTTGCCGACAAACCCAAGAAGACCAAGACAGGCCAGTATTCTACCTCCGAGGAGGAGCTTGAGAAAATCTCCCATCTCTCACCCATCGTGGGGCAGATACTCCTTCACCGCCGCCTGCGCAAGCTGCTCAACACCTATCTGACGGCGCTCCCCACCACCATCAACCCCGCAACCGGACGCATACACACCACCTACAATCAGACCGTGACGGCCACCGGACGCATATCCTCATCCGATCCCAACCTGCAGAACATACCGGTGCGCGAGGAGGTGGGTCGCGAGATACGCCGCGCCTTCATCCCCTCGCCGGGCAACGTGTTCCTCTCGGCTGACTACTCCCAGATTGAGCTGCGACTGGTGGCCGACTTCGCTGCCGACACCGATATGATTGACGCCTTCCTGCATGAGCGCGACATCCACGCCATAACGGCCGCAAAGATCTACCACACCACACCCGAGCAGGTAAGCGCCGAGCAGCGCCGCCACGCCAAGACGGCCAATTTCGGAATACTCTACGGCATCTCGGCCTTCGGCCTGAGTCAGCGTCTGGGCATCCCCCGTGCCGAAGCCAAGCAGCTGATAGATAACTACTTCGTCACCTTCCCCACCATCCATAAATACATAAGCGACTCCATAGAGAAAGCGCGCGAACAGGGCTACGTCAGCACCATCCACGGGCGCCGCCGTCCGTTGCCCGACATCAATTCGCGCAACCCGACCGTGCGCGGCTACGCCGAGCGCAACGCCGTGAACGCCCCCATACAGGGCTCCGCCGCCGACATCATCAAGATAGCCATGGTGCGCATAGCCCGCCGCATGAAGGAGGAGCAGATGGCCTCGCGCATGATAATGCAGGTTCACGACGAATTGAACTTCGACGCCCTCCCCGCCGAGCTCCCCCGACTGCGCGAGATAGTGCGCACCGAAATGCAGGGCGCCTACAGCGGCCGAGTGCCCCTCACCGCCTCCATAGGCGAAGGCCCCGACTGGCTCTCCGCCCACTAACCCCCCATGCCGAGGCACCCATTTTGCCGGGCTCTGCGTGGCTCCATGCGTGGCACCCATTTTGCCAGAGTCAGCGTGGTCGGAGGTTGGAAACCTCCTCTCCATGCGTGGCGGCTATTTTGCCAGGGTCGCGCGTGGGCGCATGGAGAGGAGGTTTCCAACCTCCGACCACGCTGACCGAGGCAATGACGACCACGCCCAACGATGGAAGAGACTACGATAATATACTCTCAAATGTTAAATAAATCTAAATTGGCTTATTTAAGACCTTAAAATTTTGCCAGGTAAAAATATAGTGCTAATTTTGCACCGTGTTTTTCATGGTATTAGATTTAAGGTTAGAGGATTAGTTGTCGTGAGACAATTAATCTTTTTTTTTATGTATATACGAGAGTGTCAAGAGCCATTCAGCAGCTCTACATTCTTAAAAAAAATAGGCAACGTAACATGAGCAATATCAGCGTATTAGTAATAGGCGCCGGCGGTTTCACCGGCGGTTTCATAGTAAACGAATGTCTGCGTCGCGGCTGGCAGGTCTACGCCGGTGTGCGCGAAACCACCTCACGTGCCTTTCTTACCGACCCGGCCATACGCTTCCTCACGTTTGATTTCGACGACACTGCCGCCATAGCCGCCACCCTGCAAAGCGCCGGAGTGAGATTCCAATACGTAATCTACAATCTCGGAGCCACAAAAGCGCTGACATTCAGCGAGTTTAATGCCGTGAACCACGACATTCTCCGCCGCGTGCTCGATGCCTTCACCCACACCTCGCTCACTCCCGATAAGTTCCTCTACATCAGCTCCCTGTCCGTGATGGGCAAAGGGGACGAGCGGGGATACACACCCTTCCGAACCACCGACATACCCGCGCCCGACACCCGCTACGGTGCCTCAAAACTCAAGGCCGAGCTCCTGCTGCAATCCTCCGGCGTGCCCTACATAATCTTCCGCTGCACAGGCATCTACGGTCCTCATGAGCGCGATTACTTCCTCATGTTCAAGTCCATAGCCTCAGGCATAGACTTCTCCGTAGGCTTCCGCCGCCAGCTGCTCACCTTCATCTACGTCGAGGACCTGGCCTGCGCCATAGCCGACGCCTTGCAGAAAGCCCCCACCGGAAGAGTCTATCTTATAGCCGAACCGCGCGCCTACACCCAGCGCGAATTTCGCACCATGAGCGCCGAAGCCTTAGGCAAACGCCAGGTGCTCCCCCTCAAGGCCCCGCTGTGGATACTGAAAATAGTCTGCACAGCCGGCGGCGTCATAGGACGCATGAAGCACAAACCCCTCACTCTCAACCCCGACAAATACCACATACTGCGTCAGCGCAACTGGAACGCCGACATCTCCGACGCCGTGCGCGATTTTGGCTTCTCCCCCCGCGTAGACCTGCGCGAGGGCATACGCCGCTCAGTGGAGTGGTACCGTAAAGCCGGCTGGCTCAAGTAACCTCAACATCTCCCGGAAATGCCCACACAACCCACCGACACCATACTCGCCGCCGATTCCCTGCCTGCCCCCGACCCGGTGCATGCCGTAATCGTCATGGAGCGCCCCGCGTCTCCCGCACCCCGCGGCACAGAGATTCACAACAACACCTCGGCCACCTCCTGGATAATCCTCGGCCTGGTCACCCTCTTCGTGCTCATAGCCGTGCGCTTCCGCGGCAACCTGCGCTACACCGGCTCCCTGCTGCGCGAACTCACCGACCCGCCCTCCGAGGGAAAAATCTTCACCGACACCATGCGCGAGAGCGCCTTCATAGGGCTGCTCAACCTGCTCTGCATAGCCTCGGCCGGCGTGCTGCTCTGGCAGTGCCTGTGCAACTGGAGCCTGCCGCAGCTCGCCTCACCCGGGCGCATGCTTCCCGCCATAGGGGTCTGCCTGCTCTGCACCGTAGCGCTCTACTTCTTCCAGCGAATTGCATATTTTTTCATTGGCCGCATCTTCCGCGACCGCCGCATCTCAGCCCAATGGCTGCGTGCCTTCTCCTCCTCCCAGGGGCTTCTGAGCCTCGTGCTGCTACCCCTGGCCCTGCTCAGCCTTTTCTACCCCGCGGCCCTCACGCCGCTGCTCATCCCCTCCCTGATAGCGTGGATTGCGGCCCGCTTGCTATTTATAGTAAAAGGCTACCGCATTTTTTCCCCGCGAGGCGCTCAGAATATCGGATTTTTATACTACCTTTGCAGCGTAGAAATTATTCCGGTGGCATTGACCTGGTCAGCCGCTATATCGCTTTGTCACTCATAAGACTCGCACCCACATGCGGGCTCTCATGAGTGCATAAATACATATACAAGAATAATGAAAATTAAGAAGATTCTCGTCTCTCAGCCGAAGCCCGAAAACGGTAAATCACCCTACTACGACATAGCCGAGCAGTACGGCGTGGAAGTAGTCTTCCGTCCTTTCATCAAAGTCGAAGACCTCCCCGTAAAGGAATTCCGCCAGCAGAAGATCAACATAGCCGACTTCACCGGCGTGATCTTCACCGCAAAGACAGCTGTCGACAACTTCTTCCGCCTCGCTGAAGAGACCCGTGTGTCAATCCCCGACACCATGAAATACATGTGCACTTCGGAATCTGTGGCTAACTATCTGCAGAAATACATAGTCTACCGCAAGCGCAAAATATTCTTCGGCCTCACCGGCAAGCTCGACGACGACCAGCTTCTGCAGCACTTCTCCAAACACAGCAAGGAGAAGTACCTCCTGCCCGTCTCCGACGTGACCCAGAAGGATGTGGCCGTGCTCGACCGCCACAAAATCAACTACACCAAGGCAGTGATGTATCGCACCGTGACAAATGACTTCACCCCCGACGAGCCCTTTGACTACGATGTGCTCATCTTCTTCTCACCCACCGGCATACACTCGCTGACCAAAAACTTCCCCGACTTCGACCAGGACAAGCGCCACGTCTACATAGGCTGCTTCGGCACCCACACCGCCAAGGCCGTGAAAGACGCCGGCCTGCGCCTCGACATCCAGGCACCCACCAAGGAGCAGCCCTCAATGGTAGGTGCACTTCGCGCCTGGATGCGCGAAAACATTGACCGGGACTGACTTCCCCGTTCACTTCGCTATCTGCAGGGGGCTGCCTCAGGCGCCGCCACCGAGCGGCCCGAGGCCCCCTGAATACCCTGACTTCGCTTATACTCCACTTCCGGTAAATGAAAAAATTCATCCTCTCACTGATCACCTTACTCTTAGGGTTCAGCGTCCAAGCTGCGCATCTTGACCGCCAGGGAAAGATCGACGCCCTGCGCCGCGACCTGACAAAAGCCTCTTCGCCCGCCGACTCCGTAGACATTCTCTACAACATCTACGACCTCTCACCCCGCGCTCAGCAAATCGAAATAGCCCGACAGCTGCTGAATGTGGCCGGCCGCGCTCATGACTACGCCACTCAGAACGACATGATTCGCCAGCTGGCCACCCGCCTCGCTGACTCTGAAGACCAGATGATACAGCTGCGCGCCCAGGCCGCCGTGATTCCTAACTCCGTAGACAAGCACATCACCACCATGTATCTCAACCATCAGCTGCTCACCTCTCAGCTGCAGCGCTGGAGCGAAAACGAGCGTAAAGCCCGCCTGGTGGAGATCACAGCCACATGGAAACAGGGTGTAGGTGCCGACATTTTCGACCGCCTCGACCGCCTCTACACCATAGCCGCAATCACCGGCAACGCCACCCAGGGACAGCTTTACATAGAGAGCCTTGAGCGAATGAAACTACTCATGGACTCCCTCCCACCCGAAGCATGGCCACTGCGAAACCAGTGCTACACCGCCCTGGCAAACATCTACACAAACACCGACAAATACGATCTGGCCATCGAGGCTGACCGCAAGCTCCTCTCCAACATGGAGAAACTCGAGTATGATTATCACAAGAACGGACGCCCTTACCGCTCTTACGCCTACCAGAAATTCCTTTCATACCGCCGAATGATTTCCAACTACCGAGCCCTCACTGTGGACGAGGTCAAGGAAATATTCCACAAAATAGAAGACCTGGCCAAGGTGGACCCCGATGTGGCCGCCACATATAAGAAATATACCCGTTCACGCGTCTACTACCTCATGGGCACCAAGCAATATGCCGAGGCAATCCCCCACATACTCACGATGCTCAACGACCCCGACCTCTCGCTCAACTATCGCCGCCAGGCACTCAGAGAGCTCCGCGTGGCCGCCACTGTCACCGGCAACGATGCTCTGCTGCTGCGTGCTCTCAAGGAATATGTTGAAATTATCGAGCGCTTCGATTCGCTCCGCACTTCTGATAATCTCAATGAGCTCTCCGTGCGCTACGAAGTCTCCAGGCTGCGCGACGAAAACCTCCACCTCCTCTCCGAAGCCAAGAACACACACGAAAGCCACGACCGCCAGATGCGTAACTACTACATAATAATCATCCTGCTGCTCATCCTGATAGTAGGCTTCCTCATAGTGCGCCACTACCGCCTCCACCACCACCACAAAAAGATAAAAGAAGCCATAAAGGGGGGTGAATCCCAAAGCGGCACCCCCACCGACAAAGAATAACCGTAGCCCCGCATGGAGAGGAGGTTTCCAACCTCCGACCACGCCGACCCGTAGTAACCACCCGAATTTTCGGGAGCTTAGGGTTGGAAATCAGGCCGGAGGTTGGAAACCTCCTCTCCAGGCGCTTGCGGGCAACCGGGGTTGGAAATCAGGCCGGAGGTTGGAAACCTCCTCTCCAGGCGCTTGCGGGCAACCGGGGTCGGAAATCAGGCCGGAGGTTGGAAACCTCCTCTCCATGCGCTTGCGGGCAACCGGGGTCGGAAATCAGGTCGGAGGTTGGAAACCTCCTCTCCAGGCGCTTGCGGGCAACCGGGGTTGGAAATCAGGTCGGAGGTTGGAAACCTCCTCTCCAGGCGCTTGCGGGCAACCGGGGTCGGAAATCGGCTCGGGGCGGGGCGGCGGTCAGAGGAAGCGGTCGCCGAAGCGGGCTCTCACTTCGGAGAGGAGCGACTTTATTTCCTGCTCGCGGCTGCGGGGCACTATCAGCAGGGCGTTGCCGTTTTCGGCCACTATGTAGTCCTTGAGGTCGGCCGCTACTATCACCTTTTCGCCGTTTACGGCAAACACGCTCCCCTCGCAACCGGGCGCTATCACGCGCGCCCCCTGCACTACGTTGCCACTCTCGTCGTGGCGCGCCACATCATGCAGCGCACCCCAGGTGCCCAAGTCGCTCCAACCCAGGTCTACGGTCTTTACAAACACATTGTCGGCCTTCTCCATCACCGCGTAGTCTATGGAGATGTTGGGAGCCGTGGGGAAAGTCTCGTCGATAAAAGCCTTTTCAGCCGTGGTGCCATAGAAACCCTCCCCCTTTTCAAACACTTCGGCCACCTCAGGCGCAAACTTTGAGAACGCCTTGAGGATGGTCTCTGCGCGCCAGATGAATATGCCGGCGTTCCAGTAGAAATCGCCGCTGGCCAGCAATACCTTAGCCATCTGAGGCGAAGGTTTCTCGGTGAATGACCGCACCTTGAGTATGCCCGGGAAGTCCGTGGGCTGTCCGCGCTGAATATAGCCGTAGCCGGTCTCGGGGCGCGTAGGCTCAATGCCCAGAGTGAGCAGCGCCGGGTGAGTCTCCACGAAATCCATCCCCTCGGCTATAGCGTCGAGAAAAGCCTGCTGCTTGAGAATCAGGTGATCAGAGGGGAGAGTTATGATAGTGGCGTCGGGGTCCATGGCAGCGATATGGCGGGCGGCCCAGCAGAGGCAGGGAGCCGTGTTGCGGCGAGCCGGTTCGCAGAGTATGTTTTCTTCAGGGATAAGAGGGAGCTGTTCGCGCACCAGGGGGGCATATTGCTCATTGGTGACGGCTATGATTCTTTCCTGAGGCACGAGCGGCGCAATGCGCTCGGCAGTGAGCTGAAGCAGCGATTTGCCGGTGCCGAAAAAGTCAAGAAACTGCTTCGGCATATCGTTACGCGAAAAGGGCCAGAACCGGCTTCCGACTCCTCCGCACATTATCACACAGTAGCGCATAGTTGTCTCCTTATTTTCAAGCAGCGGCACTCTTGAACTGGTGCTTCACGCCCTCCACTACATTGAGCATATAGTCGCCGAGCTTTTCGGCTTCGCCCACGAGGTCCATGTAGAAGATGCCCTGCTGATAGTCATATTTATGGTTGTTGATATTGTCGATATTGGCGTCGCGCAGCGAGTTACGCAGATTGTTGATTTCGCGCTCGCGGTTGTAGGCCGTGATGATTTTAGAATCCTCGGGGGTCTCCATCTCCTTAAGCAGACTCTGCATATTAGTCATGGCACCCTGCACCAGGTCAAACATAGCGTCGATTTTCTCAAGCATCATCGGTGTGAACTCCACCTTAGCCTTATGCTTGCGCTCCATGGTCTTGGCCACATTGAAGCAGCTGTCGGCTATAGACTCTATCTCGCTGATAATGCGGAGCATGCCTGCTATGCGCATCTTGCCCTCGGGCGAGAGGCGACCCTCGGCCACCTTGTTCAGGAACTGGCCTATCTCGATCTCCATGCGGTCAGAAATCTCCTCATACTTCTCCATGCGGTTATAAAGCTTCTGATAATCAGAGCTTTCGGGGTCAGAATGGAGCATCGTGCGGGCCATCCGGAGCATGCGTTCCACCCGTTCGCCGTAGACGGCTATCTCCTTCTGAGCCTGAGTAATCTGGAGCTCTGAGGTGCCCATAAGCGCGCCGGAGATGAATTTGAGCGAGAAATCGTCCTGCTCCGATTTGCCCTTCTTTTCGGGGAGCAGGCGGGTTACTATCTTTACGTAAACCTTTGGCAACCAAATCATTATGGCCAGGTTCATGACATTAAACACCGTGGGGAACATAGCCAGGCCGAAAGCCAGCGACGTCTGAGCTGCCTTAGTGAGCAGCCCGTGCTCATTGAGCAGTGTGGTGCCCCTCATGGCCGCCTCCTGCTGGGCCGTGATGTCGCAGGGATTAGTACCTATGCACCAGGAGGTTATGTCGCCCGTGAGCTGCACAAACGGATAGAAGATGCAGAGCACTATGATGGAGCCGAACAGATTGTAGAGCAGTGTGCCGGCAGCGGTGCGCTTCGCAGCCAGGTTGCCTGAGAGCGAGGCGAGAATAGGGGTGATGGTAGTGCCTATTTTCGAGCCCAGGATTATGGCGCAACCAAGCTCGAAGCTTATCCAGCCCTGCGAACACATGATGAGCACGATGGCGAAAGTGGCTGCCGAGGCCTGTGCCACCATAGTGAGTATCACACCGAATAGCCAGAATATCAGCACACTCCAGTAGCCCAGCGAGGCGTAGTGAGTGATAAACTTAAGCATATCGGGGTTCTTCTGCAGGTCCGGCACAAAGGTGCTTATCATGTCCAGACCCATGAAGAGGAACGAGAAGCCTATCAGGAACTCGCCGATGCTCTTGTAGTTGCTCTTCTTCATGAAGAGCATGGGCACGGCTATGGCCAGAAGTACTATAGTGTAGTCACTTATGTGAAACTCAAAGGAGAAGGCCGAGATAATCCACGAGGTCACGATGGTACCGAAATTGGCACCGAAGATTACGGCCATGGACTGCGCCAGACTCATCAGGCCGGCGTTTACAAAGCTCACGACCATAACCGTGGAGGCCGATGAGCTCTGAATCAGAGCGGTAATAGCGATACCGGTGAGCACGCCCGTCACGCGGTTTTTGGTCATAGCGCCCAGAATGTTGCGGAGTCGGTCGCCGGCAACCTTCTGCAGACCTTCACTCATGACCTTCATACCGTAGAGAAACAGGCAGACAGAGCCTAAGAGGGAAACGAACTGGAGTAAGCTGTAATGCATATACAGATAAGGTGTGGTAAGTGTTTTGAGGTACACAATGGAAACGGAATAGCCTTAGGCAAAGTTCCCACGGCAGCCGCAAAATTACGAAAAAACCTTAATTTGGCAAAATAGGGGGGATAGGTTTTAGGTGTTAGAGCTGGGGCTGGGACTTGGGGGTAATGGGAGTTTTGGGAGTGCAGGGACTGGAATCTTGGGAGCTCTCGGAGTTCCCGGAGTTCCCCGATTGCCCAAATCTCCCATAGCTCCCAAAACTCCCATTTCTCCCAAGATTCCAGCCCCTGCCACTTTCCATTTTGCCCGCTCGCGGAAAATAGTTATTTTTGTGGAAATTTATGAAAGCTCTGAAGCATATCCGCGTGTTGGTGTCGATTGTGATGCTTATCGAGTGCGTAGCCCTGGTGTGGCTGGGCGCCGGTGCGCCGCTTCATGCCCGTGTGGCCGGCGCCATGCAGCTCTCGGCAAGCAAGATAGCTATGGGCATCACCGCCTCCGTGGGGGCTTGGATAGTCTGGCTGCTGGCCACCCTGCTCTTAGGGCGCGTCTACTGCTCCTCGGCCTGCCCGGTCGGCACTCTGCAGGATGTGGTCCGCCGCGCTTCATGCCTCATCAAGCCGCGCCCCTATCGGCGCCGCGCAGCCTCGCGCACCCGCTGGTGGGTGCTGGCAGCCTACGCCGCGGCGGTAGTGGCCGGCGTGGGCATCGTGCCCCTGCTCATTGACCCCTGGCCCTCGTTCGTCAACGGAGTGGAGCAGTCGGGCCACCTGGCCGGCCCCGGGCTGACTCACCCGTTGCTGGTCACCCGCATAGGCCTCGGCGCCCTTTGGGGAGTGTTGGCCTCCGTAGCTTCCGTGGCGCTCATAGCCGCATGGGCCGTGATGCGCGGACGCGATTTCTGCAACGAAGTCTGCCCTGTGGGGAGCATACTCGCCCTCGCTGCCGAGCGCTCAATGCTTCACCTGGAGCTTATCCCGGACCGCTGCACCTCCTGCCTGCGCTGCGAAGATGTCTGCAAGGCAGGCTGCATCGACATAAAGACCCGAACCATTGACAACGCACGCTGCGTGCGCTGCTTCAACTGCCTGGCCGAATGTCCTGACGATGCCATAAAGTATCAGATTAACCGCAACGGCATCATCACCCCTATGTTTCAACGCAAAACCTCCATGACCTGATGAAGCAATATCTCGACCTGCTTAATAAGGTGCTCACCGAGGGTCACCGCAAGGATGACCGCACCGGCACGGGCACCATCTCCTCATTCGGCCATCAGCTCCGCTTCGACCTGAGCAAAGGCTTCCCGCTCGTCACCACCAAAAAGGTGCACCTCAAGAGCATTATCTACGAGCTCCTCTGGTTCCTCAAGGGTGACACCAACGTGAAGTACCTGCAGGACCACGGCGTGCGCATCTGGAACGAATGGGCCGACCCCGACGGCTCCCTGGGCCACATCTACGGCTACCAGTGGCGCTCATGGCCCGACTACACCGGCGGCCACATTGACCAGATACGCGAGGTGGTGGAGACCATAAAGCAGAACCCCGACTCCCGCCGCATCATCGTCTCGGCCTGGAACGTGGGTGACCTGCGCAACATGAACCTGCCCCCCTGCCACGCCTTCTTCCAGTTCTATGTGGCCGACGGGCGCCTCTCCTGCCAGCTCTATCAGCGCTCGGCCGACATGTTCCTCGGCGTGCCCTTCAACATAGCCTCCTACGCGCTGCTCACCCTCATGATGGCGCAGGTGACCGATCTGCAGCCCGGCGACTTCGTGCACACCTTCGGCGACACCCACATCTACCTCAACCACCTCGACCAGGTACGACTGCAGCTCACCCGCGAGCCGCGCCCACTGCCGCAGATGGTTATCAATCCGGAGGTGAAGGATATTTTTGACTTCAAGTATGAGGACTTCCGTCTGGAGGGCTACGACCCCTGGCCGGCCATAAAGGGGGAGGTGAGCGTATGAGCCTGACGATAATAGTAGCCATAGCCCGCGACGGAGCCATTGGCCACGCCGGCGACCTGCTCTGGCACCTGCGCGCCGACCTGCGCCACTTCAAGGAGAAAACCATGGGGGGCGCCGTCATCATGGGTCGACGCACCTGGGAGTCGCTGCCGAAAGGGGCGCTCCCCGGTCGCCGCAACATAGTAATCACCCGTCAGGAGGGGTTCACCGCCCCCGGCGCCACAGTCTGCAGCGACTTGCCCGCGGCCATAGAGGCTGCCGGGGGGCTGGAGGCTTATATTATAGGTGGCGCGCAGGTCTACAATCAGGCCCTTCCGCTGGCCGACCGCCTGGAGCTCACCCGCGTTGAGCGCGACTACCCGCAGGCCGACACCCGCATGCCCGACCCCGCTGCTGCTCCCGGCTGGCAGCTCACCGCCGCCACCGAGCCGCAGACCGATGAGCGCGAGGGGCTTACATTCCACTTCGAGACCTACACCCGTGAAAGCAGTAATCCTCAGTAAGAGCGACACCCGCGGCGGAGCAGCCGTAGTGATGCGCCGCCTCATGGACGCGCTCAACGCCGCCGGAGTAGACACTCGCATGCTCACCCTGGAGCGCCGCGAGCCTCACGAGCGCGTGCACCGTGTCGTGGGGCGCTGGCGTGCGCGATGGCCCTTCCTGCTCGAGCGGCTTCAGATCTTCCTCTCCAACGGACGCAACCGCCGCGACCTGTTCAAGGCCGACACCGCCACCTTCGGCCTCCCCCTGCATCGCGACCCCCTCATAGCCGAAGCCGACGTAGTCATACTCGGCTGGGTCAATCAGGGCATGATTTCCCTCAGAGAGATTGAGCGCATAGCCGACGCCGGCACACCCATCTACTGGGTGATGCACGACATGTGGTGCATGACGGGCATCTGCCACCACGCCGGCTCCTGCGATGGCTTCCGCGGAGAGTGCGGCCTCTGCCCGCTGCTGGGGCGCAAAGCCTCCCCGCGCGACCTCTCTCACCGCATCTGGCGCCGCAAACGCCGCTTCAACAGCCGCGTGCAGGTGACCTACATAGCCGTGAGCCGCTGGCTTGCCGGTCGCGCGCGCGACTCCTCGCTACTGCGCGATGCCCGCCTTGAGGTGATAGGCAACCCCATAGAGGTGCCCCGCCTGCGAGTGCGCAACCTGCGCGGCACAGGGCTCAAAGTGCTCATAGCCGCCGCACGCCTCGACGACCCCATCAAGGGGCTGCCGATACTCAAAGATGCGGCCGCCCGCCTCAAGCTCGCCAACCCCGCGCTGGCCGGGCGCCTCGAGTTCATAGCCTGCGGAGCGCTCAAGGACCCCGATGCCCTCAAGGACTTCCCTCTGCCCATTGACTATCGCGGCCCGCAGGACCTGGCCGGCATGGAGGAGGCCTACCGCGAAGCCCACATAGTGGTGAGCAGCTCGCTCTACGAGACTCTGCCCGGCACCCTGGTGGAGGGTCAGATCTATGGCGCCGTGCCGGTAGCCTTTGACCGCGGCGGCCAGCGCGACATAATCGACGACGGCCTCACCGGCATACTCTGCCCCTTCGGAGGCGCCGACCACACCGAGGCCTCCGAAAACCTGGCGCAGGGAATAGAGCGCGCCGCCACCCTGATAGCTGCCGACTACGAGACGCTGCAGCGCCGCATGCACGCCTCCGTAGAGGCCCGCTTCTCACCCCAGGCAATAGCAGCCGCATGGCTGCGGCTGCTGGGTTAAGGGTTAAGGGTTAAGGGTTAGGGGTTAGGGGTTAGGGGTTAAGGGGGGAGTGCTCCGAGAGCTCCGAGTGCTCCGAGAACTCCGAAAGTTCAGAGTGCTCCGAGTGCTCCCCCCGCCGGAATCGCTTGGCAATCGGGGGCGGCTGTTAAATATTGTTGCTCTATTCGGGAATATAACATTTATTAACAAAATTTAACAGTTGGGGGGGAGAATTGGCTAAAATAGTTGTAACTTTGCAGCGCTATTCGGTTTTGGATGCGCAGATATGACAGTCTGCCGCGCCATTCCGGGAAGCGCTGACTGTCTTTTTGAACTAATTTCTTAAGGCCCTCTCAGGAGATGTTTGAATTCAAGTGCCTGCGATTTTGAGAAACCAAAGCAGATAAATTGACAGGCAAAAATTCTTACGGTTTTCTACTTTAAAACTTAAATTGAGTTCGGGCTAAGCCTAAATTTGCAGCAAAATTGCAGCGTCAAATACTACTTAGTTAACTTTAAAAAAACTTTGAAATATACATCAATAATTAACTAAAAAATCTTACAATGTTACGAGAAAAACTTAAAAGCAGATTTCTCCGACCTCTGCTTTTGCTCGCGGCTCTGCTCGCTTTGGCGCAGCCGCTATGGGCAAAAGATGTGTATCTTGTCGGTGGAAATTACGGCGGATGGAACAAGGATGATTCATACCGCTTTAATCAAAACGGAAATGTGTTCACACTGAATATCCCCTCGCTCACCGGCGAGTGGAAGATATTTGATGGCTCTTGGGATTGGAATTTTGGCTCCAATAACAACTCTAATAATGAGGTGGCCATAGATAATGTATATAATGCAGGCTTTATGGCAAGTGACAATTTCAAGAGTGAAATTAATGAAGCTGTCACCATCACTCTGACTGTGGACGGTGACGTAGACCATCCCAACGGAGCTACTATAAAAGTGACTAAGCAGGGATCCGGCCAGGGTCCCGTGCAGCCCGCTGCCAATTACTATGTAAGAGGCGCGCATGACGAATGGAAAAACTGCACTCCGATGAACTTCGACGGCACGCAGTACACCGCAACCTTCACTCTGAAGCAGGCCTATGGTGCCTGTGACTTCGTGATCACTACCACCGACGTCACCGACCAGGTGGAAGACAACACCCTGCGTCCCGGTTCCGATAACAAGCCTATTAAATATTGTAGCACCCATATCGATGCCTGGGATAAGGATAACAATGGCAAGTTGAATTTCCGAATCACCAAGTCTAACGCTGAGGGCACAGTAGTAACGCTGATGCTCACTGTTGGTGAGGATGGCGTGCCCTATCTTGACGCCACCTGGGATGGCGCTCCCAATTGCGGTGACGAGCCCGTGATCCCCTCCGTGGATTATTCCAAATATGCACTTCAAGGTGACTGGGGCTGGGGTAAGCAAAATGAAAAGCAATTCTCAGAAGATGGCACTTTGACCATTAAGTTAAAGCCGACTGATAAATTCAAACTTACTTACTCCGGCGTCGACACATATATAGAGGTAGCCGACATGGCAGGTTACTCAAAGATGAGTGTAACAACCGACAACAAGAACCTTTATATCCCCAGTCTGCCGGCTGAGACTACCGTGACCTTCACCGTCAAGGATGTTGACGGTAAGCCCTACCTTACAGCCAGCTATCGCGGCGCGGTGAGCGGCATGCCCTTCTATCCCCGCGGTTGCTACAACGAGGCTGACCTCAAAGAGATAAGCGAAGACACTAAATTCTATTATCTGGCCGGCCACAACTTCAACAGCGAAAAGATCTCTCCCGAGTGGCAGTTTATAGATGGCGGTGGCGGCATCTATACGCTTGACTTCACTTACAACCAGCACACCGACGAAAATATCAACGGCGGCGTTTGCACCGACAAAAATCTCCGCAACCGCTTCCGCATACTCTCCTACACCAAGAATCAGTCCACACCCTCTGAGGTGACCTTTACGCTGGGAGACAGACCCACCTTCAAGAACGGTTGGGAGCGTGCCGGCATCCGCGTGCGTGCGGTCTATAACACCAACGACAACACACTGAGCTTCAAGCCCATGAGATATGCCGCCGGTGCCGCCGGTGCGCGTGTCTGGGAAGAGGCTGACAACTTCGAGGACGCTACCCCCATACCCTTTATCTCGCTCGTGTCAGGCCAGTGGATGCAGCCCAAGGCCACTGAAGCCGGCATGACCATAAGCGATGAGAAGGCTGGATGCAACCTGCCCGAACAGAGCTGGCAGAATGCCTGGATTCAGTATAACTCACGCGGCGACATGGTTACTTCGCGCGACGGCCGTTATGTATACTACAACACTCAGTGGCCCCCGATTAACCCTGTCTACATCTCCAAGACCTTTAAAATAGGCGACGAAGAGGTGTCGCTCACTCTCGACTCGGACCACCTCTCGTTCACCCCCACCGGCGAACTCAACTCAGGCGAAGGCTGGAAGGCTTTATATCCCGACATCGTGGTTAATGAAGCCAACGGTGCCACTATAGATGAAGAGACTTTCAATAAGACTGAATATGCCACCTACACCGTGGACGACGTGTGGATCAGCGGCGACTTCAAACTCTGGTCCGGCTGGAGCGGAGCGCGCGCAAGCAGCAATGATAACGGTGCCGAATGGCAGATGAACTGGAACTGGGGTCACGCCAGCGAGTCCGAAGAGCTGACCAATATCGATGGCAACACCACCATCTTCCTGGGGAATGCCCGCGGCGATATGGGCTACAGCGACCCGCAGTATTACAAGCAGATCGTGTTCTTCATGGACATGGAGAGTGACGGCGACGGCAAGCCTCTGGCTAACGCTAAGGGTCATTCGTTCCTCCACCTGATCCCCTCGCTGGGGGGTGCCAACATTCAGGCCATGAGCAACGCCACCAGCGACAAGGGCCTGTTTAACCCCTCAATCACCACCATGCCTGAGGACAGGTACATCTCTAAGATAGAGCTTACGCTGCATCGCTCATCAAACAATGCTCTGATGAATGAATGGACCTTTGACACCGACATCAGGAGCGTCGACGAGTTTGAAGCTTACTGGGGCACTCAGTTTACTCCCGGCGGCGCAACAGGTTTCTTCATCGATGGTTTCGATTACCAGTACAGCGGTTATTATGACTACACAATGACCCTGACCTTCTCAAGCCTGACCGATGCCGACGACACCCGCACCGAGGTAGTGAAGTCCAACCCCTTCTATATCTCTGTCGATGTGACTCCCCTCTACGTCTCTCAGCTTGTGCGCGTAATGAAAAAGGGTATGCACGACGACCCCGAAAAGGGTTTAGACCCCTCTGACCCCCTGAGTCGCTACGAGTTCGTGACCTACACTCCGGGTAACCCCGATGTGGAGTTCGGCTGGCTCACAGAGGAGGCCCACCAGGCTAACTGCACCGCTGAAAACCCCACCGGCCTCACCCGCTACGGCTACTATGTGGAACCCCTCAAGGCTGTGCCCTCTGCCGAGTTCTATCAGAATGGCGACTATGCTCTCTGGACCGACAAGATGCTCATCTACTCTCTGCGCCACTGGAAGGGTGACAACACCGGCTGCGAGCTCGATGAGAATGGCGCTCACGGCGCTTACTGGGAGCTGCACTATGACGGACGCAAAATCTCAAAAGATGAATTTGACCCCGAACTCATAGGTGGTAAATTATTCTTCTTCGCTCCCGAGCAGACCCAGGTTGGCGTAGACATGAATGGTCAGCCCATGAAGTTTACAATCAACAAAATGATTACTAAGAAGGATAGCGAAGAGTTAACAGAAGAGGATATAACTGCTATGGGTGGAGAATACGACGGTCCGCTGGAGTTTATCTACACCGCTGCCGATGTGTTCCCCCACACCTTTACAAGTAAGCTCCACTTCTATCCTTCGGCTGAAGCCACCACTATAGAGGTATCAAACGAGGGTAGCGACCAGGCAGTGCTCCGCATCCCCACTCCCCGCATGCTTCCCGATGTGTTCGGTGCTTCGGTTCATGACATATCCGAGCAGCCCGAGAAAATCACTCTCAGCGCCACTGACTACACCGGCGGCATCACTCTTGGTGATGAAGAGACTACCGACGAAGAGCTCGAGGAGGCTGAATATGAGAATCCGCGCGTGCGCGCCCTCATCTTCCGCGCTTATCTCGACATGCCCAATGCTCACCCCCACCTGCTTGAGTTGATTCCCGATGCGCAGCGTTACCGCAACTCTCGCTTCAGCGGCGACACCAATCTGGTAGAGCTGCTGGCCGGTTCCCGCATTGACCTGAAGAACAGCGCGACCACCTACTTCCGCCTGATGGACCAGGACCCCTCAATGTGGCTTACCGCTGAGACTGATGCCGACGGCTCAGTGAAGTTCGCAGGCAAGTCACGCCGTCTGGCCTTCGACTTCCAGCGTGTGAACGACGGCGAACTCGGTGGCAACGGTCAGCTGACCTTCTATCCGCGTCAGCGCGCTAATGGTGTGGCCTTTAAGGTAGATCCTAACTTCGTGGCTCCCGACATCACCAACTCTTACCCGGTGATGGATGAAGATGGCAACCCCGTGATGGAGAATGGTGAGCAGAAGATGAGAACCCACAGAGCTTACTTCGCTCAGGTGCAGATACCGGGCAAGAATGAGTTTGTGGAGCGTCTGGTGCTGGCTGAAATGCCTGTAACCCCGGCTTCCGGCTGCACAATCACCTGCCCGGCCGAGGAGATTCCCGGCGTGGACAACACCGTAGAATTTGACATTGATAAGACTCAGGCTTATTACCGCTTCACCATCAATGGCAACCACGCTCACAAGATTAATGAATCTATGGAGGATGGCCTGGAGGACAAGGACCACATGGGTCAGCTCGTTCACCACAACACCCTCACTAAGAGCGATGAACTGTACCTGGTAAGCCAGTACAGTGTGGGCCCTTGGTGGGCCGGCATGGAGAATTTCCATTCATCCAAGCACCCCGAGCAGATAGAGCTCAAGCTCTCACATGCTTACTTCTTCCGCAACAATCGCCACGCAGAGCTTTACGGCGCGCTGAGCACGGCTGCCAGCAATGCCCCCATGCGTGCTCCCGGCCCGAACTCTTACGTAGCGTTCGTAGGCCCTGAGGCTTCCCACACCATCGAAGTCAATGAGGTGATGACCGGTGTGAGCCTGATTGAAGCCGAAGGCGTGACTGTAGTGACCGGCGAAGGCTTCATAGACCTTTGCGGCACCAAGGGTCGTGTCTGCAATGCCGAGGGTCGCGTGGTCTACAGCGGCAGCGACCGCGTAGAGCTCCCCGCAGGCGTCTATGTTGTGACCACTGCCGACGGCTCCGCCAAGGTGATGGTTAAATAAGACTGCTGAGCGAGTGTTAAAAAATTGCTATCGTCAGCAATTCAACGCTTGCACATAAGCAAAACATGAATAATTCCGGCCCGGGATGGTTGATTCTGTCCCGGGTCACCAAGACAAGTTAGTTAACTTTAAGTTATTTAAGTCAAAGTAGGGGGGCTGCGTCGTGATGACGCGGCCCCCCATTTTTTTGAGTCTAAGGAATCAGTAACCCGCCCCCCTAACCCTTAACCCCTAACCCCTAACCCCTAACCCCTAACCCTACTCGGCCTGCTTGCGCAGTGCCGAGTTAGCCAGGTTGCAGTCTTTCTGGAGCTCGGGACGCAGTATGCCGGCTTCGGTGGGGTCGGCCTGGTTGAGGTCGGCGTAGCGGTCCTCGTTCATCACGTAGTCCTCCACGGTGCGAAGCGGCTCGGCGTTATCGAAGCGTGGCGAGGCGGTCAGCTCGGAGCTGCCGTTGGTGCCGCTGTTGTCGGGACCGGGGGTCACGCTGTCAATTGTCAGCCCCGATTTCCCCTGTGCGTACTGTTCGGGGCTGAAGCGATAGAGGGGCCAGTAGCCGGACTCCACGGCGCGACGCTGCTCCACAATGGAGTGGCCCAGACCGGGACGGATGCCGTGCATCAGGCAGGGACAGTAAGCTATCACAATGGCGGGGCCCGGGTAGCGCTCGGCCTCCATGATGGCGTCAATGGCCTGCTGATAGTTGGCGCCTAAGGCTATGGAGGCTACGTAGACGTTGCCGTAGGTCATCATCATGCGTCCCAGCTCCTTCTTAGCCACACGTTTGCCATCGGGGGCATACTTTGCCACAGCGCTCCGCGGGGTGGCTTTGGACATCTGGCCGCCGGTGTTGGAGTAGCATTCGGTGTCCATGACCAGCACCTTGACAGGTTCGCCCGAGGCGAGCACGTGGTCCAGACCGGCGAAGCCTATATCGTAGGCCCAGCCGTCGCCACCCACAGCCCACACACTCTTCTTCGCAAACTGGTCGGCGCTGTCAAGCAGGGCGGCGTAGGCGGGTGATTGCTCTTTGACACCCTCAAGGATTCCAGCCAGAGCGCGACCCGTCTGTTGCGAGAGCTCGGCATCATCCTTGGCGGCATACCAGGCTTCCAGGGCCTCCTTCACGTAGGGGAGGGTCGCGGGGTTGTCAATCAGTTCCTTAGCCTGCTGAGCCACGCGGCGACGCTGATGCTCCACGGCTATCAGCATACCGAAACCATACTCGCCGTTGTCCTCAAAGAGGGAGTTGCCCCACGCCGGACCACGCTTGCCGTCGGTGGTGCAATAGGCGTTAGAGGGGAAATTGGCGCCCCAGATAGAGCTGCAGCCGGTGGCGTTGGCTATTATCAGGCGTTCGCCGAAGAGCTGGGTGAGCAGCTTCACGTAAGGGGTCTCGCCGCAGCCGGCACAGGCGCCGGAGAATTGCAGGCCGGGGGTGTGCATCTGCGAACCCTTCACAGTGGGGCGCGGGAGCAGCCCGGTCTTGGGAGTGACATTGGCCTGCGCCCACTCCGCCATGGGCAGCTCGCGCTCCTCGACCTCGGCCACAGGGGTCATGGTCAGCGCGTGGCCCGGGCAGATGATGGAGCATGAGGAGCAGCCGAGGCAGTCCTCCGGGAAGTTCTGAATGTGGAATTTGTAGCCCTGCGACATTCCGTAAGCCTCCTTCATGAGGAAGCCCTCGGGGGCCTTGGCGGCCTCTTTGGGGGTGAGCACGAAGGGGCGAATGGCGGCGTGGGGGCAGATGAGAGAACACTCTGCGCACTCCACGCATTTCGAGGCATCCCACACCGGCACGCGGGTGGCAATGCGGCGATGCTCGTAGGCCGTGGTGCCCATAGGCATCACGCCGTCGGGGGCCAGGGCGGAGACGGGTATGGAGTCGCCGCGCCCCTGAATACAGGGTGTGTGCACCTCGCGGATGAAGCGCTCCACATCCGCGTTCGGATAGCTCACGGGGCGGGTGCGCTGCTTCTCGGGGGTGTCGTTCCAGCCGGGTAAGGTGCTGTAGTCCACCTTCTTGAGCGCGGCGAGCGTCATGTCGATGGCTTTGAAATTGCGCTCCACCACCGTGCCGATTTCGTGGCGATAGGTGGCGGCTATGTTGTTTTTAAACTCTGACAGGGCTTGGTCGAAGGGCATCAGGGCGCTCAGGGAGAGCCACACGGTGTCCATGATGGTGTTGATGCGGGGGCCGAGACCGCACTTGGCGGCTATGGAGTCGGCGTCGATATTGTAGAAAGTGAGCTTCTTCCCGCTTATGGCGCGGCGCATCGAGAGGGGGAGATTGGCCACGAGCTGCTCGGGGGTGAAGGGGGAATTGAGCACGAACACACCCCCCTCGCGGGCTTTGGCCACCATGTCGAAGCGGTTGACGTAGGAGGTCTTGTGGCAGGCCACGTAGTCGGCGTCGCTGATTTCATAGGCCGAGGTGATGGGAGCGTGGCCTATGCGCAGCTGCGAGATGGTGTAGCCTCCCGATTTCTTGGCGGAGTAATTGAAATAGGCCTGCGCATAGATACCGGGAGTGTTGCCGAGCACGGCGGCGAGCATCTTGGTGCCACCTACTGTGCCGTCGTTGCCGATACCGTAGAAAATGGTCTGATAGGTAGCTTTCGCCACGTTGGTCTCCACATTGTCGGTCACGGCGAGGGAGAGGTGGGTGACATCGTCGTTGATGCCCACCGTGAAGGGGTTCTGCGGCTCCGGCAGGGCCATGTTGTCGTAGATGGCTTTGACCATCGAGGGGTTGAACTCCTTGCTCGATAGGCCGTAGCGACCACCGATTACACGGACATCGCGGCGCGGGGAATTGTAGAGGGCCGTCATGACATCCTCACACAGAGGCTCGTGCTGCGCGCCGGGCTCCTTGGTGCGGTCGAGCACCGCCACAGTCTTCACCATCGCGGGGAGCGCCTTGAGGAATTGCCCGGTGGGGAAGGGGCGGTAGAGGCGCACGGTGATGACACCGGTCTTGTAGCCGGCATTGGCGTTGAGATACTCGGCGGTCTCGGCGGCTACCTTGGCGGCAGAGCCGAGAATCACAATCACGCGGTCGGCGTCGGGCGCGCCGTTGTAGTCCACCAAGTGATAGGCGCGGCCGGTGACAGCCGCCAACTTGTCCATAGCGCTCTGCACGATGGCGGGGAAGGCGTCATAGTATTTGTTGGCAGCCTCGCTGTTCTGGAAGTAGACGTCGGGGTTCTGAGCCGAGCCGCGCAGGTCGGGATGCTCGGGATTCATGGAGCGGTGGCGGAACGCGGAAACCTTGTCCCAGTCCACGAGGGGACGGAGCGATTCGTAGTCAATCATGTCGATGGAGTCGAGCTCGGAGGAGGTGCGCCATCCGTCGAAGAAATGGAGCACCGGCAGCGAGCCCTCGATGGCCGCGAGGTGCGCCACAGCCCCGAGGTCCATAGTCTCCTGCACGGAGGCGGAGGCGAGCATGGTGAAGCCGGTGGCGCGGCAGGCCATCACATCCTGATGGTCGCCGAAGATTGAGAGGGCATGGTTAGCCAGCGAGCGGCACCCCACGTGGAACACCACCGGGAGCAGCTCACCCGCAATCTTATACATATTAGGAATCATGAGCATCAGCCCCTGCGATGCGGTGAAGGTGGTGGCGAGCGCACCGGCAGCAGCAGCGCCATGCACGGCACCGGCGGCGCCGAGTTCGCTTTCCATTTCGCGGACCTCGAGGGGTTGGCCCATCAGGTTACGTCGCCCTTCGAGCCCCCAGCGCATGGCAATGTCACCCATGGCGGCAATCGGCGTGATGGGGTAGACGGTAGCCACATCGCTGAGCGCGAAAGCCACATGAGCAGCCGCTGTGCAGCCGTCGAGTATCTGTTTCTTCATCAGTATTAAATTTAGAGAGTCGGTTGATAATCAGTAATGTTAACTTATTCCCTTTAGCGGCAAACGCAAGGCGCGGAGCGCCATTAATCTCGATAACCGGGGGCAGCGCCCCCGGTAGTTTCCGAGAGGAAAAGTGCCACGGAGGGGTACGACATCCCGGATATGGCAAGTGCTTAAGTGTAGTACCCCTCCGGGGCACATTATTTGCCGGCACTTTCCGGGGGCGTTGCCCCCGGTTAGCGAGATTTGAGGCGCTCCGCGCCTTGCGTTTGCCGCTAAAGAATATAAGTTAACAAGGATGGTTGATAATTAAACATTTAAGCCGCTGCAAAGGTTTTTGAGCGGCTCGCTCGGAAATTTTGCGAATTCGGGGAGGCGACCCCTTTTTCTGAGCTTGCTCAAATAAAAACATTAGTACTAAAAGTTAATGTAAGTTAAAAATATTTCGTTATAACTCAATGAGTCAAGTAGTTAGAAAATTAAGTAAAAATAAATATTTGTCTGAATGAAATATTTGTTATAACTTTGCAGTGTCAAAGAAAATAATTGATGATGCGCATCGGAATTTATGATTTGGCAAAAATTGTTTTACCGTTTAACCCTTACAAATTTTTTAGAGTTATGATTGAAAAGAATGATGAATTCGTGAGCGGACAGCCCCTCACCACCGACAACGCAGCCGAAGTGTCACCCTCGCTGCTGACCAACGCCATCGACAAGGCTATAGTGAAAGTTCGCCCCATGGCCACCCCTCTCGACCAGATTTCGCGCCTGGGCCATGTGCGCACCGTGGACTCCATGGAGGTGGATTTCTATTCCGTGGACAGCCGCGCAGACCGCGACATAATCAAGAGCTGCAAGGCAGCCCAGGGGGTGGATGGCTCTGAGGAGGTAATCTTCATGGTGGAGACCGAGCACCCCTCGCGCTTCGAAGTGACCGACACGTTCACACTGGCCGATAACCCGGCAGGCTGCATGTATTACATCCTTGCGAAGGACGCTGCGGGCACCCTGACCTGCGCCATACTGAGCGAGGACCCCGAGAGCGAGGAGCCCCTGATGAGCGGTCAGGAGGTTGTGAGAATGGGGCGCGCAGCCACGCAGCTCGATGTGCAGACACCGCAGTTTGCAGCCCTGCCCACGAAGCGCAGCAACCTGTGCCAAATCTTCAAGATGCAGGTGGAGCAGAGTTTGGTTATGAAGCTCAGCCACAAGGAGATAGGCTGGGATTTCACCGACCAGCAGGAGGCTGCTGTCTACGATATGCGCCTCGGCATGGAGAAGCAATTCCTCTTCGGCCGCAAGGGAAAGGTGTTTGACCACCTCAAGCAGGAGACAGTGACCTTCACCGGCGGCATCTGGCATCAGGCCGGCAAGGATGTGAGCGTGACGCTCAACGGTTTTGACCAGAAGGCACTGGTGGACATGCTCTGCGCGGTGTTCAGCGACAACAGCGGCAGCCGCCGAAAGGTGCTGTTGGCCGGACGCGACCTGATTTCGGCGCTCAACAAGCTTGACCACACTCACGTCATCACCTCGCGCGACCAGGTGACACGCTGGGGAATAGACTTCTCGGAGCTGCAGAGCAAGTTTGGCACGCTCTACGTGATTTACTCCGACATCTTCGACACGATGGGTATGCCCGCCAACGGCATGGTGATCGACCCGGAGTACATACAGAAGCATGTCTTCATCCCCTTCACAGCCGACACCCTGGACCTGCGCGGGAGCGGTCAGCGCAACACCGAGGCGATGGTGCTCACCGAGGCGAGCTGCCTGACACTGCGTTATCCTGAGGCTCACGCACGCATCATAGGTGGCTGATTATGAAGCATTACAGTGAAGCTGAGCTGCTTGCAGAGGTGAAGCGGCGCCTGGCGCTCCCGGAGCAGAGCTGCGGTTGCGTGGTGGCCAGGCAGGATGGAATGGAGACTGACAAGATGCTGGCCGCGAGGCTGCGCACATGGTATGCCGAGATGCTGCGGGGTGCTCCCGCAGCTCTCCTGCCGGTGCGCGACATCAAGGAGCGGCTCGAGCCTCTGGGCACCGGTGTCTTTCTCCTCCCCGACGGCGTGGAGCGCATAGTGAGCGTGCGCGGCAAAGGGTGGCTCCGCCCCGTCAGAAGGACGGTGGAGTTCAACTGTCCGGAGGAGCTGCGGAGCCGTTTCCCCGGCCTGGAGCCCACGCCGGAGATGCCGATGCTGGCGCGCGAGGGGAGGCTCATAGAGCTGCGCCCCGAGGCAGAACCCGCCGAGCTGTTGGCTGTGGCTCCCCCCGAGGAGGGTTTTGAGATGAATGAAGGATTGTTTAATTATTTGGATTTAAATAAGTTATGGGAATGATTGACAGGGCGCACTCAGCGTGGCTCAACTGCGGGCACATGCGCGGGAAGCGCCGCCGATACAAGGATTTTACTTACGGACGCCAGTGGGATGACTACTGCCCCTCGCCGCGCGGCGGCATCATGACGGAGCGCATGCGCATGGAGGAGGAGGGGCGTGTGCCCATCACCAACAATATTATCCGCCAGATGGTCAAGGGGATAGTGGGGCGTTGGCGCTATCTGCAGCAGGGGGGTCTGACCCCCGGCTCCCCGCTGCCGCCGCAGACCGAGGAGGATGCCCGCGCGCTTGAGGAGTTTCTGATTTCGGGCATGGCGGTGCAGCGCCGCGAGGGGGCCGAGGGGATGTGGCGCAACGTCAGCCCCGAGCGCCTCATCTTCGAGACATTTGAGCGCGCCGACGCCTCTGACTGCCGCCTGGTGGGTATGCTCCACGACATGAGTCCGGCGGAGATATTCTCGCGCTTCGGGCGCGGCGACCTGCGGCGCGTGGAGGCACTGCGGCAGGCACTTCGCGGATGTGAGCAGAGAGATTTCCGGCTCAGCAACGACATGAGCGGCGGCCTGGATTTCGCCACTCCGCTGCGCAAGGGTTGCTACAGAATCATCGAGGTGTGGGAGCGCTGCGGCAGCGAGTGGATAGAGGTCTACGATCCCTTCCTGAAGAGCACGCGCAGAGAGCTCCCCGATTCGCTGACGCGTCTGCAGGCCCTGAACCGCGCGAGGCGCGAGGTGGGGAGCGAGCCTCTGGAGCTGCGCCACCGCACGGGTGAATACTGGCGTCAGCGCTGGCTGACTCCTACGGGTCTGCTTCTGGAGCAGCAGACGGGTGGCACGCCACCGTTTGCCATACGCTTCTACCCCATGATAGATGGCGAGGTGCACTCGCTCGTGGAGGATGTGATTGACCAGCAGAAGTATGTGAACCGCTTGATTTCGCTGCTCGACCACATCATCTCCTCCTCTGCCAAGGGTGTGCTGCTCTATCCGGCCGATCAGCTCCCCGACGGCTTCACGTGGCGCGAACTCCGCCGCATCTGGAGCACTCCGAACGGCATCATGCCCTATAAGCGCACGGCCAAAGGGGTGAGCCCCGAGCAGGTGCACACGGGGAGTGCCGTGGGTGCCGGCGCCGCTGAGATGCTGAAGACTCAGCTCGAGCTGTTTGAGACCATCAGCGGCAATGCCGGGGCGCTTCGCGGCCGCTCCACCAGCGCCGCCGGCGAGGGGATGCTCCGCGCCGAGCTTGAGAATGCCACGATTGCGCTGCTCGATGTGTTAGGGGCCTTTGACGCCTTTATCCGCAACCGTCCCGGCGAGAAACCTGAAAAGCCTGAGAGCCATGAAGATGATAGAGATTGACCGCACGGCCCGGCTTGGCGAGGCTCTGCAGGGGGTGGGGGACACATTCGACTGTCAGAATCTCTGCGAGCAGGGTGGCTCTCTGGAGGCGCTGATGCCCGCCGAGGTGGTGGCCACCATAGGGGCGCGCCCCGCGGCCTGCGATGTGCGCGACGACCGGATAGCCATAATCACTCAGGATGACGACGGCACGCTGCGTGTGGCCTGCATATTAGGCGAAGGCCCGGAGGCCACCTATCCGGACCTGGAGATAGGCAGGCTCGACGAAAGGCTTATGCAGGGTGTGCGCGTGGGTAGCTTCATGGTACTCCGCGGCGAGTCGGGGCGGCTCTACTATCTGCATGACGGCGCTGAGGGGGGCTACTCCTGGCTGGGCAATCTGCCCGATGCGCCGCAGTGGCAGGCGGAGGCGGCCAGCGAGGTGACCCTTACGGGCGAGGTGCCGGCGGTGAGCTTCAAGAGCGTGGTGGCCGATCCGCGTGTCGGCATAGGTAGCGACAATGAAAAGCGGGTGAGCCGCGCCCTGATGGATGCTTTCAATACTCGCGTGGAGGAGCTCCACGTCAGCGGCTACCGCTGCATGCCGGTGATGGTGCGCGTGGCCTGGAGGCTTAAGGATGGCGGATTGCTCTGTGTGAGCCCCGCGGTGAGGGTGAGCGGCAGTCAGCAGCTCCCGGCGCGCGAGAGAATCATGCTCGGCTTCGAGACTACGGAGAAGGGGTGCACGGGCACCAGGGCGGGGGCGTTCAGCATCAATGCCTGGAGGCTTAAGGTCACGCTGTTGGCCCCCCTCTCCCCGCAATGGAGCGAGGTGATAGAGGGTGCCGAGGTGTGGGTGAGCCGCGAGCCGGACATTTTGCGAGAGGGCGCCGAGCCGGGAATGGGTTTCTATCAGGGGGCAAACGGGAGTCAGCTCACTTGTTCGCTCCCGGCCGTCTCCGACGCTCAGATTGAGGCGCAGCTGCCGGAGCTTGCCATGCGCGCGGAGCTGCTGATGCTCGAGGGTGGCAGCCGGTTTGTGGGGTGTGGCGACTCGCCCCTCTCCGAGGAGATGACGGGTGTGAGCGCTCCGGGTGCCGGGGAGTCGGCGCTCGATGAAGCGGCTGACTGCATCATGGCTTATGCCGACACGCTCTACACGGCGCGCGGCAACGCTCTGACCACCTCGCGTCGCGGCAATCCGCTGGTGAGTGTGAGCACCACGGCTGATGTAGGGGGGCGTGTGTTGGCTATCTGGCCGCAGCTTCGCGGCGGTGGGGCCTACACGCGGCAATACATCTACCTCTCGACCCCTCACGGACTGGCGGCGCTGATGCACGACAAGGAGGGCATTCACACCAATTGCCGCATGGTGGCTCCGCTGCGTGTGGCCGATGCTTTCCCCACTCTGTCAGGGCTTTATGTGGCAGGCACGGGTGGCGAGGTGCTGCTGGTGACCGACGCCGTCTGCCGGCGTATCTACCGCGACATAGAGGGGGTGAGCCGCGTGGGCTACAGCGAGAGCCGTGGGCTGCTGATGCTGATGAACGACACCTGCTCGCTGCTGCTCGGCGAGGATTCCGATTTCCGGGCCACGCGCCGGAATTTCACCATGACGATGCTCAGCGGGTGCTTCCACCGCCGCCTGGGGTGGTATGAGATGCGCCGCGGCGAGGTGCAGATTTATGACGCCGACAGGGAGCGCGAGGGGGTACCGTCAGGGTTGGTCTGGCGCGGGCGTCTCCCCCCGCCGCCGGGCGGGAAGCACCGGCCGAGGGTTCTGTATGTGGCAGTGACCGGCGGCGTGGTGATGGCGCAAATCCGGGTGCGTGCCGGACGCGGCAGGGTGCTGACCGACCTGGTCAGAGCGCAGGTGACCGGGAGCGTGGAGGCCGGAGTGAGAGTGCCGGTCACGCTGCCGCGCGGTGTCACTGACTGGGAGCTGACCGTGAGCGGCAGCTACGACCGACTCGACGGAGTGAGTTGGGAATGATTGTTAAACTCTTGTAAATTATTGACAGAAAAATGATTATAGTGATTGATTTGGGTAAGGTGGAGTCCACCTACCTCGGTGCGCTGGCAATGGCACGCGCCGGAATGACTAACCGCTACAGCCTTTCGCCCCGCGAAGTGGCCGCCATAGACTGGCATGAGCCCACGGACCGGAAATATCTGGCGGAGGCCAAGACCTCGCTGCTGCGCGAGGCGTGCGCAAGGCTGAGCGCCTGGATGCGCCCGCTCGATTTCACCGGGCCCCGCGCGGCTATACGCCTGAAGTGCTATCTGGAGGAGGCTGACTATGTCTGCGACCTGATAGTCTGGGAGTTGGAGCGCTATGTGGAATACCGCCTGCTGGCCGGCAAGCTCTCCTATTCGGCGCCGGAGTGTGAGGCGGTGGTGGTCCCTCTGCGCCAGCGGCTCGAGCAGGGTGCCCGCGAGTGTATCAGCCAGATTAAGGAACTCTGTTTTGCCTTTGAACGCTGATGAGCAGGCAGTCGCTACAGTTGCTCTGCGCCGTGACACTCATGGTGCTGGGGGCCGCGCTCCTGCTGGGCGCCTTTCTTACGCCACCGAGCGGAGAGATAGACTCGTCGGTGCTGGTGGCTTTCGGCGAGATTCTGACCTTTGCCGGGGCCGTTTTCGGAATTGATTATAAATATAAAAACAAATGAGTATGAGAAAGATAGATGAGATAATAATTCACTGCTCCGCCACTCGCGAGGGTAAGCATTTCACCAAGGCCGACATAGATGGCTGGCACCGCGCCCGCGGTTTCAACGGCATAGGCTATCACTATGTGGTCTATCTTGACGGCACGGTGGTGGCCGGCAGGCCGGAGGCGCAGATCGGTGCCCACTGTCTGGGGCACAACGCCCGCTCCATAGGCATCTGCTATGTGGGTGGTCTGGATGCCTCGGGGCGCGCGAAGGATACCCGCACCCCCGAGCAGCGCGCGGCGCTCAGGAAGCTTACCGGCGAGCTGCTCAAGCGCTATCCGGGCGCCAAGATTCATGGCCACAGGGAGTTTGCAGCCAAGGCGTGCCCCTGCTTCGATGTGGCCGCCGAGGTGCTTCGCGGGCTGCTCCCCGTGTTGGTGATTATGGTGCTTCTGCTGGCCTCATGCAGCACCCGCAGGGAGGTGGTAAGCGAGGTGGTCGAGGCGACTGAGAAGTCGGAGTCTGTGGAAACCACCGAGCGCAGCGCCACGGCGGCGCTGGTTGAGATGGGGGCTGACAGTGTGCGCCGCGTGGTGGAGTACCGGGATTCCGGGCGGCGTCTGGTGACGGTGAGCATCTACGCTCCCCGCGCCCGCAAGGCTCAGGCTGCCGACACGCAGCGCGAGGAGCATGCCCTCAGGGAGGAAGCGGCCACGGCGAGTGTGAGCACAGAGAGCCTCACCAAGTCCGAGCCCCGCGGGCCGGGATTTCTCAGTGGTGTGGCGGTCACGCTGCTGCTGCTCGCAGCCGGGTGGTGGGTCTATCAGAATTCCGTGAAGCAGAGGGGGAGCAGGGATGCTACCGAGGGGAGGATGTAGACACCCTCTTCGCCGTAGAGAAGCACGCGGATAGGCTTCTTCTGCTTGTTTTCATATTCCAAAAGAGCCTGGCGGCAAGCGCCGCAGGGGCTGATGGGGAGGCGCTGAAAGGTGTCTCCCTTTCTTGCTGCTATGGCTATGTCGGTGAAGATGCGGTCAGGGTGGTTGGCAGCCGCCCCGAACATGGCAGAGCGCTCGGCGCATGTGCCCGACGAGAAGGCGGCGTTCTCCTGGTTGGCGCCGCGCACCACCGTGCCGTCGTCCATACGCAGGGCTGCCCCCACGAAGAAGTCGCTGTAAGGGGCATAAGCGCCGTCGGTGGCGCGGCGCGCCTCATCAATCAGGAGGGCGTCCTGAGGCTCAAGTTCCGAGTATTCGCGCACCTCCACGGGCACAGTTACATTAAAGTTTTTCATACGTATCAAAGTTTTAGTAACTTTGCAAAGTTATAGAATAAGATGAATACACGCAAATTTTTATCATTTATTATCCTTTGCCTCTCATGGCTGCCTCTGGCGGCTGACCGCTATGAGGATTATGTGGCTGCCTACGCCGATATGGCTGTCGCTGAGATGCACCGCAGCGGTGTGCCGGCCTCCATCACCCTCTCGCAGGGGCTGCTCGAGAGCGCTGCCGGCGCCAGCACGCTCGCTTCGGAGGGTAACAATCATTTCGGCATAAAGTGTCACAACGACTGGCAGGGGGAGACGATGCTTCGCGACGACGATGCCCTCGGGGAGTGTTTCCGCGTCTACCCCAGCGCTGCCGACAGCTTCGCCGACCATTCGCGCTTTCTGCAGCGGCGCCGCTACGCCCCCCTCTTTGAGCTCGATCCCACCGATTACGCCGGTTGGGCTCACGGGCTGAAGAGCTGCGGCTATGCCACCGACCCCAATTATGCCCTGCGCCTGATAGCCATCATAGAGCGCTACGGGCTCTATCGCTACGACCATGGCGCCGAGGAGGCCGCGGCTCTCGATGCCGAATACATAGCCTCGCGTCTGCGCTCTCGCCACGCCATAAGCCGCTCTGCGGGCCGCTACTTCGTAATAGCCTGGCCGGGCGACACTTACGAGTCCATAGCCGCCGAGCTCAATCTCAACCCCGAAGCGCTGGCGGCTGCCAACGATAACTGTGAAATAACTGACTGGATAGAAATTTATCTGAAATGAGCATAAAGAAAGGATTTGCCCCCGCCGCGCCGCAATGGGCCCGTGAGCTGGCCGGGGAGTTGCAGAGCGTAGGGATGCCTGCCGATGCCGAGATAATCTACGCGGGGCGCAACCGCGTGGGGCGGGTGAGCCGCGGCGGCCACAGTCTGATAATCAAGGAGTTCCGACAGCCTAACGTGGTGAACCGCTACGTCTACACCACCCTGCGCCGCAGCAAGGCGCGCCGCAGCCTCGAAAACGCCTGCCGCCTGCTTGCGATGGGGTTTGCCACCCCGGCGCCCTACCTCTGGCTTGAGAAGCGCCGCGGCCTCTGTCTGGGGTTGAGCTACTACGTCTGCGAAGAGGTGGCGGGCCGCGACCTGCGTTTCCTGGACAGCAACCCCGACACCCCGCGTCTGCTCCCCGCCTTAGCTGCCGAAATGGGGCGCCTGCACAGCGCCGGCGTGTGGCATAAGGACTTTTCCCCCGGCAACGTGCTCTACACCCCCGCCGCGCAGGGGGGCTTCACCTTCCACTACATAGACCTCAACCGCATGGCCTTCGGCGTAAAGAGCCGCCGCAAACTCCTGAGCAACTTCGGCATGCTGGCTCCGCGCCCCGAAGTAGAGCAGATAGCCCGCCTCTACGCCCCCCACAGCCCCTTCGGTTTGTCAGCCTCCGAAGCCGCCGGTGAAGCCTCAGCGGCCCGCACCCGCTTCCTAAGCACCCGCCCCGTCGCCCGCACCCCCCGCGACTGACTCAGACCCCATCGACTAACATATAAAAAATGAGCTCCCGACACCTGGGGTAGGTGTCGGGAGCCGGTGTATAGAAGTGTTTTCAGGTATGCTTAGAAGATGATCTTCTGGGCTTTGTCGGCCTGGACCTTGATTACGAGCTGGCCCTTGGCGGGTGCTGCTACGCGCTGGCCCTGGAGGTTGTAGTAGATGGCGTCGCCGTTGGCTACGCCGATGGCCTCTACGCTGTCGTTGATGGGGAGCACGAATCTGATGGGGAAGATCTGAATATCCTCTTTGTAGACTGATACCAGGCCGTAAACGTTGTATTCAACGTCGTTGGTGGGGAAGGTTACGTCGGTGAAGCGGGGGTAAGCCACGATGTCGGCGTCTTTCTGGTCTACGAGGGTGTAGTTGGTCTTGTTCTCGTCAGTAGTAGTGGCTACCACTTTCACGTTCTGGATGCGTACGAACATGTTCTGGTCGGCAGCAGTGATGTCTTCAACGTCCATAGTCTTGGCTTCGGGAGCAGCAACGGTCTTCACGGGTTCGCCGAATGATGAGGCAAGCACGTTGAGTTCGTTGAGGTTGTTGTAGACGGTCATTGAGCCGGCGAAGCCGGTGATTACGTCGCCGGGCTGGTAGGTCTGGTTTACTGTGCCGTAAGCGAGCAGGGGCGCGGTGGCGTCGGTGAGGTAGAGGTAGGGACCGTTCTGGTAAACCACGGTAGCTTCGCCTGAGAATTTCACTACGGCTTTGGTGTCGGCCAGGCCTGCTTCAGCAAATTCCTTGAGGGCGGTGTAGGTTTCCACGAGGGTGTAAGTAGCGGTGGCTACGGGTGAGAGGCGCTTGCCCTCTTCGAGTGCTACGGCCTTGACGGTAGTAGTGTTGGAGATGGCGATGGGAGCTGTGTACTCGTCGGAGTCAGCGGTGGGCTGAGTGCCGTCGAGAGTGTAGTAGATCTTGGCACCCTCGGCAGCGGCGATGGTCAGGGCGAAGGGCTCTGAGAAGTCGCCGGCCTCCTGAGAGAATACGGGAGCTTCAGAGGCGGGGATGGGTGAGTTGTTGTCGTAAGTCACTTCCATGGAAGCGATGCGGAAAGTGCCGGCGAAGGTGAAGGCTACAGTCTGAGTCTCACCGGCCCACTCTATTTTTGAAGCAGTGTTGGCGGGGTTGAGAGTGCCTTCAGAGGCAGTGAGTTTGTCCACCTCTTTGCCGGAGCTGCCCTTGAAAGTTATAGTGCGCATAGTTATGTCAGCAGGCGCAGTCACAGTCATAGTGGTCTGGGCATAGTTGCGGATTGTGCACTCATCTTTGCCGGAGGCTACGGTTGAGTAGTAGAAGGCGGGGGCAGAAGACTTATTTTCGTTGGTCGTGGTGAAAGTGAAGGTGAAGTCACCAAGCTTGAGGCTATTCAGGGGCTGATAGTTTTCAGCAGCGTTGTCGGTAGCCTCATTGTGGGTGCCATCGATGTCAGTGGCAGTCTTCAATTCGTAAGAAGCAGTTTCGGCGCCGGGAGTGGGATTCCATTCGACTACGGGGGGCTCTACAACGGGGGGCTCTACAGTGCCGGCTTCGTCGGAGATAGTGATGGAGGTGAACTGAGCGTTGTACTTGTTAGTAGTCTGAATCTTGAAGATGGTGCCTGCCACCTGGTTGGCTTCGGGCACAGCGAAGGTGAAGTTCGCATCTTTAGTTTCAAGCTTAACGGCTTCGCCGATAGCTGTGGAGCCGGCATAGAGCTGCACAGTCACGCTTACAGAGGCGTTTGAGCCGGTGTGGACAGTGATGCTCTTTGCAGCGATGGGTGATGTGAAAGTCACGTAAGCGGCATTGTCGCCATTGTAGGCTTTGCCGCTCACCTGCAGGTAACTCTTATTATCGAAGGTACCTTTCTTGCAGTGGAAGAATGAGAAGTCCACACCGCCAATGGTAGCGGTGGCCACTTCAGTAGATGCATCGTCGGTCGGAAGACCGTCGGCGGTAGCGAAGTCTACGGTGACGGGGGCTGCTGAGAGCGACAACACACCGAAAACGAGCGCGAGGCTGAGTAAAAGTTTTTTCATTGATTAGTAATTTATGTTAATAAAAGGGTTGAATTGGCTTGGGCTGGGACTTGGGAGTTTTGGGAGCTATGGGAGTTTTGGGTGGGGGCTGAGAGCTCGGAGTGGTCGGAGTTCTCCGAGTTCTCCGAGTTCTCGGAGCCCCCTAACACCTAAGATTAGTCCATCTCCAGGGGCTGGTCGGTGATTACGTGCCAGGGGAGGCCGTTTTCAGCCAGCGCTTCCAGAAAGGGGTCCGGATTGAATTCCTCTACGTTGTGCACGCCGGGCATCACCCATTTGCCGGTGAGGAACATCATGGCGCCTACCATGGCGGGCACGCCGGTGGTGTAGCTCACGGCCTGAGCGCCGGTCTCTTTGTAAGCGGCCTCATGCGAGCAATTGTTGTAGATGTAGTAGGTGGAGGGTTTGCCCTGCTTGTCCAGGCCGGAGATGCGGCAGCCTATCGAGGTCTCGCCGGTGTAGTTTTCTCCGAGTGAACCGGGGTCGGGGAGCACGGCTTTGAGGAACTGGATGGGCACGATCTCCACGCCGTTGTACATGACGGGGTCTATGCGCGCCATGCCTATGTCCTGGATGCAGCGCAGGTGGGTGAGATATTCCTGGCCGAAGGTCATCCAGAAGCGTGCGCGCTTTATGGTGGGGAAGTTAAGCACCAGGCTCTCAAGCTCTTCGTGGTAGAGCAGGTAGCTCTCGCGCACACCTATGCCGGGATAGGTCAGGGGGCGATGGAGTTCGAGGTTCTCGGTCTCCACCCAGCGGCCATCCTGCCAGTAGCGACCCTTCTGAGTGATTTCGCGGATGTTGATTTCGGGGTTGAAGTTGGTGGCGAAGGCCTTGCCGTGGTTGCCGGCGTTGCAGTCCACTATGTCAAGATATTCCATCTCTGAGAAGTGGTGCTTGGCGGCGTAAGCCACGAACACGGCAGACACACCGGGGTCGAAGCCGCAGCCGAGTATGGCTGTGAGGCCGGCCTTCTCGAAGCGTTCGCGATAGGCCCACTGCCAGGAGTACTCGAAGTGAGCCTCATCCTTGGGCTCGTAGTTGGCAGTGTCGAGGTAGTTTACGCCACACTCGAGGCAGGCGTCCATGATGGTGAGATCCTGATAGGGGAGGGCCACATTTATGCACAGGTCGGGCTTGTGACGACGGAAGAGCTCGCAGAGCTCGGGCACAGAGTCGGCGTCCACGCGGTCGGTGGTGATGTTCTTGGCGCCGATTTTCTCTGCCAGCGCGTCGCACTTGCTTTTGGTGCGCGAGGCTATAACAATCTCGGTGAAAACTTCGGGATGCTGTGCGCACTTGTGTGCCACAACGGTGCCTACACCGCCGGCACCTATGATTACTACTTTTGCCATCTATTTTGGGGTTACGGGTTACGGGTTAGGGGTTATTAGGGGTACAGTCTGCGCAGGGTTGGCCGGTTTTCCCGACACCGGTTTCACGCCAGAGATAGAGGCGGTCGGAGGGGCGGATTTTTTCGGGCACGGCTATCGAGAAGTGTTGCCCTTTTTCCACTCGCTCCACCGGCTTGAGGTCTACTCGCATTTCGGTCAGCGTGAGGTTGAGCGAGCCGGTGGTGGGGCCTATTATCAGAATCTCGTCGCCCAGGTTTAGCTCGCCGGCTTCAAGCTTGAATTCGGCTACCCCGAGCTTGGAGAAGTATCTGATGGCCTTGGCGGCATATACCTTCATGCGGGTGGCCGATGAGCCATACTTTCGGCTCCATTCGCCGGGACCGCGGTCCAGATAGTAGCCATCCCAGAAGCCTCGGTTGAACACCATCTTCAGCCTCTCTTCCAGGGGCTCGAGGGCGTCGGCGGAGAAGTTGCCGTCGGCTATCATTCGCAGGGCGGAGTCGTAAGCCTTCACGACCTCGGTCACATATTCGGGGCCACGGGCGCGCCCTTCGATTTTGAAGACGGAGACGCCGGCCTGCACCATTTGGTCCAAAAAGGCCAGGGTTTTGAGGTCCTTGGGGGAGAGCAGGTACTTGTCGTCAACCACAATCTCCTGGCCGGTCTCCTGGTCTGTCAGGCGGTAGGAGCGGCGGCATATCTGCGTGCATGCGCCGCGGTTGGCGCTTGAATGCATCTGGTGGAGAGAGAGATAGCACTTGCCGGAGACGGCCATGCACAGGGCGCCGTGGCAGAACATCTCGATCTTCACGAGCTCCCCGCCGGGACCTTTGATGCCGCGGCGGCGTATCTCGGAGCTGATGTAGGCCACCTGCTCCAGGCTGAGCTCTCGGGCGAGCACCATCACGTCGGCCCATTGGGAGTAAAACTCCACGGCCTCGATGTTGGTGACATTGACCTGGGTGGAGATGTGCACCTCCACCCCCACGGAGCGCGCATAGAGAATGGCGGCCATGTCGGCAGAGATAATAGCCGTGATGCCCGATTCCCGCGCGGCGTCGATGATGCGACGCATCAGGGGGAGGTCCTCGTCATAGAGCACTGTATTGACTGTGAGATAGGTCTTTACGCCCTTTTCGGCACAGGTGGAGGCAATCTCGCGCAGGTCGCCCAGCGTGAAATTGGCGCTTGACTTGGAGCGCATGTTCAGTCCCTGCACACCGAAATATATGGCATCGGCACCGGCCTTGAGGGCCGCTGCAAGTGATTCGCGACTCCCCACGGGAGCCATCAGTTCAAAATCGCTACGCTTCATTTTTTTAACTCGCTGACACGCACCTACACAACAGGGTGTATCAGCCCGCAAATTTAGCTATTTTTCCCCAATTCTCCCCAAACTTCTCCCCACTTTTTTCACCAACCCACCTAAAATAAAATAAATAATACTGCACTTTTCGCTGAACTCCTTTCTTGTCATGAGTGATCTGACATCATTTGCATGACTGCTGCATAGGATTCATCAATTCGAGCGCGCTCTTCAGGCGAAATTTTTGGAGGATTTTTCATCCTTTCTTCAAATCGCTTGGCGTCAGCACCGAAAAGTATGGGTGTTTCTTTTATTGGTCTGGCCATAATAATAAGTATAAATTCCGATACAAATATACAACAAATTTCTTAGATATAATGATTTATTACCCCAAAAATTATTTTAGGAGGCGGAAGGAGCGGCGGTGGTGGGGGCAGGGACCATGTTGGGCTATTGCGGCGCGGTGGGCGCGGGTGGGGTAGGCTTTGTTGCCGGCCCAGTCATATTGCGGGTATTCCCGGTGCAGACGCATCATGAGCTCGTCGCGGTGGGTCTTGGCCAGCACTGAGGCGGCGGCTATGGAGGCGTAGGTGGCATCGCCGTGGACCACGCATGTGTGGGGTATGCCGTCGGGATGGGGCTTGAAGCGGTTGCCGTCCACGAGCAGGTGGGCGGGCTTCACGCTCAGGGCGCTCACGGCTCGCTGCATGCCGATGATGGAGGCGTTCAGGATATTGATTTCATCGATCTCAGAGGGCTCAACCATTACTACGGCCCAGGCCACAGCTTCGCGCTCTATTATGGGGCGGAGCTCATTGCGCTGTCGTTCAGTGAGTTTCTTGGAGTCGTTGAGCAGCGGATGGCTGAAGCCCTCGGGCAGAATCACGGCTGCGCAGGCCACGGGACCGGCCAGGCATCCGCGCCCGGCTTCATCGCAACCGGCCTCCACGATGCCGGGATGAAGATACGGCAGCAGGCTCATATATCTCTTGAAATTATAAAGGAGAAAAGGTCGAGCAGGGCCTGACGCGCCTCGGAGTCGGGGTAGGCACGGGTGAGCAGCTCGGTGGCTTCACGGTGCATCTGCTCCATGCGCATGTAAGCGTAATCAATTCCGCCACAGGCTATTGCGAAGTCTATCAGGGTGCGTATGTCGGTGTCGTCGAGCTCATCCTTGGCGAGGAGCGTCTTCATGGCGGGGGCATTGTCAGACTCGGCCAGAGCATGAAGCAGGGGGAGGGTCACCTTTCCTTCGCGCAGGTCATTGCCGGTGGGTTTGCCTATTTTTTCCGAGGGGAAATAGTCGAAGATGTCATCCTTAATCTGGAAGCAGAGGCCGAGCAGGCGTGCGAATTGCAGCAGGGGTGCGGCCACCTCGGCGGGTGTGCCGGTGGCTTCTGCGCCCATGAAGGCGCATTTCACGAAGAGGGAGGCGGTCTTCTTGTCGATGGCGTCGAAATAGTCGGCTATGCGGAAGTGTCGGTCACGCGCGTTGCAGATCTGGTGAATCTCGCCCAGCGAGAGCTCTTTGCCGAGGTCGCCCATGCTCTTCACAATCGGGAGGGAGTCAGTGGCGGCGGCCTGCTCAAGGGCTGCGGAGACGAAGAAGTCGCCCGTGAGCACAGCTATATGATTGTCCCAGAGAGCGTTTACGGTGTCTACTCCACGGCGGCGCTTCGTTTCGTCAATCACATCGTCGTGGATCAGCGAAGCGTTATGAAGCATCTCGAGAGCGGCGGCAGCATGGAGCACCTTCTCGTTGACAGAGCCGAGCAGGCGTGCGCATAAGAGCACCATCACGGGGCGAATCTGCTTCCCTTTAGTGCGCAGATAAGTGGCCGTGATTTCATTCATCAGCGGTGTAGAGGTGTGAAGCGCCGACGTGATAAGGCGGTTCAGGGCATCGAGCTCGGGCGCTAAAATCTCTATTATCTCGGCATATTTCATAGATGGCCACAAAATTAGCTAAAAAATTCGGTATATACCGTATGCTTTTACAAAAAAGCACCCCCGACGCGCATCAAAACCTGCGCATCGGGGGAGAGTTATGACATAGACGGGGGGTCAGAAGATAATCTTTGCGGTGCGGTTATCCTGCTTCATTATTACCATCTGTCCGGGTGCGGGGCTGTCTATTCTCATGCCCTGCAGATTGAAGTAGACAGGTTTGGAGGCCGAGTCCATCTCTATGCTGCGCACGGCGAGCGGCTCGGCCACAGTGTAGGTGAGCACCAGGTCGGAGTCGGGTGTCACCACATCGTTGCCCTCCACATCCTCTATGAAATAGGAGAAACGGGAGAGGGAGAGGGTGTAAGTGCCGGGGACGGTTATGGCCGGTGTCACGTTGAGAGTCACAGAGTTAGCCACATTGTCGCCGGCCACGCTCAGCGAGTGGTCAGAGATTTTTTCGCCATCCTTCTCCACAGTGAGCATGAAGTTGCCCACCCACACATTGGGGTGCGCATCGTCGGCCGATGTCAGGGTTATTTCAGAGACCGATTCGAGAGTGGATCCGGAGGCGGGAGAGACATTGATGGGGAGCTCGGCAGCCGAGGCAGAGAGCGCCATCGCGGCGACCGCAAGAAGAGTAAATGTGTTTTTCATAATTTTTTCAGAGTATTGTTGTTACTTATATTCAACAACCTGAAATCCTTATTGGTTCAGAACAGGCTCCCCTGTTCGCTTTGGCGCAGGCGGCCGAGGTGAGTGTAAGCCAGCGTGGTCACTTCGCGTCCGCGCGGAGTACGCTTTATGAAGCCCTCCTTTATGAGGAAAGGCTCATAGACCTCCTCTATGGTGCCGGGGTCTTCGCCGAGCGCGGTGGCTATGGTGGTGAGGCCTACGGGGCCGCCACCGAATTTGTCGATTATGGTCAGCAGAATCTTGTTGTCGATTTCATCCAGACCATATTTATCAATGTTGAGTGCTTCGAGGGCAATCTTGGCAATCGGGGGGTCGATGGTGCCGCGCCCCTTGACCATGGCGAAGTCGCGCACGCGGCGCAGCAGAGCGTTGGCTATACGCGGCGTGCCGCGCGAGCGCAGAGCAATCTCCAGGGCCGCCTCGCGTGTGCAGCCTATGCGCAGCAGCGAGGCCGAACGCAGGATGATGCCGCAGAGAATCTCGTGGTCGTAATACTCCAGATGGCAGTTGATGCCGAATCGGGCGCGCAACGGCGCTGTCAGCAGGCCGGAGCGGGTGGTGGCGCCCACCAGCGTGAAGGGGTTGAGAGTGAGCTGCACGCTTTTGGCACCGGGGCCCTTATCCAGCAGAATGTCAATGCGATAGTCCTCCATAGCGGAGTACAGATACTCCTCCACTATGGGGTGCAGGCGGTGAATCTCATCAATGAACAGCACGTCATTCTCCTCCAGGCTCATGAGGATGCCGGCCAGGTCGCCGGGCTTGTCGAGCACGGGGCCGGAAGTGGTCTTGAAGCCCACGCCCAGCTCATTGGCTATGATGTTGGAGAGCGTGGTCTTGCCCAATCCCGGAGGGCCATGGAGCAGCGTGTGGTCCAGGGCCTCGCCGCGCATGCGGGCGGCCTGCACAAAGATGCGCAGATTCTCGGTAATCTTGCTTTGTCCGGAAAAATCGTCAAAAGCCAGGGGCCTCAGCGCCTTCTCCACATCGGCTTCGCGCGCAGAGGGGCTCTTCGGCGCGTCATGAATGTCAAAATCCTGCTGCTCAATCATAAGTGTAAAGATACAAATTTTTCCGGGAAAGAGGGGGGCGTGTGGGGTTTTTATTTGTAGAGGAAGCGCTTGATGGAGCGTTTGGGGGTCTTTTCAAATTCTTTTTCTACGGTCTCTATGGCTGCCAGGCGCTCGTAGGGGGCGAGTCGGCCGTTGAGCTTCACGCGGATTTTCTCCATGAGGGCGGGGATTTTTTCAGCCTCTATGCCGCGGCTCTTGAGGGCTTCGTGGTCGGGGAAGACGAGAGCCGTGAGGCGACCGTCGCGGTCAAGCACGATGCTTTCGCCCACAAAGGGCATAGCGTTGAGCTTGGCTTCCAGCTCCTCGGGATAGATGTTCTGGCCTGAGGCGCTGAGAATCATGGTCTTGGAGCGTCCGCGCAGGAAGATGGTGCCGTCGATGGAGCGTGTGCCCATGTCGCCGGTGTTGAGCCAGCCATGCTCATCGAGCACCTGAGCGGTCAGGTCGGGTGCTTTGTAATAGCCGGCCATCACGTTCTGGCCACGCACGAAAATCTCGCCCGGAATGGACTGCGGGTCGGGGCTCTCCACGCGTGTCTCCATGATTTCGGGCAGGGTGCGTCCAGCTGAACCGGGTATGAATTCTTTCCAGAATGTGTAGCTCACCAGGGGTCCGCACTCGGTCATGCCGTAGCCCACGGTAAAGGGGAAGTGAATCATGCGCAGGAAGGCCTCGGTCTCGGCATCCATAGCCGCTCCGCCTATTATCACCTGGCTGAATTCGCCGCCGAGTGCCTTCATCAGCTTGCTGCGCAGCTTGCGGTGAACCAGGTTTTTCACTACGGGCATCTGCAGCAGTCGCTGCATGCGGGGGGTGGAGATGAGCGGCTCGATGCGTTTGCGGTAGATTTTTTCAAACACCAGGGGCACGCTGAGAATGAGGTGGGGCTTCACCTCCTGAAGAGCCTTGAGCAGAATGGCCGGCGTGGGGGTGCGTCCGAGCACCGTTATGTGGGTGCCGCATGCCAGCGGGGTGAGCATGTCGAACGTGCAGCCGTAGGCGTGGGCCAGCGGCAGGAAAGTGAGCACACGTGAGCGCGCCCAGTGCAGGTGTTCATGCATGCCGAACACAACGTTGCCGGCCAGATTCCAGCCCGTGAGCATCACCCCCTTGGAGAAACCGGTGGTGCCGGAGGTGTAGTTGAGCACTATCACATTATCATTGCTCACATCCGGATAGGCTATGTCCGAGGGCTTGAAGCCATTGGGATAGGCATCGGCAAAGCGGGCGGGGAGGGTGTCGAGGGCGGCCTGCACCTTCTCCATGTCCTTGCCGGCCAGAAGTTTGCTGGTGTCGAGAGAGAAGATAGCCTCGTTATCCTTGAGCTTGCCTATGGGCAGTGTGTGAAAAATGCTGTCGCTCACCATGAGCAGGCGCGCCTCGCTGTGGCGCAGGATGTGCACAATGTCGTCAGGGGAGAAGTCGGGGAGGATGGGCACCACCGTGGCTCCGTAAGTGATAACAGCCATGAAGGCCTCTACCCACATGTCGGAGTCCTTGCCGCAGAGGGCTATCTTGTCGCCCGGCTCAATGCCTATCTCTTTGAGCAGCAGGTGAGTGAACGCTATGTTTTTAGCCAGATGCAGATAGCTCTTCACCCCCGGCTTGCCGTAGAGGGAGAGGGCGGGCAGATGGGCATGACGACGGAAACTCTTCTCGAAGAGTTTAATGAAATTATCGGGATAACGGTACATAAATACTTCTATCTTTTTTACGGGTGACAGTGCGCGTGCCGCGCATGAGCGAGATGCTTAGGGCTATGTCAGAGCACCTCGGCACTCTATGTTATAACAAACTTCTCTCCGCAAAGTTAGAAAAACTTTGCTCAAAATCAAAAAAAACGTGCAAAAAACCTCTCACTACACCCTTTAAAGTTGCGGAGCTCGGGGATAGTTGGTATATTTGCAAACTGATAAGAACAGGAAAGTGTTAAGATTTAAACTGTAGAAACAGGAACACTTACACAAAAAATAAATACCATGGAGAAATCAATGCTTTATACCGGCACAGGCGATGCCGGAATGACCTCGCTCGTGGGTGGCAAGCGCGCCCCGAAGAATTGCACACGTCTGGAAGCTTACGGCACTGTCGATGAGTTTTCTTCACATCTGGGTCTGCTGATCACATTCGAGGCTAATTCGGCCGCCGTGCGCGCGCTGCTCACAGCCGTGCAGCACCGTCTGTTTTCCGTAGGCGCCTATCTGGCTACCGATGTGGAGCCGGGCACCGAGCCGCGCATCACGGGGCTGACCGAGGCCGACATAAAAGAGATAGAGCAGTCCATCGACGCGCTCGATGCCGAGGTGCCCAAGGTGCATGCCTTTGTGCTCCCCGGTGGCACACGCGACTCAGCCGAGGCCCACATCACCCGCACAGTCTGCCGCCGTGCCGAGCGCCGCATCTTGGCGCTGGCCGCCGAGAGCTATGTAGATCCCCTGGTGCTCAGCTACTTCAACCGCCTGAGCGACTGGCTCTTCATCCTGGCCCGCTATTACAACTACCGCTCCGGCGTAGCCGAAATCACCTGGCATAGCTAACCCGCCGGGCATCCCGTCATAGCAAAATAATAGCGAATTTTTAGCAAAATAGTCCCGTGCCAATCCCGGCGGGATTGGTGTCGATTGTAAAGATACCGGGGGTGAAAGCGATGCGCTTTCACCCCCGGCTTATTCTGCATCCGGGCCGCGCGTGGCCGGGATTAGTCTATGTCAATGTCGAGCTCGGGATCGTCGGCGTAGGGGTCCTGCGCGTCGGTGTCCGCGGTGTCGGCTTCCACCTCCTTCTTAGAGGAGGGGCCCGATGAGGGGATGGCATCGGCACCTCTCTCCTTGATTACGGCGCGTATCTTCTCGTTGAGCTCCTCGCGCAGCTCAGGGTTGTCCATGATGGCGCGGCGGGCCGATTCCTTGCCCTGGGCCAGTTTGGAGCCGTCGTAGCTAAACCAGCTGCCGCTCTTCTTGATGATGCCCATGTCTACGCCGAGGTCCAGAATCTCGCCGCTCTGGCTGATGCCCTCGCCGAACATGATGTCAAACTGAGCACGGCGGAAGGGGGGCGCCACCTTGTTCTTCACCACCTTCACCTTCACGGTGCGGCCCACGGTCTCCTCGTCGTCCTTCAGCATGCCGCTGGGGCGGATGTCGAGGCGCACGGAGGCGTAGAATTTCAGAGCGTTGCCGCCGGTAGTGGTTTCGGGGGAGCCGAACATCACGCCGATTTTCTCGCGCAGCTGGTTGATGAAGATGCAGGTGGTGCGGGTGCGGGAGATGGCGCCGGTGAGTTTGCGCATGGCCTGGCTCATGAGGCGGGCGTGGAGGCCTACGTTCTTGTCACCCATCACGCCGTCGATTTCAGCCTTGGGGGTTAGTGCCGCCACGGAGTCGACCACGAGGATATCCACCGCGCCGGAGTTGATGAGCTGCTCGGCTATGGCCAGCGCTTGTTCACCGTTGTCAGGCTGTGAAATCCAGAGATTGTTGATGTCCACACCGAGAGCTTCGGCATAGAAGCGGTCGAAGGCATGCTCGGCGTCGATTATGGCAGCCACGCCACCCTGGCGCTGAGTCTCGGCAATAGCGTGGATGGCCAGCGTGGTCTTACCGGAAGACTCGGGGCCATAGATTTCAATGATACGGCCTCGGGGGTAACCACCTACGCCGAGGGCCACGTCGAGTCCGATGGAGCCGGTGGGGATTACCTCTACATCCTGCACGGCGTCGTCGCCGAGTTTCATGATGGAGCCGTCGCCGAAATCCTTATGTATATGTTCCAGAGCGCGACCGAGGGCTTTGAGCTTCTCAGTCGGTTCGTTGATGCGGCCTGTTGCGACCGTCTTGGTTTTCTTTGCCATGAGAGTATGTTGTGTTTAATTTTATTCTTAAGATGATGCAAAGTTACGATGCGGGGTGTGCCGACATGGGGCACAACGGGGTTAACGCATGTTAAAAACAACGAGGTGATCAGCCGCCTCAGATAGTCACTCCTCCGAAGATTTTAAGGAACCAGGTGGAGATATTCACGTAGATAATCAGGCCGACTATATCGTTGCTTATCTGAATGAACGGCCCGGTGGCGAGCGCCGGGTTTATGTGGATTTTCTCAAGCGTGAGGGGCACCACCGTGCCCAGAATCGTGGCGAACATGACGACTATAAACAGGCTGGTAGCCACCGAGATAGTCACGGCAAACTCGCCGGGAATCATTATGAGGTTGTAGACGAATATGACGCTGGCCATTATCGTGGCGTTGAGCAGGCCTATGCAGACCTCCTTGCCCATCTGGCGTCCGAATTCCTTGATGTCGAGAGTGCCGTTGGCCAGACCCTGTACCACTATGGCTGAAGCCTGCACACCCACGTTGCCCCCCGTGCCACCAATGATGGGGATGAAGAGCGCAAGGGTGGTGACGGCGGCCAGCTGGCTTTCGAAACCGGTGAGGATGAGCGACGCCACGATGCCCGACGCTATGCCGATGAGGAGCCAGGGGATGCGGGCGCGCGTCTGATGCAGGATGTTGTCGTCTGCGTCTATGTCCGATGCGATACCTGAGGCGAGCTGATAGTCGCGTTCGCTCTGTTCGCGCACCTCGTCCATCACGTCGTCCACGGTGATTTGCCCCACCAGGCGCCCTATGCTGTCTACCACCGGCATGGCCACAAGGTCATACTTTTCGAAGTCCAGGGCCAGGTCATCGATGGGGGTGTCGGTGTGGGCGCACATGGGGTCCACCTCCATCACGCGCTTGATTTTGCTCACCGAGGGGTCGGTAATCATGCGCTTGAGCGGGAGGATGCCTTTCAGGCGCTCGTCGTCGTCAATGACGTAGATGTTATAAATATCGTCGAGCTCCTCGGCCTGCGACCTCATCTCCTTGATGCAGCGGGGCATGCTCCAGTTTTCGTTGACCACAATCATCTCGGTGGCCATAAGGCCGCCGGCAGTGTCCTCGTCATATTGCAGCAGGTCCACGATGTTGCCGGCCTGCTCCATGTCGTCTATGTGTGAGATTACCTCCTCGCGGTCCTCCTTGTCGAGTTCCTGAATGAGGTCCACGGCATCGTCCGTGTCGAGCAGGTCAATGAAGTGGCCGATCTGCTCGGGGTCCATCCCCTCCAGGAGTTTGCGGCGGTCATCCTCATCGAGCTCCATGAGGACGTCGGCCTTAGTCTCATTGTCGGGAAGCAATGAAAAGAGCCACTCGGCCTGACGCAGGTTGAGTGTGCGAAACAGCTCCGCTATGTCGGCGGGGTGCAGGTCGGTAAGCTCTACACGCGCCAGTGCCTCATCCTTTTCATCAATGGCTTGCTCTATGCGCTCGATGTCTTCGTCAGTAAACTCCTTCATATATTAACAACTTTATATCCTTACAAAATTAAGTAATATTTCCGAACGTGACAAATTTTTCACCGCTATTGAGCGCCTGCGGCCTGTAAAAAGATTAGAGGGGTGTGAGCCGCAGCTCACACCCCTCTAATAATCATGGTATTGCGTAGGCCTGATTAGTGCACGAGCACTTTCCAGGACTTGCCTGCCACGCGCACGATGTAGGCGCCTGAAGCTACGTCGATCACACCGGGCTTGCCGTTGTAGACCATGCGGCCCTGCAGGTCATATACGCTTGCGTTCTCGTCGGTGCCGGCCACGAGGATTACGCCTGCGCCGGTGCGTACGATTACTGAAGCGGCGTCAACGCTCTCCACGCCTGAAGAGATGGGCTTAACCTTGCTTGAAGCGCGTGATTCACCCTGAGCGTAGACTGCGGTCACAGCATACTCAGCCTCGTCGGCGGGGTTCTTCACCTCATACTTGCGTTCAACTACGGGGGTGTCGTTGAGCTTCTTGTCGTTGCAGTACACGTTGTAGCCCAGCAGCTCGAGGTCCTCGGCGCCGGCGGGCTCGTAGGTCACGTCGTCGATGAACAGGATGAACTGATAGGTGCTGCGGTAGCGCAGAGCGAAGTACTTGGTGCCGGCGGGGAGCACAGCCTCACACTCGGTCCAGATTCTGCGGTAGTCACCCTCGATTCTGAAGGTCTTGAGCAGAGTGAAGTTAGCGGGGTCATCGTCGGTAGATGAAATCATCACGTCGACAATCTCGGGAGTGAATTCCTCGTCGTAGGGGCGGGCGAAGAATGAGATGGTCTGCTGGTTGCCGGAGAGGGCGGGTGAGATAGCCCAGTCATCGTTGGCCACCTTGTTGGCGTTGTAGAGACCCATCAGCATCTGGTTGCCGGAGTGGGTGGTGTATTCAGAGCGGGTGCATACTTCCCAGGTGTGGTCGCACACGATCCATGACTGCTTTGACATCTTGGGCACGTTGGGATAGTCGAAACCTTCCATGCCACCTGCGCCGCCGCCGTCGCGGTCTACAAAGGTCCAGTTACCCTTGTAGCCCTGATCGGTGGTAGCGAAGGAGTCGAATTCCTCGAAGTCTTCGGTGTATTTGGTAGAGATGCCGTCGTAGGAGGGTTCGTTCCAATTGAGTGTGAGGGCAGAGCCGTCATTTTCCACATTCCAGTTCAGGTTGCTTACAGCGGGGAAGTTGGGGAGCTTCACGGCGATAGTGATGGGGGCTGCCACGTCATTGCTCGGGTCGCCGTCGTCGGCGATTTCAACCTTGGCTGAAAGCTCAAGGGTCTCGCCTACTGTGTTAGGCACAGTGTATTGCCACTTAACCTGGCCTGAGGCACCGGCTGCAATCTTGGGACCGTTCATCACGCCGATGTTGGCGCCGTCGGCCATGAAGGTCACGGTGTAGGCAGAGGCTTCGTTTGCGCCGAAGTTGTCGACAGCGGCGTTGATGGTCAGGAAGTCGCCGGGGGCTACACGTGTCTGGTTGCAGAAGACTGACACAGTGAGGTCGTTGGGATGAGAACCCTTCACCTCCATATTGTCGAGGAAGATGTAGCTGCTGCTGATTGCCACTACCTGGATAGCAATCTGCACATCCTTGCCCTTGTAGGCTTCCAGAGACACAGCTGCGCGGTTCCAGGCGTCGAGATTGCCTTTGCCGGGCTCAGTGGCTTCGCCTACTTTCTTGAAGCCGGAGCCGTCGTTGATGAGCACCTGGATTGAGTTGGTGTCAGCCACGGGCTGGCCGTAGGAGTCCACCTGCGACATGTTGTAGTACCAGTAAGAGAATGTGGGATTCAGCACATTCTCGTCGACATGTATGCGTCCGGTGAAGATGCGGGCCATGTCGCCGGGCTGATTAGCCATGAAGAGCATGTAAGCGCCGTCACCATCCTGGCTGGCTACCCAAGAGTCATCCATAGGCACCCATTCGCCGTCGCCGGCCATGTTCTCCTGGCCGAGGATGTGGTCAAAGAGGAAGCTCTCGTTCCAGGGCATGGATTCGGGCTGGCCTACGGGTACCATGCCGGTGTAAGCGCCACCGTCGGAGATAAGCTCAGAGGAGCCTTCGGAGGCGGGGACAACGGCGTAGACGGCATACATTACGAAGCCTTGCTGAGCGGTGGGCTCGCATACGCGCAGGGTGGTGGTGGTGCCGGTGATGCCCTCCTTCACGGGTTCGATACCGTTGAGAGTAAGCTCACAGATGGTGTAGGTGAGGTTAGCGGGAACGTCAGCACCTGAGGTCATTTTGGTTACGGGTGACCAGGTGAGTTTCACCTCACCGTAGTCGGCACCGGTTTCCCAAATCATGCTCTCAACGGCGCAGGGCACATCCTCAGCGGTGGCCTCGGCGAGTGAGGGCGCTTTGCTGATGGAGGGCAGCGGGGTGCCCTTGATGGCGCTCACACGGGGGATGGAGAAGGGTGACTCGGGGATGCCGGTCACTCGGTCACCGGGAGCTGCGAATGCACAGCCGGCGGTCAGAGCCGTGGCTGCAAGCAGTGTAAACAGTTGTTGTCTCATAAAAATTGATTTTGGTAGTAAATGTTTCATCAGGAGTGTGAGGAGAAAACGTGAGGACAGAGTTTTTATTTTACGATTACTTTAACTACGGTGCGCCCGCAGGTGACTATGTATGCACCGGGGGCTGCCGGGATGTGCCCACCCCCGCCTCGGTGGATTACGCGCCCCTGTGCGTCGGCAATCTGCACAGGGCCGGCAGCGCCCTCTATGGCTATCGCACCATGCAGGCCGCTCACGCGCAGCCCGGTGAGGATTTCGGATAGGCCGGAGCCGTAGGGGTAGACGGCGTTAGAGGCACGTGATTCGCCGGCTTCGTAGAGGGCAGTGACGTGATACACGGGTTTCTCTGCCGTGGGGGTATGAGTGAAAGTAGCAGTCTGCAGCGGGGTGGTGTTGAGCTTCACGCCGTCGCAGTAGACGTTGTAGCCGAGCAGGGTGAGCGGTGAGCTCTCCTTGCCGGTGTAGGTGACATCATCGACCATCACCATGAAGGTGTCGGCGCTGATGAAGCGTATTGCGAAGTAGCGGGCACCCTGCGGCACACGGAACTCGTAGCGCGTCCAGCCGAAGTCGGCATCGGTGCTGATGCCGGGGAAGGTGGCTACGGACTTGAAGCTCTCCGGCTCCCGGTCAGTGGAGGAGTAGAGCACTTCGAGTGTCTCGGGATACTCGGAGCTATAGGAGCGGGCGTAGAAAGAGATGAACTGTGCGGCGCCGTTGAGCTCGGGGGATATGGCCCAGTCGTCGCACTGTGCCAGGTTGTAGTTATAGAGTGCTGCCAGGCACTGATTGCCGGAGTGGCAGCCGAATGAGGCGGGATATGAGCAGTCACGGATGGCGCTTATGCTGTTGTCAAGCACGAAGAATGACTGGCGCTCGTTGAATGGCACATTGGGGAGGTCCACTCCGTTGATGCTGCCTATAAAGTGGCCGTCGCGGTCCAGGAATGTCCAGTCGCCGGTGAAGCCGCCGCGCATTGTGGCGAAGCTGTCGTAGGCCTCGAAGCTGTCGGTCACGGGTGCCTGATAGTTAGAGTAGTCGGGGGTACTCCAGCTTAGAGTCACGCTGCCGTCAGCCCCCTCAGCCTTAAGGTCAATCACGGCGGGGAAGTCGGGCAGGAGGACGTAGACCTGCTGGCGCGGCGTGGCGTTGTTGCTCCAGTCGCTGTCAGCGCCCACATTGATGCGTGCCCAGACGCTGAGGGTTTCAGCCGACAGTTCGGGCACTGTGAAGGTGAAGGTGTGGGGAGCAGAGGCGCCGCTACGCAGGTCGGTGCCAGAGGCGTGGGCCACTACAGCGTCGTCTACTATCAGGTCCACGCTGTATGACTCCAGCGTGGCGCTGCCGTTGTTTGTGGCTATTGCGGTGGCGGTCATGGGCTTGCCGGCCTCCACGGTGGCGGGCACTGCAAGGTCCACAGCCGCGTCGTGGTCAAAGAGATTCTCCAGACGCAGGTTGTCGATGATTATTTCGCTGAAGTTCGCGCAGGTAGCGTCAAGGGCCAGTTGCAGTGCCTGACCTTTGTATTCCGAGAGGGGCACAGCCACACGGTTCCAGTTGCCTGCGATGCCGCTGCCTATGGTCACGGGGTTGCCGGCTTTCTTGAAGCCCGAGCCGTCGTTTACGAGCAGTTGCAGCGTATTGCGGTCATCTTTGCGGAAGCAATAGTAATAAAAGATTGCCGTGGGGTTGGTCTGAGAGTCATCCAGGAGTATGCGGCCTGTGAAGATGCGGCCTGAATCGTTGGTGTTTTCACCAATGAAGGCTAAGAAGGCGCCGTCGGCATCCTGGCTTGAGATGTCTGCGTAAGAGGCATCGGTGCAGGGAGACCATTTGGCACTGTTGCCCGACACGCTCTGTCCGATTATGGTGCTGAACGTGAAGCTTTCGCAGAAAGGCATGGAGTAAGGTTTGCCCACAGGGATGAGGCCGGGATTGTAGCCCTCTCCGCTTCCCTGCTCGTTGACAGCGAATATGGCTATCTGAGCGAAGCTTTGAGTGGCATCGGCAGCGCAGATATGCACCTGTGCTTTGGTGGCGGTAATGCCGGTAGCCGCAGGTGTCCATTGGCCTGAGTCATAGACTGCTACAGTGTAGGTCACCTTCTTCAGGTTCTTGCCGTTGATGTCTTTGGTCACCGGGGACCAGCTGAGGTTTACCATGCCGTAATCATCGCCCGGAGTCAGGGAGGCATTCTCTACGGGCGCGGGCACAGAGAGGCCGGCGTAGACAGAGCCTTTGGCAGAGAGTCCGCGCCCTTCGGCGTTAAAGGGCACTACTTCGTAGTGATGCACTCCGCTTCCGGTGGCGGTGTCCACGTAGGTGACCTCGGCACCAATGGCCGGCTTGAGGGTGGCAGCGAGGATGCCGTCGCGGTAGATTTCCACTCGGCTGAGGGCAGCAAGAGGATTGCCGCCGATGGTCAGCGCCGGGGCGCGGAATTTCATCGTCACGCTCTCGCCGCCGTCAGCATCAGGAGTGAGGCTGAGGTCGGTGGGGGCTGCGGGGGCATCGTAGCCGGTAGCTGCCGACAGGTGTATGTCAAACACCCCGAGTCGGTTCTTGTCGGCATCCGAGCATGCGCGGATGGCGAAATAGTATGTGCCGTCGGCCTCGGGAGAGAAGCGGCAGGTAAATTCGCGCCCTGCGGGTTGGCCGTCTGCAATAGTGGCGGGCACATCTATATCAGTGGGTTGCAGAATCACTTCGGTCATGGCCTCCGGGCCGGGGGCTGTGCCGGCGTATGCGGCTATGCGCTCGGTGTAGGAGCCTGCGCACCCTGCCTGGAATGTAAGGAAGTAGAGCTTTCCCTTCTGCAGGTGGGCGGCCGGGAGAATAAGGTAATCATCGGCAGCGTTCTGCTTGCTGTAGTTATACGCAAAGATTCCTATCCCCTCCGAAAGGGTGTAGCGCCAAGTGGAGCCGTCGGCGTTTGCATCAACCACTGTGAGCAGATTGGCCGAGTTGACATCAGACAAGTCAGCCGAGAAAGGGAGCGCGGCTTCACCGGCCACATATTTGGCAGATTCTGTGGCGGGGGAGCTCTGCCCCTCGTAGGTGGGGGTCACAGAGTAATATGCCCATTCGGGGGAGCCGGGGGTGAGGGGGTAAGTGTCAGCGTAAGCAGTGCCCGTGGCGGCAGTGGCCACAACGGCGGTGCCGGCAGCGGTGGTGCGCTCTATGCGGTAAGCCACCTGCGCGGGGTTGAGGTAGCCGCCATTCATTCCTGTGGGCTCATCCCAGCTCAGTCGGAAAGCCCCCTCGGAGTAGGTCAGGGAGAGGCCGGTGAGGGGAGCGCAGATGTCGGGACCGGCATAAGTGGTGAGGCGAGCCGCAGGGCTTTTGCCGGCCTCGTTGCTCAGTGTCACTTCAAAAGTGACGGTGCCGGCCCTGGGGAGAGTGAGGGGCACGGCTACTTTGCCCTGCCCGTAAGTGGCTGTCCCGGTGGCTACTTCGCTGCCATAAGCGAGGATGGAATAGTTAAAAGAGCCATCGGCCGGCATGCCGTCGAAGGTGGTGGAGGGGGCCGTAAAAGAAAGATTGCCCTGAAGCGAGCCCTGCGGGAAATCAGCCGTGATGCCGGAAGGCGCCGCGGGTGCTTTGTCAGTGTAGATGGTAGGGGAGTAAAGCAGTCCGAATTCCACTGTGCGCCCCCAGTCGAAGCGCTTGGTGGCCTCGCCCGTAGAGGGGTTAATGGTGAAGAACGAGCACTGTCCGTCGGCCGGGCTGTTAGTGGTGTAAATCACATTGTTGTTCTCATCATAGCCGAGGGCGGAGGCATAGTAACCCGCAATGCCGGTGTCAGCCACGAGCGAGGCCGACCAATCAGAGGTGTTAATGCGATAGAGTGCGCCGCTTTCCGAGAGGCCGAGCAGAGCGGAGTCAGCTATCGTGAGGCCGCCGTAGAAGTCCATGTCGGGGAGCTGCTTTAATTCAGTGAATTGTCCGTTAAGGTCGAGGGCTACGAGTGCGCCTTTACGGGTCTGGAGGTCATTGACGAAGCATACGGCTTTGGAGATAGCCGGCACGTAAGTGGCCGTAAGAATCTCGAATCGAGTCTGCATCTGCTCAATCTCCTCAAGCAGCAGCCCCGTCTGCATGTCAAAGACATTCATTCCGGCACCGGTGACGAGGCCTGACAGCGTGTCGAGGTGGGGGCAGTAAAGCTTGCCATCGGCCACAAATGCACCGAAAGATATTGAGCTGTTGGTAAATAGCGCGATGAATGGTGCGGGGCTATTGACATCTACCTCATAGAGGCCATGGTAACCGTAGGCCACTTTTTCAAGTTCGGAATCGTAGATAACCACACCCAGCAGATTAGCCTGAAGAGTCCCGGCGGCAAACTGCGGCACGCGGGCCACGCTTTGCAGCAACGGTGTGCTCAGGGCTGGGGCAAAGGGTGAAGGAGCCCCCTTGCGCACGCGGGGATTATTGCAGACTGTTGCGCTACCGACAGGTTTTCCGGAGTGAATAGGCTGTACACGCTGTGCTGTGGCAGCGGGTAAGGATTGCGCTGCCGACACCGAAAACAGGGTCAGCGTAACTGCTATGATGAGTAATAATTTATTCATGAATATGATAAATGTCGGTATTCTTTTGCGGTCTTTTAGGTAGATGCTGAAGTGTAGAAATGGATTTCCACTTAATTAGGTACAAATCAACACGCAAAGGTATAAAAAAGAATTATTCTACCAAAAAAATTATGGATTTTTTGGAATTTCCCCCTGTGTTTCCCCTGCTTCATTGCCGCGTCATCGCCGCGTGTTTATCGTGGCGGCGTGGACAGTGCGGGTCGATGGTTGGGGTAGGTACATAAAAAAATTGATTGTCATCTCGACAACCAATCCATTGTGTTAACCTTAAAATCTAATACCATGAAAAACTCAATGCAAAGGTACAAATATTTTTTTAAACTATGTTATATAACACATAAAAAATCGAGTTATTTAATACTATTTAACAGTTATTACAATAATACTATTTGATTTTATACGTTGTTAACTATGTGAAAGGCCTCTATATCCATATTCCCTTCTGCAAGCGCAAGTGCGTATACTGCGATTTTTATAGCTTGGGGGCGCGCAATGCCCCCTGGCAGGAGTTTGTCGCGGCGCTGCTGCGGGAGTTTGCGCGCCGGCGCGGGGAGTTTAATGGCGCACGCGAGGATGTTTTCACCACTATATATATAGGTGGGGGCACGCCGTCGCTGCTACCGCCGGAGCAGTGGGAGCGGCTGATGGAGGGCTTGCGCGGCATGATTGATTTCGCTCAGGTGAGGGAGTTTACGGTGGAGGTGAACCCTGACGATGTCACCGGGGAGCTCGTGGCGCGCCTGAAGCGCAGCGGGGTGAACCGCGTGAGCATGGGGATTCAGAGCTTCAGCGACGAGGAGTTGCGTCGCGTGGGGCGCAGGCATACCGCCGCGCAGGCGCTGCAGGCTTACGCCCTGCTGCGCGAGATAGGCAATGTGAGCATCGACCTGATGTTCGGGCTTCCGGGGCAGACGCAGGAAAGCTGGCGACACACTCTTGAGCAGGCCCTTGCGCTGGAGCCGGAGCATATCTCGGCCTACACGTTGATGTGGGAGGAGGGCACGGCGCTGAGCGTGATGCGCGGCCAGGGGCGCGTGGAGGAGATGCCCGAGGAGCAGAATGTGCAGATGTATAAGCTCTTGACCGACAGTCTGATGCGCGCCGGCTATGAGCACTACGAGATTAGCAATTATGCCCGCCCGGGTTTCCATTCGCGCCACAACACATCCTACTGGCTCGGCACCCCATATTTAGGTCTCGGCCCCGGGGCGCACAGCTACGACGGGGAGCGCACGCGCCGGGCTAATACGGCTGACCTTCGGGGGTATCTGGAGCATTATGGGGGCGAAGGGGCCGGGGAGTTTTATCAGGAGGAGCGGCTATCAGACGAGGAGCTGCGCGAGGAGTTGATCATGACCGGTCTGCGTATGGCTGCCGGCATAGACCTGGAGCAGCTGCGCGCCCGCTTTGGTGCCGACGAGGAGCGCCGGCTGTTGCGCCGTGCAGAGAAGCATCTGCGCAGCGGTCAGCTAAGAAATGAAGCGGGGAGACTGCACCTGACCGAGGAGGGGATGATGCTGCTCGACCCGATTACCGTGGACCTTCTATGAGGGCGCGCACCTCGCAGTAGGGGGTGAGGAAGAAGTCGCGGTCATGCAGATGCGGGTGGGGGAGAGTGAGCTGGGGAGCGGACATCTCCACACCATCGATTACCACTAAGTCTATGTCGATGAGGCGGTCGCGGTAGCTGCCGTCGGGGTTGCGATGAGAGAGCGGAGAGATTTCGCGCTCCACCGCCTGCGTGATGGCGAGCACCTGCAGGGGTGTCAGCCCCTCGGCGTCAAAGGCCGCGCATATATTGAGAAAGCCGTGGGGACTGCTGAATCCCCAGGGCTCACTCTCGAAAATATCGCTTACGGCAGCAATGCGGAAGTGGCGCGCGAGCCCCTTGAGCGCATTGTCGAGGTTGGCGCGGCGGTCACCCAGATTGGTGCCTATGTTGATGTAGACCATTACTGCTGCGGTGCGGGCAGGGTGTCGATGGCGTGGCGTATGCGGGCGAGCACCTCCTGCTTGTCCATAAGCTCGGTTATGTCGAACATGTGGGGACCCTTGCAGGCGCCCACCACCGCCAGACGGAAAGCATTCATCACATTGCCCAGGTGGTAACCCTTGTCGGCAATCCAGGCGAGCACAATCTTCTCGGCGTTGGCGCTCGTCATGTCGTCGATGCCCTCGAGCACAGTGATAAGCTCGGCCATGATTTCAGGCATACCCTCTTTCCAGCGCTTCTTCACATCCTTCTCGGCATACTCCTGCGGAGCTTCGAAGAAGAAAGAAGCCTCGCGCCACAGGTCCTCGGGGAAGTCCACGCGACCCTGCACCATAGCGGCGGCGCGGCCGGCATACTCGCGGGGCACATCGGCATGGCCGCGGCCGGCGAGGATGGGCATGAACAGGTCGGTCAGGCGCTCGGGGTCCATAGCCTTCAGGTATTCGTGGTTAAACCAGATTCCCTTCTTGTAGTCAAACTTCGCGCCTGCCTTAGAGCAGTGTTCAAACGAGAACTTATCAATCAGCTCCTGCATGGACATCATCTCCGTGTCGTCCCCGGGGTTCCAGCCGAGCAGCGCCAGGAAATTGACCACAGCCTCAGGCAGATAGCCCTTCTCGCGATAGCCGGAAGAGAGGGCGCCGGTGGCGGGGTCCCTCCAGTCGAGGGGGAAGACGGGGAAGCCGAGCTTGTCGCCATCGCGCTTGGAGAGCTTACCGTTGCCCACGGGCTTGAGCAGCAGCGGCAGGTGAACGAACTGCGGCATCGTGTCGGCCCAGTCAAACGCCTCATACAGAAGCACATGAAGCGGAGCCGAGGGGAGCCATTCCTCACCGCGAATCACGTGGCTCACCTCCATCAGGTGGTCGTCCACTATGTTTGCCAAGTGATAGGTCGGCAGATTGTCGGCACTCTTGAAGAGCACCTTGTCGTCGAGAATAGAGGAATTGATGGTCACCTTGCCGCGCACCAGGTCGTTGACTACCACGTCGCGCCCCGGCTCAATCTTGAAGCGCACCACATACTGCGTGCCCTCGTCGAGGAGGCGCTTCACCTCCTCGGCAGGGAGCGAGAGGGAGTTGCGCATCTGCATGCGGGTGGAGGCGTCATACTGGAAATTGGGGGTAGCCTCGCGGGCGGCGTTCAGCTCCTCGGGGGTGTCGAAAGCTATGTAAGCGCGGTCGGCGGCGAGCAGCTGGTCCACATATTTGCGGTAGATGTCGCGGCGTTCGCTCTGGCGGTAGGGACCATGAGGACCACCTACGCCCACACCCTCGTCAATTTCAATGCCGAGCCAGCGGAGGCTCTCTATTATGTAATCCTCGGCACCGGGCACAAAGCGCTGAGAGTCAGTGTCCTCAATGCGGAGAATCATCTTGCCGCCGTTGCGGCGCGCAAAGAGATAATTGAAAAGAGCGGTGCGCACACCGCCTATGTGGAGAGGCCCCGTGGGTGAGGGGGCGAAACGTACGCGTACGGGTCTGTTCATATTCTTATTCCTTCTTATTCCGTGATATTAATATCGGTCATAGGGCGCGGCGCGGAGAATCGCTTGCCGTCCCAGTAATAGATAAGAGTGTAGGTGGAGAGATAGGGGCGAAGGCGGTCGAAATCCTCCTCGCTCATGGAGCCCTTCACATTGAGCTGAGCCTCGAGGGCCGGGGTGTCGCCCGTGATGTCAAAAGCGTAGCTCACGAGCAGGAAGGGCACGAGCTCCTGCGCCTGCTGCGCCTCCTTGCCTTTGACCATAAACATCTGCATCTGCGGCTCCTTGAAATACTTGCCCAGCGGCAGAGGGGTGAGCTTTTCGTCGTAGAGCAGCAGCTCAGAGTCGGGACTGTCACCCCCATCGACCGTGTAGATCACCGCCACGACCTGCTTCTTGCCGGCGGGGAGGATAGCAATCTGTACCGTGCTTGCCTTGCTCACCTCCACCATGGCATAGGAGGGGGTAAGCGCCTTCAGCTCACAGGTGCCGCGCAGCGAATTGAGCGGCGTATATTTCTGATTCCCCTCAAAGCAGAGCACCATGTCGCGGCGCGTGCTTTCGGAGATGAGTTGGAGCGGGTCACCCTTCAGGCGCAGAAAAGCCTCCTTAGCCGTGATAGCCCCGGAGTCAGCACCCTTCGGCGCCTCGGCCCAAATCGGGAGCCAAGCGCAAAGGCAGACCAGCAGAGAAAAAACAATCTTCATAATGCCCACAAAGTTACAAAAACTTCGCCGAAAATCAAAAGGGAACGTCGGCCCCCGGGCCCGGTGCCGCTGGCGAAGCCATTTGATTGAGGCAAAGTTACAAAAACTTTTTTGCAATTACGGGTAAACGCAGTAAGAAAATCAGTCTTTAAGCGCGCCGACAGGCACCACCAGCACGCCATCTTCACGGCGGTAGGCATAGTCACCTATAGCAGTGAGCACCATGAGGAAAGAGGGCGCTTTCATCTTGTCGGTATCAATCTTCTTGGCGAGGGTTTTCAGCGTCTCGGCACCCTGATTTATATTGCTTTCGCCGCCAAGCTTGATTTCTATGAGCCCGTAGCGGCCATCGCGCAGATGCACCACAGCGTCACACTCCAGACCGTTCTTGTCGCGATAATGATAGACATTGCCGTTGAGCGCCTCGGCGTAGACCCTTAAATCCCTGATGCACAGGGTCTCAAAAATTAATCCGAAAGTATTCAGATCGTTTATCAAGTCAGCGGGGCCGATGCCCAGCGCGGCAGTGGCTATCGAGGGGTCGGTGTAATAGCGAGTGTCAGAGGTGCGGATAGCGGTCTTGGACCTCAGATTGGGATTCCACGCCTCCACATCCTCTATCACGAAAATACGCTTCAGAGCCTCTATGTAAGAAGCCACCGTGTCGGCATCAAAGGTGTCCCCCTCGTTTTCCCGCAGGTCGTCGCGAATGGCGCAGATGGAGGCCTGCGCACCCTGATGTCGGGAGTATGCGCGCAAAAGGCGGTGCACCCTGCCGGCCTCGCGCGCTACGCCATCGGCCATCTGTATGTCACGCTTCTCCACGGCCGCTACATAATCAAAGGCCTGGTCAAGAGCTATTTCATCGGCCATATCCACCGCCAGCGGCCATCCGCCGCGACACGTAAGAAACGCCATGCGCTCAAGGTTATGATTAGCCATGCCGGCTATTTCGGTGGCGCCATCGAAGAGGGCACCGAGCGACACATCGCCGGTGGAATCGCCTGACTCCCAAAGAGACATAGGGCGCATTTTCAGCCATCCGAATCTGCCGGTGCCGCTGTGGATCACCTCGCTCATGTCTGCCGGCACACTCGACCCCGTGAGGACAAATAGCCCCAACTCCTTCTCATGGTCAGCCGTGAAGCGGATAGCATCCCAAAGGGTGGGCGCTACCTGCCACTCATCAATAAGCCGCGGCTTTTCGCCCCTCAGAAGCAACGACGGATTCAGTCGTGCCAGCTGAATGTTTTGGTCTCGCTTCTCCGGGTCAGTCATATAGAGCACGCTCCGGCACACCTGTTCGGCGGTAGTGGTTTTCCCACACCACTTGGCACCCTCAATGAGCACCGCCCCTTTGCCCTGAAGCTTTCGGGCAAGGAGTTTGTCGGCTATGCGCGGTCTGTAGGTCTTATTCTTAGTCATTTACGATCCTGTTTTTGCCCGCAAAGGTAATAAAAATTTTTGGCAATTCGGTTATTTGGCTGGAATCCATTCGGTCATTTGGCCGGGTTTCATTCGGTTATTTGGCCGAAATCTGTTCGGTTGTTTGGCCGGGGTTAGTGTTTGGGGAGGCGCCAGCGGTTGTGGCTCCAGAGGTAGGCGGGGGGGCAGGAGCGGATCTGGTCGGTCAGGTTGGCGGCGTAGAGGCGCGTCAGCTCTCCGGGCAGGAGGGTGCGCGGATGCTCGGTGAGCAGGCGGATGGTGGAGTGGTAGCGGCCGCGCCCCGTCACCCGCGTGTCAAACAGCATCACCACCGCGTCGAGTTTCGCAGCCAGCTCCTCGGTGCCACCTATAAAGGGGGTGTCCACACCCATGAAGGGGACCGTGAAGACCTTGCCGGCGTGTGAGGGCTTCTGGTCTGAGAGGAAGCCGGTGATGAACCGTACCCCGTCGCGGCGCCACGTGAGCAGCTGCCTGAGCACCTGCTTCATGGGTATCGACACATTGAAGCGGCTGCGCAGCCGCAGGAACCAGCGGTTGAACCAGGGCTGCCGCAGCGGCCGGTAGACGTGGCTGAACTTGGCGCTCTCAGCCTCGCGGCACCAGAGGCCCATGGTCGTTATCCACTCCCAGTTGCCGAAGTGAGAAGTGTAAATCACAATATCTCTGCCCGAAGCCAACGTCTTGTCTATCAGTTCGGTGTTCTCAAAAGTCATGTGTCGCTTCAGCGCCTCAGCGCTCATGGAGCGAAACTTCACCGTCTCCACGAAGTAGTCGGTCAGATGCCGGTAAAAGCGACGCACAATCCGCTGTCGCTCCCCGGGGGAAAGCTCCGGAAAGGCGCGCTCCAGATTGCGCTCAACCAGCCGACGGCGGTAGCGTACCACGTCGCGTGCCAGAAAAGCCAACGCATCGCTCACTCCCCAGAGCATCCACCAGGGCAACAACCCCAGCAGGCTCAGCAGAGCGCACAGCGGCGCAAAGGCTATACGCATCCCTATGGGTACCTCTCGCTTGCTCATAACTCCGTGATTATCTGTCCGCTGAGGCACTCGCTGTCAATAGGCTCACCGAGCGCCACAGGCGTAATGCGGTTAATCATCCCCTGCGCGAGCGGCGCCTCCACACGCAGATAATTGTCAGTGAAGCCATGCATCACCCCCTCGGCGGCATGCGGCTGCTCCCAGAGTACCGGGCGGCGAGTGCCCGCGTTGGCCTTCATGAAAGCGGCATACTTCTGCTCGCTCACCTTAAGCAGCTGAGCCACACGCCGATGCTTCTCCTCCTGTGGCACGATGCCCCCTATCTCCAGAGCGCGGGTGCCGGGGCGTTCGCTGTAGGGGAACACATGCAGCTGCTGCACCGGCAGCGAGGATGCAAACTCCAGACTCCTCTGCCACTCCTCGGGGGTCTCACCGCGTGCCCCGGCTATGATGTCCACACCTATAAAGGCGTGAGGTATGCGGCTGCGTATCAACTCCATGCGTGAGGCAAACAGCGCTGTGTCATAGCGGCGGCGCATCAGTCTGAGCACCTCATCGCTGCCACTCTGCAGCGGCACATGAAAGTGGGGCATAAAAGCCCGCGACCCGGCCACGAAGTCTATAATCTCAGGGGTCAGCAGATTCGGCTCTATCGACGAGATGCGGTAGCGGCTGATTCCCTCCACCTCATCGAGCGCCCTGATGAGCTGCAGCAGACTCTCTCCGCGCTCCTGGCCGAAACAGCCCACATTGATGCCCGTCAGCACAATCTCGCGGCCATCCTCGGCGGCCACCTTCCGCGCCTGCTCCACGCAGGCTTCGACCGATGCCGAGCGCGAACGCCCGCGAGCCATGGGGATAGTGCAATAGGAGCACCAATAGTCGCAGCCATCCTGCACCTTCAGCCAGTAGCGCGTGCGGTCGCCCCGCTCGCAGGCCGGCACAAACTCCCGGAGCTCCTTGAAATCCTTGACCTCCACCACCTTAGGGGTGGAGACCTCCTGAGTGAGCTGCGCTACATAATCGGCTATCTCCCCCTTCTTGTCCTGGCCGAGCACGATGCTCACCCCCGGCAGGCTACTCACCTCCCCGGGCTTGAGCTGCGCATAGCAGCCGGTCACGACGATGCGGGCCTGCGGATGGCGCCGGTGAAGCTGACGGATAAGCTGCCGCCCCTTCTTGTCGGCCATCTCAGTGACCGAACAAGTGTTGACCACACAGAGCGCCGGCTCCTCGCCGGGCTGCGCGCGCAGCCAGCCCTTCTCGGAGAGAAGGCGCCCGATGGTAGAGGTTTCAGCAAAATTCAGCTTGCAGCCAAGCGTATGGTATGAGACGCGCAACGCGCCCTGACTATTATTCATACGACAAAATTACAAAAATCCCGGGAAATTGAAAAAAATGGGAGTTTTGGGAGCTCTCGGAGTACTCGGAGTACTCGGAGTACTCGGAGTACTCGGAGTACTCCGAGCACTCGGAGCTCTCTAACCCTTAACCCTTAACCCTTAAAACCTAATCAATGAACACCACCTCCTTGAAGGCGTAGCGGCGGAGGGTGCCGTCGGGGGTGCGGAGCACCATGTGGCCCAGGGGCTCGATGGCGAAGAGGGTGGCTTGGAAGCGTTCGCCGGTGGCGGTGTCAAGCCAGGGGTAGAGGCCGCCGTCGCCGCGCCAGAGCAGCTGCATGTAGCGTTCGTGCAGCAGGGTGGAGTAGTCGGGGTCGTTCCACAAGCGGTCCACACTCCTCTCTATCGCTTCGCCAAAGGCGCGGAGCAGTGGCGAGAGGGTGTGTTCGCGGCCGGTTATACCCTTAACGCTCACGGGGTTGGGCGCATCGGAGAGGAAACGGGTCTGATTGATGTTGATGCCGGCGCCTATGATGGTGTGGCGTATCATGGAGCCGTCGAGGGAGTGGGAGATGAGTATGCCGCAGATTTTACCAACGTCGCCGTCGGGGGTGTGAGCGTAGATGTCGTTGGGCCATTTCACGCTGCACTCCACTCCGCACTGCTCCGCGAGGGTGTCGGCGATGGCTACTGCCACTGCTTCGCTTATGAGGAACTGTCGGCGTGCCTCCCATGCCTGCGGACGCATGATGGCGGTGAAAGTGAGGTTTTGCCCCGGCTCGCTTTCCCAGTGATTGCCTCGTTGCCCGCGCCCTTCGGTCTGGCAGGGGGTGCTCACGAGGGTGCGGTCGGCAAGCTCGGTGGCGTGTGTGGCCACGTAGGTGAAGGTTGAGGAGACTGAGGGGAGCTCGATGTAGTGCATAGTTGGTTGTCAGTCAATGGTGAGAGTGCGCAGGCCGGTGTCGGGGTCTACGTTTATGCTGATGTTTACGCGCTCCTTGGGGGAGGGGAGCAGCGGTTCGGCCACATCGGGCCACTCTATGAGGCAGAGGTGGTCGGAGTCGAGATAGTCAGTCAGGCCAATGTCGAGAACCTCCTCGAGGTCGCGCAGGCGATAGAGGTCAAAATGGTAGATGGGACCTGCGGGTGAGGAGTAGTCGTTGACAATGGCAAACGTGGGGGAGTTGACCTCCAGCGGGTCTACGCCGAGGTGGGCGCAGAGGGCGGAGATGAAGGTGGTCTTACCGGCACCCATAGGTGCCTGAAACACCACAACACGCCGCTCCCCGAGCATCGCGGCCACTTGGGCTGCTATTTCGGGGAGCGCGTCGGTAGAGGGGATATTTAGGGTCATTTATTTTAGGTTATGGGTTATGGGTTAAGGGTTATGGGTTAAGGGTTATGGGTTAAGGGTTATGGGTTAAGGGTTATGGGTGCTCGGAGCTTTCGGAGTTCTCAGAGTTTTCGGAGTTTTCGGAGCACTCTAACCCTTCACCCTTCACCCTTAACCCTTCACCCTTCACCCTTCACCCTTGTTACTGTCCCAGCTCGGGGTGGGCTTCGCGGTAGGCTTTGGCCAGGTTCATGCTGCGGTCCAGGTCTATCTTTTCGAGCTTCTCGGCGTAGGGGGAGAGCATCTCCTCGGTGCCGCCGCTCTGCAGGAATTCTGCGAGCACTATGGCGAAGGCGGAGTCAATCTCGAGCTCTTCGGGGGCTGAGTTGCGGTATTCCTCAGGGCTCTTCTCCTGCATTACCGACACAATCTCGATCCATTTGCCTATCTCGGCCACATAGCCGTCGGCAGGTACGCCGCCGGCATTGACAGCGCGGGGGGTGATGGAGTCCTCGTAGTATTTGCGCAGCTGGTTCAGAAGCTTTTCAGAGATGCCGAAGCCCTTGAGCAGCTTGAGTGTGGCGGGGGTGCCGGCATAGGTCTCATAGGCCTGCACCATCACGTAGTAGCTGTAGAGAATAGCCTGGTTCTCGGGGGTTGTCATAACGTTGACCTGCACGGTCACGGTGCCATCCTGGCCTGTGGCCTCATAGAAGCCGTAGCGCTGGCCCAGGTCGAGCATGTATTTCACGTTGGTAGCGTAGCGCTTGAGGCCGTCGGCCAGTATGCGCAGGCCATGCTCGGTGAGCTTCTTGTCGTGAGTCTCGTCGCCGATCACACAGTAGACGGTGCCGAGGGTGTAGACGTCCTGGAAATTGGCGGGGCGCACCCCGTCACCCAGGTTCTTTTCGTAGGTGCGGACCACCTCCAGCGCCTTCTTGAAGTCGCCCTGCTGGGTGAGGGAATTGGCCAGGTCGAGCACTGTCATGCGCACGCCCGAGAGCATGCGGCCGGCAGTCTCGTCGAAGTAGGCTTTGCCATTTTCGGCGCCACCCCAGCGGTATTTGTTCATGATGATGGGGTAAGCCAGGCGGGTGTTGACCTTCTGATTAGCCTGATAGGGCACAAGCTGGAGAGCCATGCCGGTCTGGCGCAGATAGGGGAGGAACTGCGAGTATTGGTCGCTGCCCACTGTCATAGCCCAATAGATGGGTCGCTTCCAGCCATTCTGAGCGTTGGTGGCGATGATGTCGAGCATCAGCAGCTTGCCCAGGCTCATTGATGAGAGCTGCACGGGAATCATGGGTTCCAGCAGCTTGGCCTCCTCGGGGCTTACGAGGCCCGATTTCACTACGGCTGCGGAGTCGACGGGTATATAGGTGTTGGAGTGGAGAGCTATGGGGAGATTGTAGCCGCGGTCTATGGCGTCGGGGCCGTAGATTTCCTTGAGCGCCGTGACGAGCGGCGTGGGGGTGGTGCGGTCGGTCACGCGGGTGATGTAGGTCACACTGCGGCGTCCGTAGGCGTAGTCCTCGGGCTTAGCGGTGAATTCTACCGGCATGGCCGAGTAGGTCTGCAGACGCTGCTGGTTGGCATACCACTCGGAGGCCAGATAGGAGAGGTTGATAATCTTCACGTCGGGGCGCACACCCTCGACCTCCTGGGCATACCAGAGGGGGAAGGTATCATTGTCGCCGTTGCAGAAGATAATGGCGTTGGGCTCAAGGCTTTCCAGATAGTTGATGGCGTAGTCGCGGGCGGCGTAGCGGCCTGAGCGGTCATGGTCGTCCCAGGTCTGAGAGACCATCTGCAGGGGCACTAAGAGGCCTATTGCGGCGGCTATCCAGGCTAAGTTCTTGTGGGCGTCAGCGGAGGGTTGGGAGTTCTCGGAGCTCTCGGAGTTCTCCGAGGGACGACCGGCTTTCTGCTGACGGCGCTCAAGCAGCCACTTGAGGCCGTAGTAGATTCCGGCCACACCCATGCCGATCCAGATTGCGAAGGCGTAGAAGGAGCCGGCGAAGGCGTAGTCACGTTCGCGGGGCTGGAGGGGGGGCTGGTTGAGGTAGAGCACTATGGCTATGCCGGTCATGAAGAAGAGGAAGAAGACCACCCAGAACTGCTCGATGCCGCGGCGTCCGCGCAGAGCCTGCCAAAGCAGACCGATGATGCCGAGCAGCAACGGGAGCATGTAAAACACGTTATGCCCCTTGTTCTCCTTGCCAAGGTCGGCGGGGAGGAGCGACTGGTCGCCAAGTCGGGCGTTGTCGATGACGGGGATGCCTGTCAGCCAGTTGCCGGCATCCTTTTCGCCATACTGATTGTTGACATCATTCTGTCGGCCGGCGAAGTTCCAGAGGAAGTAGCGCCAGTACATGTGGTTGAGCTGATAGTTGAAGAAGAACTGCATGTTCTGCCAGAACGAGGGCTTGCGTGCAGTCTCGATGGGCTGGTAATATTCGCCAGCCTCGTTCACCGCCTGCTGAGTGGAGAGCAGGGGCACGTTGGTCTGCGTGCGGGGGTCCCAGGCAGAGAGCTCCACACGCTCGGCGTCGCGCAGCGAGGGCACCCAGAGCTCATAGGCCTGAGCATGGCCGGGAGCGGTGGAGTGTATGCGGGGCAGGAGCACGTTGAGCTCCGGATTCATCTTGTATTCAGCCACATAGTCATAGAGCGCGTAGAAGGGGCGGCCTGACTTGGAGGCGGTCACCACCTTGTCTACCTGCTCCTGAGTGAGGAACTCGTTGGCATTATCGGGCACCGCATTCTTCACTCCCTTGGCATACTCGGCTTTGCCCTTGGTCACGAGCGTGCGCTCATGGGTGGGGCTGTAGCCGGCGGGGAGATTCTCGCGGGGGTCGATTTCGTCGGTCATCTCCTGCATGGGGGAGCTTTCGAAGGTCTGTCCGTAGAGCAGCGGAGTCTCGCCATACTGCTCGCGGCTGAGGTAGGCCGACAGGTCAAACACGTTGTCGGGCTGATTCTGGTTCATGGGGGTGGCTGCGCCGGAGCGTATGAGAATCAGCGCGTAGGAGCTGTAGCCCACGAAGATTACGCAGATGCTCCACATGGCCACATTGAGCCAGCGCACCGGCAGCCCCTTTTTCCACTTGAAGAAGAGGAAGTAAGCGAGCACACAGGCCAGCAGGATGCCTATGATGAGGCTGCTGCCTATGAAGAGCATGCCCGAGAGCAGAGTGGCCACAAAGAAGCTCGCTCTGATGAGCGCGGCTGACTGCTGGCGATAGAGCTCCACGAGGGCCCAGATGAACACGAGCAGAGTGATGAGCGCATAGAGGCCGGTGCCGGAGTTGAAGCCCATGCCGAAGGTGTTGACACACAGCAGCTCAAACCACTGCGCCACCTTGATGAAGCCGGGCACGAGGCCGTAGAGCACCAGCACGATTATGGCGAAGCTCACGAGCAGCGCCAGCAGCGATTTGCCTACATTCATACCGGGGAAGCGGCGGAAGCAGTAGACGAGCACTATGGCGGGGATACAGAGCAGGTTGAGCAGATGGACGGCTACAGAGACGCCGATCACGTAGGCTATGAGAATCAGATAGCGGTCCGCGCGGGGTTCGTCGCAGTGGTTTTCCCACTTGAGAATGAGCCAGAACACCAGGGCGGTGCAGAAGCTGGAGAAGGCGTAAACCTCGGCCTCCACGGCAGAGAACCAGAAGGTGTCGCTCCAGGCGTATGCCAGAGCGCCGCAGATGCCGGAGCCCATAATCAGCAGATACTGAGTGAGTGAGGGCTCACCGTCGGTGGCGATGTTGCTGCGGGGGGAATACATCACGAGGCGGCGCACCAGGTGGGTCACCGTCCAGAAGAGCAGCAGAATAGTGAGGGCGCTGAGCAGGCCGCTCATGGCATTGACCATCAGCGCCACGCGGGCGGCATCGCCGAAAGCGAAGTTGGCGAAAAAGCGCGCCGTGAGCATAAAGATGGGGTTGCCGGGCGGGTGACCGATTTCAAGCTTGTCGGCCTGGGTGATAAACTCGCCGCAGTCCCAATAGGAGGCCGTAGGCTCGAGCGTGAGCCAGTACGAGAGCAGAGCGATAACAAAAACGCCCCAGCCCAACGCATTATTAATAAGATTGTAACGTCGGCTAAAAACCATAATATCATTAATTCAAAATAATGTGCGATTGCTTTAGCTCAGGTTATTGTACAAGAACCTGAGTCCGCATTTTACAGCCCACAAAGGTAATAAATCTTCGGCAAAAATCAAAGACAAGATTTTTGCCGAAGATTTTTTTGGTTGTTAGTTTGATAGTAACAATAAAAATTTGTACTTTTGTGGAAAGTAATTACTCATGAGACATTTAAAGATTAATAACTTAGGCCCAATTGGAGAAGTTGACATTGAGTTTGGTGACCTGACTTTTTTTGTCGGACCCCAAGCAAGTGGAAAGAGTATCACTCTTGAGACAATAAAGTTGATTGAGGATAGAGATAGCATTATAGAAACGCTTGATAGATATAATTATATTCTTGGTCATAATGCCAAAAAGATATTAAATGTCTATTTTGGTGAAGGTATGGATAGTATTTGGCGCTCGAATACCCATGTCGTGCTCGATGGCAAAGAATTAACTCTTGCAAAGCTTTCAAAAAATTCTTCAGGTGCGGAAGGCTCGGTATTTTATGTTCCGGCCCAACGTATTATCTGTATGGGGGACGGTTATCCAAAATTTTTTAGTGATTTTTCATTTACTACTCCGTATGTCTTAAGAGAATTTACCGAGACCCTCCGAACTTTTGTTCAATTTGGAATGGCAAATAAAACTATAATTTTCCCCATAAAAGAACGACTGAAGAATATTCAGAAAAAATCTTTTGATAAAAGTATTTTCCATGATGGAAGGGTAATAATGGCGGAGGTTGCCGGTCAAAAGAAAATGTTATTGTCTGTAGACGAAATGAATATTCCTTTTATGGCGTGGAGTGCCGGTCAAAAGGAGTTTATGCCCTTGTTGTTGGCATTTTATTGTCTTTCCGGACCTCCGTCAAGGGTGATAAAACGTGATAGATATACTACCGTTATTATTGAAGAGCCAGAAATGGGGCTGCATCCTATGGCTATACTCAGTGTATTATTGCAAATATGTGAATTGATTGCAGACGGATATAGAGTAATTGTGTCCACTCATTCATCTCTTTTTATTGAATTTGCGTGGGCTTTCAACACACTAAATAATCATACTGAAGATTTCCATGGTGCACTGTGCGCACTGTTAAAAGTTTCTAAGACATCTTCTGTAGGAATGATGTTGAGCAAGATATGTAATAAAACTATTAAAACCTTTTATTTCTCTCGCGATGGGAAAGGTAATAAAGTTTATTCCAAAGATATTAGCGAGCTTGATGTTTATTCTGATGAGTTAGCTCTCTCTGAATGGGGTGGTATTTCTGAATTTTCCACTCGTGTCAACGATGTGGTTGCTCAATTTTTAATATGATTAAGTAAGTGTCAAAAATTAATGGCCATATAAGGCGCAGTTATTTTCGAGGCGATTTTGCCGCTGCGCGGGGGTGCATAGCATAAGCTATGCGACTGAGTGACAAGGTGAAAGCGGCCTAAAAGAACAAGAATTATATGTTCAATATATAACACTTACTTCAGAATTTGATATCGTTTAATTTTTGATACTTACTTATGTCAGCAAAACCAAATCTTTTGAGAAAACCATATGCTTCGGAACTTTTGGATCTGTGTAGAAAGAATACTCATCTTAGAGAATTTTATAAAGCAGGCTTAGGGGCAATAAAGGGAAGTGAGAGGAAGTTTATAAAGGTCCCATTGCCAGCTTTAATAGGTTGCAGTGTTCAACTTGATGCCGCTGCAGAATCTAAATTTCCGGAAGCTAACAGATGGGATTACGCAATAGAATATGATGGTCGTATTTTTTTCTTGGAGGTCCATCCGGCATCTACTTCAGAGATTGAGTGCGTAATAAAGAAGGTGGATTTTGTCAAAAAGTGGTTGACCGACTATGCTCCGGAGATTTTGACAATGCCCAAATTACATAGTGGGGCTCATAAGTTTTATTGGATATCTTCTGGGAATACTGCATTGAAAATCACGCCGGGTTCACGTCAAGCCAAGAAACTGGCGCAGCGTAATATTATTCCTATAGGAACAGTCTGGGATTATAATAAAATTCTTAAAAAAGTGAATTAAGATAGCTGCGGGCGGCTTCGAGGTCGGCGGGGGTGTCGATGCCTACGGTGGGTTTGTCGGTCTCCACGGTGGAAATCTTCAGACCGGCCTGCAGCCAGCGGAGCTGCTCGAGGCTTTCGGCTGTTTCGAGCGGTGAGGGGGGCTGCCCGGGCAGGCTCATCAGTATCTCGCGCTTATAGGCGTAGATGCCCACATGGGTGAGAAAATGGTGGCGTGAGGGCCACTCCTGCTGCTCCACCCCGCGCAGGTAGGGGATGGCGCTGCGTGAGAAGTAGAGGGCATCCCCCTGATTGTCAGTCACTACCTTCACCACATTGGGGTCCAGGAGCCCGGAGGCCGGAGCATCCTGCGGATAGAGGCGCACCACAGTGGCTATCTGTGTGTCGGGGCGGTTGGTGAAGAGAGTGGTAAGCGACTGAATCTGAGTAGGGTGGATGAAAGGCTCATCACCCTGCACATTTATTATCACGTCGGCATCGGTGGCGAGCTTCTCCACAGCCTCCACGAGGCGGTCGGTGCCACACTTGTGGTCGGCGCGGGTCATGACGGCGCGTCCGCCGGCGGCAGTGACGCAGTCGAAGATGCGGGAGTCGTCGGTAGCCACCACGGCGGGCACCCCGGCTTTCTCCACCCGGCGCCAGACATGATTGATTACTTCAGTGTCGCCAAGCATGGCGAGCGGTTTGCCTGGGAAACGCGTAGAGGCGTAGCGGGCGGGGATTATAGCGAGAAAAGTCATGATTTGACAGCTTGTTTTCCAGAGCTTTTCCGAGAGCGCGAGAAGGAATCGCGCAGCCAGCGGGGCACGAGGACAGCTCCTATGATCAGATATACGTAATAAGAAATAATGCGCCAGAAGATGGCCATAATCAGCGCGAGGGCTGCTGTGGGAATCAGCGAGCCGTAAAACTCAGTGAAGAGCCATTCGCTAAGGCCTGAGCCGCCGGGGGTGGGGCTCACCATCAGCACTACCCACACCACAAACTGGCGCGCAAGAATCAGCCACTGATCCGGGTCGGCCTGCGGCACAAAGGCCAGAAACAGGGCGTTGACCACCAGATAGCGAGAGGTCCAGGAGAGGGCTGTGCCCCCAAAGGTCTCAAGCCAGAAGCGCTTGGGCTTGGAGCGGAGCGCGGCTGCTGTGGCTACCATGTTGGCCGCCAAGTCGTTGGCTTGCTGTTGCCAGCGGTTGAGCCAGCGCAGGCGGAAGAGCCGCTTTATGAGGGAACTGATGCCCTTGGGCCAGAGAATAATGCCGAAAAAGAGCAGGGCAGTCCAGGCCGTTATGCAGGCGTAGACAATCCAGAAGGTGAGTTGCAGGCCGGCCTGAAAGGTAGTGCCGCCGCTGTTAAACAGCTCACCGGCAGGGGTTATGAGCACCACAATGGGGCAGGAGACCACAAAGAAAAACTCATCGAGGAAGAGCGTGGTGAGCATCAGCGTGGTGGCGCGCCCCAGCTCTATGCCTTCGCGATTGAGGAAGACCATGCCGAGCGAGCTGCCCCCCACAGCCGAGGGGGTGATGCAGGAGGTAAACTCACAGAGACAGTTGACCTTGATGGCCTGTTTCCAGGATAATTGCCTGTCAGTCAGCGCACGGAAACGCCAGGAGAGGCCGAAGTCGCGCCCGATCATGAAGAGCCATGCCAGGGCAATGCACCCTACGACGTAAGGCGTAAAAGAGATGGCGCGCAGCTCGGCGCCGAGATCCTGGGAGCGGGCGTCGCGCCAAAAGAGCCACGCCACCACCGACAGACCGATGAGCACCGGCAGAAGAATCTTCCACCAGCTCATGGACTTACCGGTCGCATCCGATACCGTATTATTAACAGAAGAATTATCAGCCATATTTATTGGCAAAGTTACTAAAACTTCGCCGAAGAACAAAAAGGGGTAGTCGGGCGGGAGGTCACGACCATTTGTATGTGGCAAAGTGTTTCACTTCGCCGAAGAACAAAAGGGATAGTCGGGCGGGAGCCCGGTACCCGTTCGCGCAGCGATTTGTTCGAGGCAAAGTTACTAAAAATTCAGGGGCGGGCGAAAAAAGTCGGCGAAAAATTTGTCTGTTTCGGGGAAAGTGCGTAACTTTGCACCCGAAATCATGAGACACGTCGTTTTCATTTTTCATATGTCAATAAATCTCATGGTTAAAAGTTGATAGACATTTTGGTTGATGAGCGCGCGATGCGTATAATCAAAAGCTATTATTAGCTGGCGGGATAGCTCAGTTGGTTAGAGCGTCGGATTCATAACCCGGAGGTCTCGAGTTCAATTCTCGATCCCGCTACAAACAACAACCTTGCGGCCGATGCACTCAGCATCGGCCGCTTTCCTTTTTTACCTAAACCCTCAGCGCCTATGCACCGCATCAACGAAGCGGCAATTTCTCGCCTCTACCTTAAAGACACTGCTTTCGGCCAGTTAATGCAGCGCCGTATCTTCAATGTTCTGCTCATAGCCACCCCCTACGATGCCTTCATGATGGAGGAGGATGGCCGCGTGGAGGAGCAGGTCTACATGGAGTATGTCTCCCTCAACCTCTCCTCGCCCCCCCGCTTCACAAAGGCCGCGACCTTCGCCCAGGCCCGCGAATTGCTTGCCACCCAGGCCTTTGACCTGATTATAGCCATGCCCGGCGTGGACATATCCGAGACCTTCCGCGAGGCTAAGGAGATAGACCGGCTATACCCCGACATCCCCTTTGTGGTGCTCACCCCCTTCAGCAAAGAGGTGAGCCGCAGGCTGGAGAACGAGGACCTCTCCGGTGTGGACTACGTGTTCTCCTGGCTCGGCAACGTAGACCTGATTCTGGCAATCATCAAACTGCTGGAGGACAAGATGAACGCCCCGGTCGATGTAGGCGAGATCGGCGTGCAGACCATTCTGCTCGTGGAGGACTCCGTGCGCTTCTACTCCGCCGTGCTTCCGCATCTCTATAAATTCCTGCTCACCCAGAGCCGCGAGTTCAGCACCGAGGCTCTCAATGAGCATGAGCAGATGTTGCGCATGCGCGGACGCCCGAAAGTGATTCTTGCGCGTAACTACGAGGAGGCTTGCGAGCTTTATGACCGCTACGCGGGGCGCATGCTCGGCATAATCACTGACGTATCTTTTCCCCGCCACGGACGCAAGGACCGCAACGCGGGCATAGAGTTTGCGCAGTATGTGCGCGAAAAGGACCCCTGCATACCCATAATAGTAGAAAGCTCCGAGACCGAGAACGCCGACCGCGTAGCCCCCTTCCGAGGCCACTTCATTGACAAAAACTCCAAGACACTGCCGCAGGAGCTGCGCAGCGCCGTGGGTTTCCTATTCGGTTTCGGCGACTTCCTGGTGAAGGACCCTAAGGATGGCCACGAGATAATGCGTCTGCGCAATCTCAAGGACCTTCAGCTTAATGTAGATAAAATTCCGGCAGAAGCACTTTATGCTCATTCGCGCAACAACGACATATCGCGCTGGCTCTATTCCCGAGCTCTGTTCCCCATAGCCTCCGCGCTCAAGACGCTGCAGATGACCGACATAAATCAGGTGCCGGCCGTGCGCCAGCTCATAGCCGAGTGCATAGTGAAATACCGCCGCATGAAGAACCGCGGCGTGGTGGCCGTGTTTCAGAAAGACCGGTTTGACCGCTATTCCAACTTCGCCCGCATAGGACAGGGCTCCATGGGTGGCAAGGCGCGCGGCCTGGCATTCATAGACTCCATCATCAAGCGCCACCCGGAGTGCGAGAATTTCCACGGCGCACAGATTACCATCCCCCGTACGGTGGTACTCTGTACCGACATTTTCGACGAATTCATGGAGAACAACGGTCTCTACCCCCTGGCGCTCTCCAATGCCGGCGACGAGGAGATACTCCGTGCGTTTCTGCGCGCATCGCTTCCCGAGAAGGTGAAGGAGGACCTGCTGGCGCTCTTCGACGTGGTGGACCGTCCGCTGGCCGTGCGCTCCTCATCGCTGCTTGAAGACTCTCATTATCAGCCCTTTGCAGGTGTCTACAGCACCTACATGATTCCCCGTCTGCCTGACCGCGACCGCATGCTGACGCTCCTGACCGATGCCATCAAGGGTGTCTATGCCTCCGTATTCTTCGCTGAGTCAAAGGCTTACATGAACGCCACCCGCAACGTGATTGACCAGGAGAAGATGGCCGTCATCCTTCAGGAGGTGGTGGGTGAAACCCACGGCGACTATCATTACCCCTCATTCTCCGGCGTGGGGCGCTCCATAAATTACTACCCCATAGGCGACGAGGTGCCCGAGGAGGGTGTGGCTGAGGTGGCCGTGGGCCTGGGTAAATACATAGTGGACGGCGGTCGCGCTCTCCGCTTCTCCCCTCATCACCCGGCCAATGTGCTGCAGACCTCTACGCTCGACCTGGCTCTGCGCGACACCCAGACGGAGTTTGACGCGCTCCCCTGCGCCGACATAACTCGCGACTTTCAGGTCAATGATGATTTCAACATAACGCGCCTGAAGGTGGCCGACGCCGTGGCCGACGGCTCCATGCGCTTCATGGTGAGCACCTACGACGGCATAGACCGCATCATGCGCGACACCGATCAGGGGCGCGGACGCAAGGTGGTGACCTTTGCCAATGTGCTGCGCCATGACATCTTCCCCCTCGCCCCCGCCGTGCAGTTTATGCTCGAGACGGGGCAGGCCGCCATGGGGCGACCGGTGGAGATAGAGTTTGCCGGCGTGATAGCCCCCGGCATCAACGCCTCGTCAGAGCATAAGGGAACCATCTATTGGCTACAGATACGCCCCATCGTGGACCAGAAGGAGATGCTCGACGATTCGGTGCTCGACCACCCGGATTCCGAACTGATTCTGCGCTCCGACACTGCGCTCGGCCACGGGCTGATGGAGGATGTGCGCCACATTGTCTACGTGCGTCCCGAGGCTTTCGACTCCTCGCGCAACTCCGAGTTGGCGCGTGAGATTGAGGAGCTCAACACCCGGATGATTGCCGAGCAGAAGCCCTATATACTCATCGGTCCCGGGCGCTGGGGCTCCTCTGACTCCGCGCTGGGCATACCGGTGAAGTGGGCGCAGATTGCCGGCGCACGCCTCATAGCGGAGACCGCGCTGCCGGGCTACACCGTGGAGCCCAGCCAGGGCACTCACTTCTTCCAGAATCTTACGAGCTTCGGCGTGGGCTATTTCACCGTCAATCCCTTCACAGGCAGCGGCTTCTTTGACCACGCCTATCTCGACTCGATCCCCGCTGAGTATGAGACTGACAGTCTGCGTGTCGTGGCCTTCCCAGACCCCCTGACCATAGCCATTAATGGCCGCAAATCGCGCGGCATAGTAATGCGTCCCGACCACAAATGATGACACCGCGCCAGGTTTTCTTTCATCCGTGTCGCGCCTCGCGTGCGCTTGCCGAGCTTGAGGCCGCGCTCGCCGAGGCCGATGCGCGCATGCAGACGCTTCAGACTGAAGCTCTTGAAAATCAGGCGTTAATGCAGGGGCGGCTCACCGAAGCCGAGAATGAGCGCCAGCGGCTCACGATGCTCATGAGCGAGCAGCAGCAGCTCTACGCCGCGGAGCGCACCCGCTACGAGGACCAGGCCGAGGAGATACGCACTTTGCAGGAGGAGTTTGACAAGGTCGATGAACTGATTTCGGCCTACCGTCGCCGCATTGAGAAGCTGAAGTCGCGGCTCTCGGAGGCGCGCCGCCAGTTGGCCGAGACCCGCACGCGCCTCAGCAGCGCCCTGAGCGAATCGTCAGAGGAGCTGAGCCCCCTCCCCCCGAAGTCAGCAGCCCCGAAACCGGCCTCCGATTCCGCACCCCCCGCGCCCCCTGACCTATCCGACAACTGGTACACCTCCCCCTACGATGACGAACTCTAAAGGCAAGCCCGGAGTAGTACCCCTCCGGGGCACGTTAATTGCCGGACCCCACCGGGGGCTGCGCCCCCGGCTATTGAGATTGTGGCGCTCCGCGCCTTTCTGTGTGCTTTGGAGATTTGAGGTGCGGTGTTAAAGGGCGCCTTGCTCTATTAGGGTGGCAATGCGGTCGATAGTGGCGTCCTCTTTGTTGCGGTCGGGATGCCAGGACTGCTTGATGTTGATGCCGAAGAAGCGGCCGAAGGTCTGCCAGAAGCCGGCTCGGAAGCTCCCCAAGAAGGCTTTTACAATATTGAATGTGCTCTGGTGGGTCTCGCGGTTTATGAGCTTCAGCATCACCTTCCCCTGCCCTTTGGTCATGGACTTGATGGCGGGCTTATATTGCTCGAATATGTCCTTTTCAAGCCTTTTCAGATGAGCCTCGCGGCGCTTGGCGTCGGGAATGGTCTGTATGTATTCGTAAGTCTCGCAGAGGGTGGAGAAGGCGAGTTTGGCGTAGGGGAGCGTCTTGCGCACATCGCGCACCGTGCGCCAATAGAATTCCTCATCCTTCTTGTTTTTGAAGCGGAGAGGGGGGTAGACGTAGATGTCGCGAATCACCGTCATGCGGCATGTATCGCCGTATTCATCTACAAATCTGTAGAAGCCACGGTAGGCCTTCACCTCCACTTCCGGCTCTTCGGCGCGGAGCAGAAGCGAAGCAGACAGCAGGGAGAGTATGAGTGCTAAACGGAGCATTGCGGTAATTAAAGCAGATAGAAGATGGTTTCGGGCCCGCGGGCAAAGAGGAGTTCAAGAATTGTGATGTGTGGCGGAAATTGGTCGGCATCTTCCGGGGGTGTCAGGCGCCGCGGATTGCGTAGAAGATACTCGGTAAGCTCCGGGAGGGTGGCCAGTGAGAGGATGGTTTCGTGCAGACGGGTGCAGAACGCAAGCAGATTTTTCTCCCCCGAGGCATAGATTTCCGCGAAGTAGGGGGCGAAGTATTGGAAATAGGGGAGGGCGCCGTAGGCGCTCGTAATGGCTTGAAAGTGAGTGTGTCGCCAGTCGTCATGCTCCGAGAGGCGCCGCTCCGCGGGGGGAAGCCGACGCGCGCGTCGGCGACCGCCCTCCACCGGGAGGGTCAGCTGCTGCTCCCCCCATTTGCCGCGTATAGTGGTGCGCGTCAGCAAAGCAGCATCAGCCGGCTCCTGCTCGTCGCACAGGCGGGAGCGGAGCCAGCCACGATACCATTCTATTGAAGCTAAATACACGGTAATTTTGATTTGGGAGTGGGGGGGAGCGCTCGGAGTTCTCGGAGTACTCCGAGTTCTCGGAGCTCTCTAACACCTAAAACCTACTTATCCGGATTCGGGGTGCGGAACATACGGTTCCAGCGAATGTTTCCCGGGAAAGTCTCCTCATTGTCGAAGCTTACGAGCACCGTCATGGGTGTGCCTACAATGTGGTCTTCAGGAACAAAGCCCCAGAAGCGTGAGTCGGAGGAATTGTCGCGGTTGTCGCCCATCATCCAGTAGTAATCGAGCTTGAAAGTGTAGTATTCAGTAGGCTCGCCGTTAATATAGATTTTGCCGTCGCGCAGCGCCACCTTGTTGCCTTCATAAGTCTCAATGGCGCGGCGATAGACGGGGAGATTCTGCGGCGTGAGGTGGAGAGTGGCACCCTGCTTGGGTATCCAGAATTCCGGCATGTTGCGCAGCTCCCAGCCGAGGCCTTCACCCACGGGGAAGATGCCCTGAGTGAGGGGTGTGGTCAGCTTCGAGAGACGCACAATCTCGCCTGACACCTGCGGGAATTTCTTCACCTTGGCGAGCGATTCGGAGGTGAGGGGCACATTGTAGAACTGATAGTCTATGCCCGGAGCGGTCTGGGGAGCGGTGCCGGCATCGACGAGGCTTACGCCCGACCCCTTCCACTGCTCGCTGCTCACGGGGGAGCTCACCGGCACCACGTAGTTGTGCTGCACATATTTAGGTTCCGTCAGCGGCTTGCCGTTGATGTAGATAATGTCGTCTACAATCTTGATGCGGTCGCCGGGCAGACCTATGGTGCGCTTCACGAAGTTTTCGCGACGGTCCACGGGGCGCCACACCACTTCGCCGAACTGCTCGGGGTGAGCGGCTATGTAGGCGCGGCCATCGGGTACACCTTCAGCCTCGAGCATGTCTACAATATGGTAGTAATCAGGCTCCTGCATCTTCAGCGCCACGGTGTCGGCGCAGGGAGCGTTGAACACTACTATGTCGTAGCGCTCCACGCTGCGTACGCCCGGCAGGCGGTGGTAGGGGAGTTGAATAATATCGGAATAGCTCTTGCTGTCGGTGACGGGCAGTGTGTGCTGCGCCAGAGGGAAATGGATGGGAGTCTGGGGCACACGGGGGCCGTAGACGGCCTTGTTCACCCAGAGATAGTCACCGATCAGCAGCGTCTTCTCAAGGCTTGAAGAGGGTATCTTGTAGTTCTGCCCCACGAAGGCGAAGATGAAGTAGACGAGCACGAGAGCGTAGACTATGGCGTCTACCCAGCTCATAACGGTGCGGGTCACTTTGCTCTTGGAGCTCTTCCACCATGTCAGGGGGATGTAGGAGGTGATGTAGATGTCAAAGAGCAGCGGCAGCACAAGTAGCAGCCAGGGGTTGCCCATCCATATCACCCAGAGGATGTAGACGAGGCAGACTATGGAGAAGCGCACCCAGCGCGTGGCCTTAATGGCGCGCAGGCGGCTCAGAAAATCATCTTTGGAGAAGAGGCGGGGTTTCTGTTCCATGCTTAATTAGATTAAATGTCGGAGAGGCCGAGCACATCGGCCATGGAGTAGCGGTGGCCGCGGGGGGCTTTGGCAAGCCATTCGGCGGCGACAACGGCGCCTACGGCAAACCCGTGGCGGCTCTTGGCTTCGTGACGCAGCGTGATGCTGTCGTCGGGGCTGGTCCAGGTCACTGTGTGGATGCCGGGCACCTCACCCTCGCGCAGAGCTCTTACGGGGAGCACTCCGGGGGCCGGTATGTCGGTTTCGGCCCATGAACAGTATCGTTCGTTGGCGCTCACGAGCTGTTCGCTCAGGGTGATGGCAGTGCCGCTGGGGTGGTCCAACTTATGAATGTGGTGCACCTCTTCAAGCGAGGCGTGGTATTCGGGATAGGGAGCGAGCAGGCGAGCCAGCAGGCGGTTGGCGGCCATAGTCACATTCACGCCCAGCGAGAAGTTGGTGGCATGAAGCAGGGTTGCTCCGCCGGCACATAGCTGTTCTATCTCGGCGGCAGTGGCCTCATCGAGCCAGCCCGTGGTGCCGCTTACGACCGGCACATTCTCGGCAAAAGAGGCGAGTACATTAGACATGCCGGCCACCGGCACTGAAAATTCTATGGCTACGTCGGCGCTGCGGAAGGCCTCGGACTGAAAGTCGTCGCGGTTATCGCAGTCGATTATGCACACTATCTCGTGGCCGCGGCTCAGCGCCACTTTTTCTACCTCACGGCCCATTTTGCCGTGACCTATGATTGCTATTTTCATCTTTTCAGCGTTTGATTATTATTTGCGGCGCTTGCTGCTCTTGCCACTCTTGGCGGATTTGGAGCTTGATTTGCCGCTTGATTTGGTGGCCTTGGCGCCTTTGGCCTGTTTGCCGGCCGAGGGCACATTAATCTTGTCGCCGGTGCGAATCATGTCACCCTTAATCTGCGGGTTGGCTTTGCGGAGCTGATCCACAGTCACACCCTGACGGCGGGCTATGCGCTCCAGGCTGTCACCCTCCTTCACAGTCTGCTGCGTGGCCTTCGGCTCCTGAGCTTTCTGCTTCTGCTGCTTGGTCTGCTTTTTAGGCTGCTTGGGTGCGGGAGCGGGCTGCTCCTGAACCTTGCTCTGCTTGCGCTGACGGGCAGGAGTAGCGGCGGGGGTGACGGGCTGTGCTGCGGGGGTCTTGGCGGGAGCGGCAGTAGCGGCTTTGGCGGGAGCGGGAGCGGCGGGGGTTGCTGCGGGAGCCTGGGCGGTGTAGATCACGAGCTGCTGGCCCGTGCGCACAGCGTTGCGACGCAGATTGTTCCACTCCTTGATGTCGGCGGCGGTGCAGCCATAGGTCTGCGCTATGGTGTTGATGGTCTCGCCGGCTGCCACCTTGTGGGTCACACTCTTGCCCCCGGAGCGGGAGGCGGCACTCTGAGTGCTCACGGCGGCAAGCTCCTGGGCGGCGGCCACTTCGGCTACGAGATTGTCCTCAGGAGCAGTAGCGGTGGCTACCAGCGTAGTGGGAGCGGCTTCGCCCGGCTCGGCAGTCTCGCGGCGGGCATATTTGTCGGCATCATGATTGAAGATGGCATCTTCGCTCACAATGTAGGCGTAGACTTGCTGAGAGGGGAGAATCAGATAGTAGGGGCGCTCGGGGGTGGCCGGAATTATGTCGGCGCGGAACTGGGGGTTGAGTATTCGCAGCTCCTCGACGGGGATGTTGAGCACTTCGCTTACCTGATTGAAGTGGAGACGGTGTGTCACCGCCACGGTGTCGGTGACGAGCGGCTTGGTGGCAAGCACGGGGGAGATGTTGTGCTTGTCGTAATAGTTCATCACGTAGTTGGCAGCTATGAATTTGGGCACATAGCCGCGGGTCTGTTCGGGCAGGAACTTGTAGATGCTCCAGAAGTCATGCTGCTTGGGGTCGCCACCGGCGCGGCGCAGAGCTTTGTTTACGGTGCCGGGGCCGCAGTTGTAGGCCGCTATGGCCAGATACCAGTCGCCGTAGGAGTCGTAGAGGTCCTTGAGCAGCTGCACAGCCTTTTCCGACGACAGATAGGGGTCGCGGCGCTCATCGACAAGCGAGTTTACCTCCAGGCCCATAGCCTTTGCGGGGGTGACCATGAATTGCCAGAGGCCGGCGGCACCGCTCGAGCTCACGGCGTTGGGGTCGAGACCACTCTCTATGACGGGCACATACTTCAGCTCCTGAGGCATGCCGGCAGCTTCAAGCGCCTGCTCGAAGATGGGCATATAGTAGTTGCTCAGTCCCAGGATTGAAGCCACCTGGGCGCGCGACTTTGAGGTGTAGTTGGTGATATAGGTCTTCACCACCTGGTTGTAAGGCATATCGAGCAGCGTGGGGAGTTCTGCCAGGCGGCGGCGGAGCTCATCGTCGGAGGCGGGGACATCCTTGGCGCGCGCGTAGCGGTCGTCAGTAGTGGTGTAATTCTTCAGATACCAGCCCTCGAGCATGCGCTGGGTGTTCTGCTCAAAAGATTCAGGGAAGACTATGGCCGAGTCGGTGAGCGACTCCTTGATATCAAGCACATTGCTCGTCTTGGCCGCGGCCGGGAGCGCCACCGCGGCAGTGAGAGCAACTGAAAGGAAGAATTTCTTAATTGTCATAGCGGTTATGTATGAGGAGGTTAGGATTTATTTCTAAAAATTTAGGGCCCATTGCACCCCCACGGCGGGGAGCTTGTCGCCGGGCGCCTGAAAGATTGCCGGCTGCACATCCATGGATAGGTCCGGCAATATATCGAAGTGGGCCATTGTGGCATCCACGTAAGCGTCAATCATGCAGAGGAGATAGACCCCCACCATAGCTATTATGCAGAGGTCGCGGTTTCGGCGGTAGTAGTCGCGGCGGCTGCGCATCACGCTCTGCAGCCACTCGCGGTCCAGGTCCGCCTCGCCGGTGGTGGGAGGGAAGAAATTCATGTAGGAATTTGTGGAGGGGTCGGCATCCATAAGGTCGCGGTAGGCCTGCGAATAATCGGAAAGCTGACCGTTGTTCCACGAGGTTGCGTAGCCCAGCCCCATGTATCCGGCCACTATTATCGGGAGCTTCCAGTAGCGGCGGTTGTAGACCTGTCCCAGGCCGGGGAAGAGTGCCGAGAACCAGACGGCGCGCGTGGGGTCGGGGTTAAACTCGCGCTTCTTCTCAAGCATGGGGGTGTAGCCGGCGGCGCGGAAGTAGTCAAGGCCGTCGTCCACGGAGTCGGTGGCCTCCTGAGCGGCGGGCACATCTTCGCGGACAGGCAGTAGCACCTTCACATCGAGCACCGAGTCGGCACCCTCCTGAGCGCGTGCAGCCGAGGCCATCACGCAGAGCAGCGCCGCAAGGAGCAGCGCCTTGCAGTTAAGAGGGGGTAATATGCTTCGTAAGCTGAGGGTCATTGCTTGAGTTTCTCGAAGAGCATAACGAGTTGCTGGAGCTCGTCGTCGTTGGCAAATGAGAGGGTTATGGAACCGCGGCCATCGTTTTTGCGTGAGAACTTCACCGGGGTGGCGAAGTAACGCTGCAGGTCGCGGCGGAAAAAGTCGTAGTCATGCGAGGGGGCCGAGGCAGCTGCCGTCTTCTTGTTGAGCGCAGGCTTTTCACCACGCATCTCAGCCTCCTTGGCCTCCTTGGCCAGCTCCTCCACGCGGCGTACGGAGAGCCCTTCGGAGAGGATGAGATTGTAGAGCTTCAGCTGATTCTTGGGGTCTTCGACAGTGAGCAGCGCGCGGGCATGGCCCATGTCGATGCGGCGGTCGCGCAGGCCGAGCTGCACCTCGGCCGGGAGGCGGAGCAGACGCAGGTGGTTGGCTATGGTGGCGCGCTTCTTGCCCACGCGCTCCGAGAGGCGGTCCTGCGTAAGATTGTATTGGTCAATGAGTTTGCGGAACGTTAGCGCCACCTCTATGGCATTGAGGTCCTCGCGCTGAATGTTCTCGATGAGCGCCATCTCGGTCATCTCGGCGTCGGTGGCGGTGCGCACGTAAGCCGGCACACGCAGCAGGCCGGCCATGCGGGCGGCTCTCCAGCGGCGTTCGCCGGCTATAATCTGGTAAGTGCCGTCGGGCATGGTGCGCAGCGAGAGGGGCTGGATGATGCCGAGCTCGCGAATGGAAGCGGCCAACTCCTCGAGAGCGTCCTGCGAGAAATTGGTGCGGGGTTGCTCGGGGTTGGGGCTAATGAGCGAGAGCTCGATATCGTTTATTTCTGAGGAGCCGGAGGTCTGAATGTCGCCCATGGAGATGAGCGAATCGAGGCCGCGGCCCAAAGCGTTGCGTTTGATAGCCATGGTTTAAAGAGTTGTAGCTCAGCGCGAAGCTGATTTCTTGTTGCGGTTCACGAGCTCGCGAGCCAGCTGACGGTGGCAGATGGCGCCGCGCGAATCGGTGTCGTAGAGTATCACGGGCAGGCCGTGGGAGGGAGCCTCCGAGAGCTTGATGTTGCGGGGAATGACGGTGCTGAACACCATCTGGCCGAAGTGCCCCTTGAGCTCCTCGTAGATCTGATTGGCGAGGCGCAGGCGCGCATCGTACATAGTGAGCAGGAAGCCCTCAATCTCCAACTGGGGGTTGAGTCGGCTCTTGATGATGCGTATGGTGTTGAGCAGCTGCGTGATGCCCTCAAGGGCGAAATATTCGGCCTGCACGGGAATAATCACGGAGTCGGCGGCGGTGAGCGCGTTGACAGTGATGAAGCCGAGCGAGGGGCTGCAGTCTATCAGCAGATAGTCAAACCGGTCCTTGACGGGTGCCAGAGCGGCGGCAAGCACGCGCTCGCGCTGCGGCTTGTTGATGAGCTCAAGCTCGGCGCCCACCAGGTCAATGCGGGAGCTGAGCAGGCTGAGGCCGGGGATGCAGGTCTCCTGCAGGGCAGATGCCACCGGGTAGCCGTCGACCAGACATTCGTAGATGCTGGCCTGCGCCTGACGCGGGTCGATGCCCAGGCCGGAAGTGGCGTTAGCCTGCGGGTCAGCGTCAATGAGGAGCACCTTTTTGCCGGCTTCCGCCAGACAGGAAGCGAGATTGATTGAGGTGGTGGTTTTGCCCACACCACCCTTCTGATTGGCAATTGCTATAATTTTACCCATAAAGAGTCGGAATATTCAAAGAAAAGGGGTTGAAATATTCAAACTGCAAAGTAACAAAATAACTACGGAACTGCAAACCCCCGAACCCTTAAATTCTCTTAAAGTGTTAATAAATTCGGTAACATACAATAAATCAATTATATACTCCCGCGTTTTTGCGCGAATTATCCCCGAAAAATTCTCCAATGGGGGTTAGGTGCGGTAGATTGCTTCGAGGCGGGTGGCGAAACGGGGCCACGCGAGGGTCTCGAGGTAGGTGCTTCGGGCCGTTTGGCCTATGGTGGTCAGGCGGTTGGGTGTGGCCGTGTCGTCGAGCAGTGTGGCGAGGTGGCGGCCCAGGGCCTTCGAGTCGCCGGGGGCTATGAACAGTGCGTCGCGGCCGTCGCGCAGGTATTCGCGCTGGGCGCCGTGGGCGGTGCAGATTTGTGCGCGGCCCATGCGCATCACCTCCACGTTGGCCAGTCCGAATGATTCTTCGGCCACTGAGGGGAGCACTGCCACGTGGCAGGCGCGTATGGCGGCTTCCGCGTCGGCCACATGCCCTTTCCAGTCTATGAGGTCCATGACCCCCAGGCGGGTGGCTGTGCGCTTGAGCGAGTCTACGTAGTCGGCCTGTCCGGTGCCGCATATCCAGGCGCGGGCACGTCGTCCGCGCAGCGCCGGGAGCGCTTCGAGCAGCGTCTCTATACCCTTTTCGGGGGAGAGGCGCCCGAGGAAAAGGATGATGCGCGGCCCCTTTTCGGGGGGTGGTGTGTATTCCGGCGTAGGGCCGTAGAGGGAGTTGTGGAGCGTGTGCATGCGCTGTGAGGGGAAGGGGAGGGGTGCACCCTGCCAGGAGCTCGTGAAGCGGCTGCGGGCCAGAGCGCTTACGAATATCTGCGCGTCGAGGTTGCGGTAGATGCGGCGCGAGAGGCGGTCGCGCTTGGCAGGGCGCACGAGGTGGCGCGTGAGCACCACGCGGATATCATGACGGCCTGCGAGTTTGCGGGCGAGCAGGGCAGTGAAGGCGTCCTTGTATTTATGCACATGAATGACGGTGTCGGCCGGGCGCCTTTTGAGCATGGAGGCCAGGCGCACGGGGGACACGAGGTCGGTGTAGCCACGCAGGGGTAGATGCCTGATTTTAATCCCCTCTTTTTCAAAGGGGATGTCTACGGCGTTGGAGTCGCGCGTGACGGCGAGCACCTGCCACCCGAGGGAGCGGAAGTGGCGGCAGATGTCGAGAGCATAGCGCTCCCCTCCGCCCCAGGTGGTGGCTGATATGAGGTGGATTAAGGTGGGCACGTCAGTTGGCTGTAGCGCTGAGCAGCACCGAGATGTTTACGGCGTAGAGGCCGTGGCGCAGGGCTATGAGTTTGTCGGTAAGGCGCCCCTGATAGGTCACTACGGCGTTCTGAACGCCGGGCATTGTCTGAATCTGACGGATTATGCCACCCATCTGCAGCGTCTCGGAGAGGAAGTTGAGCATGACGTTGCTCATGGCCATCGCCACGGTGCGGGGCACGATGAGCGAGGGGATGGTTTCGGCCATGTCGAGCAGGTAGACGTTGTCCTTCATGGCAGCGGAGAGCTGCTTGGGGAAGTCAAACTCGCGTGTGCAGGCATCGAGAATAATCACGTCGGCGCTCTTCACCTTGTTGTAGAGCACGTGGGGGTGAATGGCCGAGGTGTTGAGCATGGGGCCGCAGTTGGCTTCGGCATCAAACAGGGCGGAGATATCGTTGTCCATGAGGGTGACGCGGGCGCCGGCGCTCAGCGCGGCTTTGGCGGCGCTCTGCACTCGGCAGCCTTCTCCTATGATGAGCACTTCGCAGGGCTCCACGCCGGCTATTCCGGAGAGGAGCACCCCTTTGCCCTCGCCGAGGAAAGAGAGGCCCTCCTGGGCGTAAAGTATGGCTGCTCGGCCATCGATTTCCTCAAGCACGCGCTCGAAAGTGTACTGCTGGTTGGCGGAGCAGATGCGGTCAATGGCCAGAAGAGTGATGCGGCGGTCGAGCAGTGCCTGCACGGTGTCGCGCGGCAGCTCGGGGTCGGCCAGGGTCATGAGCGTGGCGTCGGGGCGCATGTGCATCACGTCGGAAGCCTTGAGGGAGCGGACGGAGATAACCATCTCGGCGTGAAGCGCTTGCACGCGGGTCACGATTTCCACACCGTGGCCTGCATAAGCCTCGTCGGAGTAGGTTATGTCGATGCCTGCACCTGACTCCATGAGTATGCGTATGCCCATGGTGTGGAGCATGCCGCAGGCCTCGGGGGTGAGGAAGAGGCGGGTCTCGTCTGATTCGCGATAGTTATTAAGTATGCCCAGAGTGAGCAGCGGTTTGCGTGTGGCCGTGGAGGTTTCGCAGGGTTGGGGTGTGGGGGAAGTCATGGTAGATATGTGTTAGAGGTAATCACTTATGTGTTAGAGGTAATCATTAGGGAGGAGGGGCATGAGGCGAGCCAGGCTGCCGGCTATCTGGTCACGGTCTTCGAGCCGGGAGCTCTCGAAGGTGAGGGGGGCTTTGGAGTAGAAGGGGGCGCGCTCTCGCGAGATATTGTCGATGTACGTAAGTATCTCGGAGTCAGAGAGCTGCTTGACGTGCGGGCGCTTGGCGCGCTTGCGCTTCAGGCGGTCGAAGAGCCTTTCGCGCGAGGCTTGCAGATGGATCACGAAGCCGCGCGATAGCATGTAGTCCATATTGTCGAAGAAGCAGGGAGTGCCCCCGCCGCAGGCTATTACCACATCGTTCATCTCGGCCACTTCATGGAGCAGATTGTGCTCTATGGTTCGGAAGCGTTCCTCGCCGTGGCGGGCGAAAATGTCAGCCACGGAGCAGGAGAAGCGCCCCTCGATGTAGGCGTCGAGGTCTATGAAATCGCAGTGCAGCTCGCGAGCCAATGCGCGGCCCAGCGTGGTCTTGCCGCAGCCGGGCAGGCCGGTGAGAAAAATCGGGGGGCGCATAGGCAGGCTCATGGCTGTTTACTTTTGCGGTTTGGGAGCAGAGAGGATTTCGCGGTATCGCGCGGGATTGGTCAGGATTTCGGCTGCACGGTCGGTGGCTTCATCCTCCTTGAGGTCCCCTATGATCTGTCCGCGGTTGTAGTAATATCGCCCCAGCAGGTCGTCGGCTATGAAGGAGGAGATGTTGCGGCGATGGGTGTCGAGGTCGCGCTGCAGCTCATGGGTGAGCATGGGGGCGAGAGCGTCGAACGCAGCGGCTGTGGAGTCGTTGAGGTAACCCTCCTTTTCGGCCGTGGCGCGCAGATTGGCGAGCAGGTCCTCACACTTCTTGTCATACTTCAGGCGCGCGGGGTCTATGGATTTCTTGAAGTCCTCATAGATTTCATCGGTCACGACAAAATCCTGGGGAGCAGCGATGGTGGGGTGAGAGGCGGCAAATCGGGTGCCGTAGTCAAAAATCCAGTTGTCGCGCACGAGAGCTATGGTGAGGGGAGCGGGCTGAGGCCATTCTACTTTTATGTCGGGCTGCAGGCCGCCGCCATCCTTCACGAGGCGTCCGGCGCGCGTGGTGAATGTGTTGCAGAGGGAGTCGGGAGTGGCCGCCACAGAGCCGTCGGGATTGCGGCGTGAGTAGTCAAGCGCCTGGATGAGGCGCCCGGAGGGGATGTAATATTTGGCGGTGGTGACCTTCAGCATCCCGTCGTAGGGGAGGGGGCGAGTGCTCTGCACCAGACCTTTGCCAAATGAGCGGGAGCCGATGAGCACGGCGCGGTCCAGGTCCTGCAGGGCGCCGGCGGTGATTTCGGAGGCGGAGGCAGAGGCGCCGTCGATGAGCACGGCCAGCGGCATGTCGGGTAGCAGCGGTTGCTTGGTAGTCTTATAGATGCGCTCGGAGCCCTTCTCGCGCCCCTTCATGCGGAGCACCTCGGTGCCTTTGGGCACGAAAAAGTTGACTATCTCCACGGCGCTCTCCACCAGTCCGCCTCCATTGCCGCGGAGGTCGAGCACTATGCCTTTCACATCGGGGTTGGCCTTGAATTCCTCCAGAGCCTTGCGCACCTCCTGCGGCGACTTCTCCATGTAGGAGGTGAGGCGTATGTAGCCGATATTGTCGTGTGTTACACCGTAGTAGGGCACCGAGGGGAGGTCGAGCTTTTCGCGCTTTATGGGTATGGTGAGGATGGAGTCGGGGGTGGCGTAGGGGCGCTGCACTGTCACCTCCAGAATGGTGCCCGGTTGCCCTCGCAGCAGCGTGCTGACGCGGTTGGTGCCGGCGTGGGTGACGTCGGTAGAGTCTATTTTCAGAATCAGGTCGCCGGTGCGGAGTCCGGCGCGTGCGGCCGGAGAGCCCTCGTAGGGTCCGGAGATGTAGACGAGGCTGTCCGGGCGCATCTGTATGTATGAGCCGATGCCGCCATACTGGCCGGTGGTCATGGTCTTGAAGCCTTCGCGCTCCTCGCTGGTGAAGTATTCTGTGTAGGGGTCAATGCTCATCATCAGGCCGGTGATGGCCATGTCGAAGGCGCGGTCCACCGGGAGGGTGTCCACGTAATTCTCCGAGAGTTCGCGCACAATGGCGTTGAACGTGGTCAGCTTGCGGGAGACGGCCTGGTCATGGTTGCGAGCCGGAGCAGCGGCCCATGCCGAGGCGGCCACGAGGGAGCCGAGCGCGAGCGAAGCGGTAATATTTTTGAATGACAGTTTCATAAGCGTATGGTTTTTAGGGTGTTACACGTGCGGGTAGTCCACCGTGTAGTGCAGGCCGCGGCTCTCCTTGCGGGCCATGGCCTGTCGCATTATCAGGTAAGCCACATTGATGAGGTTGCGGAGCTCGCAGAGGGCGCGGCTCGGCTTGCTCACCTTGAAGAGGCGTTCGGTCTCCTCATAGAGGATGTCGAGGCGGCTCCAGGCACGCTTCAGGCGCAGGTCGCTGCGCACTATTCCCACGTAGGAGCTCATAATCTGGTTCACCTCCTTCATGCTCTGGGTTATGAGCACCATCTCCTCGGGGTGGGCAGTGCCCTCGTCGTTCCATTCCGGCACATCGCTGCGGAGCTCGTAGTCGCCTATGTGCTGCGAGGCGTGGCGGGCGGCGGCATCGGCGTAGACCACAGCCTCAATCAGTGAGTTGGAGGCCAGACGGTTGCCGCCGTGCAGACCGGTGCAGGAACATTCGCCCACGGCGTAGAGGCGCTTGATGGAGCTCTCGCCGTTGAGGTCCACCTTGATGCCGCCGCAGAGATAGTGGGCGGCGGGGGCCACGGGGATATAGTCCTTCGTGATGTCGATGCCCAGGCTCAGGCACTTCTCGTAGATGTTGGGGAAGTGGCGCTTGGTCTCCTCGGGGTCCTTGTGGGTCACGTCGAGGTAGACATGGTCCGAGCCGGCGGCTTTCATCTCGGAGTCGATGGCGCGAGCCACGATGTCGCGGGGAGCGAGCGAGAGGCGGGGGTCATATTTGTGCATGAACTCCTCACCATTGATGTTGCGCAGCACGGCACCGTAGCCGCGCATTGCCTCGGTGATGAGGAAGTTGGGGCGGTCGCCGGGGTGATAGAGCGCCGTGGGGTGGAACTGAATGAACTCCATGTCCTCCACGGTGCCTTTGGCCCGATAGGTCATGGCAATGCCGTCGCCGGTGGCTATCAGGGGGTTAGTGGTGGTGGTGTAGACGGTGCCGCAGCCACCGGTGGCCATTACAGTCACGCGGCTCAGGAAGGTGTCCACCTCGCCGGAGGCCTCGTCGAGCACATAGGCGCCGTAGCAGGTAATGTCTGGTGAGCGGCGAGTGACCGTCTTGCCCAGGTGGTGCTGAGTTATGATTTCAATGGCGCAGCGGTCAGTGAAGATGTCTATGCCGGGATGGGCCTTGATTTCGTCGATGAGCGATGTCTGAATCTCGGCGCCGGTGTTGTCGGCATGATGCAGAATTCGGAACTCGGAGTGGCCCCCCTCGCGGTGCAGATCGTAGTTGCCGGCCGGGGTGCGGTCAAATTTCACGCCATGCTTCACGAGGAAGTCAATCTGTTCGGGGGCGCCGGTCACGACTTTTTCCACAGCGGCGCGGTCGGAGAGCTGGTCGCCGGCCACCATAGTGTCGTCAATGTGTTTGGCGAAATTGTCCACCTCAAGGTTGGTGACGCTTGCCACACCACCCTGAGCGAGAAATGTATTGGCCTCCTCAAGCGAGGTCTTGCAGATAATAGCCACGCGTGCGCTGCCGGCCACTTTGAGCGCGAAGCTCATGCCGGCTATGCCGCTGCCGATAACGAGATAATCGTATTCGTAAACCATCTTGTCTAAAAACTCAAACGCGGGGCGCCGAGGGCTGCCGGGTGCGGAAGTAGAGGCACCACGCGTAATAACATGCAAAAATAGAAATAATCCCCCGCCCCGCCAAACAATCTGCCAAAAAACTGTATTTAGTGGGCAATAGGAGCATGGGAGGATTGATAGGAATTATGCAAATCCCAGCCCTCCCATAGCTCCTATAATTTCCATTCCTCCCGAATCTCCCCGAAAAAAACTAAATTTCCCGCTGAAGCCTCTCGATTTCGGCAAGCGACTCGCTGTCAGTGGCCTGCATCTTTCGGTAGATATTGAATACTATCACAATGCCGATGACCAGCAGAACCCCAATCATTATGACCAGCAGCAGAGCCGGAAAATCCTGATACATCCCCTTGGCGTTTGAGATAAGGTCGTAAGCAAACCATCCGGCCCAAAGTATTACCAAAGGCACCTCAATCATCATCTGGTTCCGGCGCATCTTTCGCTGTTTCAGTAATCTTTCTTTTAGCTTAACCAGCGACAGGGTTGTGAAGTCCGTGGTATTCAGTCGGTTGATAATCGCATCCCACACGGCGTCGGCGCTGCAGAACAGTATGGTGAAGATTACACACGTCCATGATGCACCCATATACCTCATTATAAAGAGCAATCCCAATATTAGAATCGGAATCATCAGTAAAAACTCCGCCTTGACAAATCGATTGATCCACGATGAGCGCTCCGCCATGACGTGTCGCATCATTTTGTCTGAAAATATTTTCTGCTCCTGCAGACTGTGGCGCAATTTGGCCATATCTTGGCGCATTTGCTCAAGTTCCCGATATTCTGTGTTATTATTTTCCATTTCAAGATAGGTTGTTACTCGGTTACGTTAATATTTTTCAGCTTCTCTCTGATTCTTACGAGCCTCACGCCCACGGCTTTGGCAGTGATACCTGCTATGGCTCCTATTTCATCGTAGGAGATGTTTTCGAGCCATAGCAGCACAATCGCCCGGTCAAAAGGCTCAAGCATCTGTATGCGTTTGTGAAGCAACCAGGTGTTGCGCCCTTCGCTCGTTTCGGTTGAGAAGATGGAAGGGTCGATTTCAATGTTGCCTGCAGAGGGCAATTTCTTCTTTCGTTTGAAAGAGAGGCACGTGTTGAGCGTGATGCGGTATACCCACGTGTGCATAGAGCTTTGCCCCTTGAATTTAGGCAGACCCAGCCAGATGTTAATCAGAGCTTCTTGCGCAAGGTCGTTGGCGCTCGCTTTGTCGGGCGCGAACATCAGGCAGATGGAATACACCGTACTCTTCTCCCGCTTAATCAGCTTTTCAAATTCCTGTTTCAATTCATTCATCTCGTTGTTTTAAGCATTGTGTTTACCCGTTAGACGTTGTCAACCTCCGAAAAACTACACCTCTCCCCGGAAAAAATTCCCCGGCAGCCACTGCAGTTGCCGGGGATATGGTGAGGAGGCTTTTAACCTCTGAATCAGGTCATGCTTGTCAATACTGGTGGGCGTGCTTGTCTATGTCTTTGTCTGTCAGGGGGCTGGCGTTCATCTTGCGCCAGACGTAGATGATGTAGGCGAGCACGAAGGGCACGAGCAGGCTCACGATGCTCATGGTCTTCAGCGTGAAGAGCGAGGACGATGAGTTGGCAAGCGTCAGGGAGCTCTGCGGGTCGATCAGCGAGGGGAGATAGGCGGTGTTGGCGTAGCCGGCTACAGCAAGTAAGGCTATGATTACCAGTGCAGTGCCTATGCCGCTATACCAGATGCCGCGGCGGCTGTCGGTGAAGACTGTGACGCCTATGCCCCACAGCGCCAGAACTACGCCGATGAGGAACGCTGCGCCCCACCACCACATCTCTATCAGGTTGTGGAGGTAGAGGTAATCCTCGCTCTGTATGCGTCCGGCGGCGTCGGCGCGCAGTCCCGGCGAGGTGAGCAGCACGATGGTGAAGGCCACGAAGAGCACGGCGAAGGGGACACCGTTGCTCCAGGTGGCGCGGCGCATGCGGGTGTCGAAGGCCTCGTCAGTGCGGATATTGTTGACAAAATACATGGCGGCCAGCGTGCGGGCCAGGAAGAAGACCGTGAGGCCGAGCAGCATGCACTGCCAGCAACCGAGCACTTCTATGCCGTGTGTGGGCGCCCACATGGATATTACCGGCATTGTTCCCTCGGCCAGGTTGCCGCGGTCTATCACGAAGGAGCCGCCGAAGTACATCATGCCTACGGCTGCGCCGAGCAGCACGCAGCCGAGAGTTCCGCCGAGGAAGAGGAGGAAGTCGTAGGTGCGCCGGCCGTAGAGATTGCCTTTCTTGCGGCGGAATTCGTAGCACACGGCCTGGAAGATAAAGCAGAACAGTATGCTCATCCAGAGCCAGTAGGCACCGCCGAAGCTGGTGGAATAGAAGAGGGGGAAGGAGGCGAAGAATGCGCCGCCAAACACTACGAGGGTGGTGAAGGTGAGCTCCCATTTGCGTCCTAAGGAGTTGACCATCAGCTGACGGTGTTGTTCGCTCAGGCGCGACAGAAGCATGGACTGGCCGCCGAGCACGAAGAGCATGAAGACGAGGGCTGCGCCGAGCACGGCTATCAGCAGCCACCAGTAAGATTGATACATTTGTAGTTCTGTCATGGCGGTCAGAGTTTAGAGTTGTTGATTATGTCGGTTTTCGAGGTGCGGTTTATGTAGCGCAGCATGATGCTCACTTCAGCGGCAAGCATGAGGGTGAAGAGGATGGCGAAGAGCCAGAAGGTGAGCTGCACGGATGAGGCTGAGATGTCGGAGATGGCCACTCCGGTGGGCATGAGGTCCTGAATCACCCAGGGCTGGCGGCCCACCTCGGCGAGCACCCAGCCGGCCTGGCTGCAGACCCACACGAGGGGTATGCTGAGTATGCCCACGATGTGGAACCATCGCTTCTCGAGCCAGGCTGCTTTCCAGCGCGTGCAGACTATGCCGAGCAGCGCGAGCGCCAGCAGATAGCCACCTATGATTACCATGATGCGGAAGGCGTAGAAGGTCATCGGCACATTGGGCACGGCGTCCTCGGGGGCAGAGAGATAGCCGTAGCCGAAGTATTTGTAGTTGGGCATGAGGCGGGTGTAAGCCTCGGCCATGGCTGCGGAGTCGCCGGCGGCTTGCGCTTTGCCGTAGTCGGCCAGAGCGGTGCGGGCCTGCTTGCCCATGGCTATGCGCTCGGCGTAGCTGACGGTGTTGATGGTGTCACCCTCAGCATTGATCGACACACCATTGATGAGGTCGTTGATGCCGGGCACGAAGGAGTTCATGTCGTGGTTAGCCAGAATAGAGAGGCCATAGGGTATGGAGATTTCGGCGAAGATGGCTTGCTTGTCGTCGCCCGGCTTCTTGTCGGGGTTCACCAGGCCAAAGCCTACGAGTTCCTGCCCCTGTTTGCCGTCGTAGAGACCCTCCATGGCAGCGAGCTTCATGGGCTGCACGCGGGCCACCTCCACTGCAGAGCCGTCGCCGGTCCACATAGTGAAGATGATGCCGGCCAGAGACACCCAGGCGGCTATGGTGATGGAGTCGCGGGCCACCTCCACGTTGCGCTTGCGCCACAGCAGCCAGCTGCTCACACCGATTACGAAGACACCACCCACAACCCAGCTGCTCGTCACGGCGTGGAAGAACTTATTGAGGGCCACGGGGCTGAGAGCCACGGCGGCGAAGTCGTCCATCACATTGCGCATCTGAGCGGGGTCAAACTGCATGCCCACAGGGTATTGCATCCATGCGTTGGCCACAAGAATCCAAAGGGCCGAGAGGCTCACGCCCACGGCCACCAGCCAGGTGCTGACCAGGTGGAAGCGGCGGCTCACCTTGCCCCAGCCGAAGAACATGACAGCCACGAAGGTGGCCTCCATGAAGAATGCCACGATGCCCTCGATGGCCAGCGGGGCGCCGAAGATGTCGCCCACGAACCAGGAGTAGTTTGACCAGTTGGTGCCAAACTCAAACTCCAGAATGATGCCGGTGGCCACACCGCAGGCAAAGTTGATGCCAAACAGTGTCATCCAGAATTTAGTAATGCTTTTCCAGCGCTCCTTGCCGGTGCGCACATAGATGCTTTCCATGATGGCTACTATCAGGGAAAGCCCGATGGTGAGGGGCACGAAGAGCCAGTGATACATGGCTGTAAGTGCGAATTGAGCCCTCGACCAATCCACGGTACTCAGAAGGTCGTTCATATCTATAAAATTGGGTTTAACGTGATGTCATAGCAGAGCGCACGGCGGCGGCGCGTTCCGTGTCGGTGTCGTAGGAAGTAGAGAGAAGGTCGGGGAAGAAAAAGAGCTTCAGCACAGCGAAGATAATGATGAGCTTGAGTGCAATCATAATCCAGAGGCTGCGCCCCACGGTCATGGAGCGAAACCCCTCGACATACATATTCAGGGCCCTATGAAACAGATTTTTCTTCACACCGCAAATGTAATAAATTATTCCCTTTCGGGCAAAAAGATTAGGAGGAATTTGCGGGTATGAAAAAAAATTCGTAACTTTGCCCTCAAAGAGATAGAGGGTCCCGGGCTGCCATGCAGCCAGGGGTTCTGCTTTTTTTATTGTTTACTGAAAATCGGAGTGCCTTCAAGCCCCGGCATCAAGCTGGCGGGTGAGTGTTGTGCTCCTTTTATAATACTTTTAAAATAACCATGGCAACTTACCTCACCCAAGAGGGTTACAACAAGAAAATGCAGGAACTGGCGGAGCTGGAAGCCCAGCGTCCGGCCATCAAACACGCTATAGCTGAGGCTCGCGACAAGGGTGACCTCTCCGAGAATGCTGAGTATGACGCAGCTAAGGAGGCTCAGGGCATGCTTGAAATGAAGATAGCCAAGCTTAAGGAGCTCGTGGCCACCGCCCGCATCATCGATGAGAGCAAGCTCGGCACCGACACTGTGCAGCTGCTCAACAAGGTGACTATCAAGAATGTGGCTAACGGCATGACGGTGACCTACTCCATCGTGACCGAAAGCGAGGCTAACCTGCGCGAGCGCAAGATAGCTTCATCTACCCCCATTGCTCAGGGTCTGATGGGCCACAAGGTGGGCGATGTGGTGGAAATCAAGGCTCCGGCCGGCACCATGAAGTTTGAAATCATTAAGATTGAGATCTGATTATGACTATCTTCTCCCGAATAATCAACGGCGAAATCCCCTGCTACAAGATTGCTGAGGATGACCGCTTCTTCGCCTTCCTCGACATAAACCCCGTAAACTGGGGCCACACTCTCATTGTGCCCAAGCGCGAGGAGGATTATATCTTTGACCTTTCGGACGATGAGCTCGGCGCCATGATGGTGTTTGCCAAAAAGGTGGCGCGCGCCATTAAGGAGGCTCTTCCCTGCCGCAAGGTAGGTGTGACGGTGCTCGGCCTTGAAGTGCCTCACGCCCACATCCACCTCGTGCCTCTGAAGAATGAGGGGGACATGAATTTCGCACATAAAATCAGCGACCCGTCGCCCGAGAAGATGAAGCAGATAGCGGCTGCTATCACTTCCAAGCTCTAATCGGCCTCATCCGCAAGTTAGCCGGGGGCAAAGTCCGCAAGGATTTTGCCCCCGGTCGCTTTTTTTGGGGAGGTGGGGAGCAAAGTTTTGGGGTAGTGGGGAGGAAAAAAGGATCCGCTGACGCTGCCCGGGTGGGCTTTGCGTCAGCGGTTCTTGATTAATTGACTTCGCTTATTTCTTGGGAATGAGAGGTGTAGGTGTCAGAACAATCGGAGCCGGTTAGCGATAGTCGGCGAGCTGGGCGCGGAGCTGACGGCGGGTGGTGAAGATGCGGCTCTTCACGGTGCCCATGGGGAGGTTCAGCTTCTCTGCGATCTCCTCATATTTGTAGCCGGCCACGTGCATCTGGAAGGGCTCGCGGAAGTCGGCGGGGAGCTCGGCGATGATGGCGGTGATTTCGTTCACACCATAAGAACCTTCGGGAGTCTCGTAAGCCTCGGGGGCAGCTGCGTTGAGGTGGAAGAGGTTCTCGGTGGTGTCGGTCACAGTGTTTTCGCGCACCTGACGGCGATAGTTGTTGATGAAGATGTTGCGCATGATGGTGAAGAGCCAACCCTTGAGGTTAACGTTCTCGGCGAACTTGTCTTCGCTGTCGAGAGCCTTGAGGGTGGTGTCCTGCACGAGGTCAGAAGCGCGGTCGCGGTCAGAGGTAAGTTTGATTGCGAAACTCATCAGGTTGCTTTGGCATCCGATAACGCGGTTGATAAAAGGCGAAGTCTTTGACATAATAAAAAAAGTTTGTGAGACCGGTGTTTCACGGTCCCGAGGTGATTGGATTGTTTTGACACTGCAAAATTAGTTTAACAAACAAGCAGGGCCAAAAAAAACGTGTGAAATAAATGTTACAAATTTTGCAACAACTATAAGTGGGTGATTGGTAGGTTTTTAGGTGTTGGGTTTTAGGGGGCTCGGAGTTCTCGGAGTTTCCGGAGAACTCGGAGGACTCGGAATTTTCGGAGCACTCGGAGAGCTCGGAGCACTCGGAGTTCTCCGAGCCACCTAAAACCTAACACCTAAAACCTATCTCCGATTAAACATTTTTGGCTAATTTTGCCTTTTATTAATATGAATGGTTCTGATAGAGATATTTTCTTCGGGCTGTTTAACGACAGTTTTCCGCCGGTGATGGATGGCGTGACGCTCACTGTGAAGAATTATGCCGACTGGCTGCTTCATAAGGGGCTGAAGCCCTGTGTGGTTACGCCGCGTATGCCGCAGATGATGCCCACACCCTATCCGGTGATGCCTTATTTCTCGCTGCCGATTCCTTCGCGCCGCCCCTACAGGTATGGCTATCCGCGGCTGGACCTGACTATTTATTCGCGCCTGCGTAACACCCCCTTCGCGCTCGTGCATGCCCACAGCCCTTTTTCTGCCGGCAGGCTGGCGCTCTATGCTTCGCGCAAGCAGGGGATACCCCTCATCGGCACCTTCCACTCAAAGTATCGCACTGACCTGGAGCATTCCATGCGCCGCACCCCCTGGATGGTGCAGCCGGTCATGAATCGCATTATCAGCTTCTTCGACGAGTGTCACGAGGTGTGGATTCCGCAGGCGCAGGTGGAGGAGACGGTCAGGGAATATGGCTTCAAAGGGGCGGTGCAGGTGGTGGAAAATGGCAACGATATGGCCACACTGTCGCGTGCCGAGCTGCCTGCTTACAAGGCTGATGCGCGGCGGATTTTAGGTGTGCCCGATGGGGTGCCGGTGTTTCTGTTTGTAGGCCAGCATATTCTGGAGAAGGGGATAGAGGTGATTTTCGAGGCCATGAAGCTGCTGCATGAGCAGGGGCGCGACTTCCGGATGTATTACATAGGCACCGGCTATGCGCGCGAGCGGCTGATAGAGCTTGTGAAGCGCACCGGGCTGGAGCGGAAGATAAGCGTGCTGGGAGTTTTGCATGACCGCCGCGAGCTGTCGCGCTATTATGCTGCCGCCGACCTGTTTCTCTTCCCCTCCTATTACGACAACGCCCCGCTGGTGGTGCGCGAGGCTGCGGCCATGGGCACCCCCGCCGTGCTTCCGGTAGGCTCCACGGCTGCTGAGGTTATTGCCGACGGTTTCAACGGGTTCCTGTGTGAGCGCACACCTCAGGCGCATGCGCGGCTCATAGCCGGGCTGCTCGAGAATCCTGAAGCGCTGCAGCGTGCCGGCAGAGGTGCTCGCGACACACTGGTGCGCTCCTGGCAGGACGTGATGAGCGAAGTGGCCGGACGCTATCGCGACATTCTGCGCCGCCGCTGATACAATAGCAACCCCACCGCGCGCGTTAACTATATATGAAATTCCTTAGAAGACTGAGATATACCCTGCCGCTGCTGCTTGTGGCGCTGCTTTTTGCGTGTATTTTGCCGGCTTGCAAGACCCCTAAGCTTGTGACGGCGCGCGAGCAGATGGCCCGCGGCGAGTTTTACGATGCGGCGCAGACCTATCGTAAGGTCTACAATAAGCTGACCAAGCGCGAGGAGCGCCCGTTGCGCGGCGAAGTGGCCTACGAGATGGCGGAGTGTTACCGCCGCCTCAACATGTATGAGCGCTCGGCTGCGGCCTATCAGAATGCCATACGCTATGAGTATCCCGACTCCATGGCCTACTACTGGCTCGGCAGGGAGCTGCAGGCCTCCGGCAAGTATCAGCCGGCTATAGAGGCCTACACGCAGTATCTCATGTGGAAACCCTCGGACGGGTTGGCGCGCGAGGGTATCCGCGGCTGCCGTCAGGCCATGGAGGTGAAGGAGGGGCGCAACACCCGCTACATAGTGCGCGAGGCCAAGCTCTTCAACTCCCGCCGCGCCGACTACGCACCTATGTATCTCGATAAGGAGCTGAATGCCATTTACTTCACCTCAAGCAACGAGAAGGCATCAGGCACTAATAAGAGCCCTATCACGGGCATGAAAAACGGCGACATCTTCTTCTCCACCAAGAACGAGAAGGGGGAGTGGCAGCGCCCCGAGCCGGTGGAGGGTGAGCTCAACACCGAGTTCGACGAGGGTGTAATCTCCTTTACCCCCGATGGGCAAACCATGTATCTCACCCGCGCGCGCCGCGACGAGACAGCCCCCACATCGGTGGAAATCTACACCTCGCAGCGTTCTGAAGCCTCCTGGAGCGCTCCGGTGAAGTATGAGATTCTCAACGACACCATCTCCGCAGTGGGTCACCCGGCAGTGAGCGCCGACGGCAAGTACCTCTACTTCACCTCCGACATGCCGGGCGGCTACGGCGGCAAGGACATCTGGCGCGTAAATCTTCAGGACAAAATCGGGTCGCTCGAAAACCTCGGCCCGCAAATCAATACCCCCGGCGACGAGATGTTCCCCTATTCGCGCACCGACTCGCTGCTCTATTTCGCCTCCGACGGACACCCCGGTTTCGGCGGTCTGGACCTGTTTCGTGCGCGTTTGGACGCCAGCGGCTCCCGCTGGAGCGTGGAGAACATGGGGCGCCCGGTCAACTCGCAGGCCGATGATTTCGGCATCACCTTCGGCGAGGGTGAGAGCGGCTTCTTCTCCTCCAACCGCGGCGATGCCCGCGGCTATGACCACATCTACTCCTTTCAGCTGCCGGAGCTCAACATAGGCATAAGCGGCTGGGTGGTGGACCGCGATGACGAGCCGGTGCCCGGAGCGGTAATCCGCATAGTGGGCGACGATGGGTCGAACCAGAAGGAGGTGGCCCGCGATGACGGCTCCTTCCGCTTCCGTCTGTCGAGGGGCGTGAAGTATGTGATGATGGCCGGCGCCAAGGGATATCTTAATGTGAAGCAGGAGTTTACGAGCGACGATGCCGAAGAGGATGCCGAGTATGAGGTGGACTTCGTGCTCTCCTCCATCTCCAAGCCCAACGTGGTGGAAAACATCTTCTATGACTTCGACAAGGCCACCCTGCGCCCCGAAAGCAAGGCTGCGCTCGATGAGCTCGCCGAGATGCTACGCGACAATCCCAACATAGTGATAGAAATGTCGAGCCACACTGACCGCTGGGGCTCCGATGCCTACAACAATGACCTGTCGCTGCGCCGCGCCAAGAGCGTGGTGGACTATCTCATAGCCGCCGGCATCCCCAAGGACCGCCTGCACTACGAGGGCTACGGCAAGCAGCGACCCAAGGCGGTGACGAAGCGAATAAACAAGGAGTTCCCGCAATTTGAGGAGGGCACTGTGCTCACCCCCGAGTTTATAGCCACTCTCAGCGAGGAGGACCAGCAGGCCGCCGACCAGATAAACCGCCGCACCGAATTCCAGGTAACAGCCATAGACTATGACATGTACTGATTTCCGCACCACGTTCACCTCACCCGCACCCCCCTTCGGCCTCAACCCGGAGCAGGGGGCGCTGCTGCTCATAGGGAGCTGTTTCACCGACGAGGTGGGGGAGCGGCTGCGTGCCAGCGGCTATCCCTGTTCGGTCAACCCCTGCGGCGTGCAGTATAACCCTGCCTCCATAGCCTCGCTGCTTAGGGCTGCGCTCAGCGGCGAGCTTGCCGAAGAGCTCTTCTTTGAGCATGAGGGGCGATGGCGCTGCTGGCTGGTGCCCACGCGCTTCTCGGCGCCGCTGCATCAGGAGGCCAAAGAGCTGTGTTCAAAGGCGTTAGGGGAACTCCGCGAAGCGCTCCAGGGGGCTGAAGCATTGATAGTGACCCTCGGCACCGCGTGGGTTTACACCCACGTTGCCCCCGGCTTTGAGGGGGTGGTGAGCAACTGTCACAAAGTGCCGGCACCCCGCTTCAGCCGCAGCCGCCTGAGTGTGGAGCAGATAGCGGCGGAATGGCGCGACCTGCTCAGAGAGCTGAGGGAATTTAACCCCGCGCTGAAAGTGATATTCACCGTGAGCCCCATACGCCATTTCAAGGATGGTGCCCGGGAAAACACCCTCTCAAAAGCCACCCTGGCACTCGCCATAGATTCCCTCATGGATGAGGAAGCAGTGGATTATTTCCCTGCCTACGAGCTACTTATGGATGACCTGCGCGACTACCGCTTTTACGCCCCCGACATGCTCCATCCCTCCCCCGTAGCCGTGGACTACATCTGGCAACACTTCCGCGACCGCTACTTCTCGGCCACCTTGCGCGACGACCTAACCGCCCGGGCCCGCACCCTCCGCCGCGCCGCCCACCGCCCCATAATACATTGATATGCAAAGGCAATAATGCGCCACGAATGTGCGTTACAATATTATGTTTCGTGGACGTTTAGCCATACCATTAATCAGTGCCTTGCTTCTCAGCTGTCTGCTGTGGGCTTGCTCTACCAATAAGAATACTGCCGCTTCCAGGAATTGGCAGGCTTTCACTACGCGCTATAATGTCTATTATAATGGCGATGAGCATTATAAGGAGACGCTGAAGGAGCTGGAACGCTCCTATCAGGATGACTACACACGCACCGTGCTGATGCACCCGGCTGAGGCGCGTGCCGACGATAATTTCCCGCAACCTAACGGCGACTTCAAGCGCACGATTGAGAAGATGCAGAAGGCCATTCAGCTGCACTCCATCACCAAGAAGCCGAAGAAGCGCACCAATACCCCTAAGGATAAGGCGTTTCGCGCCCGCGAGGAGTTTAATCCCTTCCTGCACAATGCGTGGCTCATGATGGGGCGTGCGCAGTATTTCAACGGCGATTTCCTCGGCGCCGCCTCCACTTTCTTCTATATCTCCAAGCACTTTACGTGGCTCCCCGAGGTGGTGGATGAAGCCAAGCTCTGGCAGGCGCGCTCCTATCTGGCGCTCGACTGGCTCTATGAGGCTGAAAACATCCTCACCCACGTGAAGCCCGACAAGCTCCCCAATGCCTCGCTGCGTGCCCTCTATGATTTCGATATGGCCGACCTATATGTGCGCAGCGACAAGGATGCCGAGGCTGTAGCCCCCCTGACCCGCGCCGCTAAGGCTGCCAAGGGGAGTCAGCGCAACCGTCTCTATTTCCTGCTCGGCCAGATTCAGTCGCGCCTGGGCAACCGCCAGGCCGCTTACGAAGCCTTCGCCAAGGCCGGCAGCGGTTCCTCTACCGATTATCGTACCAAATTCAATGCACGCATAAAGCAGAGCGAGGTCTACACCGGCACCAATGTGAAGGGTGAGGTGAAGGCCCTCCGCGGCATGGCGCGCTATGAACGCAACAAGGAATACCTCGACCAGATTTTCTACGCCATCGGCAACCTCTATCTCTCGCGCCGCGACACCACCGAGGCGGAAAAGGCCTATGCCGAAGCCATAGAAAAAAGCACTCGCGGAGGCATCGACAAGGCGCTGGCGCAGCTGGCGCTCGGACGCATCTATTTCGAGCGCGGCGACTACGTCAAGGCGCAGCCGCTATACTCCGAGGCCGTCTCGCAGCTCAATGACAAATATCCTGACTATAAGCTGATTAAACTCCGCTCCGATGTCCTCGACGAGCTGGCTACATATTCCGGCAACGTTCAGCTTCAGGACTCTCTGCTCACTCTGGCCAAGATGCCCGAGGAGGAGCAGATGAAGGTGGCAGAGCGTCTGGCCAAGGAGTATGAGAAGAAGATGAAGGATGAGGCTGAGGCCGCCCGCCGCGAGGAGGCTTTAGCTCAGGCAAATGCTCAGGGCAACCAGATTAACAATCCCAATGCCCCAACGCAGTTTCAGATGAACACCGACAAGCGTTGGTACTTCTACAACACTCAGACAAAGGCGCAGGGCAAGACGGAATTCCAGCGCCGTTGGGGTGCGCGAAAGCTTGAGGATGACTGGCGCCGACGCAACAAGGTGACCTTCTCGTTTGACGACAATGAGGACTCCGATTCCGACGACAACGCCCTGACCGCCGCCAACGATTCCATCACCCCCGAGGAGAAGCAGAAGCTCGACAAGCAGAATGACCCCGCCTCTCCCGAGTACTACCTGAAAGATATTCCCCGCACCGAGGAGGAGATGGCCAACTCCAACGAGATTATCCAGGAGGGCCTCTACAACATGGGCGTAATCCTCAAGGATAAACTTGAGGACTTCCCGGCCTCCGCCTCCGAGTTTGATCAGCTTCTGGAGCGTTATCCCGACAATATCTACCGTCTGGATGTGTACTACAACCTCTACCTCATGGCAGTGCGCCGTAATCAGCCGGGGGAGGCGGAGAAGTGGCGTCAGCTCATCATAAGCGAATTCCCCGACAGCCCCTACGGGCAGGCCATGCTCGACCCGGATTACTTCGAGAATCTGCGCCGCATGGATCAGGTGCAGGAGCAGGAGCAGATGTATGATCAGGCCTACACTGCCTATCTCGACAACGACAACAGCCGCGTGCGCTCGCTCACAGCCGAGATGGAGAAGGACTACCCGCTGAGCAAGATTCTGCCGAAATTCGTGTTCCTCGACGCGTTGACCTATGTCACTGACCGCGATGAAGATAAGTTTAAGGAGCGCCTGACCGAACTGCTGCAGAAATGGCCTGACACGGACATGACGCAGATGGCCTCTGACATGCTCCGCTATCTCGGTCAGGGACGCAAGCTTAATGCTTCATCTTCAGGCAATTCGCGCGGCATGCTCTGGGAGACGCGCCTCACCGCCAATGCCGAGGAGGGAACCGCCCCCGACACCCCTGCGCAGTTTGACATAGACCCCACGAAGCCCCAGCTGCTCGTGCTCGCCTTCCCGCTTGATTCCATTCATCCCAACCAGTTGCTCTACGACATAGCCCGCTTCAACTTCTCCTCATTTGTGGTGAAGGATTTCGACCTGGAGCAGATGAATTTCGGCAACGTGGGCCTGCTGATAATCAAGGGTTTTGCCAACGCCAAGGAGGTGGAACACTACCGCACCGTGCTGGCCCGCTATCAGAGTTACAAGCTGCCGGAGTGCGTGCGCCCCATTATGATAAGCGTGGAGAACTTCCAGAAACTACTGACCGAGGGGCGCTCCTTTGAGGAATACTTCCGCGCCGAAGAGGAGGCAGCCGTGCACGCCACCGAAGCGGCCGTAGTGCCGGAAGAGCCCGAAGAGGAGCCCTCGGAGCCTTCAGAGCCCGCGGAGAGCTCGGAGAACTCCGAACCAGCAGAGCCCTCAGAAAATTAAAAATCATGGCAAAGAAGCAGAAATATTACGTAGTGTGGGTGGGCATTGAGCCCGGTGTCTATGACAACTGGGAGGATGCCTCCGAGCAGGTTATAACCTATCCCGGAGCGCGTTACAAGAGCTTCAATTCCCGCGCGGAGGCTATACGCGCCTTTCGCGGCGATGATGATGCCGAGGGGAGAACCCTCATAAACCTCTTCAAGCGTCCGGCCGTGGCGGTGAACTACGAAGCCATACCGGAAATAGATACAGCCGCCATAGCGGTAGACGCCGCCTGCTCCGGCAATCCCGGATTGATGGAATACCGCGGTGTGGAGGTGGGCACAGGTCGCGAGATTTTCCGCAAAGGCCCCTTCCCTGACGGCACTAACAACATAGGTGAATACCTCGCGCTAATCCATGCGCTCGCCCTGCTGGAGAAGCAGGGTGACACCTCGCGTGTGATCTACACCGACTCCAAGACGGCGCTCGCCTGGCTGCGCAATCACCAATCCAACACCAAGCTGACACCTACGCCGGGCAACGCGCAGCTGCTCGAGATTCTCAGGCGTGCCGACCGCTGGCTTGAGACCCACACTCCGCGCAACCCCATACGCAAATGGAACACTGCCGAGTGGGGGGAGATTCCGGCGGATTTCGGACGGAAATAGCCCGGGACCGGAACTATTTTTGTAAAAGAATGTTATAAAAGCAGGATGAGAGCATATCTCGTCCTGCTCTGCTATATTGCTATAAACTATGAAAACACTTATCACCATTCTCCTTACCCTGGCCGGAGGTGCGTCGGCCTTCGCCCAGTATGCCTATGAACCCTCACCGAAGGGCACCATCCCCTCCGATTCCATACCTTACAGCGCTCTGCCCGACACAGCGTCGCTCACCCTCGCGCCGCTGCCCGAGGGTGAGCGCATGCCGCTGCCGCAGAGCTGGGGTTTTTCGCGACAGTATAACCAGTCGCTACCCTCGGAAGATGAGTGGTGGCGCACCTTCGATGACCCCGTGCTCAATTCGCTCATACGTCAGGCCGAAAGCTCCAACTTCAACCTTGCAGCCGCCCTGCGCCGCATGCAGATAGCGCGGCGCACCGAGCAGCAGGCCAAGGCCGCTTACTTCCCCACCATCGGCGCGCAGGCCGGCTACAATCTCGAGCGCGCCTCCGGTGCCACCACCTCGCAGCTCATGCGCAATCCCGACCTCAATTACCTCTCGCTGGGCCTCACAGCCTCCTGGGAGATAGACCTGTTCGGGCGCGTGGGTGCGCAGGTGAAGAGCGCAAAGGCCGACCAGATGCTCGCCAAGGCTGACTATGACGCCGCCATGGTGAGCCTCTGCGCACAGTTGGCTAAGAGCTACGTGCAGCTGCGCCTCTATCAGGCCGAGCTGTTGGTGGCCACCGAGCATGTCCATTCTCAGGAAAAAGTGGTGGAAATGACCCAGGCACGCATGGATGCCGGGCTTGCTCCCAAGCTCGATGTGCTGCAGGCGCAGGTGGTGCTCTCATCCACCCAGGCCACGCTCCCCACCCTCGAGGCAATGATTAAGACACAGATAGGCTCCATAGCCACGCTGCTCGGCACCTATGCCGACTCCATAGCGCCGCTGCTTGAGGAGCCCGCGCCGCTGCCTAACTGTTTTCAGAATCCGGCTGTAGGCACCCCCATGGAGCTGCTTCGCCGCCGCCCCGACATAGCGCAGGCCGAGGCCACACTGGCTGCTGACGCCGCTGCCATAGGCATTGCCAAGAAAGACTTCCTCCCCACCCTCACCCTTGAAGGGCAGGTGGGAGTGTCGGCTCATAAGCCCGGCGACCTGTTTAAGAATCAGGCGTTTACCTACAGCGTGGCCCCCACACTGAGCTGGACCATATTCGACGGCCTCGCCCGCAACTACCGCGTAGCCGCCGCCCGCGAGCAGATGGAAGCCGACATAGATGCCTACAATCAGACGATTGTCTCCGCCCTGCAGGAGGTGGACAACGCCGCCACCACTTATGACGGCTACATACACTCGCTATCCTTCCAGGACCGCCTCGTAGCCCAAAGCCGCGAGGCGCTGGACCTGGCCGTGAGTCTCTATCGCTCCACACTCGCCTCATTCACAAATGTGGTCGATGCCCAGATGAACCTGCTCGAATATGAAAACTCCCGCCTGCAGACACGCGCCAACGCTCTGCTCTCGCTCATCAGCCTCTACGAATCGCTCGGAGGGGGCTTCTAAATCAAATCACACAGAAAACACACGTACACTCAATATCGCTATGAAAACACGCATTATACCCGCTCTGTTGCTCGCCCTTCTTTTCGCCGCATCTTGTTCGCATAAGGAGGAGAAGAAAGCTCCCCAGACACCCACAGTGGCCGTGGCCGAGCCGCTGATTGACTCCGTGACTCTCCACAAGACTTTTCCCGGTTATCTCACCGCCTCAACCAGCGCCGACGTGGTGGCCAGAGCCAACGGTGTGATAGCCTCGATTAATTACACCAGCGGCCAGAAAGTGGCCAAAGGTCAGGTGCTCTTCACGCTGTCCAACCCCAAGTATCAGGACGACGTGAGGCAGGCCGAGGCGCAACTCGCCAACGCCAAGGCGCAGCGCGACTATGCCGCCAAGCATCTGGAAGCACTCAACAAGGCCATGGCCGCCGAGGCTGTCAGCCGCATGGATGTGATTTCCGGACAGAACGATTTGCGCCAGGCCGAAGCCGCCGTGATGACCGCTCAGGCCGCACTCTCCACAGCGCGCACCAATATGTCATATCTCACCGTGCGCGCCCCGGTGAGCGGCACAGTGTCAGACAATCTGCTGAGTGTGGGCAACTACGTGGCCGGCGAGGAATCACCCGTGAAGCTCGCCACCGTCTACGACAACTCGCGCCTGACAGCCACCTTCTCCATCGAAGACTCACAGTTTACAGACATGATAGGCACCGGCACCGCTTCCGGTCCCCTCTACACCTCCGTACCCATCAACTTCTCCACACCCCTGCCTCACAGCTACACCACCGACCTCTTCTACACCGCCCCCTCAGTGAGCCGGACCACCGGCACACTCGAAATCAAAGGGCATCTGGATAATACCTACGGCGAGTTGCGCGATGGCATGTACGTGACCTTCGACATGCCCTACGGCACCGAGCCACGCGCCATCCTCGTGAAAGACGCATCAATCTCCACCGACCAGTTAGGCAAATACCTCTACGTGGTAAACGACTCAAACAAAGTGGTCTACACCCCGATTAAGGTAGGGGAGATCTATCGCGACTCCCTGCGCCTGGTGACCTCCGGCCTCAAGCCCGGCGACCGCTACGTCACCTCCGCGCTCCTCACCGTGCGCCCCGGCATGAAAGTAAACCCCAAATTGGTAAAATAGCCGCCGCCCATCTATAACCCGTAACCTATAACCCCTTTCCCCCCTCACTCCGGATGTTCTCAAAATTTTTCATAACCCGACCAATATTCGCCACAGTGCTGGCTATCATCATGGTGATAGCCGGACTGATGTGCCTCAATACCCTCCCCATAGCCCAATACCCCGACATCACTCCCCCCACCGTGATGGTGTCGGCCTCCTATCCCGGTGCCGACGCCGCCACCGTGGCGCGCACCGTCGGTGTGCCCATAGAGCAGCAGGTCAACGGCACCGAGGGTATGCTCTACATGAGTTCCAACTCCTCCGACGGCTCCTACTCGCTGACCATCACCTTTGAGAATGGCACCGATGTGGACCAGGCCGCCGTGAACGTGCAGAACCGCATAGCCATGGCCGACGCCACGCTGCCCAATGCCGTGAAGGAGCAGGGTGTGAGCGTAAGCAAGGAGAGCTCTAACCAGCTGCTGTTCATGGCCCTTACGAGCGACGACCCGCAGCGCTACGATGCCCTCTACCTCACTAACTACGCCCAGCTCAACCTCATCGATCCGCTGTCGCGCGTGAAGGGTGTGGGTGGTGCGCAAGCTTTCGGCGCCGGTCAGTACAGCATGCGCATCTGGCTTGACCCCGACGCCATGCGAGCCCGCAACATAACCGCCTCCGAGGTCACTGCCGCCATTCAGGCGCAGAACATCAGCGTCTCCGCCGGTTCGGTAGGTGGGCAGCCTAATCCCGGCCATGCTGCTTTCCAGTACACGCTGACCAGCCAGGGGCAGTTATCCTCCCCCGAGGAATTCGGAAACATCACCCTGCGCTCCGACGGCACCGGAGTGCTGCATCTGCGCGATGTGGCTCGGGTGGACCTCGGCAGCGAAAGCTACTCCATGTCGACCAACATCACCGGCGAGCAGGGGTGTGCCATAGGCATACAGCAGTTGCCCGGCGCCAACGCTCTGGAGGTGGCCAACGGCGTGCTCAAGGAGATGGACCGCCTCTCGAAGTATTTCCCCGAGGGTGTGCATTACAGAGTGATAATGAATCAGACGGAGTTTGTGACGGCGTCAATCGACGATGTGCTCGTAACCTTCCTCGAGACATCGCTCATCGTGATGCTTGTAATCCTCATCTTCCTGCAAAACTGGAGGGCTGTGATTATCCCCATGATTACCATCCCTGTGAGCCTGATAGCTACATTTGCGGTGATGAAGATACTCGGCTTTTCGCTCAACACCCTCTCGCTCTTCGGTCTGGTGCTTGCCATAGCCATTGTGGTGGACGACGCCATCGTGGTGGTGGAGGACTGCAGCCGACTTGTCGACGCCGGGAAACTCAACAGGCAGCAGGCGGCCATTCAGGCTATGAATGAGCTCACCGGACCCGTTGTGGGTGAGGTGCTTGTGCTGCTCAGTGTGTTTATCCCGACCGCCTTCGTGAGCGGCATCACCGGCGCGCTCTATAAGCAGTTTGCGCTGACCATAGCCGTCTCCACCGCCTTCTCCGGCTTCAACGCCCTGACACTCACCCCGGCGCTCTGTGCACTGTTCCTCACTCCGCGCAAACCCGCGAAATTCTTCCTCTACCGCTGGTTTAATGCCGGGTGGGCCAAACTCGAGAATCTCTATAAGCGCACCATAGGCAAGATGCTGGCCCACGCGGGCATCTCGCTCACCGTCTTTCTGCTCATTGCCGCCGCCGCTTTCTATGGTTTCGTGAAGCTCCCCTCATCTTACATACCGCAGGAGGACAACGGCTACTTCATCACCTCCATTCAGCTCCCCACCGGCGCCTCACTGCAGCGCACCGAGAAGGTGACAGCGGCCCTCTCCGAGGCTATCCGCAAGGAGATTCCCGAGGTGAAAGAGGTTATGGCCATCAACGGCAGGTCATTCATGGGTGGGGGTTCCGGCTCCGACGGCGCCTCCATGTTTGTGGTGCTCAAGCCCTGGAAAGACCGTAAGGGTAAGGGGCAGGATGTCAACAGCGTCATTGCCAAAGTCGAGGAGATTTCCGCGCGCTTTCCCGAAGCCATGATATTTGCCCTCAATCCCCCCTCCATCCCCGGCCTCGGCCTCAGCTCCGGCCTGGAGATGCAGCTGCTCGACATCAATTCGCTGGGCCCCGAACAGATGAAAAAGGCCCTGCAGGATGTGCGGCAGGCAGCCGCCGAGGACCCCCGCATAGCCTCCGTCACGAGCCTGTATCAGGGCACAGTGCCGCAATATGCCATCAAGCTTGACCGCGACCGCATGTCGCTGCAGGGGGTGGATGTGGCCACCGCTTACTCCACACTCGGCTCCTACATGGGTTCCGCCTATGTTAATGATTTCGAGGAGTTTGGCCGCACCTTCCAGGTGACTCTCTCCGGCTCTCCCGAAGATAAGGCCACGGCTCAGGATGTGCTCAACCTGGCCGTGCGCAACGCCTCCGGAGAGATGGTGCCCTTCGGTGCTTTCGCCGAGGTTGTGCCCTCAATGGGTCAGCCTACAGTGGGCCGCTACGACATGTACTCCACCGCGTCGCTCACCGCCACCGTAGCCCCCGGCGTAAGCTCCGGCGATGGCATCAAGGCAATGGAGGAGATAGTGGCCGACACGCTCGGCACCAACTACTCCTATGCGTGGACCGGCGAGGCATATCAGGAGACGCAGAGCGGCACCACCATCAGCTTCGTCTTCATCTTCGCAATCATAATGACCATCCTCGTGCTGGCCGCTCAGTATGAGAGCTGGACCGACCCGATCGCCGTAGTGCTTTCAATGCCTATCGCCATTCTCGGCACCGTTGTGGGCTGTCTGTTTATGGGGCAGAGTGTGAGCATCTACACTCAGATAGGTGTGATATTGCTGCTCGGCATGTCGGCGAAGAATGCTATCCTGATAGTGGAATACGCCATGGACTATCGCAAGAAGGGGATGCCGATACGTCAGGCTGCGCTCAACGGCGGCGTAGTGCGCTTCCGCCCGATTATGATGACCGCCCTTGCTTTCGTGTTTGGTGTGATGCCTATGATGTTTGCCACCGGCGCCGGCGCCGCAAGCCGAATAGAAATAGGCACGGCAGTGGTCTTCGGCATGGCCATGAACGGACTGTTCGGCACCTTGTTCGTGCCCAACTTCTGGGAGCTGATGCAGCGCATACAGGAGCGCTTCAGCTCACCGAAGACTCCGGCCACTCCCCCTGCTCAAAAGTCGGAGGAAGTGTAGGAGCGGAGACACAAATGTAACTCCCGAAGCTTTCGCGGTTTGCTCGCTATGCTTGCAAATCGCGGAAGCTTCGGGCTTCTTTGGCCTCACCGGATGGCGTATTTGACACAGCCTCCATATGCAAGCGTTTTTATTCGGTGTCGTTTATATTGTAATGCTGGCGTATTATCAAATAACTATCTTTAACTTTCGTGTACTAATATTTACATGCAACCTGCCGTTATATAATCGCAAAGAGCAACAAGGGGCTTGCAAAATGTCCCCGCCGGCTCAAGCGCATCTTACTAACTTTTATAACCCCTTTTTCAAAAAAACATTTCGGTAGCCGTGCCACAGACAGCTCTAAGCTGACTAATTAACCAATCCTTTTTGTGTAACTGATATGCATAATGTAATATATTCCAAGAAATACTCGGTGAAACCACCAATGCGGTTCCGGCTTCCGAAGCAATTTTAATTACTCCATAATCTTTTCAAACTGCTTATCAACGTTTTTCATTTTACCTAACTATTCCTATCTGATCTATCTCCCCTCTCTCCCAACTTATTTTTCTCCTCATACTTACTTAGTGATTGTTACAAAATGCTGTTCTAACTTCATTATACCGCTCTGCATATCCCGTCGCGAGGCGGCGGGGTTTTAAAAGAGTTCTAAACCATGCAGACACAGTTATAATTTTGGGTTATATACATAATTTCTATCATTCGCCTCTCCCCTTCGGATGAGGCGGAAGCAAAGCCGGGACGTCGAGACGACGCTCCGGCTTTGTCGTTGAAAAAGAAAAATGATAAAACCCGGTGTGAGAACGGGGGCATATATGTTGCACAACATAAAAATCTGCTAAACCTTGCTGTGTACAAGTCTGTTTACTGATTATAAAGTCCTTAAAAATGTTTAAATTATGAAAAACTCCTACTCTGCCAGGCATTTTGCCATCGCTTTCCTCCTCTCGCTCTTTATGATTCCCGCTTTTGCCGATGAGCACAAAGTGAAGGATGTGACAACTAACCCCGATGTCTATTTCCTGCATGAGGGGGACGTGGCCAACAGTCTCTATCTGCTCCCCCCTCCCCCCGCTGAAGGCTCCATACAGTTTCTCTATGACAAGGAGCGCTACGACTGGGGCAAGCAGCAGCGCAACACTCCGCGCGGCGACCAGGCCTTCTCCGACGCTAATGTAGAGGCCAACGGTGTGCCCGAAGCCTTCTCCGAGGCTTTCGGTATTGAGATTTCTCAGGATAACACTCCCGAGGTGCTCCGCCTTATTGTAGGTATGCGTGAGGATGCCGGCGACCTCTCCACCCGCGCAGCCAAGGACCACTATATGCGCACCCGCCCCTTTGCTTATTTCGGCGAAGAGACCTGCAACCCCAAGCAGCAGGCTGAGCTCTCCACCAATGGCTCATATCCCTCAGGCCACACCGCAATAGGCTGGGCCACAGCACTTGTGCTGGCTGAGCTGAATCCCGACCGCCAGAATGAGATACTCAAACGCGGTTTTGACATGGGCGAGAGCCGCGTGATATGCGGTTATCATTTCCAGAGCGATGTAGACGCCGCCCGCATAGTGGCCAGCGGCGTAGTAGCCCGCCTGCACGCCGACCCCGGCTTCACAGCTCAGCTCCAGAAAGCCCGCGAAGAGGTGGCCCGACTGCAGAAAGAGGGCAAGATAGCCCCCAGCACACTGAATTTCTGAGTTAAAGCTTAAGTATGATCGGAGCTCTCGGAGTACTCGGAGTTCTCCGAGCTCTCCGATCACCTCCTCCCCCCTCAAAAAAACAAACCCTCTAATCTTAACACTACCATGAAGAATTTTTACCTCTCATTTCTGATGGGAGCCCTCCCCCTTGCTGCCTTTGCAGAAGAGGCTCCCGAGCAATTGCCGGCCATCGCTACTGCTACCGCTACCGCTGAAGTCACTGCACCTCAACCGGAACCTGCCAAGTCTGAACCCAAGCTGACCGTGACCCCCACAGGGCGAATCCTCCTTGATGGCGGCATCTTCATAACCAACGACCGCGATGAGTTTAAGGATGGTGTGGATGTGCCTGATGTGCGCATTGGCGTGAAAGCCTCTTACGGAAAATGGAAAGCTAAAATCGATATAGGCTACGCTTTCGGACAAATAGGACTGAAAGATATCTATGGCGAATATGATTTCACCCCTCATCAGTTGATCCGATTCGGCTACTTCGTACACCAGTTCGGTCTGCAGTCTGCCACCTCATCCTCCTGGAAGGTGAGCATGGAGGAGCCCACGAGCAATGAAGTGTTCGGCTACCCCCGTCTGCTCGGCGTGATGTATGAATATGACAAGGGTGACTATCTGGCCACTGCTTCGCTCCACGCCGAAAGCAACGCCATGAAGCTGCGCGCCGGTGAGCTTGGCGAAACAGGCTACGGTGCTATCACCCGACTCGTCTGGCGTCCGCTCCATGACACCGGCAATGTGGCTCAGGTGGGTTTCTCAGCGGCTTTCTCCAATGCTCAGTATTCCGAAGACCCGGCACTGAATCATCACTACTATGCCATCAATGCCAACTTCCCCACTCGCATTGACCAGGTGAGCGCCGTAGGTGCCGAGATTACCGACGCACGCACTATGTTTAAATTCACCCCCGAGTTGCTCCTGTGTAAGAACAACTTCGCGCTCGAAAGCCAGTACTATTGGTTCCAGGTAGGGCGTAAGGACCATCAGCCCGCTTACCGCGCCTACGGTGCCTACGGTCTGCTGCGCTGGCTCGCTCTGGGTGGCAATTATACCTATTCAAGCGCCGATGGCGGCCTGGCCACCCCCGCGCCCAAGAGCCTGGAGTTTGTGCTTGGCTACAACTACACCTGTCTGAGTTCACAACGTACCGGCATCTACGGCGGCCGACTCAACGACGTGAGCCTCACTGCCAACTGGTATATCAACAAATACATGGTGTGGCGTCTGCGCGCTTCCTACACTCATCGCTGGGACCGCACCGCCGAGCCTGATGTGAACCTCGGCATCATTCAGACCCGCTTCCAATTCATTTTCTAAGAAATTTTCTTAAGGAAAAGTTGCAAATATTAAGAATAAGGCGTATCTTTGCAGAAATTAACAGAACGTTATTATGCGAAGATACGCTATTCTATTTGTTCTGGCAGCAGCCTTTTGTCTCCACATAGCGGCCGCCGAGCGCGAAGTGACAGTGGAGAATAAGGGGGCGGGCGTGACCCTTGCCGGCACCCTGACCACCCCCTCATCGGGCGCTCCCAAGGCACTACTGGTGCTTGCCTCAGGCAGCGGCCAGCAGAACCGCGACGAGCAGATAGGGGAGCACAGACCCTTCCGCACAATAGCCGACACGCTGGCCGCCCACGGCTTCGCCACTCTGCGCATGGATGACCGCGGAGTAGGGGGGAGCGGCGGTGACCCCGCGCTGATTACCACCGCTGATAACGCCTCAGACATAGCCTCGGCACTCGCCTTCGCCGCCGCGGAGCTTCCCGGCGTGCCGCTCGGCGTGCTCGGTCACTCCGAGGGTGGCATACTCGCCCTGAAGAATGCCCCTGCCTGCCGCTTTATAGTCACCTTAGGCTGCCCGGCCTGGAGGGGCGACAGCATAATAATGTCACAGGCACGCGCACTGACCACCGCCATGATGGGGCGATGGGACGCCGAGCCGATGCAGCGCGCGCTGCTCGATGTGGCCGCGTCCGATATATCGGCCGACGAGGCACGCCCCCGCCTGCTGGAGATAATGACCGCCGCAATCCCCCCGACCCTGGCCGACAATCCCGCGGTGAAGCAGCAGCTCGACATGCAGCTCGATGCACTCCTCTCACCCTGGTACCGGGAATTTCTGCGTTACAACTCCGCCGCCGACATAAAGGCTGTGCAGGTGCCCTGGCTGGCTCTGAACGGAGAGAAGGATTTTCAGGTGCTTCCCGCGAATCTTCAGACCATCAAGGAATTAAATCCGCAGGTCGACACCCGCCTGCTCCCCGCTCACAACCATCTGTTGCAGCGATGCTCCACCGGCTACCCGCAAGAATATTTCAGCATAAAAGAAGATATCTCTCCCGAAACACTGGCTTTGATAATCGAATGGCTCGATTCTCAACTTAAGTAACCATATCTCTTCAAGCGCACGCACATACTTCTACCATATACTATCACATTTTTCGGGATTTAACTAATTTATTTTAAGACGTAATCTATTATTTTTAAATTTAGTAACCACCATCAACTTAAGTAATTATGATTAGAAATTTACTTATTGCCGCAGCGGCCGCGGCAACCCTATCGGTTTCTGCCGCACCTGCGCAGCTCCCTGTGCAGAAGACAATACCCTCCGGCTACACCATCACGCCGGGCCAGGGCGCTGTTGTCACGAAACTGGAGACAATAGCTGTTGAAAAGCGTAACGAGTACTATCTGGAGCCCTACGTGGTGAACCGCTATGTTTTGGTCAACGATGAGAAGATTGCCATAACCCAGAAAGCTAATTCTCAGGGCAATATGATTACGATGGTTCTCGCCACCCCCGTGGAGAAATCCGGTTCTTACACCGTAGTGATTCCCAAGGCTACGTTTACTTACAGCATGAACGAGACTGACAATCCCGAGATTTCCTGGACGCTCACCATTGACAACCCCGACTTCCCCGAAACTCCCGATCTGCCCGACATCAATGCTGTGGCTACCCCCGCAACCGGAAGCACCGTTGAGGCTCTCGGCTCATTCTCAGTGGCCTTTGAGGGTGCCGATGCTCTGACCCTCAGCGATGAAACAGCTTCCAAGATATCGGTAGCCTCCATGGGTGTGCCCGTGGAGTGTGTTTTCACCGCCACCGCCGGCGATGGCGCCACTCTCGAAGTGACTCTCGAGCCGGGGCTGATACTGAGCGGCGACTACACCGTGACGCTGGCTGAAGACGCTGTTACCCTCAAGAGCGGCGACAACGAATTTGACAGCCCTGAGGTGAAGATAAACTATACAGTGAAGGCGCCCCTCGTGGCAGGCGACCGCTTTGTGGTAGACAAAATCCGCTATAAGGTGCTCTCTGCCGACGACAAGACAGCCGCCACCACCTTCCCCGCTGACGAGGCTGATTACGCCGGACTGACCGCCGTGCCCTCGTCTGTGACTTACGAGGATGTGACCTACACCGTAACCGAAATCGGCGACCTCACCTTCTCCGAAGTGAGCGGCATCCAGACCATAGCAATCCCCGAGACAGTGACCCGCATAGGCGAGGGCGCTTTCTGGGATAGCACCATCACAAGCATCGAGATTCCCGCCTCAGTGACCGAAATCGGCGAAAGTGCCTTTGAGAGCTGCAAGCAGCTGAAGGAGTTTACCCTCCCCGCCACCGTGACTACCCTCGGCACCGATGTGCTTTACGATTGCGCTCAGCTTGAGATACTTAACCTCCCCGATAATCTGACGGAGATACCCGCTCGCTTTGCCCAGGGTTGCGTAATGCTCAAGCACATAGACCTGCCCGCCGGCCTCACTGCCATCCGCGAATTTGCATTCTCAGAGTGCGACCAGCTCGCCGACGTAGTTCTCCCCGAGAACATCAACACCCTGGAGCGCTTCGCGTTTGCCAAGGACCTGAGCATCACCTCAATGGCGCTGCCCGAAAGCATCACCACCATGGGCCACGGCGTGTTCTACGAAACGGGCCTGACCGAGGCATCCCTGCCCGCAGCCATCACCGTAATTCCTGACGGCACCTTCCAGTGCTGCACCAACCTTAAGGAGTTCACCGTGGGCAACGATGTGACCGAAATCGAGCAGGAAGCCTTCTTCTGGTGCTTCGGCCTTGAGAAAATCACCTTCGGCGAGAAGCTTGCCACCATCGGCAGCAAGTGCTTCACGCTCGACAACGCCATAGCTCAGATAGAATGTCTCAACCCCGTGCCCGCCACCGGCGCAGTGTTTGAGCAGGATGTCTACGACAATTGCCTCCTCGTAGTGCCCGACGATGCTCTGGAAGCCTACAAAGCCGCCGAGGGCTGGAAAGAATTCAAGACCATTCTGACACAGTCGCAGTTAGGTGTAGGCGCTGTAGAGGCCGCTGAGGCTTACAGCATAGCAGGGCGTACCGTGACCCTGAACATCGATGGCAGCATCTACGACGCCGCCGGCACCCGCGTATTCAGCGGCAAGGGCAGCGTAGAGCTCCCTGCAGGCGTTTACGTAATCAGTTGTGCCTCACGCACTTCCAAGATAATGCTCTAATTAAAGCAAAAAAAGTAGTCAAAAAATTTGGTGGCCTCGAAAAAAGGTTGTAACTTTGCAGTCGTAAACGAGGTTCGCTAGCTCAACTGAATAGAGCATCTGACTACGGATCAGAAGGTTACAGGTTTGAATCCTGTGCGAATCACAGAAACGGACGCGCAAGGCGTCCGTTTTTTTTATGCCTATTAGGCGCCCGGAGCCGTAAGGGATTAGCACTGTTTTCCCGAAAAAAATTTATTGCTGTCCGATAAAACTTTTAGATCTACTTCTAACGCGCAGAGTTACAGCTGATTATAGAGCTACTTAAACAACAGGGCTTATACATAAAATATTATCTTATAATCAGTGGTTTAGAAGTGTTTGTCGGACATCAATAAAAAAAATTTTGAAGATTAAAACAATTGACGTTAAAATAGATTAAATTACAGTCTGATACAACTATAGAATAGTGAAAAGAGGTCTTATTTTATTGTTTTACTTAATCATTGATTTTGGAAGTTCAAAAATAATTACTAATTTTGCCTCACAAATCATCACCGCCACGCCAGACGCCAACCGTAAACGCCTATGGGCGCAAGCGGTTGTAGATGGTTCGGGTGTGGGGTGGGATGTATAAACTACATGTGAGAGCGTTTATCCACGCTGATTCTTGACCCATAGAAATTCTCGCAAAATTTCGATCAATAGTCAAGGATTGAGCAACGATAGATGCCCGAAGGTTATGTGATACACTAAATTCGGTTTTCGTCTTGTGTGAGACGGAGACTTGATATTGGTTGCATATACACTGGCGTGGGCTTCTGACGTTGCCATCCAACTATTGATGGGCAATGCGAGAAGCCTCTATGGGTAGGATGGCAACCGATACAGATTCCTACGCTTTTCTTTTTTAACCTATTATGTCACAGCTGCATAGGGGAATCATACAGCAGTTAAATCTATTTTACTTGTTCTCCTATGACTGTGATCAAGAAACTTTTGTTCACTCTGCTAACAGTGCTGAATGCACTCCCGGCGGTGGCTCAATTCACAGTGGGTCAACTGACTTACACTCCGGGAAGTGGGGGTAATTGTTCTGTGACATCGGCGCCTACTACCGTTACCGGTATTGCGATTCCTGCTTCAGTGGACTATGGCGGCAGTACCTACACTGTCACCGAGATAGGCAAATCGGCGTTCCAAAACTGCAGTAAGCTGACTTCGCTAAGTTTTCCTGCCACTATCACTACGATTAACACGCAGGCTTTTATCGGATGTTCATCGTTAACCGAGGTAGTATTGCCTCCCTCTGTAGTTACAGTAGGAGCTTTGGCCTTCTCCGGATGCACCAACCTTAGAGAGGTCTATCTTGGGCCGGACGTAAAAACCTTGGGTGCCAACGCTTTTAAGGACACCGGACTGACCGAGGTTTACATCACCGCTCAGACTCCTCCGTCCATCCAGTCAACTACTTTTCCTGCGGGCCTGACTGTATACGTACAAGGAGAGAATGCGCGTAAAAAATATGCCACTGCCAATCATTGGAAAACTTTTGGCCAGCCGTCTCTTATGACGTTGCCTGCGGCCATCAGCACTTATAATGCCGTAAACATATATTCCACAAGTCCCATGACGGTAGAATTCGGCAAAGAGCGCTCCCGCCAATATTTCCGTCTGCCGGGCGAGACTATGACTTTTACTACGTCGCTCACCGGCTCGCCAACCATCAATAAAATCTTCTGGACATCCTCGGCACCTGACAAGGTCTCTGTGGATGCTGCAGGCAAGTTAACTGTGAAAGCCATATCCACTGCTGTGCCGGATACGCTTACCGCCAAATCAATGTATGATGGAGGACCTGTCCTCAAGATTCTTGTCAACGGCTATCATCCGGAAGGCTCATTGTATTATTCCATCAACACTGATAATGCCGGTTGTACTGTAGTGGGACCATCAGACAGAAATGTGCAATCTGTGTCAATTCCCGCGTCAGCAGTTATCAATGGCAAGACCTATCCGGTGACGTCAATAAATGAGCTGTCGTTTTACAATTGTAAATCATTGACGTCAGTTACATTACCCTCCTCAGTCACATCGATTGGATATCGTGCGTTCTGTTCTACCGCTATAAGCACTATTGTGCTGCCCACCTCCATTATAGCTATTGGCGGAGATGCTTTCAAGCAGACCAAGCTTACCGCTATTAATATACCCAATTCCGTCACTTCATTAGGTTCTTACGCATTCGAGAATTGTACGGAGCTGAAGAGTGTGACACTTAGTAATGCTTTGACCGCAATTAACGGTTACACATTCAATAATTGTAGCAACCTGGAATCTATAATTCTCCCACCGGCTATCAAAACAATCGGAACTTATGCATTCTCAAACTGCGGCTCCCTGAAGTCGATTTACATGGGACCGAATGTAAGTTCTATTCAAGACCAAGCCTTTACTAATGACTTTGCTCTGACTGACATCTATATTACTGCGCAGTCAGCCCCTACATTAGGTGCTAACTCGTTCCCGGGCTCCATCTTCCAGAATGCAAATCTGCATTTACAGGGGGACAATACCTGGACAACGGCATATAAGCCGAGGCCCAATTGGAGCAAATTTACTGAAAGCAATGTCAAGGTAATGCCGGCTGCCACTTCCATGAGTACGTATAACAATATCAATATTTTTCCTGACAAGCCGCTTACTGCGCTTGCTGGGCAAGAGGCGGCTACCAGGAGCTTGCTGCTGAAAGCGGGCAAATCTGCCAAATACAATACCTCTCTCGGGGCCGATTCGGGCAAAACTTTGGAACAAACCGGTATATTCTGGACCTCCTCCGATACTGATAAAATCTATATAGATAACTCCGGCTTAATCACTATGAAGGTTATACCGACCTCTCCCGTGACCCTTGAAGCCATATCAATCTATGCCGGCAGCCCGGCCATTCAGATTACCGTAGGGGGCGGTTACAGTTATGTGGAAGGAAATAATGAGCCGCTTTACTTCTCGGTGCTTGACGAAGAAGCTGCCACATGTACAGTTACGGCACCTGAGAATGCCGATCTTACTACTGCGGTCATACCGAAAAAAGTCATCATCAACGATAAGGAATACACTGTGACTGCTGTATCTGACCTCGCATTCTTCCAGTGTAAGAGTCTTACTTCCGTAACGATACCTAATACGATAACCAAATTAGGCTATAAAGCGTTCTGTGAAACGGCGTTGAAGCAGGTCACCATCCCCACTTCCATGACAATAATAAGTGGAGATGCTTTCAAAGCGACCCCGTTGACATCCGTTGTAATTCCAAATTCTGTCACTTCAATAGGCTCCTATGCCTTTGATCGCTGCCGTCAATTGGAGACTGTTACTTTAGGCAATGGTATTTCCATTATCAACGGATATACATTCTTTGAATGTTCGTCGCTGACTTCGATTGTTATCCCTCCGTCGGTGAAAACCGTCGAGGCCTGTGCGTTCAGAAATTGTGTGAAGCTCAAGACCGTATATATGGGCTCGAAAATAACAAAAATCGGTACACAGGCTTTTTATGGAGACGAAGCGATAACCGACATATATATTACAGCCGCGAAAGCTCCCTCCATCACCGACAATTCTTTCGCCACATCGGTTTTTGAAAACGCGACGCTGCATCTGCAAGGCAACGGGACAGAGAGCGTATATAGAACCAACAGCATCTGGGGTAATTTCAAGAAGGCTGCTGTTTTGCTCACTCCTCCTACCGAGATGAGCACTTACAATGGCATCAACGTTTTCGCAACGAGTCCTCTTAAGGCTGAGGCAGGAAAGCAACCTGCTACAACCTCTTTGCTGTTGGCATCAGGAAAGACTGCCAAGTATTATACATCGCTTACTCATGATACCGGCTCTCTTAACGAGACCGAAATACTTGCGTTGTCGAAAGTGTACTGGAAAACATCATCACCTGCTAATGTCTACGTAGACTTTAACGGCAATCTGACTGTGGTTAGTGCCCCCGTTTCGCCGGTGAAAGTCACTGCCGAGACCATGTATGCCGATAGCCCGGTGATTGAGATAACCGTCCGGGGTTCATATCCTGTGGAAGGTGAGAATCTGTACTTCACGATTCTAAGTGAAGAGGACGCCACGTGTGCAGTAGCTACTACAGTGAACTCCGGCATAGAGACGGCCGTAATCCCTGAAAAGGTCACGATTAAAGGTAAAGAATACACCGTAACAGCCATTTCAGACCTGGCTTTCTACCAATGCACGAAGCTCACGTCGGTGACTATTCCCAACACCGTCACCAAATTCGGTTACAAGGCTTTCTGTCAGACCGGCCTTGAGCAGGTGACGATACCCGCTTCCGTCACATCAATAGGTGGAGATGCGTTCAAGGAGAGTAAGTTGACCTCTGTAACCATACCCAATTCTGTCACAGCGATAGGCTCATGGGCATTTGACCGCTGCGCGAATCTTAAGTCTGTAACCTTAGGCAATGGTATAACAGCAATACAGGGTTATACGTTCTCATATTGTGCGGCCTTGGAAACCATAATCATTCCCCCTTCTGTCAAGACCATAGAGTCTTATGCTTTCCGCGACTGTACTGCACTGACGGCGGTGTATATGGGTCCGAATATTACCAGGATTGCAACCAATGCTTTCGGCGCGACTCCTAAATTGACCGATATATACATTACGGCTCAGAATGTTCCTACGCTTTATGAATCATCGTTCCCGTCAAACGTGTTTGAGAATGTCACTCTGCATCTGCAGGGGGGTGACACCGAGGGAAATTACAGGAAAAACGCTGTATGGAATAAGTTCAAGAAAGCTGCCGTTGTTATGCCGTTGCCGGTTTCTTTGAGCACCGTGAATGGCGACGATATACACCCGACAAACCCTCTGACTGCAGAGTTCGGTAAGACCGCAACCCATAGTTTCCTGCTGAAGCCGCAGGGCAAGGTAACTTACACCACAACGCTTGTAGCTGAGTCGCAGGATACCCCGCTTGACGTGCGCAACATCTTCTGGAAATCAACGTCAGCCGATAAGGTCTATGTTGATTTCAACGGTAAAATCACCAGCAACGGGATTCTTGACGCGCCGGTTACCATCACGGGCGAATCGATTTACGCAAATGGTCCTGTGCTCCAGATTACCATTACCGGCTGTTTGCTTTCTGACTCAAGCGACGGGCCTCTTTATTACTCTGTCATCAGCGAAGATATGGCCACATGCTCGGTCGTTGCTTCCGACGAGGGTATCGTGACTGTCGATATTCCTGAGAACGTTACAATAAGTGGTAAGGAATACACGGTGACAGCTATAGGCGACCTGGCGTTCTATCGGCGGAAAACACTTACTAAGGTGAGTATACCCAATACGGTAACATCCATCGGTTATCGCTCATTCTACGGAGCCGGATTGACAGAATTGACGTTGCCGACTTCCCTGACAACCATTACCGGCGCAAGCTTTGAGCAAAACCAGTTTAAAAAGGTGGTGATTCCTAATTCTGTAACAACGTTTGGCAGCTACAGCTTTAACGGTTGCACCCAGCTTGAGGAAATAGAGCTCAGTCATGCCACCCAGGCCATCGGACAATACACATTTCAGAATTGCAAAGCTTTGAAATCCATCGTGTTGCCTCCTGCCGTAAAAACTATCGGTGTAAATGCGTTCAATGGCTGCAGCAAACTTGAAAGTATTTATATGGGTCCTAATATCACTGAAATCAGAGACGATGCTTTCAAGGGCTGTGGCGCTCTCAAAGATGTCTACATCACGGCTCAGAAAGCACCGACTCTCTCGGCGTCTGCATTCCCGGAAGCGGTGTCGACTAACGCTGTCTTGCATCTGCAGGGCGATGCCACTCCCAATGTCTATACAGCCAAAGCCAATTGGAATAAATTCCTGACTAAGGATGCCGTAACCATGATTCCGCCGGAGTCGCTGAGTACATACAACAACGATGATCTTTACAGTAACAATCCGCTCAGGGTTAATTCCGGCGCGACCGGCACCCACAGTTTCTTGCTTCGCCAAGGGGGATCAGTGACTTATACCACCTCACTGCAATTTGAAGTTGAGAATCCGGATGTAAACAGAGTGTTCTGGACATCGTCTGCCCCCGATAAGGTTTATGTAGACAGTAACGGCCGCATCATCAACAATGCCATACTTGAGGTACCTGTCACAATCACCGGCCGTTCACTTTACGCTAATGGTCCCGTTCTTCAGATTACGATCACCGGATGCTATCCTTACTCTTACGAGAATCAGGTGCTCTACTACACTGTCACCAGTGAGGATGAGTCCACATGCGCCGTAAGCTCATCGGATAAGGATATTACCTATGCCCCGATTCCTGAGACTGCCGTGATTAATGATAAGGAGTATATCGTGACGGCTATCGATAGGCTGGCGTTCTACCAATGTAAATCACTCACTTCCGTGTCAATACCAACTACTGTGACCAGCATAGGTTATAGGTCATTCTATGGTGCAGGTCTTACGGAATTGATGATTCCCACATCGGTGACTCGAATCTATGGAGCAGCGCTTGAATGGACTCCGCTGAAGAGAGTGGAAATACCCAACTCCGTAGTCAATTTCGAAGGGTATGTTCTCAGTAACTGTAAACAATTGGAAGAAGTGGTTCTCAGTCATTCCACACGCACTATAGGTCAATATGCATTCCAAAACTGCACGTCGCTGAAATCAATAGTGCTTCCTCCGTCGGTTACATCAATAGAACAATATGCGTTTTACGGTTGCCGCAATCTTGAGGCTGTTTATATAGGTCCTAAAGTGACTTCTATTAAGAACAATGCCTTCCTGAACGCAACTGCGTTGAGCGCAATCTATATTACCTCTCAGAAGGCTCCCACAATAACGTCCAATACGTTCCCGGAGTCAGTCTTGGCCAATGCTACTCTGTATTTGCAGGGCGAGGATACCAAGAAAGTGTATAAGGCTCATAGTCTCTGGGGCAACTTCAAGAAAGAGGCTGCTATTATGGTAGAGCCGACTTATATGGAACTCTATAATGGATTAGCGCCATCAGAGGCACCGGTGCAGGTAAGAGCTGTTTCCGCATACAATTCAGCCGAGCATATTTATGGCAACGCCGGCGAGACACATCAGCGTTCCGCATCTCTTACCAATGAAAACGGGCAGGAAGTAACTATACCGAATATATTCTGGAATTCGTCAGACCCCGATAAGGTCTATGTGGACCACAACGGTCTTATTACGCTAAATAAAGACCTGGAATTGAATAAACCGGTTACCGTCACTGCTGAATCACTTTATGCCAATGTTTCACCGCGCACAGTGACCATTGATAATGAGGTGATGACGGGTCTCGAAGAGATTTTCACTGATGAGCCGATAGGAGATTCGGATACAGATGCCCCTGCTCAAATATTCACTCCTGCCGGGCTGCCTGCCGGCCATTCTGTCAAAGATTTGGCTCCAGGTATATATATCGTCAGGCAGGGCAAGCAGACAGTTAAAATAACCGTAAGATAATATTTATTATTTAGCTTTTATCAATCAGCGGTGCCGGGTTCGTGAGATTCCGGCATCGCGCTTTTCTTTATGTGCAGCACAGGCTCGGAGAGGTGTGATGGCAGGGTCCGGGGAGAGGGGCTTTGCAGGTTCAGAGGTTTTTTCGTAATTTTGCAGCGGTTTTATGGCTGTTCCTTACAAATAAACTTTATGGGTAATTCCGATTCACAAAATAATGGCGCCTCCACAGTGCTGTCTGCCGATGAGGGCAAAAAGAAATCTTTGGTTGGTCTCCTGCTGAGGTATCTCGTGCCGCTGGCCATCACTGTGCTGCTGGTGTGGTACATGTTCACCAAAATCAATTTCTCCGAATTGTGGCAGACAATCCGCCACGGTGTGGACTATCGCTGGATTCTGTTGGCTATGGGCATCAGTGTGCTCTCCCACATATTCCGTGCGCTGCGCTGGCGTCTGCAGCTCGTCTCCCTGGAGATAAAGCCGCCGCTGCTGGCGCTCTGTTGCAGCATATTCGGCACCTACGCCCTCAACCTCGTGTTTCCGCGACTGGGGGAAGTGTGGCGTTGCTCCTACATAGCTCAGCGACAGAAGGCGCCATTTACAAAAGTGCTCGGCTCCATGGTGGCCGACCGTCTCTCTGACACCCTCATGGTGCTCATGCTCCTGCTCTTCACCCTCGTGGTGGCCCACGACAAAATCATGGCCTTCCTCAACAAATACCCGGTCGGACAGGGGCTGCTCGATATGCTCTCCTCCCCCTGGTTCTGGATAGCCGTGGTGGGATGCCTTGTGCTCGTCGTGGTCGTTTTCAGGGCGTTCAGGGAGAAAGGCCCCGTCAAGAAGATACTGCACATGTTGACCGATTTGTGGCACGGATTCGCCTCCGTAGGGCGCATGAAGGGCAAATGGATGTTCCTCATCTACACCTTCGCCATCTGGGGTTGCTACTTCTTCCAGCTCTATGTGGCCTTCTACGCCTTTGAGTGCACCCGCGTGCTCTGCTTCGAGAGCGGCACCGTGGCCGGGCTGCTCCCCTGTCTGGTGGCATTCGTGCTCAGCTCAATAGGCATGGCTGTGCCGAGCAACGGCGGTCTTGGCCCCTGGAATATGGCTATAGTCTTCGGTCTGATGCTCTACAATGTGCCTGAAGCCCCCGCCACCTCCATGAGTATAGTGGTCTGGAGCGCGCAGACAGTGATGCTCATAGCACTGGGCATCTTTACGGCCATCTACATAGCCGGCGGCAAGAAGGACTCTCACCCCTCGCTGCGCCAAGATATTGAAAAAACTGCCTCGTTATAATATTACTTACCGATGAGATTCAATAATACCGATGACGATGATAAGGAGGGATTCTACGACGGCTTCGAGCCCGAAGAGCCGAAGCAGCCTAAAGAGCCCCGCCTGAACCCCGACGACCCCCGCTACTGGGACCGCGAGCCTGACCCCTGGGAGCACTTGAAGCCCAACCGGATGAAGCGCAATCTGATTCTGGCCGGTGCCGGCGTGCTGCTCGTAATAGCCCTGTGGCTGGGTGGCAAGATACTGTTTGGCCCCGTGGTGGACGATGCCGTGGAGTATGGCTACGTGGAGCACGTGGAGCGTCGCGGCAGCCTGTTTAAGACCTACGAGGGGCGCCTGCTCCCCTACAAGTCGCTGCACGACACAACGAGGGTCTATGACCACGACTTCGAATTCTCGGCCTCCGAGCGCATAGGCGCCACACTGCGAGCGCTGCAGAACTCCGGTCGCCCACTGAGGGTGGAATATAAGGCCTACCGCTTCGCCTACCCCTGGCTCGGCGACACCCGCACCGTAGTAGTAAGGGTAGACACCGTAAGCCCCGACAGCATAATCCCCGCCTCCTGGCTCCGCCGATAGCCTTAGGGGTCGGCAAGCCGGGGAGCACTCGGAGCTCTCGGAGTTCTCAGAGTTCTCCGAGTTCTCCGAGCTCTCAGAGCACCTAAAACCTAACCCCTAAAACCTAACTTCGGCACGCAGCGTTGTGGATTGCTGCATGCCGAAGGCATCTTGCTATTGGGGTTGCGGGGATTTTATCAGTGCTTTTTCTTCTTGATAAACATATCGAAATTGCCGTGGCGGGCAGGCGCCTCGTTGGCGGGGAGCTCCGTGGTGTGCTTCTTCATCTTCTTTTTCGGGCGAGGCACTATGGCTTTGCCTTTATGAATAAATTCCCGCTTCCCTTCGTTGCGCGACGCTATTTTGGCATCTCTGCGGCCGGTGCGGCTTTTGCTGCCTCGAGCTGAGGAGTTGCTGTAATCACGCTTGGCATCGGCCTCTTCGGCATAGAGGCGGGTGCCGTAGAATTCGCCACCCTTCAGTGATGATATTACGCGGCGCACATCCTCCTTGCGCACGTCAAACAGCGTGTAGCTGCCAAGCAGGTCAATGCGGCCAATCTCAGGCTTGGGACCCTCGACATTGCGGTTGATAATCTCCATCAGATTGCCGGGAAAGAAGCCCTGCGCCTTGCCCACATTCAGATAGATGCGGCCATAGCCCTCCTCGGCAGTGCGGCGGTCCTTGTCGCGATTGTCAGACTTCTGGCGTTTGCGGTCCTTCTTCTCCGCGCGGCGCGTCTCGGCGTCGGCATTGAGATTAATGTCGGGCATGTCGCGGTAATAACGCAGCAGGCGGTTGAATTCCAGCGAGAACACACGCTTGAGCAGGTCCTCCTCGCTGAGCCATTCGAGCTTCTTGCGCACGGCAGGCAGATATTTGGCCATCTGCTCCTCGTTGACCTCCACGCGCTCAAGGCGGTCAGCCAAGTTATAGAGCTGTTTCTCAATGATATGGCCCGGAGTGGGCACCTTGCGGTATTCAAACTCTTTGCCAATGCGCTTCTCAATCTCGCGCATCTTGTTTTTCTCGCGAGAGTGGATAATGGCTATAGACACACCGGTCTTGCCGGCACGCCCCGTGCGGCCGGAGCGGTGAGTATAGACGGCCACATCGTCGGGCAGACCGTAGTTGATCACGTGGGTGAGGTCATCCACATCAAGGCCGCGGGCTGCCACATCGGTGGCCACGAGCAGTTGAGTCACATGGTCGCGAAACTTCTTCATGGCCAGGTCGCGCTGAGCCTGGCCCAGGTCACCATGCAGGCAATCGGCATTATAGCCGTCGGCTATCAGCTTGTCAGCTATCTCCTGGGTCTCGCGCTTGGTGCGGCAGAAGATAATGCCGTAGATTGACGGATTATTGTCGGCCACTCGCTTGAGAGCCAGATACTTATCGTGGGCCTTCACCATGTAGTAGATATGCTTCACGGAGTGGGCGCCCTCATTCTTGTTGCCGGCCACAAATTCCACCGCGTTCTTCATAAAGCGCTTGGCGATGCCGGCAATCTCCTTAGGCATAGTGGCGGAGAACATCAGCATCTTGCGCTCCTCGGGCACGTGAGAGAGAATCTCGTTGATGTCATCGAGGAAGCCCATGTTGAGCATCTCGTCGGCCTCGTCGAGTATGACGGTGCGCACGGCGGCCAACTTGACCTCGCCGCGCTTGATGAGGTCGATAAGGCGTCCGGGGGTAGCCACGATTACCTGCACACCCTTGCGCAGGGTGCGAATCTGGCTCTCAATGCTTGAGCCGCCGTAGACGGGAAGTATCTTCAATCCGTCAACATACTTGGCGAAGTCAGCCAGGTCGCCGGCTATCTGGAGACACAACTCGCGCGTGGGGGCTATGATGAGCGCCTGCGGAGCTACCAGCGAGGTCTTGATGCGCTGGAGCACCGGCAGACCGAAGGCGGCTGTCTTGCCGGTACCGGTCTGGGCCAGACCCACTACGTCGCCATCCTCATTGAGCAGATGGGGGATAACGAGCTGCTGGATGGGCATAGGGTGTTCGAAGCCCATGTCCTGGATGGCGTGGAGCAGGTCGGGACGCACGCCGAGGTCAGCGAAAGTCACGCCTTCCTCCTCATTTTCAGAGAGTTCATCGGCGGGTTCCACCACGAGTTCCTCCACATTGTCAGGCACATTGGCCTCTTCAATCAGCTCCGGGTTTACGCCGGGCACTATCTCGCCATCAGGCACTATATTGATTTCTTCCATAAGATTTTTTCAATTTCGGGGTTACATACTGAATTTCTAACACTTTCAGTCAGCTGAAAGTTTTAATACAAAAATGAGAGGAATGGGAAGATCCGCCATTCCTCTCATTTTTTATACGGTGTTGTTGGTGATACTCTTACTTGCCTCGCAGGGGAGCTATGTCCTTGCCCTTGTCGAGGAAATGGTCGCCGGTGGTCTTCACGATTTGCTCGAAATAGGCCTTATCGTAGCCGGGGAATTCGGGATAGAGGGGCATGCCATATTCGCTATACATGAAATTACCCCGGTCATCCACCTTCTTGCGGTTGCCATCCATGTAGCGCACAAGCAGATAGCGGTCCAGATCGCGATAGGAGTCGGTGGCCTGCTTGCTCACCTGAGCCGCGCGGGCATTGGCAGCGGTGGCCACGGCCTCGGGGCCCTGGGCCTCCAGGATAGCTATGAGAGTGGCATCCTCATCAGCGGCACCCTGATGGAAGCTCTTCTCCAGCGCGCCCTGCACACGGCGTATGTCGTCAATCATCAGGTCATAGCGGTGATAAGCCTGGTTGGCCACGCGGTTAGTCATCCAGAAATTAGAGGTGTCGGAGTAGGTGTTCATGTCGCCGTTGCCGTGGCGGAGTTCCAGGGGAATCTCGGTCAGCGAGCAGCGCATGGGCATGTAGACGGAGGTGTTGGTGTCGTCGGTGCCAAACCAGAGCACACCACCCACGGGGTCGGGGAGCTGCGGACGGCTCTGAGAGATGAAGCTCCAGCCGGTCTGCTGGGTTGCTATGGCGCGCTCGTGAGTGTAAGTCTTGCCATCCACCTCAAAGTCCATGGGGCGCCAGCGGTAGGGCACATGGTTGGGGCCGGCGCCTATGTCGTCGGTCATGGCGAAGGGGGTGTCCTCGAAGTGGTCGCGCATGCGCTCGGCCATCATCTCCACAGTGATTTTGCCCGGTTCGTCGGGGAAGATATAGAGGGGCATAGCCTCGGTGCTCTCGCCGTTGCACCAAGCGAAATACTTGTCGGCATCCTTGTTGAAGCGGCGGAAATAGCTCCACACGCGGGCATCGCAGCCGCGCAGGGTGCCATACTCAAACTGCTCGTAGACGTCGGCAAAGCTGAAATCCTTGTCCTTGCCGGTGTACCAGCCCTTCTTGCGCGCGAAGTCCACCACATCCTTGGAGTACATCACATTCTTCTTATCCTTGAAGTCCACCTGGCGGATGCGGGGCTGATTGGCGTGGCCGGAGATGGCGCCGTCGGGGATACGCACGGCGATCCATACGGCCCCCTTCTCGTCGGAACCTTTGCCAATGAGCTCCATCACCCACACCTCATCCTTGTCGGCTATGGAGAAGCTCTCGCCCGATGATGCGTAGCCATACTTCTGCACCAGGTCATCCATGATTTTGATGGCCTCGCGGGCAGTCTTTGCGCGCTGCAGGGTGATATATATCAGCGAACCGTAGTCAATAATAGAATTACCGGTAGTGTCTTCACACTCCTTGCGGCCACCCCAGGTGCTTTCGGCTATCACGAGCTGATGCTCATTCATGTTGCCTACTACATTATAGGTGTGGGCCACTTCAGGAATCTCGCCGAGCGGTTTGCCGGTGTCCCATTCCACCACTTTGCGCATGGCTCCGGCAGGATGGTCGGCAGCCGGCTGGTGGTAAAGCTCGCCATAAAGACTGTGGGAATCAGCAGCATAGGTCACAATGTTAGACCCGTCGGCTGTAGCTCCGCGAGTAGCAATGAGATTGGTGCAGGCAAGCGCCTGCAGCGGAGCGAGCAGCGCGGCTGCTCCTAAGATTAGAGGTAATTTCATTAAGATATGCTGTGTAATAGGTTTTAGTTTCAGGTTACGAAGTTAAGCATTTTTTCCGGGAAAAGCAAATGTGCGGGTGAAAGAGGTTGGCGGCTTTTGATTTTCGGCGAAGTTTTTGTAACTTTGCAGAGTTATGATTATCGAGCGGATCTCCATAGTCAATTTCAAGAATATAGCCGAGGCTGAGCTTGCGTTCAGCCCCGCCATCAATTGTGTGGTGGGGGCTAACGGCATGGGCAAAAGTAATCTGCTGGAGGCGGTCTACTACCTATCCATGACCCGCTCCTTTCTGCGTCTGCCCGATGCCGAGGTGATTCGCCACTCCGCCCCCTCAATGCTCGTGAAAGCTGACTATCAGCTCGATAGTGGAGGCTCGGAGCAGGTGAGCATAGGCTTTGACCCGTCGCGCCGCAAGGTGCTGCGCAAGGGTGGCAAGGAGTATAAGCGCATGAGTAGCCACATCGGCTCCATCCCCCTGGTGCTCGCCTCGCCCGCCGATGCTTTCCTCATCACCGGCTCCCCCGAGGAGCGCCGCCGCCTGATGGATGCCGCTATCTCGCAGGCCGACGCCGCCTACCTGCAGCATCTGCTCATCTACAGTCGCGCCGTGACCCAGCGCAACGCCTCGCTGAAAGCCGGCATCACCGACCCTCTGCTCTTTGAGGGCGTGGAGGCACAAATCGCAGCCTCCGGCGCCGCCATAATCGAGGCACGCACACGGTTTGCAGAGACCATGACCGAACCCTTTGAGCGCTACTACGCCGGAGTGGCCGGCACCGACGAACAGCCGGCGCTGAGCTATCAGCCCTCGCGCGAAGCCCACGCACTGGCCGCTGCGCTCGCAGAGAGCCGCATGCGCGACAGCATAATCGGCCACACCACGGTGGGCCCTCACCGCGATGACCTGGCCCTCACGCTCGCCGGTCGCGACCTGCGCCGCCTCGGCTCCCAGGGGCAGATGAAGACCTTCACCATAGCCCTGCGCCTGGCCCTGCATCAGTGGCTCCGACAGTGCACCGGCGTGACACCGCTGCTGCTGCTCGACGACATCTTCGACAAGCTCGACGCCTCGCGCGTAGGCAACATCCTCAACCTCATCAACGAGGAGCAGCTCGGCCAGACCTTCATCACCGACACCGGCCGCGAACACATCGACGCCCTGCTGCGTGCCACCCCCTCACCCTATCTGCTGCTCGAAGCCGCCGAGGGGAAATATTCCGTAATAGCCTCCAATCCATGAAGCGCACCGAACCCCTCAAAATCTCCGAGATAGTAGACAAGCTGCTGCGCGACCGCGACATGGAGGACACCCTGCTTCAGCATCGCGCCCTCGCCGCTTGGCCACAGGTAGTGGGGCCCATCATAAACCGCGCCACAGTGGAGCGCCGCGTAGCCGGAGGCACCCTCTGGCTCCGCATCACCTCCGCGCCCGTGCGCCAGGAGCTCACCATGAACCGCACAGCACTGCTCCGCGCCCTCAACAATTACGTGGGCAAGGATGTAATAACTGATATAAAATTCGTATAACCCATGCCACATATTGACCCCTCACAACTCCCCGACCCCGCGTCATTTCGCCATCGCATAGACCTGCAGATGCGCTTCAATGACATCGACATACTCGGTCACCTCAACAACACCGTCTACTTCTCGTTCTACGACACCGGAAAGGCTTACTACCTCGAAGCCGTGAACGGCGGCCGCATGAACTGGCAGCGCGTCGAAAGCGTGATAGCCAACGTGGACTGCGCCTTCATAGCCCCCACCTACTTCGGCGAGCCCATAGAGATCTGCACCAAGTGTGAGCACATGGGCGAAAAGAGCCTAACTCTGCTCCAGATGATTCTCAACAAGGAGACCAAGCAAATCAAAAGCCTCTGCCGCACAGTGATGGTGGCCTTCGACCCCGACACCCACAAATCAACCCCTCTGCCCGAAAAGTGGCGCAAAGGCATAACCCTCTACGAAGAGGGGGAGATAACCCCGCCCCCCACACTGATTAAAGAGGCGCTGTAGACCCGAGGTTTTAGGTCATCGGAGACTCGGAGAACTCGGAGCTCTCCGAGAACTCCCAAAATTCCCAAATTTCCCCCACAACTCCCAATGAACACCCAAGAACTAATGCGCGAAATCCTCGACGCCGAGAGCCGCGCCATAAGCTCAATACCCGTGAGCGACGCCTACGACAAAGCCGTAGACTTAATAGTAGACCACGTGCATCGTCGCGGCGGCAAACTCATAGCCTCAGGCATGGGCAAAGCCGGACAGATAGCCATGAACATAGCCACCACCTTCTCCTCCACCGGCACCCCGGCCATGTATCTCCACCCCTCCGAAGCCCAGCACGGCGACCTCGGAGTGCTCCAGCCCCACGACGTGATGCTGCTCATCTCTAACTCCGGCAAGACCCGCGAGATAGTGGAACTCACAACATTAGCCCGCCGCCTGAACCCTGAGGTGCCCTTTATTGTTATAACAGGTAAGAAAGAGAGTCCGCTGGCTCTCGCCGCCGACGTATGCCTCTTCACCGGAGGCGCCCCCGAAGTGTGCCCCCTGGGGCTCACACCCACCACCTCCACCACACAGATGACCGTCATAGGCGACGTGCTCGTGGTGGCCACAATGAAGGCAATCGGCTTCACATCAGCACAATACGCCCTGCGTCACCACGGCGGATACCTCGGTAGCCGCAGCCGCGGACAGGCTCAGGAAGAAAAATAATCCAACCGGAAAACACCTGCAATATGAACTACATACACATACCGCTAAATCTCAAGAGCCTCACCAAGCACTCCCCCGATGCCGAAGTGCTTCGCGAAGCCGAAAACTGCCGCCTCACCGTGCGCGACCTCATGAAAGAGGAGCGCTACCTCGACGCCTTCGAGCGTTCGGTGGAAATCATGCGCCTCATGCGCTCATTCTCTGATTACGAGAATGTGGAATTCCGCGCACTGCTCGTAGGCGTGCTCTACGACATAGCAGAACTCCACTACGCCATAAAGGATTACAAGCAGAGCGAGCGTGAGCTCGAGACCCTCTTCCGCCTGCTCGAAGTGCTCCTCGGCGAAGACCCCGAGCGCTTTGCCCCCTACCACATCCTGGCCATGGAGCTCAGCACACGCATACTCCGCTCCCGCAAGAAAGCCATGGAGATGCTCGTGCGCCAGAAAGTGCTCACCGAGCAGCTCTACGAAAAGGTCAACTCCGGAGTAGTGGCCGCCACCGACCGCCTTGTCGACTCCCTCTGCAAGACAGGCCGACTGCTCGCCTCATCAGGAGACTACCGCGCATCTCTCAAATTCTTCGCCGAGGCCATCCGCTTCTCCAAGAAACGCAGTGGCAAAGTAACCCGAAAAGAGGTGAAAATGACCATAGAGATGGCCGAAATCATGATGCGCATCAAAGCCATGCGTCCCCGCGCCGCCCGCCTGCTGGCGGCAGTGCTTCCCCACGCCATCACCCTCGAGACCATAGAGCTGGAAGAAGACATCCTCGCCCTGCTCGAAGTGCTCAGTCACGACGAAGACCGCGAGCCCCGCTGGCGCAGCTTCCTCTCAAAAATCACCCCCTCCCGCCGCCGAGCTCCCAAAGAAGATAAGCAAAATAGCGGTAACCAGTAACCAGTCCCCATAACCCCTAACCCCTAACCCATCACCCATAACCCCATCCATGTCTACAGCCCTTCACACCACCTCACCACTCTCCTTACCCCAGAACCCGGCAAACTTCAAAGCCTCCATCATAGTAGCCGACTGGAACGGCCACATCACCGAAGCCCTCCTTCAGGGCGCCATGGAAACCTTCTCGCGCGCAGGCGTGAGCAGCACAGCCATCACCGTGACCCGTGTGCCCGGCAGCGTAGAACTCGTCTACGGTGCAGCCCGAGCCATCCGCCACGAAGACCCCTCGGCCGTCATAGTGCTCGGCTGCGTGATTAAAGGAGACACCCCCCATTTCGACTACGTCTGCCAGAGCGTGACCCAAGGCGTGACCATGCTCAACGCCCGCGGCGAAGTCCCCGTAATCTTCGGCCTGCTGACCACCCTGACCGAGCGCCAGGCCCTTGACCGCGCCGGAGGCTCCCTCGGCAACAAAGGCTCCGAAGCCGCCGCCACCGCCATAGCCATGGCCAACCTGAAAGCCTGACCCTCATCCCCGTCCCCAAAAAATACCGGCAGCAGCCCGCCCCCAAAGGCGAGCTGCTGCCGCTGCTATATTTTATGATTAGTAAAACTAATTAGTAGCAGTAATGAGATTATACGCAAATCTCGTGTGGGATTTATCTGCGAACAAAGCTTTTTTTCTGGGTGTCCATGCGCATAGCTTCTCATGGATTTCTTCCATTGAATCATTTGGATGTCGCTCCATAAGGAAGTCCACTGAAGAAATGAGCTCAAGGCTGAAATCATCCCAATTATTCTGGAGGAAAGCAATGGTTCTGTTAGTTATGTCAGCAAGTTGAATATCATGCTCAACCATGAATATTGCTTCCGGTATTTTTTCTTCAATAGTGTCAAATGGTTCAAAGGGCTTCTTGCTCATATCAGCAAACCCGCGTACGTATGCGCCATCTATTGAGTGGAGAATGTGGCGCACCTTATCGCTGTACGGTCCATAAATGTAGGGCTTAAACTCTAAATTGAAGATTTCTTTCGCTCCAAATTTCTGAAGAAAATATACTGTTTTAACAGCTGAAAAGGGAGTGGCTTCCTGACCTTCTCGCTTGAGGTGGTCAAGCATATAAACCAAGAGTGCGCGAGCCGGAGTAAGCTTTACTTTCTTTTCCTGAGTCTCAGCCTTATGGCCAGGTTCGTAGATTAAGCACTCGCAATCTACATTTGAGAGTTTAGTGATTATTTTCTCCTTTACGAGCTCCCAGTCGAGGCCTCCGTTGCCTGCCCCAAGCGGAGGGATAGCTATACTCTTAATGCCATAGGTGTTAATGATATCAATAAGATTATCAAGTCCCTTGTCAATATAGCTATATTCGGAGCGACTGCGCCAATGAACTTTCGTAGGGAAATTAATCAGGTATACCTGCCGACCTTGATGTTGATCGATAGTCACCAAAGAGTTACCGATATTGATGGACTGTTCGCGACATGCCCGGCGATATAACAGGTAATTCTGTTTAAACCGCTCCTTAAACTGTAGGGCAATGCCTTTGCCCATCACCCCTACGAGGTTGACGGTATTGACAATTGCATCTACTTGAGCATCAAAGATATTTCCGGTTACAAAGCGGAGCATGTTGCTGTAGTTATTGGTTTATATATTATAACGTTTTAGAAGCGTAAATTATTGTCAGTAATACGCTTCCGGATTGACCGTTAGGGGAATTGCCATGTTGGCATCTTCGAGCATTCGGGTGAGTGTCAATTTCACAGATTCATTGTAGCAGACAAGCCGGGTTATCAAGTCAGCCGGAATATCACCTTTAATTAAAAACTCAGCTTGTTTGCGTTCCTTTATAGTGTAATCATCCCCCCAGTTATTATTAAGTATAGCCTCTTTATCAAGAAGCTCATCAATCTGGCCTATGTGCTCCTTACCGTAGAACTTGGCGCGTTTGCACATGGCATGATGGTCCGAAAAGAAATATTCGCGGGCCGGATCTGCAGTAATAGAATCAATGCGGACTATTAGATAGATGATGTTATCCGGCTCTAATTTAGGGACTCCGAAGCCATTCTGTATGTTGAAAAGCATAGGCATTCGCGCATAGAAATAGAATGGAATGAAGTCGCCAAGCATATATTCCGTGCCACAAACAGTTTCAATAAATCTGGAATTACGTCCACTGATAAGACTAAGATTACCTATCGGCACATAATTTTGATTAGCGTTGGCCGAAGCACAATGAGTTATCCCATACCGCAGAATATGGGGGAGATTATCAATATGTGTCATGCGGTATAAATAATTCATCCGAAGGCGCTGTCGTGGTATTTTTACAAAAGTACAAAAAAGAATTGTTATTTGCAGCTGTGGCGAACCAAAAAGAATGTTTGGCGAGTTGCTGCCGCTGCTATTGGGGGTAGGTGAGGTAGAGGAGGTAGGGGCCGCGGGCGCTGATGCGGAAGGTGGGGGCGGTGGTTTCGTTGAGGGTGCCTTGCCACCAGCTGGTGAAGTCGCGCAGCGGGTAGCGCAGGCCCTCGGCGGTGATGTCCGTGGCGCCGAAGTTGAAGATGGATACCTGCGTGCCGACGGGGCAGTGAATCGTGCGCTCGCCGCTGGCGGGGATGAAGACGCCGTAGTCCGTATAGGCGCGCGCCTCCACCCCTTCGCGCATGTAATCAATCAGCAGACTGATGTTTCCCAGCGTGTGGTCCTCGCGCAGTCCGGTCGCGCCCAGGATGGCTATGCGCCTCAGCCCCTTGGAGGCTAAATACTTCACCGCCTTGGTCTGGTCATTAGTCTCCTGGTCGGGAAATCGGCGGATTATCTCGCCGTAGCGCTCGCGTATCTCAGGCGCCAGCGAGTCGCAATCCCCCACAATGCGCCACGGCACGCCGCCACGGGCAAGATAGCGGTTGGCCGCGCCGTCGCAGCAGACTATGCGCCGGCACCCTTCAAGCCATCTCAGCGCCAGCTTATTAGTAGGGAAGCTGCCGGCATCTATCACCACAGCCTCCGGTGAGAAATCAGTTATCGTGTTCATAATTCAGAAGTTGTTTCCATTTGCGGAAGCCCAGCATCGCAATCACGGCGTAAAGCAGATAGAGACCGGAGGTAAACCACAGCCCCTTGTAGGCATAGAGCACACCGCAGGCCACATCGGCTGCGATCCACACCAACCACTGCTCCAGATACTTACGCGCCAGCATCCACATAGCCACCACGCTCAGTGCCGTAGTAAACGCATCGGCCCAGGGCACCGTGCTGTCGGTCAGCCGGCTGAGAAGCAGCCCTATCGCCACCCACGCGCCGGCAAACACCAGCGCGAGTGGCAGATAGAGCCGCCGCGGAGTAGGGGAGATGCGCAGCTCCGGCTCCCGCGAGTGCCGGGCGCGCTTACGCAGCCAACAGGCCAGACCGTAGAGGGACGCCACTATATAATAAATACTGATACCCAGATCAGCGTAGAGCCCCGCGTCATAATAAACCTTCAGATAGATGGCCGGCATAGCTATGCTCGCCACCCAGAGCCAAGCGCTTGCCCGGTACTCCAGCCAGAGATAGACCAGCCCGATGGCCGTGCCCGCAATCTCAAGATAATTCATCGAGGAGCGGGAGATACTTACCGTAGCCCTCAGCCTCCATCTGCTCGGCGGGGATGAAGCGCAGCGAAGCCGAGTTTATGCAATAGCGCAGGCCACCCTCCTGCTGCGGACCGTCGGGGAACACATGCCCCAAGTGAGCGCCGCTTGCCGCCGCACGCACCTCAGTGCGCACGCGCCCAAACGAGGTGTCCACATGCTCCGTCAGCGCATCCTCCGCAACGGGGCGCGTAAACGCAGGCCATCCGCAGCCGGAATTATACTTACGCGAAGAGACGAACAGCGGAGTGCCGTCAGTGATATCCACATAGATGCCGCGGCGGAACTCATCGTCATACTCATTCTCAAACGGGCGCTCCGTAGCCCCATTCTGCGTCACCTCCCACTGCAGCGGAGTGAGCCGCGCGCGCAACGCGGCCTTATCGCTACCGTGGCGCGGACGCAGATTGCGAGCTTCATAGAAGAGCGAACGGTCCACATGGCAATAGCCGCCCGGATTCACATTCAGATAATCCTGATGATAATCCTCCGCCGGGTAGAAATTCCTCAGCGGCTCCACCTCCACAGCCAGAGGCTGCGAATAGCGGCGCGCCATCGTGGCTACAACCGCGCTGATCACGGGCAGATCCTCGGCATCCGTGTAATAGATACCCGTGCGATACTGAGTGCCGCGGTCATTCCCCTGCCTGTTCACCGACAGCGGGTCAATGCTGCGGAAATAAAGCGTCAGCAAGTCCGAGAGGCCTACACGGTCCGGGTCATAGGTCACCTCCACCGTCTCGGCCGCACCCGTAGCGCCCGTGCACACCTGCTCATAAGTGGGGTTCGCTACAGCGCTGTTAGCATAGCCGGCCACCGTGGCAGTAACCCCGGGCACCAGCGACATCAGATGGTCGGTGCCCCAGAAGCAACCGCCAGCCAGAAAAATCTTCTTCATCAAAATAAATTTAAGCTTTATTAAAGAAACGCCTGACCTCCCCGAATTGTTATCCGCGCAGTTGAGTGAAGGGCCTATCAGACCCGGCTTCTCCCCCGGCCAACCTTTGATAAAACCTTAGAAAGAAATAACTGCCTCCTCCTGACTCTCAGCCAAATAGCCCTAAAAAACCTTTGATAATTCCCGATTAAATTTTTACCCCCTTTCCATTGCGCCGAACCCTAATTAACTTTACCCTGAAAATCTATACTTACAGCTATCCATGAAGTTTAACAAACTCATCGCACTCGCGACACTTGCACTCTCGGCCCTGCTGCTCCCCCTCACCGGGCGCGCCGCTGATTCGCACATACCCGAGAACCGTGTGATCTACGAAGTCTTCGTGCGCAACTTCTCTCCTCAGGGCAACCTCAAGGGGGTGGAGGCACAGATTCCCCGTCTCAAGCAGATGGGCGTAGACGTAATCTGGCTCATGCCTATATACAAACTCGCCGACACCGGCAAATGGGGCACATACTCCAGCCCCTATGCCGTCAAGGACTACAAGCAGATTGACCCCGCCAACGGCACCGATCAGGACCTGCGCGATCTGGTCAAAACCATCCACAATAACGGCATGGAAATCTGGCTCGACTGGGTGGCCAACCACACCGGTATGGACCACGTCTGGACCTCTCAGCACCCCGAATATTACTCCCGCAGTAATGGCCAGTTCATTCACCCCTTCGGCTGGGGCGATGTCTATGAACTTGCCCGCGACAACTCCGCCATGCAGGACGCCATGGTCGACTGCCTCAAGTACTGGGTCGACAACTTCGACATTGACGGCTTCCGCTGCGACTACGCCGCCGGCCCCTCCCGGGAGCTCTGGCGCAAAGCGTCCTCTCAGGTACTCAAAAACGGCAAACGTGTGGCATGGCTCGCTGAAGACGGCTCCCAAGTGGACCTCGTCTCCAAAGGCTACTTCGACTACAACTACTGCTGGGAATTCAACGACCGCCTGCTCGACTTCGCCGGCAGCGGCAACGTGGCCTCCCTGCGCCAAGCCTGCCAGGACCTACACAACGCCTCCGGCTACTCCGGCCGCTCACGCATGATCTACCTCTCCAACCACGACATCGTGCAGGACCGAGGCGGCTCAGCTGCCCGCCTCTATGGCTCCAAGCTCAAACCTCTCACCGTGCTTGAGTTCACCATGTACGGGATGCCCCTTATATATAATGGTGATGAAGTGGCATCCAACTACCCTGCCGTCTCCCTGGCGGAGAAGACCCCCGTCAACTGGAACGGTGACGCCTCCATGACCACCCTGCTCACCAAGCTCTGCGAGCTCAAGCACACCCAGCCGGCCCTCAACACCGGCTCCGGCCACACCTCTCTCACCAATCTCACCGCCTCCGACGGAAATGTCTACGCCTACCAGCGCGGCTCCGGCGACAAAGCCGTCTTCGTGCTCCTCAACTTCTCCTCCCGCCAGACCACCTTCACCGTAGCCGGCAACAACCTGCCCGGCCACACCGCCACCGATGTCTTCACCGGCAATCAGGCAAAGCTCTCAAGCGGCCAGACATTCACACTCCCCGCCTACGGCTACGCCGTCTACGTCCGCAAGGGCAACGAACCCGAACTGGGTGAGCCCGAAGTGGGTCCCATCCCCGCCATCTACATCCAGGACGAAACCGGCTGGGGCGACCTCTTCGTCTACGCTTACGCCAACGATCTCCCCGGCATCTTCGGCGGCTGGCCCGGTCAGCGCGTGGCCGATACTGAAGTGATTAACGGAGTGACCTACCGCAAACTCCCCTTCCCCGCCGACGGCCAGGACTACAGCCTCATCTTCAACAACAACGCCGGTAAGCAGTTCGACGGCCCCTACGTCCCCTCAGGCCGCGACCTCTATCTGAAGCTCACCGCCTCCGGCTACACCATCCTTCCCACCCCCTCAGGTGGCGGCAACAACTCCGGCGACGACAGCGAAGCCAAAATCACCATCCTCGACAAATCCGGCTGGAGCGACCTCTTCGTCTACGCCTACGCCAACGACGCCGACGGCCTCTACGGCGGCTGGCCCGGCAAGCAGGTGACCACCACCGAGGTGATCAACGGCGTGACCTACAAAACCATACCCTTCCCCGGCGAGGGTCAGGAATACAACCTCATCTTCCACAACAACGCCGGCCAGCAGTTCGATGGCCCCTACGCCCCCTCCGGACAGAACCTCTACGTTGAGATCACATCCACCGGCTTCACCATCATCCCCAAGCCCGAGGGTGGCGGCAGCGGCGCCGGCACCGACGTGCCCGACCAACTGTATATAATAGGTAACCTCACCGGCCACAGCTGGGATCCCGCCTACGGCATCTCCATGACACGCAGCGGCGACACCTTCACTGCCGAGAAGGTGGAATTCACTGCCGTAGACGACAACACCACCGCCTTCTTTAGCCTCACCTCAGTGCTCTCCGCCGACTGGTCTGTGCTCGACGGCCACCGCTATGGTGCCACCGCCGACGGTGACCGCCTTGAGTCAGGCATTTCTGCAGGCATGAAAGCATACCCTGACAACGCGGCTGCCTGGCAACTTGAGCCTGCTACTTATGACATAGTGGTAAACTTCAGCGACATGACCATCTGCGCCACCCGGGTCAATACCTCCGTGAGCACCGTGGGCTCCACCTCTGTCGAGGCTGAATACTTCAATCTCCAGGGGCAGCAAGTGGCTTCACCTCAGCAGGGTGGCATCTACATCGTCCGCCGGGGCTCTCAAGTGACTAAGGAATGCTACTGATTCTCACCCGCAGGGGTTAGATCAGGACCCGGAAAAACCTTATCAGCACTTTGAATACTTAAGGTTTAAAGTGCTGATAATCAGGTTTTATTACTTTGAAAAAAGTAAAATTAATTTCCAACATATTTTTCAGCGTCCTTTCCGCTTATAACTTTGTGCGGATAAAAACTAAATTTTTTAAATCAACTAATTAACTAACGAAGCTCTAACAATGTTACGAGAAAAACTCAAAGGACGGCTTCTGAAGCCGTTGTTCTTCTTGTTGGCGCTGTTTACCTTACAGCACACAGCGTCGGCATATGATTCTTACCAATTCCGAAGCAAGGATGGTAAAATCAGCTCCACAATGAAGTGGAATCCCGCCACCCAAGCTTACGAGACAACTCTTAAAGTCGCAAAGGGCGCTTATTTTGGCGTATTCTGCTCCTACAACAATTCAGGCAATGAGCAAGTAGATAACACTTCTGCTATCTACATCAAGGATAATACCGGCTGGCCTGAGTTGGCAGTATATGCATGGGGCGATGGTGACCTGTTTGGAGGTTGGCCCGGCACTGAGGTTACTGAAACTGTGGAAATTAATGGTGTGACATATAAGAAAATTAATTTCCCTGCTAATGCTAATGGTACCTATCACCCTATTTTCAACAATAATAATAACGGGAAGCAGATTGAAGATGGTCTCCCCACAGTTTCTCCCAATCAGAGCTATTGCTTTGAAATAAATGAAGACCTGTCGTTTAAGGTGCTCGACGTTCCTGTTGCGGGTGGTGCCGGTGGTGACACTTGGTATTCATGCGACGCTGAATGGGATTATTGGCTGAATAAGGTTCCTGAAGAGTGGCCTTTGGTTCGTGATGATAAGAAAAGTATCATATTCAACCGTGATGAAGATACTTACAAGGTAACTGTTTACACCCAAGGCGATGTTGAGGGTGGCGAACCGCGTAATATTAAAATTGATAAGGCTGACGGTACCGTTGACCCTATTGACCCTGTTGATCCTGTTGACCCTGTTGACCCTGTTGACCCTGTTGACCCTGATGGTTACTCATATATCTTCCTGCGCAGCTGCGAGGGTAACTGGGGCGACAATGTTCTGGAGGGCTTCATCTGGAACAGCACAACCAATGCTTATGAGCTGAAGAACTTCCACAATGCAAAGGATGGTTGCGCTTACGGCGTAGTTATCTCTGACGGCATGAATACCAATCCCGAAGCAGCCGGCTGCGGCTACAACTGGTATTTCTACGGCAATGGCACTACTCCCATTCATTTCACAGATGCGGCTGATTTCGCACTTTCTCCCGGTGATGAGAATGACCGCCAGCTGTTTTTCGATAGCGAAGGTTGGTATAACGTCACTATCAAGACCGACGGCAATGTGCCCACCGGCGCTCCCGTGCAGTTTATAGTTACTAAGGTAGCAAACCCCGGCATGCCGTTCTTCCCCAAAGGCATCACCAACGAGCGTGATTTCCGCAATCTCTCCGCCGACCGCGAGTTCTACTATCTGGTGAGCCATAACATCAATGACCGCAAGGCTTCTCCCGAATGGCAGATGGTTGAAACCGCTCCCGGTTCAGGCGAATACACTGTAGACTTCACCTACAATAACCACGGCGACGGCGACAACGGCGATTGCTTCGCCGCTGACTGGGCTGACAAGTTCAATGTAGCCTTCTACACCCGCGATGCCGACTCCCCCAGATATAAATACGGTCAGGAGCAGGGCATCCACGTTGAGGGTCAGGGCCAGTACATCCACAAGAATAACCACCACCACGCCGGTGTGCGCCTGCGCGCAACTTACAAGCCTGCTGACAACACTCTTACCTTTAACTACCTCAAGCAGACTGCTACCGGTTGGGAAATTGCTGACAACAACACTGACGCAACTTACCTCCCGTTCATCTCCCTCGTAGCCGACAAGTGGACTCAGCCCGCTCCTCAGGGCACCAAGATTTTCGGTGAATGGGCCGGTGACTGGCTTCTCCCCAACAACTATCAGAACGCTTTCATCCAGTATGACGAAAACGGTGAGATAGTTTACTCTCGCCACGGCAACCAGGTGTTCTACAACACCCAGTGGCCCCCCGTTAACACCATCTTCATCGAGAAGAGCTTTACATCAAATGGTAAGGAATATGACCTCGTGATGGACTCCGACAACCTCTCATTCTCCTCTACCGGCCGAGTTGAGACAGGTTTTAAGTGGGCAAGCGAGTTTAACTTTGAGTTCAGTGATATTCCTGAAGGCACTGACCCTGCCAACACTCATTTCGAGCTCTACACTGTAGACAATGTGTGGGCTTCCGGCGACTTCAAACTCTGGTCCGGCTGGTCAGGTAATCGCGATGACAAGCAGTCTGCCGAATGGCACAAGAACTGGAACTGGGGTCATGTGAACCAGAACGAATACGTAGCTGAGAATATCGACAATGCTTCAATCGTATTCCTCGGCAACCGTAATGGCGACGTGAACTTCTCAGCTCCCACCTACATCAAGACCATCCGCTTCTTCATGGCTACTCCTGATGATGCTAACGGTGCCGCAATTGGTAATGACTGGGGTCGCTCATTCATCTACCTTGAGCGCGCTATGGGTAATGTGCGTATTCAGGCTCTGAATAATGAGAACTACTCTGCCGGCACATTCCTCCCCGGTCTTGATGCCGACCTCCTCCCCGAAGGCACTACCATCTCTCGCATCAACCTCTCTGTTCATCGTTCTTCTGACGACTCTGAGGTAGGCAACCTCTGGAACGCTATCGACCGCAACATTGCTCCCGCAGATTTCTATAAGGCTTTCGGCACCCCCTTCACTCTTTCCAAATACGCCGAAACTTATTACAATGACCTCTTCGACTACCAGTCTTCCGGTTACTACTACTACAAGATGACTGTAACCTTCAAGACTAACGGTCAGGAAACCTCTGAGACTGTGACCTCCAACCCCTTCTACGTGTCAATCGCTCCCTCAACTCTCGTAGCAGCCCAGCTCGTGGAAATCGTGCGCGACGAAAACGGTAAGGCTGTAGAGGAACGTTTCGATGACTATCAGTATGTGACCTACACTCCCGGTTCACCCTACGAATGGGGCTACCTCACTGATGAAGCTTTCGCTCGCCGCAAGGCTAACTTCGAACAGGAAGAGGGTCGTGATGCCACCGGCCTCGGTCGCTATGGCTACCGCGTGGAGAAAATCAACATGAACCCCACCTCTACCCTGAACCGTCAGTTCTACGCTGATGCTGACCGCGCTACCTGGACTAACAAGGTGCTTGTCTACTCTCTCCGCCCCTGGAAGGGTGAGGACCCCGACATGAATCTCGTAGATGCCGGCGCTCACGGTGCTTACTGGGAAATCGTACGCGACGGTTGCCGCACTCACGAGACCTGGGAGAATGGACCGAATGTTACTACCACCTGGTATTATGGCCACGTAGCTGAGGGCACTCCCGGCGCTCAGCCCACCCTCTCAGGCGATGGTAAGTGGGAAGGTCATGTAGAAAACCTCAACGACCTGCTTGACCGCGACTTCGACTCCCCCATGGAGTGGATCCTTGATGCTACCTGCATCTATGAGCACAACTTCACTGTGAAGCTCCACTACTATCCTACTGCTGAAGAGACTGAGCTCACAGCTGAGTCAAGCGTATCTCACGATGACATGCAGCTCCGTATCCCCACCCCCCGTATGCGACCCGTAGCATTCTCCGGTACTATGGAGGACCTCTCTGTTGAGGGTGAGAACTATGGCGAAATCGAAATTGCTGCCGAGGACCACACCGGTAACAAGACCGATAATATCGCTTACGGAACCAACGTCTATGATAACCCCCGCGTGCGCACTCTCCGCTTCGGCGCTTACATGGACATGCCTAACGCTACTCCCGAACTCATCGCCCTTATCCCCGACCTCGGTGCCAAGGCTACCGATGAGCAGAAGGCTGCCGGCATGATGGGTAACTACTGGCGCAAGTGTGAGATTGACTGTGCTGAAGATGAAGGCTTCGAGGAGCTCCTCGACGGTTCTTGGCTCAACATCAAGGATATGCGCTACACTCGCTTCCGCTTCCTCAACCAGGACCTCAACTACTGGCTCACCTACAACTCTGAGACCAATAAGTATGAGCCCATTGAGCGCAACATCACTTTCGACTTCGAATATGACCCCACCGGCAACGGTGAGATTCTCTTCTTCCCCCGCCGTGCCGCCGGTGTGACCTTCAATCTCCAGAGCAACCTCAAGGCTCCTAAGTTTGTAGAGAAGGAGGGCAACATCGACGCTACCGCCTACAAGGTGGTAATCCCCAAGACCGGCGCCGACAACGCTATGGAGGAACACCTCATCCTCTCTGACGTGAAGACTCAGACCGACACCGAGAGTACCATCTCGCTCCCCGGCGAGTATAACTTCGATGAGCCTCAGGAAATTGAGTTCACTCTCAATGAGGATAAGGCTTACTACATGTTCCTGCTCGACAAGAGCCTCCCTGTGCAGGCCACTGACGAGGGCTGGCAGCCTCACACCCGCTTCTCTCACCACAAGAACATCAACACCGCAGCAGCCCTCTACTCTGTAGACCGCATAGACCGCGGAACCTGGTTTGACGGTATCGAAGGCACCTCAGTAATCAACAAGGACTTCGATGTAGAGATAGCTCACGCTTACTTCTTCTACGTAAACCGCGATGTAGACTTCCAGCACTGGAATGGAGAGGACTGGGTAGCTGAGGGTGTAATAAGCAAGAATCCTGACAATGGTCAGGCCTCTCAGGCAGCTCCTCAGCGTGCTTCTGCTGCTGACTTCAACGATGGTCGCTACGTAGCTTTCGTAGGCCCCTCAAACGTTGCCACCATACCCGCTGATAGCATCATGACCGGTGTAGAGAACATCACTGCTGCCGGCGAAAGCATCATCAGCGGCGAAGGCTTCATCGACATGAACGGCAACCTCGGCGCAGTCTACGGCGTAGACGGTCAGCTCTACTACAACGGCCGTAGCCGCGTAGAGCTCCCCGCAGGCATCTACATGGTAGCCACCGAAAAGACCAACGCCAAGGTCCTCGTAAAATAATCCGCATGGACGGGGCCCCTCACCGGGCCTTCCGCCAAAATTAATAGTTAACAAAGCCGGGGGCGGCTGATACCCACCCCCGGCTACCAAAAACCCCAAGGCCGCCAACGCAACCGACCGTTAGCAGCGCCTGGAGAGGAGGTTTCCAACCTCCGACCAGCCTCGACGGCGCAACCGACCGTTAGCAGCAGCGCCTGGAGAGGAGGTTTTCAACCTCCGACCAACCCCGACGGCGCAACCGACCGTTAGCAGCAGCGCCTGGAGAGGAGGCTTCCAACCTCCGACCAGCCTCGCCGGCGCAACCGACCGTTAGCAGCAGCGCCTGGAGAGGAGGTTTCCAACCTCCGACCAGCCCAAACCGGCCTCCGGGCAAGCCTCGAAGCGACTGACCCCGCTTCCCGGCACCATGTAAGAATTGTAACATTTTGGAATTTTTTAGTTAAGTTTTATTAAGTATTTAGATTAAGGAGAGCTACGTTGCCCAACGTGGCTCTTCTGCCTTTTTCTCCGGTCCCCCAACCTCCGGCGTCCCCGCTGTTCACCAAGCGCGGGCGGCGCGAGCGCGGCTATTGGCTGTCGGAGGTTGGAAACCTCCTCTCCATGCGCTGCTGCCGGCGGTCGGTTGCGCCGGCGGGTTGGTCGGAGGTGGGAACCTTTCTCTCCATGGGGGCGGACTACGGGCGGGAATTGTCTATTATTTGACTTTGAATTTTTGGGGGTAGGTGAGACTGATTATTAAGAGGTTAGGTTTTGAAACTGTTTGAATTTTATTTTAATACCTTTTAATTAGGTGATGGTTGAATTAACTTTGCCCTCGTAAAATTAATTATCAGAAAAACTCCGATAGTCAATGAAAACTCAATGGTATAAATCTTGCGTTCTGGCTTTCTCTCTGATGGCCGGTATTTCTGTTGCGCCCCTCAGTGCGGTGGCCGCACAGCCTGCTGAGCAGACTGCCGCCGCCGATGTGCGTGTGCCGGAAAACAGAGTGATTTATGAGGTGTTTGTGCGTAACTTTTCACCCGAAGGTAACTTCAAGGGGGTGGAGGCTCAGATACCACGCCTCAAGGAGCTCGGCGTGGATGTGGTGTGGCTTATGCCTATCTATAAGCTCGGCGACGAGGGTCGTTGGGGCCCCTATTCAAGTCCTTATGCCATTAAGAACTATAAGCAGATTGACCCCGACAACGGCACCGAGCAGGACCTGCGCGACCTGGTGAAAGCCATCCATGACAACGGCATGGAAATTTGGTTTGACTGGGTGGGCAACCACACCGCCATGGACAATGTGTGGGTCACTTCCAACCCCGAATTTTACTCCCGCAACGAGGATGGCAGCTTCGTGCACCCCTTCGGCGGGGCATGGAAAGATGTCTACGAGCTGGCGCGCGACAACGAGGATATGCATGAGGCCATGGTCGACGCCATGCAGTATTGGGTAGACAACTTCGACATTGACGGCTACCGTTGTGACTATGCATCCGGTCCCTCTCCGGAGCTTTGGCGCAAGGTCACAGAGCGCGTGCTGAAGGATGGCAAGCGCATAGCCTGGCTGGCCGAGGACTCCTCAGTGCCCTCACTGGTGCAGAAGGGTTACTTCGACTATAACTATTGCTGGGACTTCCAGGAGAAGGTGCTGAAGCATTTCGCTCAGGATGAGAAACTCGACATGGAGGGGCTGCGAGCTGCTTGCGAGCTGCTTGCCAACCACGGCCTGACCGCCGGCGAAGCCAAAGCTCCCGAAGACACCATACAGGACCCTTATCGCGGCCGTTCACGCATGGTCTATCTTGAGAACCACGATGTGGTGCAGGACCAGGGTGGCAGCGGCGACATAGTCTACGGCAAATATTTCCGCCCCCTCACCGCTTTGCAGTTCACCGTCTACGGTATGCCGCTGCTCTACAACGGTCAGGAGATACAGCACCGCACCGGTGGCCGCGTGTCAATAGCCGAGAAGACCCCCATCAACTGGTCTAACCCCAACGAGGCTTACGCCGACATGGTGAAGAACCTTATCCGCCTCAAGCACACTCAGCCCGCGCTGCGCACCGGCGCCGAGAGCGGCGTGCTCACAAGCATACCCACCAATGCCGACGACCATGTGTATGCCTACAAGCGCTCTGCCGGCGACAATGACGTGGTGGTGCTCCTCAACTTCGACGACAATGCCCGCAAGGTGGAATTCAATCCCGAGGTGCCCGCCGGCAAGTATGTAGACGCCCTCACCGGCAAGACCTACAAGCTCTCTGCCAAGTCAAAGGTGACAGTGAATCCGCTGGATGCTGTGGTTCTCGTTAAGAATTGGTAACCAATAAACACAATAATAATCCATTAAATTTAAGCAAATGAAGAAGTTTTTACTCCCGTTCGCTATCGGCGCTATGGCTCTGAGCTCTATGGCTGCCACTCACAACATCTATGTTGCCAACAAGACCACTTGGGGCAACGATGTAGCTCTCTATTCATGGAATCTTGACAATGTTGAATGTTTCGGACAGTGGCCCGGTGCCACTTCTGTGCAGGAAACTATCAGCGGCGTAACTTACGACAAGTTCGTAGTGGAAGGTCACGATGGTGAAGTTGCCAACCTCATCTTCAACAACAACGACAACGGTCAGCAGGTAGACCTCGCTACTGTTACTCTCAATGAAGCTAACTACTACTTCGCTACTGACGGCGTGAACGTAAACCAGTTCACCGACCCCGCTAACCCCGACGTAAGCTTCGATCCCGTCAACACTTATATTTATGTACTCGACAACACCGGTTGGGACACACTCTATGCTTATGCGTGGGCCACTGACCAGGCTGATGTATTAGGCGGCTGGCCCGGCACTGCTTTCACCGAGACTGTGACTATCGCCGGCGAGACCTACAAGCGAGCAGCTTTCCCCGGCAACGGCACTATCCAGTACAACCTCATCTTCAACAACGGCGAAGGTGTGCAGTTTGACGGTCCTACTTGCCCCTCAGGTAAGGACATCTACCTCAAGCTCACCGCCGACAGCTTCGAAATTCTCCCCACTCCCGGCGTATCTACTTATGATATTTACATCACTGACAACACCGGTTGGGACAAGCTCTATCTCTATGCTTACTACAACGCCGCTGACTCAATCTTCGGCGGCTGGCCCGGCATCGAGGTTACTGAGACTGCTACTGTAAACGGAGTAGAATACAAGGTAATCCGCGGCGTTGAAGCTACTGACGACGCGCAGAACTTCATCTTCAACAATGGCGACGGCGAGCAGATTGACGTAGAGGGTGAATATCCCATCAACGCTGACCTTTTCCTGGTTGCAGGTGAGAGTGTACCCGTAGGCGACACTTACGACATCTACATCGAAGACAACACCGGTTGGGATGACCTCTACCTCTACGCTTACGTAGGCGACGAGCCCTCAATCTTCGGCGCTTGGCCCGGCGTACACGTAACCGAGACTGCTACTGTTGATGGCATTGACTACAAGGTGGTTCGCAACGTCCCCGCCACTGAGGTTGCCCAGACATTCATCGTAAACAACAACGCCGGTGAGCAGGTTGACATCGAGGGAGAATATGCCATCAACGAAAACATCTACCTCAACAATGTTACTTCAGCCGTTTCAGCTATCGAAGTTGCCGGCGAAGAGTGCATCTACTTCAACCTCCAGGGTGTACGCGTAGCTCAGCCCGAGCAGGGTATCTTCATCTGCCGCCAGGGTGCTAAGGTAACCAAGGTTGTGAAGTAAGAAAAGACTCCACCGAGATGAGAAACCCGGAAGGTAAATTTTGACACCTTTAATCTCATAATAGAACTTAGGAGCCCGGCCCGGGTGGTTTGTGCCACTCAGTCCGGGCTCATTTACCCTTTTCCTCCAGCTCTCCCCGCGCATGTCTGCTCCCCCGTGAGAAATTTTATTGCACTAAGATTGTCGGACTTTTACAAATTTAACAAAAATTAACAAAATGGGGGGTAAAATTGACTGTGAATTTAGTAATTTTACACCTTTACTAACCTCAACCACTCTCTATTCTCAGAATGAAGACCTGTTTATTTATTTTGACTGCGATACTCCTGTTCTCTTGTCAGCGCCATGTCTCGGAGCATGACAGTGAATTGCAGGAAATCTATGCCCGCCTTGACAAGGATATCGACAACAGTGCCGATTTCGAGAAGGAGAAAAATGACCGTATTGCCAAGTATAAGCGTGAGTATACCAAGGCTCCCACTGAGCGTAAGCGCATCGAGATAGCCAATAAGCTTATAGATGAGTTCAACGCCTACAACGCCGACTCCACTCTCCACTACATAGGCCTCAATCTGCAGTGCTCCGCCACGCGCACCATACCGGGGGAGTACACCCGCCTGCTGATAAAGCGCGCCGATGTCTATGCCCACGCGGGCCTCTTTGCCGACGCGCTCGCCACGATGAAGGCCATTCCCCACGACTCGCTCAGCCCTGCGCTGCTCGAGGATTATTACTCCACCTACAGCGCTCTCTATCAGTACCTCTGCGAGTACACTTTTGAGCATGAGACGTCGATGCACTACGATGCCAAGCGCGCCGCTTACTCCGATTCGCTGAGAAATGTGATAGCCCCGGGAACGTTCAACCACATGGTCTACGTAATGGCGGAGATAGCCCGTCGCGGCAACACCGACAAGGCCATCAAGGAGCTGTCGGCGCATATCACTGACTACGAAGTGGGCACCCGTGAGTATTCCATCCTGGCCTCCACGCTGGCCTTTATCTACAAAATGGCCGGCCGCGACGATGAATACAAGCGCTATCTGGCCATGAGCGCCATCTCCGACGTGAGGGGCGCCGTGAAGGAGAACATGTCTTTCCGCGAGGTGGCCACAGTGATGTTTGAAGACAACGACCTGGAGCGCGCCAACCGCTACCTGAAGAAAAGCATAGCTGACGCCAATTTCTATTCGGCGCAGATGCGTAACGCGCAGTCCACCAAGATGCTACCGGTGATTGACGATGCCTACAGCAGTGCGCGCAACGAGATGACGACGCGTCTGAGGGCGCTGGTGTGGCTCACCGGAGTGCTCTCCGTGGTGTTGCTCATAACCATCTTCCTTATCCTGAAGCAGTTCCGGCGTTTGCGCAAAGTAAAGGAGGGGCTGAGCGCGGCAAATAAGTCGCTCAGTGAGCTTTCTGAACAGCTTAAGACCAACAATGAGGAGCTGGAGACACGCAATCGTGAGCTTAGCGAGAGCAACCGCACTAAGGAGCAGTATGCCAGCCTCTTCATGGGATATTGCTCTACGGCCATATCCGTGCTCCAGCACTATCAGATGTCGCTGCACAAGATGGCCATGCAAGGGCGCAACATGTCGGCACTCATAAAGAAACTGGAGTCGCAGGAGACCATTGACCACCTGCTGAAGGAATTCTACATGAAGTTTGACGAGGCCATACTCAACATCTACCCCGACTTCATAGAGAAATTCAACAAGCTCCTGAAGCCCGACGAACAGCTCGTGATGAAGAACGGCGAGCTGCTCAACACCGAGGCGCGCATCTTCGCCCTCATCAGAATCGGCATCGAGGACAACTCGGAAATCTCCGGCTTCCTGCGCTGCTCCCTCTCCACGGTCTACACTTACCGCTCAAAGCTGAAGAAGCGCGCCTTGAATCCCGATACGTTTGAGCAGGATATTAGGAAAATTTATTAAAAAAAATAGATAAAAACGTTTTAAACCGGCTCAACTTAATCTTGATTTTTTAAGGGTATTATAAAACTTAAAGTGCAGAATATCTGTGCTTTAAGTTTCTAAGATATTTTGATTTTTGTTAGATATACTTGTTATGTACGCGCGTAATAGCGTACTTTGCGAAACTTAACAACTATGTTAACCTATCTTAAATACAAAATATCTAATAATGAAAAAAAGACGATGGAATCTTAGAGTCTTTGCCTTTGCAGTAGCATGGGCTATGGCTCTGATTGCTGCCCCGGCACTCCGGGCGCAACTGACTGTCACCGGTACAGTCTCCGACCCTGTCGGGGAAGTTTTGATCGGTGTAACCATTTCTGTCCAGGGTGACCAGACAAAAAATGCAGTGACCGATTATGACGGTAACTACACCATTAGCGGCGTGCCCTCCGATGCCACTCTGGTGTATAGCTATGTCGGCTTCCGTTCAGCCGAAATTCCCGTGAAAGGCAGAACCAAAATCGACGTGACAATGACTGAGGATGCCGAACTGCTCGACGAGGTAGTAGTCGTGGGCTACGGTTCACTCAGCCGCAAGGAGCTCTCCAGCTCAATCGTGCAGGTAAACGCCGACGACTTCCAGAAGGGTGCCATGAACAACCCCATGGAGATGCTCACCGGTAAGGTGGCCGGTCTGAATGTGTCAAGCACAGCCGCAGCCAACCCTAACGGCAGCGCAGAGCTGCAGGTGCGTGGTGCTACCTCACTGAGCGCAGGCAACGGCCCCCTCATCGTAATCGACGGCGTGGCCGGCGGCGATATCCGCACTCTTGCTCCCCAGGACATCGAATCAATGTCAGTACTTAAGGACGCCGCCTCAGCAGCTATCTACGGTACCCGTGGTGCTAACGGTGTAATCCTCATCACCACCAAGAAGGGTGTGGGCGAGGTTGGTCCTCCGGTAGTGACTTATGACTCTTACGCAGCAGTGGCATTTGAGAAGGATCGCCCCGAGGTGCTTTCACCCTACGAGTGGCGTCTGGCTCGCCGCGGCAATGACTATGGCGCAAGCACCGACTGGTACAGCCTCATCACTCGCAAGGCTTCTTACGACACTAACCAGTATCTGGGCATCGATGGCTCTCTGGCTAATGGCGGCTACTATTCAGCCTCTGTGAACTGGAAGAAAGCCAACGGTCTTGACATCGTGAGTGGCCGCGAGGAATTCGGTGGCCGTGCAGCCGTGTCTGCCAACACTCTCGACAGCCACCTGCGCTTCACTACCTCTCTGAGCGCGCGCCGCGTGAACGAGACTTGGGGTGACGACGGCATGTTTGACACCGCTCTGAGCATGAACCCCACCATCCCTGTATTTAATGAAGATGGCAGCTACTACCAGCCCACTTCTCCCACCGACGTCAAGAACCCTGTGCAGCAGCTCAAGGTGAACACCTCTAAGGGTGCCCGCACTTACCTGCTCGGCACAGCCGACGTGAAGTATGACATCTGGCACAACGACCACCACAACGTGAGCACCACACTGTCATACTCATATAACTATAACGACCTGAAGAGCGACTACTACACCCCCACTACCTCAGGCGAATCTTACTGGGGTGGCTACAAGGGCCGCGCCTCTCAGCACTACCAGAAGTGGTGGCAGAACCGCGTGGAGTGGATCGCCAACTACGGCTGGCATAATGATGACCACGACGTGAAGGTTGTGGGCGGCTACTCATTTGAGCGCTCCGACTGGGAACAGATGTACATGCAGAACAACAACTTCACTTTCGACAGCCCCCTGTGGTATGGCATCGGTTCCGGCTCATGGCTCGCCGACGGTAAGGCTGTGATGTATGGTGGTCGCAGCCAGTCAAAACTCGTAGGCTTCTTCGGCCGTGTGAACTACTCTTGGAAAGGCATGATCATCGCTTCAGCTTCTATCCGCCACGAGGGTTCTACCAAATTCGGTGCCGACAAGAAGTGGGGTTCATTCCCTGCCTTCTCAATCGCTTGGGAAATGGCCAAGGCTCCCTTCCTGGCTAACTACGTGCAGACAGTGCAGAGCCTTAAGCCCCGTATCTCTTACGGTGTGACCGGCCGTAGCGACTTCGATGCTTACGTATCTCTGGCTACTTACTCACCTAACGGCACCTACCTCATGGATGGTTCTTGGGTAACCGGCTATCGCCCCTCAAACAATGCCAACCCCAACCTGGGCTGGGAGAAACTCTCAAGCACCAACTATGGCATCGACTTCATGCTGTTCAACCGCATCAACGGTTCAATCGAATACTTCGACCGCCGTTCTCAGGACCTGCTTTATAACTACACTGCTCCGCAGCCCCCTTACGTTTACCCCTCAATCCTGGTTAACGTAGGTACCACCAAGAACACCGGTGTAGAGCTCGCTCTTAATGTTGACGCAGTGATAAACCAGCCCGTGACCTGGACCACCGGCATCAACTACTCTTACGGCACTACGAAGCTCACCAAGCTGTCTAACGACATTTATCAGGCTTCTTACCTGGACCTCTATCAGAAACCCGGCGTAGGTACCAGCGAATACTTCTTCCGCGTGGAGCAGGGTGGCCGCATCGGTCAGTTCTGGGGCTATGAATATGCCGGCGTGGATGAGAATCACAATATGCTCGTCTACACCGCTGAAGGTGAGAAAATACCCGCAGCTGCCGCTGACCCTAAGGATAAGCGCTACATAGGCGACGGTGCTCCCAAGCACTTCCTGACCTGGACCAACACCATCAAGTGGAAAGGCTTCGACCTGAGCCTGATGTTCAACGGCGCTTTCGGCTTCCAGATTTTCAACATGCGCCGCTATGGCATGGGCCTCAAGGGCTGCGGTACTGACAATGTGCTGCGCAGCACTTACCTCAAGGACCGCGACGTGTGGTCAGGCGGTGGTGTGATTTCTTCTTACTTCCTGGAGCGCGGCGACTACTTCAAGCTTGAAAACGTAACCCTCGGTTACACAGTGCCCCTGAAGAATCGCAAACTCCTCGACACCATCAGAGTATATATCGCTGCCAAGAACCTGTTTACCCTCACCGGCTACTCAGGCACCGATCCCTCGGCAGTGACTTCAACCGGCATCACCCCGGGTATCGACGTAACCTCGGCTTATCCGCAGGCTACTCAGCTCACACTCGGTGTAACTGTCAAGTTCAAATAATTTTAATAAGCAGACAACAAGATGAAATTTCATAAATATATAGCCGGATTTCTTTGCGGTGCAGCATTGTCAATCGGAGCTGTGTCCTGCACAGACCTCGATGAGGTGCCCTTCGACCGTATTGATGCCATCAACTATTACCAGGACGAGAACAGTGTGAAGGACGCAGTTGCCTCTATCTATTCAAGCGCCGAGGCAAGCTGGCTTGAATACTTCTGGTATCTTAATGAATTCTCTGCCGACCAGATTGCATGGCGCAGCTGGAACGGTGGTGCCTGGGGTTATGACGAGGCCGCTAAGTTCGTGCTCTCGACCCAGACCTGGAATTCTGAATCAGTAATTATCCGTCAGGCATGGGAGCATGCCTGGGAAACTATCGGCCTCTGTAACACTGTAATCAATGACTTGCAGAACCTCAACGGCCCCGCCATAGGTGTTTCTGAGGATAAGATTAAAGAGTATATAGCCGAGGTGCGCACAATCCGCGCAATGGCTTACTACAATAACTTCGAGCTCTGGGGCGGTACTCTTCCTCTGAATGTATCGGTGGGTGGCGATGTTCCCGGCTCTGTTTCCACTGATTTCAACGAGGGCTGTAAGCTCATCTGGCAATTCATCTCCGACGAGCTTGACGCTTGTGTGGACGACCTCGTAGCCGAAGATGGTTCAAGCGCTACCCGCACTCGCTTTAATAAGGGTGCAAACCGCATGCTCAAGATGCGTCTGCTGCTCAACTCTCAGCTCTTCACCGGCGTGGACCGATACAGCGAGTGCGCTGCTCTGTGTGAGAAAATCATAGCCGGCGATTATGGTAACTACAGCCTGGCCTCTGACTATCGCGACATCTACGGTGTGCACAACTACACTTGCTCCGAGGTAGTATTCGGCTTCGCTATGGAGGCCGGCCGCTCTACCAACAATAACCGTAACACCCCCTTCCTGCCCTACAACTACAATGAGATGTTCAGCATGGACTGCGACCAGGGTGGTTGGAACTGTACCTGTCTCGTTCCCTCAAAGGATAACTCCGGTACTGACTTTATCTATGCCGGTTCCGACAAGTGCGGTACCCGCGACGGCAAGAGCTTCCTGTTCAACTATGGCGACAAGCTCGGTGCTCCCTATGACCGCATGAATGACAAGGATATCCGCAAGCAGCCCTTCACCTGCGACGCTGCCGGCAACTGGCAGGGCATCTTCGCTATGGGTGCTCAGCTCGACTACGTAAGCGGCCAGCCCGTGCTTGCCGATGCTGACCTGCAGGACAAGCCCCTCATCTATGTGGACCAGTGTGGTACCTTCACCAACCTCGGTCGCGACCTTGAGACTGTGATGAGCCCCCGCTGGGGCATGACCAACACCGGCTACCGCGTGGTTCGTTATCCCATCTATCCCTCATCAACCGGCCTTGACTGGCGTAACGCCGCTCAGGTAGAGTTCCGCCTGGCTGAGGTTTACTACACCCTGGCCGAGTGCCGCCTGCGTGCCGGCAACTCAACTGCTGCCAAGGAGCTCGTGAACAATGTGCGTCAGCGTTACTACAACGCTTCCGATGTGTCAACCATCGAGAACCCCGGTCCCGGCTTCAACGCCTTCGATGCTGACTGGATGCTCAGCGAATGGGGCCTTGAATTCCTCAATGAGGGTCGTCGTCGCCGCACTGACCTGCGTCGTTTCGACAAGTTCACACAGGGCCAGTGGTGGTTCTTCGGTCGTGCTACCGAGACTGACCGCTCTATGCCCGCTAAGCGTGACCGCCGCTACGAATGGTTCCCTCTGCCGCAGTCAGCTCTTATGGTTAACCCCGGCCTCGTGCAGAATCCCAACTATTAAATCTTTACTGAACAATGAAGAAACTCAATATCATAAATATCTTAGTGCTCCTGTTTCTGGCTATCACCACAGGTTGCACGAAGGACGATATCATATTCGACAGCGAATTGCCCCGCTTCGAGCTTCGTCCCGGCTATCAGCTGCTTGAGGTAATTGTTCCTCAGGGCACCAACCCCACTGATAAAATCTACATAGTAGGCGAGTTTAACGGCGGTATGGACGCAGTGGGCGATCCGCGCTGGCAGCTCGAAAAGGCTCCCGACACTGATGTGAAGTGGGGCGTGTACCTCAACCCCAACGATTTTGTCGATGGCAAGACTCTGGCCGATGGCTACACCTTCGTGTCAGTAGAGCAGGGTGAGGAGCGTTCACTCGACAACACTGCCGTAATCCACCGTCAGGCTCCCGCGGTAGGGGGGCGCCTCAACGTGATTGTTTATCGTTGGGCTGACTACTTCACCAAGCCTGCTAATCCGGATGAAATAGTGCATGACGGCTATGCTATCTACGTAGTGGACAACACCGGTTGGGATGAACTCGCCATGTATGCTTGGGGCGATGCCGAAGCATTCGGCGGCTGGCCCGGCATCAAGCCTACGGGCAAGGTGCAGATTAACGGTGTGAACTATAAGTACTTCGACACCGGCGCCGCCAACGAGGGTCTTAACCTCAACCTCATCTTCAACAACAATGGCAATAACAAGCAGCTCCCCGACTTCAACGTAACTCTGGATCAGGACTACTATCTGGAGCTGACCTCCGACGGTGTTACTCCGTTTGACCCCAACGCAATCGTGACTCACGACGGCTACACAATCTACGTAGTGGACCGCACCGGCTGGGATGCACTTTACCTCTACATGTGGGGTGATGTGAATGACTTGAACGGTGGCTGGCCCGGCATGGCTCCCACCGGCCGACAGACCATCAATGGTGTGACCTATACCTATTTCGACCTTGGAGCTGCTAACTGCGACCAGGGCATGGAGGAGCACTTAATCCTTAATAACGGCAACGGTAAGCAGGTGGACGACGTAGTAGTATTCGCGCTTGACCGTGATGTCTACCTCGAGCTTACTGCAAGCGGCGCTACTGAGATTGACCCCGACAACTATACTCCTGGCACTATTGTGACCCCCGACCCGGATCCCGATCCGAACGAGGGCGAGGAGTATAAAATCTATATTGACAACCGCACCGGCTGGGATAACTTCTATGTGTATGCCTATGGTGATAAGGAAATCTTTGGCAAATGGCCCGGCGCAAGCAGCGTTGAAATCGTAGAGGTTGACGGTGTGAAGAACCTTGTGTTCACCGTGCGCGGCAATGGCGAGACTGAGAACCTCATCTTCAATGACGGTGCGGGCACACAGTATGATGCCATGACCATTACCCTCGACAAGAATTACTTTATAGTGGCTAATCCCACAGAGGCCGTATTCCAGTAAATTTAAATCATGAACAAATTCGCATTATTTATAGCATCGGTGGCAGCATTTGCTACCACCGCATGCACCTCCTACGAGATTGACATGCCCGAAAATCCGGCAGCTCCGGTAGTGGGCAACGAGGTGTCAAGCAATGTAATTTATCAGGCTAACCCCCGCTTCTTCGGCACTCAGGACTGCCTGAAGGGTCTGCAGGGTCAGCTCCCCCGCATCGCCGACATGGGCACCGATATCCTCTGGATTATGCCTGTGTATGAACCCGGTGAGCTCAAGAGCATCGGTTCCCCCTACTGCGTGCGCAACTTCACTGCCCTCAACCCCCGCTACGGCTCTATGGCCGACCTGAAGGCTGTGGTGAACGATGCTCACGCCAAGGGCATGAAGGTGATTTTCGACTGGGTGGCTAACCACACTGCCTGGGACTGCGCCTGGATTACCGAGCACCCCAACTGGTATGACCAGGATGCTGCGGGCAACATCCTGGCCCCCAACGGTTGGCCCGATGTGGCTCAGCTCAATCTTGAGGTGCCCGAAGCCGCTGCTGCCATGAAGGCTGCCATGCTCTACTGGGTCAATGAGCTCAAAATCGACGGCTATCGTTGCGACTTCGCCGATGGTGTGCCCCATGCTTTCTGGAAGAGCGTAATCGACGATATCCGTGCTATCAACCCCGACGCTATCATGCTGGCTGAGAGCACTGACAATGATTTCTATGCCGATGGTTTCAACATGATTTATGACTGGAACTGCGCTCCCACCCTCTCTAAGGTGTTCAACGGCGGTAAGCCTGCCGATGCCATCAAGGAGGCTAAGGATGCTCTGGCCATCGTGCCCGACGGCAAGTCAATCCTGCGCTATGTGTTCAACCACGACGTGGCTGCCGAGAACAATGTGGCAACTATGTATGGCGCTCCCGAAGGCGTGCCCGCTGCTTATGTGCTCGCTTCCATGCTCAACGGCACCCCCATGGTCTATTCTTCTATGGATGTTGAGGGCCTGAGCGGCAAGCTGTCATTCTTCGACTATCGCTCAATGGATTTCTCCACCACCCTGTCTGATGTCTACAGGAACATCAACGGTGCCTTCAAGGCTTCGGCTGATGTGCGTCGCGGCCAGCTCACTGACTATTCCAACAATTCAGTGGCTTGCTTCACCCGCGCAATCCCCGGCGGTCACTATCTGCTCGTGATGGTTAACACCACTGCCGACGATGTGGCTTTCAAGACCCCCATCACGCTGACCGGCGCCACTATGACTAACCTCCTGAATGAGACTTCCGAGGTTGTGCCCGTGGTGATGAATCTGGGTGCTTACGAGTACGCTATCCTGATGAACTAATATTGAGCGAGTGTTCAAATCTAATTAAAATAAGCTAATCACCAAGTGCTTATGCAATCTGCGGGTTCTGTTTGACGTTTGACCTTTGTACCCAGAGTACGCAGTTTGTAGAAATTGAATTTGAATACTCTCTTAGCATTACATAAATCAATGAAGAAAACTTTGTTTTCACTTTTTATGCTCGCGGGCGTCATGGAAATGATGGCCGTGAGCATTACTTCACCTAATGGAGCGCTTCTGCTCAATGTGAATGTAAACGCACAGGGTACCCCCGAGTATTCGCTTGATTACAAGGGCAAACCCATAGTGAAAGACAGTAAGCTCGGCATCATGACCCAGGAGCTCCCGCTGACCGAGGGCTTCCACATCGTCTCTACCGACACTCTCAGTGTGGACCGCACTTGGGAACCGGTGTGGGGTGAATACTCCGAGGTGCGCGACCACTTCAATGAGCTGGCCGTGAAGCTTGCTGCCGAGAATCCTCAGAGGGAGCTGACCATCAGGTTCCGTGTGTTTGACGATGGCCTGGGTTTCCGCTATGAACTGCCGGTGCAGGATGGTCCGAATTATCTGACTGTGACCGACGAGCTCACTGAGTTCAACTACACTGACAATCACAAGCTATTCGCCATACCGGGTGACTATGACACCGATGAGTATCTCTGGTCGGAGACCACATTTGAGGAGCTGCCGGAGGCTATGGCCTCTTACGCGCGCCACTCTGAGGCGCAGCGTGTAGATGGCCTCACGGTGCAGACTCCCCTGCTGCTTAAGACTAAGGATGGAGTGTATGTCAATGCCCACGAGGCAGCCCTCATAGGCTATCCGGCCATGCTGCTCGATGTGGACCCGCAGACTTACAGTATGAAGTCGCATCTTGTGCCTGACCGCCTGGGTGTGAGCGCTTATCTGCAGATGCCTTTCAACACCCCCTGGCGTACGCTGATTGTGAGCGACGATGCCCGCGACATTCTGGCTTCGCAGCTCATTCTCAATCTCAATGAGCCCAGCAAAATCGAGGACACCTCCTGGATTAAGCCTATGAAGTTCGTGGGCGTATGGTGGGAGATGTTCACAGGCAATCAGAAGACTTGGGCTTATTCAGATGATCACCTGGCCAAGCCGGGTGTGACTGACTACACCAAGCTGACCCCCAACGGTCGCCACCCGGCAAATACCGAGAATGTGAAGCGATACATAGATTTCGCTGCTGCCAACGGTATCGACGGTGTGCTCGTGGAGGGCTGGAATGAAGGTTGGGAGGACTGGGCAAGCTATCGCAAGAACCGCCAGTTCCTGTTTGACAAGCCTTATCCCGATTTCGACCTGCCTTATCTGCGCGACTATGCGGCCGAGAAAGGTGTGAAGCTCATCATGCACCATGAGACCGCTGCCAATGCTGCCGACTATGCTCTGCAGCTGGACCGCGCTTTCCAGTTTATGAAGGATAACAACTACGATGCAGTGAAGACGGGCTACGTGGGTGCCATAATCCCCCGCTCGGAGCACCACACTTCGCAGTGGATGGTGGACCATGCGCGCGATGTGGCTGAACGTGCCGCTGAATATCAGATTATGGTAGACAGCCATGAGGCTCCCCGTCCCACCGGCCTGTGTCGCACTTATCCCAACTGGCTGGCGCAGGAGTCTGCCCGCGGCGGTGAGTTTGAGTCGATGGGTGGCAATCCCCCCTCCCACACCTGCATCCTCCCCTTCACCCGCCTTAAGGGTGGTCCGATGGACTACACTCCCGGTCTGTTTGAGACTCGCCTGAGCTATTACGGCGAAGGCAAGACCGGTCAGGCGGGCACCACTCTGGCCCGCCAGCTGGCGCTTTACCTCACTATGCCTTCACCCATGCAGATGGCTTGCGACCTGCCGGAGAACTATGAGCGCTTCCCCGATGCCTTTCAGTTCATCAAGGATGTGCCCGTAGACTGGTCTGATTCCAAGTATCTGGAGGCAGAACCCAATCAGTACATCACTGTGGCTCGCCGCGACAAGCACTCCGATGACTGGTATGTAGGTGCCATAACCGACGACAAGGCCCGCACGGCTACCATCGACCTCAGCTTCCTGCCCAGGGGTGGCAAGTATGAGGCTACCATCTATGAGGATGCCCCCGGCGCTGACTGGAAGAGCAATCCGCAGGCCTATCGCATCCGCACGGTGAAGGTGAAGCCCGGCCAGAAACTTAAGCAACCCCTCGCTCCCGGCGGCGGCGCTGCTATCAGAATACAGAGAGTGTCTTGAGTGTTAAGTTCACGCACACGTTCTTACGTTGCTCTCTACTCTCTCCCGCACTATAAGATTTATATTTTTAGTTGAAAACAAACGCACTTATCGATGGCTTGCGTGGGAACGTAGGCCATTATTATATTTACTTTGTATAACGCTTATACTTACTTATGATTAATCCTCCCTATTACGCTTCTGACAGTCGCTATGACGGCGAAATGAAATATGAGCGCTGCGGACGCAGCGGTCTGCTGTTGCCGCGTATCTCGCTCGGTATGTGGCACAATTTCGGCGATGTGAACACGCTGGCCAATAGCCGCGAGATGCTCCATTTTGCCTTTGACCACGGCATTACCTGCTTTGACCTGGCTAATAATTACGGCCCCTCTTACGGCTCTGCCGAGGAGACTTTCGGCCTGATTATGGAGAAATCTTTCCGCCCCTATCGCGACGAGATGGTTATAACCACCAAGGCTGGTCACGACATGTGGCCCGGTCCCTACGGCAACTGGGGGTCGCGTAAGTATCTGATGGCTTCGCTCCACCAGAGTCTGCGCCGAATGAAGCTGGAGTATGTGGATATCTTCTACAGCCATCGTTTCGACCCCGAGACCCCTATGGAGGAGACGCTGCAGGCGCTCGTGGACATGGTGCGCCAGGGTAAGGCGCTCTATGTGGGTATCTCTCAGTGGCCCTATGAGGCTGCTCAGTTTGCTTACGATTATCTGGCTGCGCATGACACCCCCTGCCTCATCTATCAGGGTCGCTCCAACATGATGGACCGCGAGAAGGAGCGGGAGGGCATCATCCGTCAGGCTGCTGAGAATGGTGTGGGCTACACGGCTTTCTCGCCGCTGGAGCAGGGGATCCTCACTGACCGCTATCTCAACGGTATCCCGCAGGGTTCACGCGCCTCTATCGGCAAGTTCCTGAAGGCTGACAGAATCACTCCGGAGCTTGTGGCACGCCTCAGGCAGCTCAATGAGCTGGCGGCGCGACGCGGGCAGTCGCTCACGCAGATGTCGCTGGCGTGGCTGCTTAAGGACAGCAATGTGACGTCAGTAATCATAGGCAGCAGCTCGGTGAGCCAGATACGCGACAGCCTCGGGTGCCTCAACAACCTGACTTTCTCGCCTGAGGAGCTTCAGGATATCGACCGCATACTGTTCGGCTGATTCCGATAATAGAATTACGAAGAGGGCTTACGCAGATTTGCGCCAAAGGCGGCGCAGACGGCGTAGGCCCTCTTTGCCTAATATGAGCAGGGCGGAGTATTGGGCAGTCTTGGCCAGACCGAAGAATATCACCCACAGCACCCCCTTGAGGGCTGCGGGGATAGGGAGGGCCATCTGCGCGAATGAGACGATGTAGAACACCACGCAGAGTATGCCTACCACTACGCCGGTGCGGAAGCTCAGGGTCGCCAGCCAGTGCTTTAACCGGCTTAAGGCGCTCCGTGTTTTAGTCTTGAATGAGGTCATGAATCGGGTCTTGCAAACCAAAGAGGGGGCATGTTAGTTATATAAGAAACGTATAGCATCATCTCTCAATTATATCCGCCATGAAATATATCTCAAACGGCAAGGGCTCGCTCCCCCTGATTACTCTCATAGCGCTGCTTTCGGTGTCGCTCACAGTGAATCTTCCCGGTCTGGCTGTCTCGCCTATGCTCGGGAAGCTCGCCGACATATTTCCGCATGCCGGCCAGCTTGAGATTCAGTTGCTTACGCTGCTCCCCAACCTGGTTATCATTCCGATGATTCTGGTGTCGGGCAAAATCACGAGCGTAAGGAATCAGACCGGGGTGCTCGCCACGGGGCTTATAATCTTTCTGCTGGCGGGTGTGCTCTATCTGTTTGCCGACTCCATGCCGATGCTCGTGGGGCTCGGCGCGCTGCTGGGCGTAGGCTGCGGCTTGATTGTGCCGATAGCCGCCGGGCAACTCGGCGAGTGGTTCTACGGGGAGCAGAAGACCCGTGTGCTCGGGTTTAAGTCCGGCACTTCCAACGGTATAGTGATTCTGGCTACTATCTTTGTGGGTTGGGCGGCAGACATAAGCTGGCATACATCCTTCTGTGTCTACCTCGTGCCGGTGATTCCGCTGCTGTTGATACCGTTTATGACTAATACGTTTATCCTCAAGCACTTGCGCAGTGAGCCGGCTGCTTCTGCTAAAGCTCAGGCATCGTCCCCGGCTGCGGAAAAGAGGCCGACATTCAAGCACCCCATCGTGACGCTCTGCGGCGTGATAGGGCTTTATGTGGCGCTGACGGCCACCTCTATGGTGTTTACTTATTATTTGCCCTTTACTATGAAGCATTACGGGCTGACCTCCTCGCAGGTGGGCGTGGCGTCGGCCATGTTCTACGTGACGGCCATGATAGGGGGCTTCTCGCTCACACCGTTCCTGCGCCTTACGCACCGCACGGCTCTCTATGTCTGCATACTGATTATGTCTGCCGGCCTGCTTTTGCTGGGGGCTTTCCACAGCATGGCAACTTATGTGGCGGGTGTGCTGCTGATAGGCATGGGCTACGGACTTTTCCAGCCAATCATCTACAATAAGACCACTGAGATTGCGCCTAACAATACCCTCTCAACGAAGTATTTCTCTTACACGCTGGCAGGAAATTATGTGGCGCTCTCCATAGTGCCGCTGATTGTGGAGTTCTTCCAGCGGCTGTTTGACAATCACACGCCTGACTTCCCCTATTTCCTGAACGCTGCTCTGCTGGGCATAGTCTTTCTGGTGGGGCTGTGGAAGCACCGCTCCTTCGTCTGGACCACCGGCCGTTAAAATTCGGCGGGGAGTTCGAAGAGATAGTGGCGCCCGTCGAGCGGGAAGGTGAATTCTATCTTTTCCGCGTGGAGGTGCAGGCGCTCGGCGCTGCTTGAGGGTAGGCCGTAGATCCTGTCGCCCGCTATCGGGAGACCGAGCCCCTGCTCCGAGGCGGCGTGCACGCGCAGCTGGTGGGTGCGCCCGGTGAGGGGATGGAAAATGACGCGGCTGCGCCCCCGGGCGAAGCTTACAAATTCGTAGTCGGTGACGGCCTCTTTCCCCCTTTCGAAGTCTACGCGCTGTCGCGGGCGGTCGAGCACATCGGGGATGAGGGGCAGGCTGATGCGTCCGCGTCGGGGGTGGGGGAGGGTGCGGTAGTCTCCGCAGAGCTCAGCCACATAAGTCTTGGCGACACGGCGCGTGGCAAAGAGGGCCTGCATGGTCTTGAGCGCGCGCTGTCCGAAGGTGGCTATGAGCAGTCCGGAGGTGTCCTGGTCCAGGCGGTGAGCGGGCTTCGCATCGCGTTGTTCACCATATTTATCTGTCAGCCACGCCTGCAAGGAGAGGGCACTCCCTTTGCCGGGAACGGAGAGTATGCCGCTCGGTTTGCTCACCACGCAAAACCATTCGTTCTCATAGATTATCTTAGGCTCCTGCGCCGCAGCGCGCTGCGCGGTGCGGTCAAGCGGCGGATCTATTTCCAGCCCCTGAAGCATCCAGGAGAGCACCGGAAGGCATTTGCCACGGCAGGCCGGATAATGCAGTCCGTGGCGCCGGATTTCACCCCCTTTGGGTTTGCCATACCAATACTCAGCCATTGCCACCGGTTTCAGTCCCTGCATGTAGGCGGCCTGCAGCAGCTTAGGCGCGCAGCACTCGCCGGCGCCGGAGGGGGGAATAAGCAGAGACGTTTCGGCGAAGATTTCGCTCAGGCTTTTGCGCTCGCCGCGGGCATTGAGCAGCGTGAAGTGGGTGAAGAGCCACTGCTGCAGCGCCTCGGAGTCGGCACGGCGTCGCTCCTTGTGGGCTTTCAGCCGCTCCTGAGCGCGCTCCAGAGCGGAGGCGACGGGGAGGAGCTCGGCGGCACAGCGCTGCTTGAGGCGGCGCAATTCCGCCTTCTCAAACTGACTGCGGCGAATCATCTCGGCAAGCTCCCCTTCGTCGGCTGTGCCCGACCGGCGCCGGAAGTCGCGCTGCTGTTTCGACAGGCGACACTCCTGCTTGAAGTCATCCACCCGGGCATCGAGCCGCTGCTTGGCCAGATTGTAGTCATTCAGAAGGGGGGAGAGCTCCTCGGCTTCAAAGCGGACAATCTCGGCGTTCATGCGCGAAATGGCGGCCTCCCCCCTCTTGAAGTAGCCGTCGGGCAGTAGGTAGTCGAACACGGGTCCCACAAAGCCGCGGTGGTGGAAGCCCCGGTTCCCTAACTGGCCGGAAAAGGCATAGAGCGTGTGGGGCGCTCCACAGGCATCCTCGGCAATGAGCACACCGAGCATCTTGCCCTCGGCAAGCTCGCGGCAGAGATTGACATCATCGGCCCGGGGGCTGCTCTTCAGAGCCTCCAGACGAGCGCAGAGCCTGAGAAAGGCCTCCCGGCAGGAGTCGTGGGGTGTGTACTCAAAAGGATTATTCATGACTACGCTAAATTACAAAAACTCTCCGAGATGCGCAAACTCGGGGTGAAAAAGCGTCAATAAAAAGGATAAGCGCAGTTAGCAGCGAAAGCAATGCACGAAAAAATTGGAAAACTCAAAAACAATTATTAATTTCGCGCACTTTTCCGCCCAAATAGGCGTTATACCCCAAAAGATAAACTCAAAAACAACAAGAATATGTATTGGACACTTGAACTCGCATCCAAACTTGAAGATGCACCCTGGCCCGCAACCCGAGAAGAATTGATAGACTACGCGCAGCGCAGCGGCGCGCCGCTCGAGGTGATAGAAAACCTTCAGGAAATAGAAGACGAAGGCGAGACCTACGAATCCATAGAAGACATCTGGCCCGACTACCCCTCCAAAGAAGACTTCTTCTTCAATGAAGAAGAATATTAAGCCAAAATTAGGCGCAATTCACGCCTTAAATAATTAAAATACAAGCGATTGACAAGCAACGCAATAAACTTGTCAATCGCTTTTTCTGTCCTTTTACTGCAAAATAAACTTGCCTATTTTTAGGCAGTTACTCCGCCGAAAATTTGTTTACTTGTCTATTATAGTGTATATTTGCATCATATTCCGAACTTAATGAGTATTGATAAGTAAAGCCAAGTAAATATGGGCAGACAAAAGAAACCATACCCAACCGGGCATTTCCGGCTTCGTTGTCCGAAGAACTACGATAAAACCAAACTTTATCCAATAGAGATAGAATATATCTTCGGAGGACGCGCAATCAGGCGAAATATGAATATATCGGTTTTAGTGGCCGACTGGAATCCTAATGGTAATGGAGGACGAGGTGAGATCCGCGCCTCAATGCCGGATAGTGTTCGGTTCAACAATCTTCTGCTTGCGAAAGTCAATAAGGTTGATGCCGGACTAAATGAATATAATCAGAAGTTTCCGGGACAAGTGAATGAAGAAATCATCGTATCTTTTCTCGATGATAAACCAATCACGCGTAAAGATAGAGGCGAGGATTTTATCGAGTTCGTAAATAAGCGACTTGATTCTGAATACAGCAGAAATAAGATTGGTTATAGCCGTTATAAGAATGGTCAGAGCGCAATGAATATCTTCCGGATGTTTCTGATAGCAACAGGAGCGGGAACATATAAGCCGGATAGCCTATATGTTGGAGAAGTTTCGCCAGATCTTATTGATAAGTATATCAAATGGAGAAGAGATTTCAAGAACAATTCTGATGCAACGATTAATCATTCCTTGACGCCGATTCTTAAAGGCTGTGAGGCCGCATGTGCGCTTGGATTGATTGACCGCGAGATAAACGCAGGAATTCAGGATATGCGTATTCAAGAGAAAGCTTCACTTGAGGCCGAGGGCGAAAAGGAATTTGACGGTCATAATCTCACTAAAGAACAGCTCGCAAAGTTGGTCGAATTTTATAATTCCGATACCGAACCACGTCGAAAGGAATTTATTGAAATGTTTCTTTTCGCCTTTCACGCTTGCGGATTGCGTATAGTGGATGTTATGACGCTTCAATGGAATCATATAGACTTCGAGAAGAGAGAACTGAGCAAAGTGCTCATCAAAACGAGTAAGCGCCACAAGATCCCTTTGACACAACCGGCTCTTCGCATTCTCCGAAAATGGCAAGCCATGGGGCGGCGAAAGAAATATGTTTTTGATTTGGTAAAGGATGAGCTTAGTCTTAACGATGCCGACTCGCTTTATCGCGCAAGGAACACTGCAACCAAATGTGTGAATCAATCCCTGCGGGTAGTTGGCGAAAAACTCAACTTCCCGTTCCCTCTTTCCTTCCATACCGCCCGACATACATTTGCAGTCCTTGCTATTAATGACGGTCTGACAATGACAGTCGTGAGTCGTCTTTTAGGACATAGTTCTACAGACATAACCGAGAAAGTATATGCTCGACTTCTCCCACAGACCTTAACAGCACAAGTGGAAAGGTTAAACTATTCCTTTATGCCTGAAGATTTAATCTGAGGATTCTGACCTGCGGTAGCATCTCAATTTATGATTGCGTAGCATAAAGTGGGGAGCACGACTTTGGAGCGCTACCTAAAACCAACAGCAAGGACGTTTCGTGGGTACGACAGAGTACCCCGAAACCTTTTCAGGTACCTGAAAAGACACCTTGCTGTTGTCGAGTGACAACGTTGTGGCAAGCAATCCGATGGATATATTTTGAAAATGGAGGTCTTACGTTGTTAATACAACAGTTGACGATTTTAGCATAATCAAGCGGACAATTAGAGGACTAAACCGGACCCTTTACGGACAAACGCGGACATTGGCCGAAAAAATTTGGAGAACAGATGCCCAGAAAACTAACTTTGCATCCACCTAATTGGGAAAAGGATTATCCACATATCGAAATGTATAAATCTCTATTAGAGTAAATAGCTGTATGGGTATATACCCATTTACCCGGATATACATATACCCATTCAGGCAGATTTATAATTGATTTTCCAGATATTTCGATACTTAATCACACCTGTGGTTAGTTATCGGCATATCTCCACATCCATATTGATGGATGTATTACCGACCGTGACAGTTGTTACGGCGTTGTGGCAAATGTTGCCGACCATTTTCAACACCATTCCTCAAATCTGAATGACTCACGCAAACAATCCTCAACATGACACACAACTCCACGCAATGCTTCTCTATCTCATTGAGAAAGTAGAAGCTCTTTCATCTCC
>JAAVFJ010000008.1 GCA_014800845.1 Bacteroidales bacterium | reverse complement strand
ATGTCATCTCGCAGCATAAGCTGCCTAACGGCAATGGCGACATCAACCTCTTTTTTAGTATGCTCTTCTATTCCTGTTTTTGAAGGATCGAATAGCATTCCTGTATTGCCATTGAATACAAGGTCAAAGGTTTTGCGCGCATTGCCGTTATATGGAGAAGGCCCGCAGGCAAATACCAGGCAGAACTTCTCTTCTTGGTCTGTGAGCTTTATATTTTCCATTATCTATATTGATTAATTGATTCCTTTATAGATAATAGAAAACTTGCTCACTAAAGCTCAATATCTCATTTCTGGGGAGAATTATTACGCAGATTTTGATTCATAATTTGGTGCCTGAAAAGTTTTACCAGACCCTGCAAACATTGCTCAATTCGCTCCATCGTATTAAGCTCTGCCATATTAAAGTTGAACTGTAAGGCAAAGCCTCCGATGTAAGCAAGCACCTTCCCGGTTTTTTCATCACTGATCTGACAGATGTCGTAATCCTCTCTATCCCGGAACATCGACACTCCAGTCGTGATAGAATCAATATAGGCTTCCGGCCTACCATTCTCATCAATCAATTGAATAGGGGTCGGATGACTGACTCGTTTCATCTGAACAACCTGATTCCGATTGACATTGACAGTATCAGCTTTCACATCTATCTTTTTTTCTTGCTGAAACTTTGGTGGTGTAGTATTGCTATCTGCTTTAGTTTGCACCACATCCTTATGTGCATTGGCATTTACGGCCTGTGCCACTGCATCACTGGCTGGTTTCATCGTTCCAGTAGCTTTATCAAATTTGAACTCTGTTTTCATAATTATATCTTGAAATGATCCCTAAGTTTCTCTCGTTTCTCAGCAGTTAGACCTCCGACTTCAGTACCGCCGCCAGCAGACTGTGAACGCATCCTTGCAGTGAGCACCCTTACGATTTCTCTTGTTGCAGTCACATCTGCGTCTGCATCGTGAGCGTCATCCAGATCAATGCCCAAACGTTCTGCCATAGCCTCCAATTTCCAAGTAGTGATACTTTTGTCATTATCAAAAGTCAACTGAGATAGTATGATGGTGTCAAGTTGTGCCGGTTGGAAATTACCCCAGAAATCTTTGGCCCCCCGGACAAGTTTGATGAATCTTGACCATACTCCTGTATAAAGCATAATTTGCTGCATAAATCCCTTGTCAAATAATGGATTTTGACCAACCATGAATGGCTTGTTTGAAGCCACCACTGGGAAGGTATTTTGTTCAATGAAGTCACAGATCTCATTACATACATCCTCCAATGGCTTGCCTTGTTTGTAGAGCAAGTCCAGAGTGATGCCGCTTATATCCAAGGCAGCGGAACCATACTCCATTAAATCCTCATCTTCTTCAGTGTCATACTTGTTTTTAAGCACTTTTCTTTTAGGCTTGCCAATGTCAGCTTTCTTATTGTAAGGATAGATATAAGAATTATACTTACCTATCACTTCAAAGGTGTCGAGACGAACTGCATGAAGTGATATTTGAGTAGCGGCACTCTTGGTACAATCAAGACCGCCGGTTTCAAAGTCATAGATTATTGCGACAATAATATTGCCTTTTTCAACTGGTGCTGCCATATTATTTATTTTTAATCTCTTCGTAAATACGTTCTATTTCCTTAAATAGCTCTGCCTTTTTGCCATTGTTGACAATCACATACGCATAATCCTCATCATTGAGATGACGGCGTTCATCTCGGCGAATTCGAGTTTCATCAACGCCTGATTTACGACGCAATGATTTATCTCGTTTGATCAGCACAGTATGGATGTCATAAACTTCCCCAAAATCATTGCGCAGATTCTCCAGCCCCTTTTCGTCAATCACATAAACAGTGCATGGACCAAAGACTTGCCATTTAGTAGCATAGTAATAATGCCCACCAAAATGTGCGTAGGCAATCAATTCAGTTTTGTCTGGAACGATGTCGATAAAATGATGATCACGCCCCTCCACTTCCGTCGGTCTGGGGGGTCTGGTTGTAAAGGAGCAAATCACATTTGCCTCTTTATGGTATTTCAGGTGTAACGAGGCCAAGGTCTTGCCACAGCCAGAGCCACCTACAATACACATGATTTTTAATTTTTCCATATCTGTTTGTGGATTTAAGTATTGTTCTATTCGATAATTAAGAATCTCCTTCATCAGCATTTTGAGTCTGGTGGGAGTGACCCGGCCACGCTTTCGACTGCTTTTAGATGATATCTGCAAATTGCGTTTTATCATATTGACTTGAACTTGCTGGGGATCTCTCCAATGATACCACGCAATCGCATCACCATTCTCATCAAAGAGATTGGGCATGATAAAATTCTCAATCTTATCATGATATATGGTGAGGTCACGAGCCTTGGCAATGGCAGCCTGAATACGGTACCAGCCTCTATAACTGGTACCCGCACATTCAAGCCTGAATTTGCGAAGTTGCTCTTGAACCTGGCCGTCCAACTCTTCGCGTATGTCAATTAGAAAAGACATATCAAATCAATTTTAAGAATGAACTTTTACCGATTTGAAGAGTGTTCTTCTCATCATAATCGCTCCATTTTATGTTGACCACAGCGACAATCATACGACCCTCTGCCTTCCTCAGCTCCTTTTTCCAAATATCCCAATCATCCCAGATTGTCAGCGTGTTGGTCTCGGTGTTCTGCTGAAGCTCGATTTTGCCGAAGTGTTTGGTCTCACCAGTTCGCCTATCCTTATAAGACCTATCAGTAACAGAGCAAATGGCAGCGCATATAACGCCCTTCCGAACTTCATAGAATATATTATTCAGTTCTGAGAACTCAATATACTTATGGACCGATACGCTTTTAGGCTTCTCCAAATTGTCATATATTCGCTTATAGTCAATAGTTCCATGACCAGATACGGCTATTTGCTGACGGCTCCACCAATAATGCTTATCACGCATTTCTTCAGGAATGTCTTTTTCAGACAGCTTAAAGCCCAATAAACTGGCTGCACTCTCTAAGAGTCCATATCGTTCCAATACTGAGCCGACATTTTCAATCTGGTCGAACGCACCGGCAAAGATGAGGTTTCTCACACTTCTCGCTGTTACCGGGCAACGCTCACGGACTTCTGCTGTACCCTCATCTTCAAAACTTTTGAACTTGCTCTTGAAAATGCGTTTGATGAAGTCCTCCAGATTATAAAATTCGCCATATAGGTTACGTTCCTGAACAATGTACTTCACAGCTTTTGGACCCAACTGTTTGATACGAGATAAAGACCAGTATATCTTATTGTTCTTAAAATCAGCTGTGAAATTCTCGCCTGAGATGTTGATATTTGGCTTCTCCAATTCGGTGCCTCCCACAGTCTTAATTTCATTCATCAAGACTGCCATTTTATCTTCATCCTGGTCTCGCAAAACTACAGTGTAGAAGGCAGTCGGATAATATGTCTTTAACCACGCTCCCACATAAGCAGTCAGTCCGTAGGCAGTTGCATGAGACGCATTAAACGAATACTTAGCCGCATCTTCAACATTACTCCAGATTTGATCGGCAGCTTCTTTAGGGCAGCCATTATGTTTTGCTCCGGCAAAGAATTTATCATGAAATTTTCGTACCTGCTCCAGCTTCTTCTTACTCAATGCCTTTACAAGATTCACGCCATCACCAAGGCTAAGTCCACCAACCTTCTGAGCCACACGTGAAATTTGCTCTTGATACACCATCTGAGCGAAGGTATCTTTCAGGATCTCATAAGTACCCCAAAGATAAGTAGGCTCATACTCACCTCGCTTTGCCCGGACATAATTGTCAGCAGCACCAGAATCCAGAGGTCCTGGACGGAACAGAGCAACCGAAGCAATCAGATCATTAATATTGTCCGGCGCAAGGCGTTTAATAAATTTTGTAATACCCTCGCCACCCATCTGGAATACGCCCTGGGTGTTTCCGTCACGGATAATCTTAAACACCTTCTCGTCATTCAGGTATTTTGAGGCTATTTCAAGAATATTATATTTGATACCATACTCACTTTCCACAAGATTAAGCGTATCAGAAAGTCTGGTAAGTTCCTTGATACCCAGCACGTCGTTTTTCAAGATACCAATTGCGTCAATATCATTACCTGATATTTCGGACACAAGCAAATTTCCCATCTTTCTGATAGGAAGTAGGTCAAAGCACTCTACACGTTCTCCCTTGACATATTCAGGAGTGATAATGAGGGCAGAGGCATGAATGCCAGCAGAACGTGCCTGTCCCATAATTGGCAATATCTCTTCAAAGACATCAGGATACTTTTGAATGAAATCCCTCATGCGTTTATCGGTCGAAGCCATCTTCATCAGGTCGGTCCACGTCATCTTATCATCCAATATGGCTGTCAAATAATTGGTGGTGGCCTGAGATATTTTGTGAGTACGAGCTACATCCTTGATTACAGACTTAATCTTCTCGGTGGTGAATGTGCCAGCAGAAAAGACACGTTGGAGACCATCTTTATTGTAACGTCTCTCCAGATACTCCTTCACCTCATCACGACGTACCGCGCTAAAATCGGAGTCAATATCTGGAAGAGAGCCATGATTTCGTTTTACATATCCGTCACCAGCATAGCAATCAGATACAAGTTGAGTATTAGTCTTATGAGTTATGTGTAGGATTTTCATGCAGAAGTTTTTGAGGTAAGGTGTGAAGTAAATCACAGTTATCAAACTGAATATCATCACCTTCTTGCAACTCATCTGCATACACAGTCAGTTGCTCACCATTTCTGATCACAACCAACTCCGCATCCTTATCAAGCAAGAGTATTGTAGCGTCATCAAAGACCAACTCAAAGTAATCTGAGGATTCAATATCATCGGCCATAATCGTTACCTGATCCGGCTCCAAGCCGGCACGCTCCGGTAACAAGAAACGCTCGAAAATCAAATCATACTTCAGGGGGTCAATAAAAGTGATACCCATAAGATAAAGAAGCAAACAGCCACCGGCAGAACCTCGACCTATACCAGTCAAGATACCGTTCTCCTGTGCCCAGTTTAGCTCATCTCTTTGGATGAGGAAGTAATCGACATTATCAGTGCTTTCAATGACATACTTCTCATATTCTACACGCTTTCGATACACTTCCTCTTCTCCTTCCGGCACCAGTTTCTTAAAGCCTTCTTCAATTAACTCCCGGAACATATTTAAGGTATTGCCATACTTTGCTTGTTCCTGGGGTGTCATATCATATTTGGGAGCATAGTTATCACTCAGGTCATAGGCAGCCGAAGCATTTTCTATGATGTCGGCAGTAGCAGCGCACATATCATAGAACACTTCATCATCGTATCTATCAGAAAATAAAGCTCGAAACTCAGTATAGATTTCATCAATGGTTTTCAAATATTGATTGTACGATTGCTCATGTGCTGCTCCAGTATCAACTTTGTTGAGGACAATCTTTGTACGCCAATCTTCTTTATCCAAATAATACACATCCTGAATTAACACCGGACGTATATTCATAGAGTATTCCAGATTACCCAAATAGAAATTGTCAAAGTATTCCTTTTGGCTCTGCAATAATGTAGAGTCAATTCTATCAGCTCGATATTCAGTTGTATCTACCTGAAAATACACCCAGCCATCAAAAGCATCCACAAAATCTTGTAAGGCGTTTTTATTTTCAGTGAGCCAGTGACCGCTCCATTT
>JAAVFJ010000007.1 GCA_014800845.1 Bacteroidales bacterium | reverse complement strand
TCTGCTGTTCTTCCTGCTTATAGTACTCACCAACAACACCAACGAAGGCTTTATCTATTTCCGCTTCTGATACTTTCTCCCCGCTTTATATGAAGTATCGCTACGCGGTATAGGGGTGTAAGGATTATGGAGGGCTTTTCGCATTTTTTTATTAAATATGTCGTAAAATCTGCCCTAACTGACTGAAATAACTGAACTACAATAGGATTTGTTAGTAACCCTTATCGTAAGTAGTCATATTTGACAATAGCCGACAATCGTCAAATTGACCTCTTTAGTCAAAAACATTTCCTAAAAATTGTCGGAAAATGGCAATATTGAACGCAGTTATTGTGCCGGCGAAAGTCCTCAAAGGCGGTCGGCATAAGGTCAGAATCTCAGTGGCTCACAATGGAGAAACCCGATACATCGTCACTGACATAATAATCGATTCCAGTAAGGAGTTTAAGAACGGTGCTATCGTCAAACGTCCTGACGCGGCTTACCTCAATACTAAACTCAGGGGCATCCTCCAACGCTATCAAGGCGTAATAGATGAATTGGCATACGTCAATGGTCTTTCCTGCCCGGAACTGGTATATCAACTCAAGAACGCCGGGAACTACAAACATCGGACTCTTCTTTCAATCTATGAGGAGTATATGTCAAATGCCCGTATCAAGGACGGCACACGCAATGGGTACATCAATATGTGGAATACAATCTCTCGACATCTTAACACAAAGATGCTCGCTGAAAACATCACACATGGTACAGTTCTGGGGCTTGATCGATTTCTCCGGGATAGAGGACTCAAGCTCACAACCATCAGGAACTATCTTGTATTCCTGATGGTGCTTCTCAACTATGCCAAGAGATGTGGCTATGTTCAATTCAGAGTGGATCCTTTCGCCGGTTATGAGTTACCGAAGATGGAGATCCGTCAATCATGGCTTTCAGTTGAAGATATTAAAAAAATCAAGAACCTTAAGACGACGCGCCGATGTCTTATGAAATGCAGGGATCTCTTCATGCTCTCCTACTATCTCGGAGGAATCAACATGATCGACTTACTCGACATCAATTTCAATGAGCAGACAGAAACCATACACTATGTACGAAAAAAGACAGAGCATCGTCCGAAACAGAATAAGTTTGTGGAGTTCGCTATTCCTGATGAGGCAAAGGTCATAATCAACCGCTATAAGGGTAAGGACGGGCATATTGCCGTAACACCATACCAACGGAAGACTAACTGCCATTTCTTTTTCATTATAAATATGCCGAAACTTGCGGAGGCTACCGGAATAAAGCAGATCATCTATTATTCTGCCAGGAAATCGTTCTCACAACATGCTTTTGACCTCGGCATAAGCACAAGTGTGATTGATTACATTCTTGGGCATAGAGTCGACAAGGGCGGGATGTCACTATACAATTATATCTTTGTAACTCCGGATATGGCTACAAAAGCGGTGCGTCAGGTTTTGGATAATCTAAAATAAAGTGTTATCTTTGTATTATCAATAGGGCTCTTCCATATTTGGAGGGTTTTATTGGTTTGACTTTGGCGGTGGGGTGTTCCCACCGCTTTTTTAATCTCTCAACTCAAATATTATGGATAACTCCGATCGTCCCAATATTAAAGACTTTGAAAAGTTTGATGAGCCGAGACTCCACATGGAGCGTCTAATGAAGGCTCATCTTATAGATTTTGAAATTTCAATCCGTATCCTGATTCCTCTCGAACACGCCGGAATAAGGACACTCGGAGATTTGACCAAGCAGACAAGGAAGAGTCTTAGTGCAATCAAATCCCTTGGCAAAATCTCGGTCGATAAGTTAGAGAGTTTTCTTGCCTATTATCGTTTATCTTTGGCAGAATAAAAAAGGCTGTCTCACGACAGCCCGGAGCACCACACATCATCAATTTACGTCATCAAAGGCACTCCCGATACAAGTTACTAACGACTTTACAAAAAGTTCAGATATAGAAAGAGCCGCGTTTCACAACGAGGCTCTTTCTTAGTTAATCAACATTAGTCAAAACAATTTCCGTGTGACTGATACTATGGGTTTCCTCAATATCCATCCCAATGTCAATATCACAATCACTAAGAGATACCAGAATGCTTCCAATCGGATTTCCTGCCATAGTGTAAGGCTCTTCTCTACATATACAGGCTCAGGATATGGAACAGGTATTTCTTTGATGCTACTTGCCGTGTTGTTGGTCTGCGTATCCTTCACCGGCACTGGTACCTCTGCATTCAGTTTTTGAGGCTTGTTCTTTATAGAATGGCCGAGAGTACCGTCATCATTTATCCAGGCATCGGATTCCGCAAGAGAGGTTTCAACATGACTGGATGAATCTCTTACAACTTGGGAAACAGATTCAGTCGGAATTGGCACCTCTACTACAAGAGTGTCAATTCTCACAGTCTCGATGTATTCTGTCCTTATGCTATCTGTATTGGTGACAATAACAGGCGTGGAAGATATTGACTTTTTTGAAGTTTGACAACCACCAATAATAAGTAATATATATACAAGAATAATTGCCCACTCTTTCATAGTTCTGAATTATTTAACAGTTTGATTAAGCAATTTATCATCTATAACCTCCTTATCATTTGTCCCAACCTCATCACAAGAAGTTTCGATTGCAGGTTCGACGTAATTCATCTCGGGTTCTCCACCCATAAACACATCCAGCGATGTAACAGGCAAGACACTTGTGTTCACGCTCCCATTCTTTAAAGCCTGAAATGCAAATCCTGCAGTCATCTCCATAACCCATACACTACTCATACTATACTCACTTGATGACAGGTAATACCCGGCACCAATCTTAGGCACCAGTTCCTCTCCATCATGCAGATTAGCATTAATCGTATCGATACAGATATTAATGGCATCAACATGACGCATGATCGCCATCAACTCTCCTATAGCCGGTAGCCACCATTTCCCCACTCCAACCGAATCAGATTTAAATACCGAACACCAACCTGCCGCATAACGTTCAAAATCCGCATTGCCATAATTCTGTTGCTCATTTGCCAGAATTAGGGCAGTACGTCGCTGACCATCCATATCCCTACTCATCTCCGCACGATTACGGATAAGTGGTAATTCAGTTTTACCACCACAATTCTGATAATTAAGTGCAGACCATGCCTGAGTTCCCTGGCCTAACCCCACAAGCATACCTTCCCCGCCATCCATCAGCACAAGTACACCATCAGCCCTATTGCCCCACCCGGCATACTGAGCCCACTTATCAATCCCGATAGCCAAAGGAGCACCGTCACCCTTAGCCCCATCCACACCAAACTTACGATGAAAAGCAATCTTCACTCCTCCCATCAAAGCCCTTAAAAACTCCGAAGTCGAAACAGCACCAGACTCCAGACTAATTAAATCAATTTTACCCTGAAGTTTAGAATTCTCCACTCTCAGAGCACTCAACTCATTTTTCAGCACAGTCTCAATTTCCCTACGAGGCTGACACTCCCAGGGATCATTAATAGAAGTAATAGCCATTATTTTAATCAAAATTTAATTTTAAAAAATTATTCCTCATCTCAAAGTCTACAAGTGTACAGTATCTTATATGATTTTACTTCTCAAGACTTTTTACATATCTGATTATACCGTCTACATGCAGATCCGTGATCGCTTTGCGTCCGGTATCGCTGAGAAGGTATTTTGCATCTTCAAGATTATCCATAAAGAGGTTCTCCGTCAGACATGCCGCGCAGCGGGTACCGGTAAGTATCTGAAACCTTGCCTCTTTGTCGCGGTCTCCATCGGTCATATCTGTGCGGATGGGTGTGCCGGTAGGTAGATGCTTCTGCGCGGCATCGTAAAGCGATTCGGCTAATCGGTCACCCATTGTCGGGCCCGGGGAAGTCCACGCCTCCCATCCGTGTCCTCCGGCCCAGTCAGCGCCATTGCCGGCGGCGTTGAGGTGAATAGAGACAAGGCACACATTTTTTGTACCTTTAGTATCGCACCACGCATTTGCCCGGGCACACCGCTGACCCAATGAGAGGTCGGCCGCTTCCGGCACTAATAGTACGGCATCGAAGCCCTGCATCTTCAGGTTTTTCACCACTTCGCTCGCTATCTCGCGTGCATACTTATATTCAAGAAGTTGCACCCCCGCTATCGGTTTGGGTGCGCGTTTGCCGGGGGTAGAGACCCCGTGTCCGTTGTCAATAAGAATTTTCATATTTTTTTAGTTTTAAAATTTATATTGTTGCAAATATTATATTATTCTCCTGAGCCAAATACATAAGTGTATGCCACTCTTCATTATCTGCGTCAGTTATTTTAGCGTATATATCCGGGTGTACTATAAGGGTATGGGTGATATTCATCACCTTTTCGGCCTTATGGGTTATTATATACCTGAAAGAGTCAATGCTTAATCGGGAGTAATGCCGCAGATCTATTGTAGGATAAGTGCCTTGGATTCCGCCGTATAAGGTTGTAAGGCCGTCGTGAGTAGGGAAACAACCTTGCGATATTATATCATCATTTATCGAATCCATGTTTATGATAGCATGCAACTTGTGACAGCCATAAAAGGTCATTACTCCTGCTTTCAGTTTAGATGCGTCAACAACCTCTATATTGTGGCAGGATATGAAAGTTTGATTGGCTCTAAGGGTGGGAGTTCCAGCGCGCGGGATGGCGGTACGCAGATTGTCGTTATTAGCGTATCTATAAGCGGCATTATCGCCGGTTAATCTCCCTGCATCTATTATTGACAATGCTTGACTATATGTGATGTCAAGAATTGGCGCAGGTCCGCTCAGATGAGCCTCAAAATACCCTGTACCCTTATTATAGCGTCCGTTTTCTCCCCATACCTGATCCCATACATCTATAATAGATTGCGGTGGGGATTGCCACTCTGCATCAGACTTCTCTATAGCCTCCTTTTCAGAGTTCGAGACCTCTTTGAAATCCTCTGGATTTTCTGTTACGTCTAACATCTTTCTCTCCCAAAATTGATGGAAATTCGTTGGCGCAGATTGGGTAATCCATTTACCCCCCCCATAAATCTCTGTATATCTATTAGTTATATTTATTCGCATTGTTTTATTAATTTGTTTATTGCGTTTCTTCCATGCTGTGGTCAGGAATTGCGTCTTTTCTTACCATCTCTTTGTACTTGTATTTGTAGTCTACACCCATCAGCGAACCGGCGAAGGTGAGAATCTCACCAAACATCACCAGGACTGATGAATGGATCTCCCCTAACGGTGGAGTTATAAAGCCGGCTATCGCTAATCCTACCCCCACGCACACCAGAAATATCGCGCATAGTAGTTGTAATGTGTGCTTTTTACTCTTTGCCATATCCATCCTGTTTTTATTTAATTACATAACTTTTGTCGAATTTTAATGCTTTCCGGCGCTGCTCAAGGATTCGCGGTGCTTCTTGTCGGGCCTGCGCTTTGCAGTCTTCGGCATATCGGTCGTAAGCAGAGAACTCTTCTATTACTCTCTCCGGTTCCGGATAGCCCGCTTCTACCCTCTCTGAGGCCTGTGCGGGATTGATCAGCAATGAGAGAGCCTTGCGCCGTATCGCATGCTCTTCTGAGTCACTGTAGCGCTCTCTGATAAGTCGCTTTACCTCACTGCGGTATATCTCTTCTATCTCGAGGTTTTCCATCTCAAGATCGTAGTCCCGGCGTGAAATTTCGGTATAGTGCGAGGGGGCGGTGTCTGCACCGTGAGTTAAACTGCTGCCGGTGCTTCCGGTCGAGATCTTGCGCACCAACATATCCGGGTTGTCGCTGTATGCGCTGATGTTGTCAAATTTAATCATACTTATATGGTTCCAAATGATATGTTTCGTGATATTGCTATGTCGAGAATCTCCAGCCATTGAGTCTGCTCATCTTCCGGGAGGTCGTTAAACTCTTGGCTTGTGGTATCTCCGGTAAGTTTGGCGTATATCGAGGACGGCACCGTGATGGTGATGGCCGTAGTGTTGGCCGCGTTATCAATCATATACCGCCAGCATTCCACCCTCAGTTTTGGTGCATTCATCTTAAAGGAATAGAATACACCTCCAACCCAAAAGATTTCAAGTGCAGGGAAATTACAATCATAGAAATGTGTCGACATCGCAT
>JAAVFJ010000006.1 GCA_014800845.1 Bacteroidales bacterium | reverse complement strand
TGCTACATCGTAAATATTTTGTCCGCTTCGGACTTTATATTGTGCCATAGGGTTTTATGAATAAAACAAATTATGTAAGAAAGCCGTCCAAGGACGTAATTTATCCAAGGACGGCTTCAGGCAGATAATGATTTAGGCTTCAATGCCCATCACCTCCTTGGCGACGGTCTTGGCGAGATCGCGGTATGCCTGATATGTCTCGTATTCGGCAAGGTACTCAGCAGCTTTCTCGTCCGATACAGCGCCGGTACGAGCAGCCAGAAAGTTGGCTGTAATGGCTTCTGCTTGATCGGTGTCGTATTTTCGCTTAATGATTGCGGAAACAAGCTGAGGATAGGTGAATGGCATTACTATTGCAATGACTTCCTCACCAATCGTTACCACCGCACAGCCGCCGATCTTCTTGACATTATCGCCATGCAGTTCCATATCCTTCAGGGCTTCCATTTCGGCAAGCTCTTCAGCAGATACGAAGGACTCTTCAGGAGCCATAACTTCGGCCTGCTCTACCACAGGTTCATTGTTGTTGTTGATCTGGTCCATTGTTCAGATTTTTGAAAGTTAAAACAGATGTCGTTTATTATTAATAGCCTATTTGACTTTGAAGTATGCCAATCTTTGAGATAAGTTGAATGTGTGGATCTCTTCAGCCTTTATACTCGATTCGCTTGCACGTTGTTACGCTCCGAAGAGTTAAAGGGTTAAAGAGATAAGGAGTTAAGTAAATGCTGTAACAGGGCGGACGTAGCCGTAGATACCAACCTTAGATTGCCACCTGAGGGGGCCAGTGGGGAAGATCAAGCCCCAAGCTAACGTCGCCGAATACTCAGTTGAAGACCAGTAAAAACCCTCAGAAAGCTTGGCGGCGCCTGAAATAACTGAGAGACACTGATTGATGGCATATCTGTGCTTCCAAATGGAAACCAACTCTGCGGTAGAGGGAAGCCACCAGTGGCCTGCACTTATACCTACCATCGAGCCATGAGTGTTATCGTGGCGGCGAGCGTAAGAGTCACACCATGCAGGGGCATAACTACTCCAGGCTACCTCTACTTCACCGAAAAGCTCAACGCCCTTAGCCATGATAGCAGCCGTGCGTGTCTGACCGGTGAAGTCCTTATATGCTTTTTCAAAAACGCCACCGAGGTTGGGGTTTACAGCAATTGCGTTCTTTGACCATGGAAGGTGAGTGAAAGTGGGGGCGACGATAATAGGAACCTGACCGTCAATCAGCACAAGCACACCATTAGCAACTTCGCCGCAAGCTTCTTTTGCGGGCCATTCCCACCAAGGCACTGCGCACTGGTTCCCACTACTGTTCTCAGTAAAGGCAACAAAGCACCCATCAGTAACTGCACGAAGCTGAGGATTGATCTCGTCCTGAGCAATGTTGATAGAATCTATCTGGTTCTGAAGGGTTGCATCCTTGTCATGCAGAGACTTGATCTGGTCTTTCAAAAATTTTTGGACCTGAGCACCAGTTGCCTGGGCACCCTTGGCTCCCCAGTCATCTTCCATTGTTAAATCTTTTTCTGCCATGTTGAAAAAATTAAAATTTAAAATGATTTATTTTATATGTAATAGTATTGTTGTAATTTAAACTCTCATTATTGTCAATTTTGCCTTTAGCTTGCAGTCCTCAACAAAAGCATTATACGCCGCAAACTCCTCAGGCTTCGCGTCCCTCTGACGAAGTATTGCCATCTCATCATCCGCGTCATAACGCTCCCTGACGAGTCTCACGATCTCTCGCTTATACTCCAGCTCCGCTTTCTCCGCTGCAAGCTCCGCGTCATACTCCGCCTTCGAGACTTCCACAAAATCCTCCGGCGCATACTCTGCCGGAATCGACAACATGCGTGCTGTAACTCCCGACTTAACATAGCGGACATACATCTCAGCATCGTCCGACTCTACCGTATACTTTCCAAATTTCAGCATATATCAAAGTGTTGTTAATGTAATATTCTTTTCCTCGTGTTCAATCTCGTGCGAATAGAACTTGACATTCTGTAGCTATATCTAATATTCCTTCCCAATCTGCGACATTGCTTGTTAGTTTATCAAAAACCTCCGGATGAACTTTCACTATCGCTTCTTTAGTATTCCTTCTATTTGCAAGAATATACTTAAATACACTCGCTTCAAGTAATCTACAGCCACTCAAATCAATATTCCCGGATAAAACTATTTCGACATATTCAAGATTGCTCAGATCCGACAATACGGTGGGATTGGCAGACATATTTGACAGACCGCCATAAATTCTCCTTAACGAAGTGCAACTGTTAAAGATTCCCGGGCTTACCGGAAAATACCAATCTAACCTTAGCACTTCCAACTTTGAGCAATGTGTAAAACATCGAGTAGTGTCTAAGTTAAACATACCATTAGCTCCGATTAAGGGGTAGAATGTTCTAACATCTAACCGCCCGAACTTAAAAACTCCAGCTACGCAATTACCTGACCCTTTATCAATTTTTTGAGCCTGCTCATAGGTAATATCCTTCAGACCATTAAGTTCAAAATAGCCCGTAACATTATTGTAGCATCCATAAGCACCTGTACAAATGTTCCACCTATTAATAAAAGATTTAGGCGGTTCCTCCCATGCAGCATCCTGCGCTTCCAGAGCTGCTTTCTGCTTATCAGTAACCTCCATATAGTCCTCTATTTCAGCCTCCGTCATCACCATCTTGCGCTTCCAAAATTCATGAAAGTTTGTTGGATGAGATTGGGTTATCCAATCACCCCCCCCAACTGCCTGTAATTCAATGTATTGTGATTTATTATTAATCTCTATCATAAGTTATAAGTATTAAATAGTTGCAAACATAATATTCTTCTCCTGAGCCAGCGCTAAAAGCTCATGCGCCTCAGAGTCTGACTCACCAGTAATGCGGTTAAAGAGATTCGCATGAAGTATAATCTCCTGCCCCGCCTCCATCGTCATTGCGTAATCTATCATATAGCGCAAACACTCAAGTTTAAAATTCGCCGCATTTCTCAGGTCTATCCCCTTATTGAGATTCTGGATCCAAAGCTCCTCAGTCTTCTGAAATTTGCAATTGTAGAAATGACGTAAATAAGAGTTGTCTGGATTCACATCGAAAATTCCGTTGATGCGCTTGATATTCGACATATAAAAAGCATCGCGCGTATCCTTTGCGCCGATTATCCATTGAGCCTTATTCGACCCATTTGTAGCCTCATAATAATTTATGACACGTACTGTATTCACGCTTACGCAAGATAGGAATCCATTAAGACCGAGCTTCACAGTGACAGGCAATATAATCGGCAAATTATAAATATATCGATGCGGTGTGGCATTAGTTGCAGCCTCGGAATATTGAATATAACCGATGTCAAGGATCCGTCGAGCCTGCGAGGTCGTGATCGCATTCTCCCCATCAGCCTCGAAGAAGCCTGTGCGCTCATTATAGCGGGCACCCCAACGTCCATTGAACCATGCGAGATGCCATCTGTCGATCAAAGCCGCATCAGGCTCCTCCCACGCCGCATCCTGCGCTTCAAGAGCTGCCTTCTCCTTCTCAGTCACCTCCATATAATCCGCTATCTCAGACTCACTCTTTACCATCTTGCACTTCCAAAAATTATGAAAATTGGTTGGTGTAGCTTCGGTTATCCAATTACCCCCCCCCCCACAACTACTTGTAATTCAATATATTGCAATTCCTTATTAATCTCTATCATAAGTCATAAGTATTAAACAGTTGCAAACATTATGTTCTTCGCTTGCGCGAGAGGTAGCAGAGCCGCCCACTCCGTGCGCTCCGCATCAGAAAGCTCCGTCACGGCAGTGTTAGTCATATCTCCCGTAATACGCGCATAAACATCCGGATGTACGGTGATGCTAATCTGAACTTCATTGACTGCATAATCCAAAAGATATTTCAGACACTCCCTTTTCAGCATCCGACACGCAGAAAATGAAATAGAGGCATTAAGACCCTGGATCCACACTTCCTCCAGCTTCTCACAGACACCAAATGTCCCCGACCCATAGTTCTTAATCTGCGACACCTCAAGCGGATCACCCGCGATAAATCTTAACGCCCGACAATTATAGAAAGTATTGCTCAGAGAGGTTACACTTAACGCCTCATGATATCCGTCAAAGACAATTATCTTCAACTGCCGGCAAGAAGAAAAAGTGTCAGCAAGAGAAGTGGATGCGCGTACACGCAGAGGCAATACGGCAGGCAGCCACCACTTGTCCCTATAAGCATTCGCGCAACTAACCGGGGCACCCGTGAACTGCTCGACGAACATTAATCGGACTTCTTCCTCAGTCAGAGTGATTTTACCCGCATAGGTAAAAAGCCCGGTCTCCTTATCATAATCCCCGATCGAAGTCTTAGTGCTGTTATTACCGCGATACATCGTCGTAGCATCCATCCATTGCGCAATCAGATCTCTCAGCTTCACATCCTCAATTGCCGCCGTAAGCCTGCTGTCAAGCTCGGCGACAGCCGCATCAGCGCTCCATGCTTCGTCACGCCAAAGCTCATCATCATGCCAGATGGCACGTCCTGACCACAGACCCGACTCAGAATCAGTGCAGGTAGCCCCCAGCGTCCGCAGCTCCGACTCCAGGCGCTCACGCTCACGCTCCGACTCACGCAATCTATAGCCCAACATGTGGATGGTAGAATATGCCGTTTGCAGACGAGCTTCCTGATCTGTCAATTGCTCCGCATGCACTTCCAGCCCGCCACGCAATTCATTAGTAAACTCATCAACGTTGTTGATCCAGAGGTCTAAATCAGCAATTTTCTCGTCATGATCCCTGTCGGTTGCCAATAACCCTTTCAGCGCCCCACTTAATTCAGTAATCTTTTCTTTATCTCCGGCAAGCGCCCTCTCTATAGATGCCGTCAGAGATACAAGGCGCTCCGATCCCCAATAATACGCCGTACCCGTCGTCACATCGATATAGAGACGATTGGCGTAAGGGACGGTGTTCGCTGCATTATGCCTCTCACCCTGACGCCAGCAGTCCGTCCATGTTCTCAGATAAATATATCCGTCAGACCCTCCGTTAAGCTCATCCCGGATACGCAATAGCAGCCGATTCAACCCTGTATGATATACCATCACACATAGCTCACCTCCCTGCTCCTCCCATAGCTTATGATCCGCAGTAGTCCCGATCCTCAGGTCCTCCACCTTATCAGGATCCAGCAGCCCCGAGAAATATATCGCCGGATGAAGCAGCTGATTCTCGGGCACAACCCCATGGCTATTAAGACTCGCAAGCCCGTTAACCTGCGCTTTCGTAGATCGAAAAGCCATCAACGAATCCTCGATCCCCGAGGCATAGTTGCGTATCTCCTCAATCCTCTCCTCAATCGTCACGAGATCTACCGCCGGACCCGCCGTTGCCTCAGAGCCATCCGGATTCCGCTGAAGAGTCCACTTCCCTCCCTGCGCCGCATACACCCTCGCCGGGAAAGTTTTCCCCACAAGAGCCCACCACCCATCCTCCGGATTCGGATAATGCGCTTCAAGAGCCGACAGAGACTCATACATCCCCTTATCGCTCCCCTTGATATTACGCGCCTCAAGCCAACCCTCCACGCGAAGATTCTTATTCACCCGCGCGTTCCCTCGGACAATCGCATCTCCGCCCGCAACGATATGCCTTTCTACGGCAACATCCCCGGCAATCTCCGTTCCCTTCACCTGACTCATATCAATAACTCCTTTCCTCGTTCACTCAAAAATCTACTCTCATCATACTTCCCGACAGCCATAGCCGTAAGCGAAGCGATCTCATATATCGAAGATGTATAGCATTTCTTCGGAATCTCAATCCCCCCATAGCGGTCAATACGCGGCTCCGCCAGATACATCGCCTGATCCACGGTCGCATCCTCGCTCCGGCAGGAGAAAAACTCCAAAGCCAATCCCTCCCCGCGTCTCCCGATCGCCACAACAGGTTTCTCCGCATTCCCCCTCAATCCTCCGAAACGCGAAGATTGCAGAGCATATCGCGGATCTGCCACCGAGATAGGCTCAAACACAGCCCTCTCCCAATCGCTCATCTTGAAGATGATAAGACGCACGAAGTCATCAGGAAGCAAAATCCAACCCCTGAATCCCTCACGCCAATAGACGCAATCCCCGAAAGGAATTCCCCCTTCAAGAAACTCCCGCGGGGCAGTCCTCACGACGCGTCTCACTCCCTCCTCAATCTTCGAGCCGATCAGTTCATCCAGCGACAGAGTCTCAATATCACCCGTCGCGATCAACTGCTCGCTCGAATTATTCTCATCAAGAGCGACCCTCACATCCCTCGCGATATGCTCCGCCTTAAAAATCATAGCCCTCCGTGAAATCTATTACACAAATCGAATATCCACGCCGTTCAGAAGTCCTGCCTTGCAGATGTCCTCTCTGTTGCGAAGTTTGCTTCTGACGAGTCCGAAACTCTGTTCAAGGTAATCCTTAGCTTCGTCATTACTTGAAAACTCCAACTCTATCAGTCGCTTCTCGCTTTTTCCGTTCTCCTCCTTATTGCCATCACTCATCTCTTCAAGAGTCTCCCCTTCTTTAGCGGCGATGAAGGAATCGCCCCTTCCGGCTGTAATGTCCGGATCGGGATTCGGATTATCGGGAGCAGCCTTCATAGCGTTCCGTTCGATCTCTACTTCTTCATTAAGCGTAACGCTTCTGACGATTTTAATTTTCCCGCTGCGGAATTCAGGACTGCACTCAATCGCAAACTGCACGACAGGATCTGCCGTAATGTATGTCGCCGGCGTGATCCCCTGTGTAGTGATGCTTCCGCCCGTGAAATGCACCTTTACCGTCGCCTTACCCAAGTGCAGAAGAGAGAGCCATTCTATCAGATTGTAAACGCCATAGGTCTTTTTAGTCTTTTTCATATTCATACTCGGTAAATAATAGAGAAAAGGAGAGGAAGTGCGGAGGCACCCGCCCTCCCTTCTCTTTTCGGGATAATTAATGTTAGTTCGCTAAAATCTCACCGGTATACTCTTTCCATGACTTCGCCGTGCCGTCATACTGCCACATCGTGCCGCTAACGGCATTCGCGTTGATTCCCGGGCAATCGTTTACCAATACATAGACCTTCCCTTCAATCGGGTTTTCAGGCGCTTCCTCGCTATCCCAAAGAGAATAAGTCGTGGCGCCCTCCGCCGAACACTCGCCCTCGCCATCAATCCAGATATGGCAAGACCCTTTCAGAGCAAGAGCATCCCATACGATCGTATGTTCGCGGCTTGCCTCGTGTCCATCCACACGCTCGCTGTCTTTATGCTCCGAAGAATATACGTAATGCACAAGGCGGTCATATGCAATCACTGCGGCGCTATTGCTCCAGCCAAGATAATCGAGAGTCGGTTCGCGTTTGAACTCAAACTCGCCGAACACCGTATGAATCGCCGTAACCTGCCATCCGAGCTTGTTTGTCTTTACCGAAATCTGAACCTCCGGGTGCTTTGAGAAGTCGATACACTGAACACTCTCCAGGAAATTCTTACCGCAGAGCATTACGACCGACTTCGGCACGTCCTCGCCCGTGAAGATCATCTTCGCCAGGCTGATAAACTCCTCGAACGTCCATTTGCCCTTATGGTCAAGATGGCGTTTAATCTGCCAGCGCACACCCTCTGTCGTATAGACCGTCTGCTGTCCAAGTTCCGTATCAACGACAAACTTGCCCGCGCGGCTTGCCCATAACGTGCGATTCCCCTTCGTCTTAAAGTTGCGGATCTGAGCCTCCGCAATCAGAGCCTTGCCGAAAGGAATACGCTTCGCCTGACTCTCGAAATAATCCGACGTGATGCTATTCATGCCGCGCTTCTGAGCGTAGATAAGCGACGGAGAAGGCACAACGAAATCAGGAAGCACCTCCTTCTGTGTCTCGAACATCGCGTTAGCGAGAATCACGAGTGTTGTGCCTGCCGGAATATTCGGGATCAGGCAAGAATCATCCGTAGCCTCATTCTTGGGTCCATTAACTGCGATTGCGATAGGATTATTGCTGATCTTATCGCGGTCCGTGATAAAAAGCATAAGATCTTTTCCCGGGGTTTTCGTCTTGCCGTCAGGAGCATATCCGTCAATCCCCTTTACGAGCACAGTGCCGTATGGCTGGAGAAGCTTCTTATCCGCATTGTCAAGAGGAAGCACGGCTACATTCCCCGTGCCATCCCCGACAGCTGCCGTTGTCACTACGCTCGGACGCGCCTGATCGATTGCGAAATGCTGAATTTCCGGAGAATTGACCGGAACTCTCTTCGCATTAAGCATTAACTGCATAAGAGGCGTGTCATCACTTTCAAACTTAAAAAGTTCTTTGTCGATGTCGACCTCGATAAAATTTCCCGCTCCGATCCCCCCAGTCGCGGTTGCCGCCGCGCTGACGGTCGTAGCCTCCCCTCCGACCTGCGTAGGTAACCCTGCGTGGCCCGGAGAAGTGGTAGCAGGCGTTCCGCCTGTCACCACAGCATTCTGAGTGCTGATTTCTTCTGCCATGTTTCTTTTAATTTAAATAATTATCCAATAGATGTTGCTATAATATTCCCTCCGTTAATGCCCCCTGTGGCATACCCTGCCGCGCTAACTGTCGTTGCCACTCCCATGCATTGGCTTTCAAGCCCGCAGGACCCTCTTGAGGGTTTTCCCCGATTCGCCCCGACAACCTTTACCCTCTGATTCATGTCACTGTGCCTCCGCCGCCAGATCAAAAATTGATTGATTTTTCCGCGCTGCGCTTGGATTCCCCTCGCCATGTTTTCCGCCCAGCGGGGCAGTCCCATCTCCTTTTGCTCCCCTGCGAAGCTTTTCCGAAATCTTCGCGTTCCGACCTGCCACTTCCCCTTCTTCTCCGGCGGCAGCGACGTCCATGTCGTAATTCATAGCCTTGCACGCCAGATCAAGAGTCTCCACGCTGAATTTACCCATTACGCCGTCACGCACGATTGTCAGCAGGAAGTCAACGATTTTGTCAACATCTTCATCGCTCATTCCGCGCTCTTCCTGAAACTTACGCAAAGTCTCAAGAGTGGCATCCATATTCGTCTCATACTCCTCATCAAGTTTCTTACTCTTGGCGGTGCGCTCCACAAATTCCTTATTTGCCTCCGCAATCTTATCCTGCATCTCAGGATCATCAAGAACGTCCTTGATTTCAACTCCGAAATTTCTGACGAGTCCCAAGACAGGATCCTCCCCCCTATGCATATCCGTCAGGAACTGTGCCGAACGCGGATCCGCCGCGAACATATCCGAAAGCTGCTTTTCCCTGCCCCGGTAGCCCTCGAGTTCTTTGTCATATTCGTCGTAATCATCATAAATCTGACCATAGATTTCCTCGTCATCCTCAAATTTCTTCTCAGGATATTTCTTGCGAAGGCGCTCGATCTGACTCTCGCGCCTGCTCTTAACTTGCGGTGTCTCAGCCATTACCATTATATATTTTAACTTGTCATTAACTTTTGGACAAAAATAGTTATTCCCGCGTCGTCACTCTTTTTAAGTTTTGTGACGTAAAAAAATTAATTTTGTCCGCATAGTTCAGTCCTTAAAATCAATAAGTCATGGCAAAAAATTTCGGATCCATCATGGATTTCACACGTCAGCGTAACGAAGACTTGATGCGCGCTTATCGCGAGCAAATCGCTTGCGCCCCAATAATAATCAAGCCCCAGATATTTCGCCGTGTCGCAGAATCCCCCTCTTCTCGATTTTGGGTCTCCGAAGAAAGGGCGACTCTCGAAATCTCGCGGATGCTCGTCGGAAAATCATTCCCCCATATGCGTGCCAATAAACGCGAAATGTTTCAGGAAATATTCCGCCGGTTCCTCATTGAGCGACGGAAATTTCCCGCAATGTCAATCCCCGAGCTTGTCTCGCGCGTAATAATGCAACCCGCTCCTAAATTTTATCTCACTCCCCGCACTGTAGGAGAATTCATCTATCAAATAAAAAATGGAAAATTCGATCACAAATATGACAAATATTGAAAATATAATTCGCGAGAACGATCGTCGGAATCAAAAAATCAACGCCCCCTTCAATCCCATTTCAGGAGAAGGGTCGCTCGGAGAGAGGATTCCGATATCAATCTCTGACTTTGCTCTCCCCCTCCAATGGATCCCCGCCGAAATGATGAAAATCCCTCTTGTCAGCTCTCTCGCCCGAGAAGGATCTATTGATTCATTTCTGTCGAATGTCCTCAAAGTCGAGCCTAACAAAGCCGATCATGATAAAGTAGCGGAAAAATTCATCCGCCTGCGCTATCGCCATGACTTCCCCTTTTGGGCTGCCACACTCGTATGGATCCACAATAAAGATGCAGGTTCAGATGTCCTGTTCCGCCTGCGCTATCCTCAGCGAATCCTTGTTCAAAAGTTTGAAGAAAAAAGAAAAGCCGGACTCCCTATCCGACTCATTCTCCTCAAAGCCCGCCAATGGGGCGGTTCTACGACAACCCAGCTCTACATGGCTTGGCTTCAATTCATTCATAAAAAAGGACTCAACTCCCTGATCATAGCCCATCAGGGATCAGCTTCCGATGAGATCAAGGACATGTTCGACACTATGATAAAGCAATACCCTATCAGTCTGCTTTACGAAATGGGAGAGGTCTATAATGAAAACGAATCCAAATTAGTCGCTGTTGGTAGATCAGGCTCCACATCCCGCGTCCCTCAGCGAAACTGCAAGATAAAGATAGGCACAGCCGAACGCCCTGACGGATGCCGCGGTGGCGCCTACTCCCTCGTCCATTTGTCAGAGGTCGGGATCTGGAAAAAGACCGAAGGAAAATCGCCCGAAGATATTGTCCGGTCCGCATGCTCAGGAATCCTTCTGCGTCCCTTAACAATGATTGTGCTGGAGTCCACTGCCAACGGCACCGGCAATTTCTTCCATACTGAATACAAAGCCGCCGCCGATCCAAAGACCCCCTCCCAATTCGACTCCCTCTTCATTTCCTGGTTTCAGATCGAACAATACTCTCTCCCGTTCAATTCCCCCGATGAACTTCGTTCATTCGCAATGACTCTCTATCAAAACCGACAGAACGACAACGTAATGTCCTCCCGCGAAGAACCCGGGCGCTATCTTTGGTGGTTATGGGAGAAAGGAGCAACCCTTGAAGCTATCAATTGGTATATCAAGGAACGCTCCGGAAAGAACGACCACGGAGTCATGGCTTCCGAATTTCCATCCGATGACATTGAGGCATTCGTTCATTCCGGATCAATGGTCTTTGATAAGTACCAAGTGGAGGCGTTTCTTCCTGCCTGCCGTCCTCCCCGCTTTGTCGGAGATGTGTATGGGGATGCGGATGAGGGCAGGCAGGCTCTCGCCAACCTGCGTTTCAGTGAGGACCGGCAGGGGATGCTATGGGTATGGGCAAAACCCGAAGTGGATGATGAAGTCGATATTCCCAATCGCTACCTCACTGTCGTTGACGTCGGTGGTCGTTCAGCCAAGGCAGACTGGTCCGTCATCTTCGTCTTAGATCGTCTCAACATGATTGAAAGCGGTCGCCCGTCTGTCGTAGCTCAATGGCGAGGACATTGCGACATTGACAGGCTCACATGGAAAGCCGCGCAGATCGCCGCGTGGTATGATAACTCTCTGCTCGTCATCGAGTCCAACACACTCGAAACTCATGATCGCGAACGTCAGATCGAAGGAGGAGATCAATCTCAATATATACTTAATCAGATCTCCACAATCTATCCCAATCTCTACGCCCGCCGACAATCCGAAGATGAGATAAGACAAGGCTTGCCGCGGAAATATGGATTTCACACCAATATCGCCACTAAGCCAATGATAATCTCAACGCTCGTTAAGGTCATTCGCGAACACCTCTACACCGAGACCGACAAGCGTTGCCTCGACGAATACCTCGTCTATGAACGCAAACCCAACGGATCCTACGGCGCAATCATCGGAAGCCACGACGACATCCTCATGACCCGCGCAATCGGACTCCACATCTGCTTCCATGAGATGGAACCCCCTCGCATTGTTCCACGTCGTCACAACAGGATTAAAAGAAAAAACGGCCCCGTTTCCGAAGCCGTTTTCTGACTATTATCCTTATGTATCTTGTTAAAAGACTGGACTATAATATTTACGATAGGCAAATGCTTCAGTCAATCGTTTTAACTGAAATATTTTGAGGCCCGATAAAAGGGACATTAGCTCTTCTTTTACCCTGTCCTCGGGAATATAACCGGTTTCAATATCCAGTTCAATTATTTTTTTTGTAATAGGCATGGGTACTCTTCCTTTTTCATCACCAATCTCGAATGTAAGTCTTACAGTTTCTACATAGGTGCAATCTGCATAAGACCGACATTCAAGTACTTCAATCTTACTTGGAATAAGAGTGTCGTATTCTTTGGCATGAGGTTCGCCATCTACATATTGTGTTAATATTCTATTCATCGCGAAATATTTATTTACTGCAAAGATACATATTTTTAACTAATATTCCTATTGAACCTCTTGGTTAAGCTGCAAGCATTTGCTGTGCTTGCGCCACTGCTGCCATATTTGCACCTTGCTGTGCTTGTTGAATCAGTTCGGGAGATATGCCGTCCGGCATTTGACCCTGCTCCAGTTGCTCTCTTTGGCTCTTGATGCTTTGCAGGAGGTTGTCGGCGAATGGGAACTCTCCATTTTCCAATAGCTGCTCTACCGAGATTGCCTTCATTTCAAAAAGTTTTAGAAGAATATCATTTGATATGGCTCGGTGTACTGGGGTTGAGGTGCTTTCCACAATTGAAAGATCAAACTCAATATCCCGGATCTTCTTCGGATCATACTCCACTATAGTTGAATTCTTCCCCGCTATATTGAACACTCGCGGCGTATCATAGAATTGCTGAATATTCTTGACATCCTTATAAGCCCCCTCTCTTACGAACGAAGAGAAAGTATCCAGCAAGTCAAGAAGCGACGTCGTCGCGTTCTGCGCCTGCTGATTATAAAGACTTGCCGACATCCCGCTATAACCCGGCTTACCCTGCAATGCTCCATTCACTCCCGATATATCCTCAAAGAACTTCAACTGCATCTGCAAAAGTTCATGGATGCCGATTTGAGTGCAATTATTCGCCACTTGCTGAGGCAGAGCCGTCCCAGTTTTCGGTTGCTTAATCATTATCACTCCATTAAAGCGCGCCCACTCGTCTGCAATATCCTCTATACCCATCCCCGTCGGCAGACACTCCTCCGGGAAAAGTAGCACACCCTTCGCACTCGCACGCATGATCCAGTCATACATCGTGATAAGGCGGTTCGTATATCGCTGCTGGTCTATGACGTTGCTCACAAACGAATGTATCTCCCCGTCAATGAAAGGATAAGCCTTGAACACATAAGGATGGCTCTTATGCTCGTATGGAGTCTCCCCCTCTTCCAGAATATCCCCGAAAGGAGTCAGATAATAATAATACCAATAAGAATCCATAAACCACTCATACCGTATCAGCGGAACTTCCTCCGCAGGCATCCCAAGCTCTTCCGCCTCCCGCAGGCGTTCGCGGTTGACACTCCCGACCAACTCCTCGAAATCCTCAATATCTATCTTAAAAACATCTCCGTTATTCACATCATGACAACGAAAACGCGACTTGCTCTCCTTCCTCCAAACCTCTATAACGCGGCAGCGCGTCCCATCCCTCGGCACCAGAAAATCATAATACCCCTCAAGCGGATAACCGAATGAATCATACGTCGCTCCAAGCCTGCTCCTGTCCCGCGCTTCCCGGTAGATCTCCCCAAGACGCTCTACGTCCGCCGGACTCTTCCCGAATCTTCCGCACAACTCCTCAAACGACACATCATGCACCTCTCCTAAGCAGCTCACATCCCATCCTCGGAAATCCCGCATATTGTTATCTATGAAAAAATTATTCGGCTGAACATAATCCGTCCAGCAATCAAGCTTATTCTCTCGCCAGCCAAACCACTTTCGCTGCACAACAAACCCCGAAATCAAGAACTCCTCCATGCAACGCGCATTGATCTCCGACATCCTGTTCAGCTGCATATTGCATTGAAGCACGGTGCTCATCGTCTCCCCATACTTCTGCTCATCCCTGTCCCGCGCCGTGCACGTAGGCTCCTTCGCCTGCGAACGATAAACACCCAATACAGCCTGCACCATCCTTCGGATAAGATTATTCTTTAGAGCCACATTCCCCTGACTCTTGATATAATCCTCCTCCCTCACTCTCTTCCCGTCCACGCATATCCAGTCATCCCACTGCCTTCCGTACGTGTAATTCTTATTCCGCTCCCGATCCCGGCGGAAACTATCCATCGCCTGCCAGTAGCGCTGCGCTTCCCACAACACTCCAAACGCCCGATTCCCGTCAAGCCGCTTTGCCTCCGCAACGCTGTCTATCTTTCCCGACGCTCCCGCCATAACTCGGCTCATCCTGTGAAGTCTCTTCTTTGCCATAGTCTGTAAAATTCATCATTTATATATCCCTCCGCTTTTTTATTCCTGAGCATACTCTCATTCCTCAGACACAAAAAAGCAGAGGAGACCACAAAGTTAATAACTCCGTTGCCTCCCCTCCATTTTAACTATTGCGACTCGCGAAGCTCCTCAAGCATAGCTCTCTTCAATCCCGCTATCCCCCTCGCTACGCTATCCCGCTCATCAAGGCTTTTCGCCCTCAGCCATTCCTTCGTCATCCCATCCACTTCGCGCTTATAATCCTTGATGATCAGATAGCGTTCAAATTCAGGAGTAGCTTCCAGATCATCAAGCATTTCATAATAGCGATCCTCATCCTTCCTCTTGACCTTCTTGATTTCTCTTACCCGGTCTCCCGTCTGCTCATACTCGTTAAGCCATTGAGCAATCCTCGGACTCACAGCCTTGTCCGTCTCACTCGTCAGACGCTCTTTAGCAAGGGTATTACTCCGGTCGCGGTACTTGTCCATAAGTTTTTCTCGCTGTTCGCTTCCATACGCCCACCCTGTCAGCGGTGCGCCGCGTCTTACCTTGTATCGGGCATAACGCTCCGCAATTTCCGAAGGAGTCATTTTACTTGCCTCCCTGGCAGAAGCGTCCAGTTCATCAAAATAGATTTTATCTATCTGACTTTGCGGACAATTAAACACTCTTGCCATCAGCAATGCGCACTCACGCGAAGTCTCTGCATCGTCTCCGCAGAAATCCATGACGGCGGTTACTGCATCAGTCAACGACTGGGGATTGACACCAAGACCCGACTGAACGCATAGGTTGATAACATCATTCATCGCTGAAACTTGGTCTTTATCCATCTTCTTGAGGATAGTGAGTACATCGCTTGCCAACGGCATATCTTTTGTGAGATAAGCCGGGTTGCCCTTGCCCGATAGCCACATATTCCCTGCGGCACTTATTACATCGCCACCTGTAAGTCCCTCTATGCTTCCGAACATGGAGTGATTGAACACATCATCCATCATCTTCTCTTTCTCATCCTCATTGTCTCCGAAAATAAGATAAGGTAGATGCTCGCCCAGATTCCACGCGAATTGCAGGATATATCCAAATATACCAATCCTTACGAGGTCGCGGATTATTCCTCTGCGATACTCGCGCTTGGCATTGCGGTCGGCTTGGTCGGGGTCTATGCCGTCACGTCTCATCTGCTTCGACATAAATTC
>JAAVFJ010000005.1 GCA_014800845.1 Bacteroidales bacterium | reverse complement strand
GGGCGGCCTAAACCGCCCCCAAGAGCGGACTGCGGCAAGACCATTTTTCAATAATTTAAGGTGGATGAAATTTTTGCCTCATTTTATTTGGATTTTAATATAGTTCGTACGGAACTTTTTACACGCGCCCTTCGGGCTGTGTGGCGCGGATGGGAGCGGAACCCGCGGAATTTTTGCTATTAAAAAGGGCGCTGTACGGATCTGGCTGAACTGGCGGCATTCTCGCTGCGCTCGTCCGACGCGGAAGCCCCGACTCCGATTAGGTTTTAGGTAATGGTTATTGTGTGGTGCACGAAGGTTATTTTAACTGCATTGGGTTGCACCCGGGCCTAACCATGACAATGCGCCCTGCTGGCGCTTTCGTTTGCGGGTTGTAATATTTATGTTTCGAGCTTTTATATTAACGGAATTCATCTATATACCTGTCAAGGCGGACGCTTTCGGGTGGTTACTGTATTTTGGGGGATTGCTGTGAGAATAGACCAGAGTGTTTGCCTGACGGAAAAAGATATATAAAATCCTGAAATAAGTAAATAAAAAAAGGAACCGGCGCGTCTCCGTGGAGATGCGTCGGCCTTTTACTTGTGTTGTCTCTCAGCTTATGCCTTTACAGAGTCAGCAGCGGGAGCTTCAGCAACAGTAGCTGATTCTACAGTAGCTTCTGATTCTACAGCAGCAGATTCTACAACAGCTTCTGATTCTACAACAGCTGCAGATTCTGATTCAGTGTTAGCAGCGCCCTTGTTGCAAGATACGAGTGCTACAGATGCGAGCACAGCGAGAGAAAGAACGATCTTCTTCATTTTTAGTCAGGATTTAAATAATAAAACAATATTTTTTGCTATCAAAAACGTTGCAAAGTTACGCCAAAATTTCTTCACCACAAATTTTTTCGGCAAAAAAATGTGCTGAAGCGCTATATTTTTATGAAATTAACATTTCAACTGTTAAAATCGGCGTCTATTTTAACAGTTAGCCGCACGTTACTCTCCTTAGCGAGCAATTTTGGCAGCTCACTGCGCGGCGGGAGAAATGACCTTGCAATGTGGTCTCACTGACCCTCCGGCCGGTGCTCCTGACGAATGAAGTTTCTTAAACAAGCTGAATTTTCACAAAAGTGGAGGATTTCTGTACGCCTTATAAACACTTTCGCCTGCCTGTTGTTTTGATTTTAAAAGATTATAACACTTCTAAGATTATGAAAAACTCCAAAATTACACATCTGTTAGTGATTCTGATGATGGCTGTGAGCTCTGTAGCTTTCGGTCAGTCCACTGGGTGGGGTATTCAGGGGCAGCTCCCTGGTGGCACCACTTATTATATCAATCAGAATAGTCATGGCTGTCCTCACCACCATAGGTCGCACTGCAAGAGGTGTCACAAGCAGGCCAAGAAGCACAGGAAGCAGGCTTACAAGGCTCGTAAACGCGCGGAGAAGCAGCGCCAGAAGGCTATTAAGCGGGCGCAGAAGCAGCGTGAACATGCGCGTAAGCATGCGGCCAAGCATCATCGCCATCATTGATATAAGTAAGTATCAAAAATTAAACGATATCAAATTCATAAGTATCAAAAATTAAACGATATCAAATTCATAAGTAGGCGTTATATCTTGAACATATAATTCTTGTTCTTTTCGGTCGCTTTCACCTTGTCGCTCAGTCGCATAGCTTGCTATGCTCCTTCACTCCGCGGCGAAATCGCCTCGAAAATAACTGCGCCTTATATGTCCATTAATTTTTGACACTTACTTAGCTTATTTCGCGAAGGTAGCCTCAAGCACCGTTACGACAACATCGTAAGGGGTGGCCTGAGTGCGTGCCGGTCGACGCGAGCGGTGAAAGAAGAATGAGTGCTGAGTGTCCCAGGTGCGAAAGCTCAGCATGCGCGTTTCTCCTGATGGTATGCGGCAGTTAATGCTCACGGTGCGCTGATGAAGCTGCCGTGAGTCCATGTCTTTATACTCCACGCGGAGCTTCAGGCTCAGCAGCGTGGAGGTGCCTTGGTTGGTTACGAAGATGCTCTCCGTGCTCGATTCTCGCGTCTTGTCGTAGCCGCTGAGGCGGATGTCGGCGGCCAGCGTCAGCGAGTCGGTCACGCTCAGCGCCCCGTTGTCCTCAATGCGGAGCGCCTCGGCGGCTGCAGCATTGTGGCTTACGCGAATGCGCCGCCCCTGAACCGGAAGCCAGCAGGCCGCAATCAGGAGCAGCGAGAGCAGCGATTTATTTAGTGGAGAAAGCATATTGGAATCCGAAGCTCAGAATCTCCTTTATCATCCAGTAGCGCCAACCGTTGTTGGTATTGGTCGAGGAGGTGTCGTAGCGCATGTTGAGATAGACCTGCGTGGAGAGGAAGCGGTTGATGGAGAAATTAATGGTGTGTTCCCAGTCGGCCTGAAAGGTCTGATAGTCGGTGAAGATGAAGATTCTTGATTTCCACTTGATGTTAGAAGTCACGTTCCATTCGGCCGCCAGTTCCGCGTTGGAACCTATCTGGTTATAGAAGCGTTTGCCGGCGGGAATGGAGAACTGAGTGGGGTCCACAAAGCGGTCAATGCAGGTCTTCAGGTTATAAGAGATGGGGGCTATCGAGGTGTTCATCTTGAAGTTACCCTTCTTGTTCTGGATGGCATAAGTCATACCCAGACCAAGGTTCAGCTCGCCGGGCGACATGAACGCCGCTTTGCGCTGCTGAGAGTTTTCGCCGTAATTATTGATGAACTGAGTCTTGAACTGTGCCGTGAAGCTGTAGAACCATTTGGAGCTGGCGCGGATACCGGCCTTCATGTTCCACTGAAACAGATCCTGCGAGATTCCATACTTATGGTAAGTGTCCTGCGGGGTGCTGTAGAGTCCTAACTTATAGCTGAACGAGTTGGTAAACAGCAGGTTGGGGTGATAAACCTCGTTGAGGTTCACGTCCCACGACAGATTCACGAGCAGCGTCAGGTTATTGTTGCCACCCTGATACCAGTTGGGGCTCAGGTAAGCCTGCGAGAACTGCAGGCCACCGTCGAATTTATGCAACCAGTTGATGTGCTTTATGTCATTGAGCATCACCGGGTTGGGACCGTCGTCAATGGCAATTGGCATATCCGTTATGACATATTCCTTCGTAAGGTCCGGCGAGCCGGTAAGCTCCGGGGGCAGCGGCAGCGTCCAGGCCAGATACTTGATGCGGTCCGGATGCGTGAGCATGTAGTCATAGCGCAGTTGGTCAAGCACTGAAATCTCACTCAGCGTCCTGTTTTCAAAGCTCGGAGCCGGGCTTTCCGGTTCCAGTACGCGGCGCATAGAGTCGAGGCTGGCGGGGAGTTCCACATTGAATTTGGGTGCGGTAAGCCCCGTTCCCCGAAACGTCCGGAAGATGAGCGGCGAATCGAGAAACTTTGCGGGGAACTGCTCGGCCTCCTGAGCTTGAAGCAGATTAGGGTAGAGAAAGCAGCATAGCCACAGCAGAGAGAGTCGTTTAATCACCGAGATAACGGTCATATTCATCGCTATTGATTATGCGCAAAGCTTCGAGGAATATCGGGTTGGTCTGATTGTAAACTTTGTCATAGGTCTGCGACTCATAGACATTTCTGCCTATCAGGCCCTTCAGCAGCATCTTTAGCCGGGGGAGGGAGCGGTCCCATTCCTCGGCATTGAATTCCACGCCGGCGGCATCGCCCAGAGCTTTCACGCGGTCGAGCAGCGATTGCGGCACAGTGAAGTTCTGCACGTAGAGGTCGTCGGTCTTATAGAGCTTCTTCAGCTCCTTGCGGTGAGCGTCCACATACTCTATGGCGGCGTTGTTAATGACCATTTTGGCAGAGATGGAGCGCAGATATTTGGTGTTCTCGAGAGTGTCGAGGGGCACGAAGTGGTCAGGCATGATGCCGCCACCGCCGTAGACAGTGCGACCGTTGCGGAGAGTGTGGAACACCTTGGTGGTGTCGAGCTTCACGGAGTCGGCATGCATCAGCTCGCCGTGGGCAAAGCGGTTGGCTATGTCTTCGCGGTAGGCATCCTCGTCACCCTTCACGTAAGGCTTCTGGATGTTGCGCCCCGTGGGGGTGTAATAGTGAGAGGTAGTGAGGCGCATCATAGACCCGTCGGGGAAGGGGATGGGCCTCTGCACCAGACCCTTGCCGAAAGTGCGGCGACCTACTATCACAGCTCGGTCCCACTCCTGCAGAGCGCCCGAGGTGATTTCGGAGGCAGAGGCGGAGTACTGGTTTACGAGCACCACCAGGCGTCCGGAATCAAAGAGGGGGTCGGCGCCGAGCGGCGACACCGGATAGTTGCGGCGGGGGGAGTTGAGACCCTCGGTGAATACGCCCAGAGAGCCGGGCTCCAGCAATTCACCAAGCAGGTCGATTGAGGCGCCGAGATAGCCGCCGCCATTGTCGCAGAGGTCAATGATGAGATTCTGCATGCCCTTCTTGCGGAGCTTCAGAAGCGCCTCGCGGAACTCCGCGGGGGTGTTCTCGGCAAAGCGGGAGATGGATATGTAGCCCGTGGTGGGATCAGCCATGTAGGCCGCGTCGATGCTGTAGTGAGGAATGTCGTCGCGGACGAGGCGGAAAGGAATCATGTCGCTTCCGCGCAGCACCTCGAGCTTCACCTCCGTGCCCTTGGGGCCACGCAGACGCTTTGAGATAGCCGAGGTTTTGAACTGCTGACCGGCTATGGAACTGTCGTTGACAGTGATAATGCGGTCGCCGGGGAGCATGCCACCCTTTTCAGCCGGACCGCCGCCGAGCACATTCGACACGTAGACAGTGTCGTTGATGAGGTTGTAAGTAATTCCTATGCCTGAGAAGTTCCCCTCCAGCGGTTCATTTAGCTCGCGAGTCTCCTCGGCGTTGGTATAAGAGGAGTGGGGGTCGAGCTCCTTAAGCATGCCTATGATGGCCCATTCCACGAGCTTATCCTCGTCGATGGTGTCTACGTAAAGCTTATTGATGGCGGCCTCCGCATAGCGCAGCTTGCCTATGGGGGTGTCAGCGCCTATCTGGGCAAAAATCATAGTGGCGGCTGTGGCGGCCATCAGGAATATGAACAGTTTTCTCATTGTCGGCGGGGTTATCAGGCTTATGGTTTATTGATTGATTTGAGGGATGAAAGGGGAGGTGTCCACACCGTAGGAGGCAAGCTCGCGCACCACCGATGAGGAGATGGAGGCATGTTCGGGCAGCGAGAAGAGCAGCAGAGTCTCGATGCCGGTAAGGCGGCGGTTGATGTCGGCCAACTGCGCCTCATATTCGAAATCCTTGACAGTGCGCACTGCGCGGAGTATCCATCGGGCGCCGCGCTCGCGTGCAAGCTCGGTGGTGAGGCCGTGATAAGCGCAGACCTCCACGCGGGGATCGCCGGCATACAGGTCTCTGATGGAGTAAACCAGCTGCCGCGTCTGCTCGGCGGCGGCATCGGCCTTCTCAGCGTTCACTCCGATGGCTATTATCAGGCGGTCAAACAGCGGCAACGCGCGGTCTACCACTGACTTATGCCCGATGGTGAAGGGGTTGAAACTGCCGGGAAATATCGCTATGCGTTCTGCCATGCGTCAGGCTATTTCGGAGTCATCTTCCACCACGAGATTGTCAATGATGAAATTCTGACGGTTCATAGTGTTCTTACCCATGTAAAATTCCAGGAGCTTATCCACCGTGTCATCCTTGCGGAGAGTGACGGGGTCGAGGCGCATGTCCGGCCCAATAAATTCCTGAAACTCCTCGACATTTATTTCGCCCAAGCCTTTGAATCGGGTGATTTCGGCGTTGGCGCCAAAGTGCTCGATGGCAGCTATGCGCTCCTCGTCGGAATAGCAGTAGATGGTGTCGGGGTGCGCGTTGTCGCCGGATTTGGAGTTAGCACCGGGATTGCGCTTCGTGCTCCTGCGGCGCGTCATCTTCTTGTTGCGCACGCGGAACAGAGGTGTCTGCAGAATGTAGACATGCCCCTTCTTGACCAGATCGGGGAAGAATTGCAGGAAGAAAGTTATCACGAGCAGGCGGATGTGCATGCCGTCGACATCGGCATCGGTGGCTATAATCACCTTGTTGTAGCGCAGCCCCTCAATGCCGTCTTCGATATTGAGCGCCGCCTGCAGCAGGTTGAATTCCTCGTTTTCGTAGACCACTTTCTGGGTGAGGCCGAAGGAGTTAAGCGGCTTGCCTCGCAGCGAGAACACCGCCTGCGTCATAGCGTTGCGTGCCTTGGTGATAGTGCCCGACGCCGAGTCACCCTCGGTGATGAAGATGCAGGAATTCTCGCGCAAATCCTCCTTGGCCGAAGCCTTCAGATTCTCATTATAATGCACCGAGCAGTCGCGCAGCTTGCGGTTGTTGAGGCTCACTTTCTTGGCCCTTTCGCGAGCCAGCTTCGTGACGCCGGCCATAGCCTTGCGCTCCTTTTCGCTCGTCTGAATCTTGTGGAGCATCACATCGGCGGTGTCCGTGTTCTTATGCAGATAGTCGTCAAGCTCCTTCTTCAGGAAGTCGCCCACGAACTTGTTTACAGTTATAGGGCTGTCAGGAGCTATCTCCTTGCTGCCGAGCTTGGTCTTAGTCTGGCTTTCGAACACCGGCTCCTGGATGCGCACACTCACAGCGCCGACCAGGCCGTTGCGTATGTCGGCATACTCGAAATTCTTTCCGAAATGCTCCTTCACCGTGCGGCCTATCCATTCTCTGAAAGCAGTGAGATGCGTACCCCCCTGAGTGGTGTGCTGGCCGTTTACGAAAGAATAGTACTCCTCGCCATACTGAGAAGTGTGGGTGAGTACCACCTCTATGTCCTCCCCTTTGAGGTGAATGATGGGATAGAGCGGGTCAGTGGTGAGTTTCTCTTTCAGCAGGTCGAGCAGACCGTGGCGCGAGAGGTATCGCTTGCCGTTGAGATAGAGCGAGAGGCCGGTGTTGAGGTAAGAATAATTGTTTATCATGTTCTCCACCGTGTCCATGCGGTAGGCATAGTCGCGGAAGAGGGTGTTATCGGGGGTGAATTTCACGAAAGTGCCGTTAGGCTGGTCGGTGGGCTGCGGCTCAGAGTGTTCTATCAGGTCGCCGCCGCGATAGAGGACGCGCACACACTGCCCCTCGCGGTAGCTTATCACCTCGCACTCGCTCGACAGGGCGTTGACAGCCTTCAGACCCACACCGTTCAGACCCACAGACTTCTTGAAGTTCTTGGAGTCAAATTTACCGCCGGTGTTGACATCGCTCGTGGCCTCCTTGACCTTGCCGAGCGGAATACCGCGGCCATAGTCGCGCACCGTGACGGTGCCCTCGGCTATTGTTATGTCCACCTGTTTGCCCACACCCATGTTGAATTCATCGATAGAGTTGTCTATGACCTCCTTGATGAGCACATAGATGCCATCTTCCGGGTGAGAGCCGTCGCCCAACTTACCTATGTACATGCCGGGGCGGCGACGAATGTGTTCGTTCCAGGCCAGAGTTTGGATGGCACTTTCATCGTAGCCGGCGGCGGTGGCGGCCTGCGTGGCGCCTATGTTGTCAGGCGTAGTAGTGTTAAACAAATTCTCCATGAGCAAAGGTGATTAGAACACAACCTTTCGGCAAGCGGCCGACACACCGTGGCGCATACCGGCGCCGGTGAGGCGGCAGACAGCGGTGTAGGGGCCGGCGGGCACACGGTTGCCTGAGGCATCGAGCAGGTTCCATTCGAAGGAATTATTCTTCATCGGGGCGCTCAGCACCTCCTGTCCGGCAGCGTTGAGGATTATGATAGTAGCCTGAGAGAGTACTTCGTTTTCTGCGGGTGAGAGCGTGAAGAGAGCCGAGTCAGTGGCCGGAGCATCGTCAGTAGTGAGCGCGGCGGTCATTCCCGGAGTGCCTACGCGCACAGTGATGCTGCGGGTGGTCATCTGCCCCTCGGCATCCTTAGCCTCGATGGTGAGAGTGTGGGTGCCGGGCTGCATGCCGCTGCAGGGATAGGCCACGCGGCAGCGGCGACCGCTGTCAGAGAGGCGCACATAGTCCTTCACGTCAGCGCTCGAGGTGCGTCCGTCCACTATGAGCGAGAGCGCCGGGAAATAATTTATCTCAGAAATCATCACGCCGTGGTCATCGGTAATGTCGGCGTAGAGAGTGAAGTCCGGACCTACAATCATGCCCTCCTGAAAGTCCTCGCAGTTGACATACATTCTATCGATTGAAGGAGCATTGTCAGTGGCTACGGCCTTGTCGGCATCATACTCAGCTATTTTGATGCTGATGGAGCCTGCTGCGCCGCGGCGGGTGGTCGGGTCGTAGGCCGCCAAGCGTATTGTGCCCATGTAGTCGTCAGATTGCGACATTGTAGAGGGGAAGGTGATTTCACCTGAGAAGACACCCTTCTCAGCCTGGAAGGCTACAATGATTACGGGTTCATCATCGAGCATTATCGTTTTCACATCGGCTTCATAGCGAGGTGTAGTCTCCACAGCCCTGCGGGGATTGAACACTTTCGCCACCACAGTGCCGCTGAAGTCCTTCAGGCGATTGCCCTTGCGGTCGGTGACGGTGCCTTCCACTTTCACCTTCTGGTGGGGGTAGACAGTCAAGGTATTATTGCCATCAATTCCGTCAATTTTAGCCGACACGGAAGCCGTGGGGAGGGGCAGAGTAAGGGCCGGGTCAGAGAGGAGTACATAAGCCAGCTCATTGCCGTTGATATCATATGCGGTCTTGGCCATAGCGTAAGCCTCACCTACAGTGCGTGGCTTGGAGAGGAGCGGAGAATCGTCGCTCAGATTATCCTGAAGATTGGCGAGCTGGAAGTATGTGCTCAGCAGATAGTTGGAGTAAGAATAGCAGGAGCGGGTAGACAAGACGCTGCCGACCAGGCCATGGTCTTTGCGGAACACGAGGCTCTCTCCCGTGCCGCGGTCATTATTGTCAAACGCTGTCACAGAGCAGGCCCCGAAAGTCATGAAGCCCAGACGCTTATTCTTGAGCAAAATCTCGTCGGCCGGTTTCCAGAACTCGGCGTTGAGACCATTTACATCGGCGTGGCCGAGATAGAAATTAGTCAGCGCGCCGGTGTTGAGGTTGCGGGCGAAAGCGTAAGTGGTTCCCTTATATTCATAGAGGTTATTATAGAGCTTGTGGCCCACTAAGACGTTGGCCGCGGCGTTCTGACCATCAGTGTACAAAGCCTCCATAAGCACCTGATGCTCATTGTTGTCAGCGCCATCAGCCGCATAGTTGGCCTCGTTGAGCCAATAGGCAAAAGAGTCGTCGGCATAGAAGGCCTCGAGTTTAGCCACATAATTCAGCGCATCGCCCAGATCGCGGCAGGGGATGTTGCCCACGCCGAGGTGCAGGGGCACCTTTGCAAATGAATTAGCAGCAGCATCGGGGGTAGAGGCAGTGAAGTCCTCCATCATGCCGTACCAGTCGTTGAGCGTGAAGGAGTTGTCCACATTGCGCGACTGGAAACTCTCATTGCAAATCAGCGTATTGCCCACCGGACGCCCCTCGATATTGCGATAGTCGCGCAGACAGGGGCCGAGCAGCAACACATTCTTAAACTTGCGGTCAGAGGGGTTGTCGCGGTCATAAATCATTTTGCAGAGAGCGCGATAGGCCATAGGGTCGGGCACTCCGGCTGTGAACTCATTGATTACATCTTCAGAGTTGACTATGGCGGTCGTGAAGCCCTCGTGAGCACGGTGCAGGGCAGCTATGCGCTCAGCGGCCGGACGCAATTCCGGAAGGGTGATAATCAGCAGGTCCGGTATCTCATCCATGCCTAAAGAGAGGAGGCCGGTGGGCTTGATTTCGCTCCATGATTCTATGCCTGGATGAGAGGCCGAGGGGCTGAAAGCCACCATCATGCCCTCGGTCTTATTGTCCGAGAGGTAACGCACATTGGCATCGTTGCCACTCTGCTCCCAGGGGCAGAGAGTGGCGGAGTTGGGGTTGACAATGTCCCACACTACCAGGTCCGAAGGATTGTTGCGCACCTTTATGCAATAGTATTTACTGCTATTGAAGTCACCGGTAAAAGCCATCACCGAGGGCTTGTCGCCACCCATATCAATAGGTGAGCGCGAGGCCAGAATGAAATAGTCAAGGCGCGACCATGAGGATTCGCCATTATATTTCATGTCGATTGTGCCCGAAGCGCCGGGAAGCACCGGCGTAAAGCAAAGGTTTATGGGGATATTATAGTAATCGCCCGAGCCATTATTTTGCATTTCCACGGCATAGGTAGTCTTCTCCCCTTCGCTGGCGAAGGTCATGTTCACCTCGCTGACATTCTTGCCGGCGCTGTGGGCAGCCCGAAAAGTCATGGACAGGTCATTGCCCGGCTGATAATTTGGCAGGTTGTAGTCCACAGTGGTGCCCGCCACGAGGTCCTCGCCAAAGAACTCACGTCCTGAGCCGATTATAGTTATCAGGTCATTCTCATGATACTGAATCTGCCAGGCAGTGGTGTAATAGGGGTTACGGGTGTAGAGCCCCCTCACAACCTTCTCAGGCACAAGCATATCGGTGCGCGAATCGGTGAGCAGATAGCTGCCGTATTTCGCGTAAGTATTGTTGCTCACCAGCTCAAATTGCTGGCGCGCCGGATTGCTTATATTATTGGTCATCTGGCGAATGAGCGCCGGACCCTGGCCGAAGAAGATAATCTTGTCGTCGGCATGCATCATAGCCACCGGCTTAAGCTTCGGACTGTAAGCGGGATTCCCCTTGGAGTCGGTGAACTGCATAGGCTGAATCTCAGCCCCATGGCCATAGACACCCACCTTCGTAGGGTCGCTGAAGCCCATCTCGCGCAGTTGCGCATAGCTGATTTCAAAGATGCCGGTATTCTTAAAGTCGACTTTCACCCAGCGGCCGCGGGCATACTCAGACGTCGTGGGGAAACTCACGGCAGCCGAGGCAGAGGTGGTGTAGGCTCCTGCCATGGTTCCAAGAATTGACAGACCAAAGAGGCGGAGTTGTCGGTATATCGAGATTTTCATCGGGGTTAATTAATCAGTTATAACAGGCAAAATTGCCGGTAGATTTATGGTAAATAAGTTACTTTATTGAGAAACGTAGCAGCTCCTTAGTGTGCGGCGACTCCAGGGTCACGTTTACCTCGTCACCCTGAATAATCGGGATGAATTCAGAGGCCAGAGCGAGGAGAATAAGGTCGCCTGTGCGCACAGTGTTGCGGGAACTCAGCGTAGCCAGCGTCTCAGCCGGGTCAGGACAATTGCGGGCATCGAGGCTCAGCGTGGAGGAGCCGAGGCTCAGCGTGACTTTCAGCGCTCTCGCCTGCTCAAGAGTCATCTTTTCAAACGGAGCCGAGGCCAGCGAATAGTCAAAGCCCACTGCCGAGGCGAGCGGAAGCCCTGCGGCAGCAAGTTTCGCCGCAGTGTCGCCACCCACGGCCTGAAGCCACACCGAGGCTTGTGAGACATATCGGTGAGCAAACCGCGCGGGAATACTCTTGCCCACCCTGTCAATCTTGAGGGCAAGCATAGGCATCCAGCGGAAGTCACTGTCCCAGTCCGGGATGAAAAACGGACGGCCCGGGCGCAGCAAGCAAGCCTCATTCAGCCAGATAGTTGCCGGGAACGAGACAGGCGAAGAGCCGGGCCAAATACTGATAATTCTCACAATATAATTATACCAAGCTTCATTAGTTAGTTTGCCATCTCCGTGGGGGCCGGAGTCCTTGCTGCGAGAGCCGGAGTCCTCACATCAAGAAGCTCCCTTAGCACCGGAACAGGGGCAACCCCTGCCTGTCCACAAGAGATATTTGGGGGCTTAATGGCCCTATCCGGTTGAACAGAGCGCAATTAGCATGCAAAAGTAAGAAAAAAATCCCGCTTGGCCAAAACCAGCGGGATTTCACACATATAAAGAATGTTAATCCTCAATCAAACAATAAATCCTCTTCTCAAAAATCGTTGTTAGCTAAAACTTTCTTGTCGGCTGCCGGGTAGTCAGGTGTAGCTACAAGCTTACGTGCGCCTGTCACGACATTGCTCAGCATGGTCAAGCGCTCAACATGCGCACCGCTGGTAGGATAATACATAGCTGCAGCTGTGTAGGTAGAGCCTGCCGGTGTAGGAAGGGTGTACCATACATTTTGACTCGCCCAGATTGAGCCATTAGCGCTGAATCCGCGTGACAGCAGATAGTAGTCGGGGGTTTCAATATAATTATTCTCCATGCGTAGATTAAATTCGCATGCGTTTGATTGCACTTGAATAGACCTGGTTGCTTGGATAAAATTGTTGGTGAAATCTACGTTGATGGTTTTGCCCGAATTTACATTGCGTACTGTAATCATGTAGTGACACTTTACTTTGTTATCAATCAACCTATTAGTTGAATTGTCCTCCTGACACCGCAACAATGTGGCACCGGCGTTTCCGAGGTGTGAGTTTTCGGTGACATAAAAAACATTGTTGTGAACATTCAGATTCGCTGTGTGATTCTGAATGAAGCAGTGTCCGTTAACGGACGTGGGAATGCTCTCGTCCGCGTTAATCGTGTTATGTGAAATTTCTATTTCGCCACTTGTGGTATAATCAAATGCTTCACCAAAGCCAAAAATAAAGTCTATAGCATAATCAGACGTGGCAGTGTTTACATAAGAGTGACGGATGTTATTATTGGAAATCCTGAAATTAAAGACATCAATGTGGGTGTGATAGTGCCAGAAAGTAAAGACGTGGCGCACCGGATGCAATATTTGAATATCGTTATTAGCAAAGAGAATATCGTGCATGATGCCTCCTTTGATATCCTTTCGCCCAACATTATCACTAACCCCTTCCATGAAGCAAATGAATACATCGTTGCGAACAATTTCACCAACATTTATAATTTCATTTGCCATCTTGGGACGATTGTAGACAAAACTGTTGTTTACCACCGTGACGTTGCGTTGTTCCACATACTTTAAAGCCATCGTGGGAATCGGCTGAAGCGCTGAATTAATTCCATAGTCATCGCCGAAAACGGCAAAAATTTCATCATTGCCAAATTTCTCAAGGCGGTTGTTGGCTATAAGCACATTTTCCATGCTGCCACGCATCCAAAGGTTACCGCCAGTGGTATTGCCCGGCTCAATGGCGTTATAGTTAATCAACTCACAATCCCGTATAATAACATTCTTTACAGTGCGCAAGTCAACATTTGTTATTGCACCATTTGCCAAAGTGGATTTCACGTTATAGAGGGTAATACCGTCGCCACGCCATATTTTAATCAGGTGTGTTTCCAGCATAACGAAGTCATCTTTTGTGGGAACGAAAGTATCCATCTTATCAGATTTGTCAAACCCGATAGGCATAAACTCTAAATTCTCAATGTGGACGCTTACGCGTTGGGTTTCAGATACCCCCTCAATAGAAATGATGGAATCGCAAAGATGTACATCTTCACCCTTGTCATTTTTTCGGATATTGCCTTGTTCATCCCTGACATATCCGTCTGTCAGATGCCGGTCCAAATAAATCTTGTTAGGCACTCGATTACCATCTTTATCTTGTCCCTCGCCAATAATGGTGACAGAACTGCAGCATATAGGCACAGCATACCCTAAATTGACCGTTACGGCACGGTGGGTAAGTACGGGATTAACGCCATTGGCAATGCGGATTACAATTTTGTCCTCGTAATTAAGGCCGGAGCAATAATTGAACGCTTTTTGTAAGCCGCTTTCGGTCTCAACGGTTGTTGTATAAAGATTGTTCGTTTCCTTTTTGAAAGGAGATTCTGGATCATTAATTTTTCCCATGATTTGTAATATTTATTTGTTAGTAATTAGAATGATTCGAGGGTTGATTTTAGGCCGGCTGCAGTTTGTCGCACTACGATGTAGAGTCCGGGGGAAACGTTGGGCTTCTCAGTACCGTGATAAATGAGCAAACCATCAGTGGAGTATATTGAGTAGGCAATGGTTGAGTCATCCGTAATTGGGGAAACGCTGCCACCGTATGCCCAATCTAATACACATTCAGCTGTGTAAATGCGGCCATTTTGATATGCGGTTAAAGTGAAGTAGATGGATAAATAATTTTGGCCATCACTACTAGGTATAAAACGGGCAACCATTTCGTTGTCATGAAACTCACACTTTGACGAGTTGGCGAAATGTGGCTCAGCTTCATAGGCAATAGGGCCGTTTGCTGGGTTCAGGGGAAGAAGCGAGGAGTACGGTATCACTTGTTCTTCATAGGCGTATTCAGTTACTTTAGGCAACTCTGTAACGGGCGGATTTACTTCGCAAGAATATTTATAGGGGAAGCCGTTTTGGATTGCTGTCAAAGTGAATTTGAGGGGACGGATATATTTGCCATCCTCGCGCTCATAATTTACTATTAGGTTGTCGGTCTGAAAATCAGCATCAGCTGCAAATTCTTGGGGAGTTACTTCGTAAGTTATCTTGCCTTCCGATTCATCAAGGTCTATGAAGTCCTTATAGCTTATAGAAGCTCCTTCAAAGGCTGTTTTGGTGACTTCCGGAGTGATACCAAATGCAAAGGGGTGATTTTGGATGAAAGTGCGGTGCACGTCATAGTCTGTTCGAAAACATGCTAAACAGAAATAAGGGGGAGTGGTGATTTTACCTTCGTGAGTCTTCGTGGAGAAAAATTCAAATCGGTAAGCTGTTATTCCGTTGATAGGGGTGTTGGTGGTGGAATTCATAAATCTAAGTTCGCAACCTCTCCAATCGTCGGCAATATACCACTTGCTTTCATCGTCATCAGTAAAATCGGCAAGCACCAACTCTATAGGCTCCTTAATCCATCCTGCGGTGGAGGAGCTGTAAGGGTCCGAGCCGACATAAGCGTAGACTCTTACTCCGCACTTGTCGCCATGTTCAAATGGTCCGTTGATTCCATCACCTTCAAGTATGCATTTTTTTACCCATGCTGTGTTAGTAAACTTTGTGGTAGAATGAATAAGATTCATGCTTGAGCTTGTAGTCATCAAAATAGGACCATTTGATTCGTCAAGACAAGCTACACCATAAGTGGCACCCTGCATGTAGGGATTGCAGCAGAGCATCACATCTTCGGGGCCATTATAATTTGTGCGCGTGTAGTTGGCATACCCGAATCCCGTCCACTTGTCGGTTGTGGGTTCGTAGTAGTTATTAGCATTATAGTAACCATTGTAGATAGTGGCCAAGCCGCCGTTTTTGTTGTCCTCAAAGTGAGTTCGCTCGCTGTTGGAAGCGAGGCCAAATTCCCAGAAGCAGAAGCCATCATCGGCCGCTGACACGCGTTGTGGGGCTGATCCGTTAATTCCTTGTGCCCCAGAAAATAGAGCCATAGTAGCCAAAAAGGCTGATGAGAGGAGGATTCCTTTAGACATATTGATTTATTGTTTTGTGTGAATAGTCGGTAGGGGAAGTTCGCTGATAGTAGAGATTGTGTCAATAGCATCAGGTATTCGGTCGCAAAGGTAAATTATATATTGGGATTTTGCAAACTTTTTAACATGATTTTTCAAGTGACTTTGTAAAATAAATCCCGCCGGCAAACTGCCGGCGGGATTTACTATGATGAAGCGTTTTTGCTGATTTAGCTTTTTAACGTCAATGTGTTTTCGAGGCTCTCAACCTTACTCGGCGGTTACGGCGAGTTTGCGGGTTTTGCGGTGGGTGGAGCCGTCGTCGCAGGTTATGGTGGCGCTGTAGAGGTAGATGCCGCGAGGCACGCGCTGGCCGGTGCTGTTGGTCAGGTTCCAGGTCACGTTCATGCTCTGGCTCAGGTGTTCGGGCACTGTGCGCCATACGCAGCGGCCTGTCAGGTCAAAGACTTCAACTACGGCTGTCTGCGGCTGGCGGGCGGTGGTCACAAAGAATGTTGCTTCCACGCTTGCCGGGCTGGCATCGGTGCGCAGGTCCACTTCGGCTACGTAGCCCTGGCCACCTACCTTGAAGGGGAGTGAGGCTTTCGAGCAGTTGCCGGCGTTGTCAAACACCTGGAACACCAGCTCGTGGGTGCCCTCGGTGAGGCCGTCAAGTGGGTAGTTGATGCTGCCGGCGGTGGGGTCTTCGGGGTCGGTCACGAAGTAGTCGGAGAGGTCGTCGTAAACCTTGCGGCCATCGAGCACCAGGGTGAGCGCCTTGCCTATGCCGGCTGTTGAGATGTTGATGCCTGATTCATCTTTCACCTTTGCCAGGAAGGTGGTGTTTGACGCCACTATGTCGCCGGGGCGGAACATGGAGGTGCCGAGCGCGGCCATCTCTATCACGGGTGCTTCGTCGTCGGCGGGCAGGTTGTCGTCGTAGCCATAGACGTAGAATGACTCTGTGGAGCCTATGGCTTCCGCGCCTTCGGGTGTGTAGGCGTAGAGCGCGAGCAGGGCCGGGGTGTAGTTGTTCTCAATCTCCTCGGGGAGGAAGAGGGTAGCTTCCCATTCGCCATTTTTCACGGGGAAGGAGGCTACTGCCAGGCGGTTCTTGCGGTCGTTGTAGATTGAGACTTTGCCATCGGGGCGGTTCATGCCGGAGGATGAGGGGTGGCCGTAGGTCTCGATTACTCGCTCGGCGTCGAAGAGGGTGGCGCAGAGGGTGCCGTTGAAGTCGGTGTTGACTGCACCGTTAGCCAGGCGGACTTGCCCCTTGACTTTCAAGGTAGAGCGGGCCGGGATTACGGGGAGTTCCCCGTCGGCCACGGCTTTGTCGAGTTCTATGCCGGCCAGGGTGTCGATTTTGACGGAGCCGGTGGGCGAGGGCACACGCATGGCCGGGTCACCCATCAGGGCGTAGCGGTGATGGTTGGTGATGGTGCGATTGCCGGAGCTAAGGCCTGCGCTGTTTACGGTGCGGCGGAGCAGCTCGCCCATGGTTATGGGGGTGCCGTCGGCCTCGCGAGCGAAGTAGTGGGTGCCGAAGGCGGAGTTCATATACTCGTTGTAACTAACGTACACCTTGCGGTTGGCGGCGAGGAAGGCGATAGCACCCGAGGTGGGGTTGAGCCACATGGTCTCGGCACCCGATTCGGCATCATCATCGAAACGCACGAATTCGCAGGATGCATGGTAGATTATAGGCAGGTGCTTGTAGCTCACGGAGTTGATGTCGGTGTAGTTCATCAGGTCGTCGGCGGTCCATGAGGTGGGGTTGGCATGACCTATGTATGCCATAAGGCTGACGCCGTCGTTGAGCATCTTGAACATACGCTCTTTGGCCTGAGGAAATGTCTTCTCGGTATTGCCGGAGCTTACGGGGTATGAGTCAAGATACAGACGCTCATAGGTGAAGTTGCGGCCGGCACTCCCCTGAGCCACCATGTTATTATACATTTTCTGCGCCTGGTTGAGATGTGCGGCATCGTCGCCATCGTCGGCTATAATCATTACGCGGCTGCGCCATGCGCCGTAGTCGGGGTCTTTCAGGTAGCCGAGCAATTTGTCGACGGAGCTTTTGGCCTCCAGACTGCTTTTCACGGGCATGCGGCCTATGCCGATAGACACCTGGGCGGTAGCCATGGAGAAGCTGTTGCAGGTCTCCAGGGTGCCGATATAAGTGTCTGCGCAATATGAATTAGTCTGGGAGGCTGCTGTGCTGTTGTTGTTATCGGTGGAGGTGCGGACTCCGAGGCTCTCAATAGTGTTTTCGTAGGTGAGCAGGCGCGGATAGTTGGCGCTGCGCGGGGTCTCGGTCAGGAGGCGGTGGTCATAGCTGGGGCGTCCGAACAGCAGACAGTTTTCCAGACGGGTGCCCTGACCGGATTTGCCGCGGTCGTAGAACATCTTGAGCATGCGGCGATAGGCTGTGACGTCGGGCTTGCCGGAGGAGAACTCATTGTAGATATCCTCGGGGTCAAGCACATGCACTACCATGTTGTCGGCCGTGCGGTGATAGTCGGCAATGCGCTCAGCCTGAGTGCGGTAGGCTGATGGCACTATGATGACCAGCTGGGGCACCTCCATGCCGTGGATGTTCTGAGTCTTTACGCTGCCGGCTGCTGCGGGCGCGTTCTTCACCGATGCGGGGTTGAAGGCCACGTAGGTGCGCAGGCCGGAGCCGGAGGGGGCGAAGCGGGCTGTGTTGCCGCTCAGCTCAAATGCTACCTGCTTGGGGGCGGCTGGGTCGGTCACATCCCATATGTTTGTGGCAGAGGAGCATCCCTCCACACAGAGCACCTGGGCACCTTTGGGAACGTGACGGAATTGCAGCACTCCGTTGTCAAGTTTGAGCTTGCGGTCATATCGGGCTTCTATGAAGTCAAGGCGGGCCACGCTGCCGGAGCCGTTGTATTTCACGGTGAGGTCAGCAGTGGGTTTGCCGCCAATGGAACCGGTGGCAAAGGCGCGGGTTACGCGGATGAACTGGTCGCTGGTGCAGGCGTTCTGGCGGGCGGTGGCTATAGTCTTACCACCGGAGCTGTAAGTCACCGTGGCGCTGCCGTTGCTGTTTTTGTCAGCGAAGAAGCAGTTGAACGTGATATTGTCGTTGGCTGCATCGGTCACCGGGAAGTTGAAGGTGCGCTGTGTGGTAGTGCGGAAGTCTTCGCCAAAGAGGTCGGCACCGGTGGTGGCGGGCGCAAAGAGGTCCTGCTCGTGAACCAGCAGTTGCGGAAATGAGCGCACTTCAGCAGCTCCGGCAGCCACGGGGGTGGTGACGGGCGCGGGTGCAGTGTCGGTGGCATCGCGGTCGGAGAGGAAATAGGGAGCTACGGTGGAGTAATAGTTGTTGAAGTGACGGTAGCCGAAAGTGCCCGGCTCATTGTCCCATTTCACCAGACCGGCGCCGTAGAACACTATTGAGCCGTCGGCCAGACGGACCACGGGCTGCTGAGGGAGGTCGTCGGGGTTAGCGTCGTTGAGGGTTTCGGGGAGTATGTAGCCGCCATAGCCGTAGACATGCACCTTCGAGGGGTCGGAGAATCCCATCCCTTTGAGCGCGGCGGGGGTGAGCAGCTGCATTCCCTCCTCCTTGATGTTGATTTTTACCCACTTACCCTGATTGAGCACAGACTCGCGGGCATAATTCTGAGCGCTGCCTAACAGAGGCAAAAGCGTGAGAATCAGGCCGGTAAGGAGTCTTGCAGGGAGCGAGTGGAGTATGCTGGTTTTGATTGTCGGCATGGCAGTCGTATAGATAATGTTGAAATTGTTTTATTAATATGATTGTGCGTCGAAGGGATTTTCGCGCACGCGTGGTAGTATAATAACGACAGGATTTCCCTTTTATTGTTTAAAAGGCGTTGCCTAAATTATGTTAAAACCGTGGGGTTAGGCTTTCTTGGCGGCTTTCTCATTGCGCGCGTATTCGCGGCAGAATCGGGCTATGGCACATTCGCCACAGAGCGGTTTGCGAGCTTTGCAGACATAGCGCCCGTGGAGAATCAGCCAGTGGTGAGCATCGGGAAGCAGCTCGGCCGGGATATGCTTCACGAGCGCCTTCTCTGTGGCGAGCGGCGTTTTGGAATTGGTAGTCAGGCCGATACGATTGCTCACTCTGAATACATGGGTGTCTACCGGCATAGCGGCTTTGCCCCACACCACTGCCAGCATCACGTTGGCCGTCTTGCGCCCCACGCCCGGAAGGCGCGTGAGTGAATCAATGTCAGAGGGGAGCTCACCTCCAAACTCCTCCATCAGGGTTTTGGCGGCATTGACCAGATGGCGGCTCTTGTTGTTGGGGAATGTTACGCTCTTAATGTATTCAAAAACCTCGCCGGGCTCGGCGGCCGCCAGCGATGCGGGGTCCGGGTAGGCCTTGAACAGTGCGGGCGACACAATGTTGACCCTCTTGTCGGTGCATTGCGCTGAGAGAATTACGGCCAGCAGCAGATGAAACGGGGTGTCGAAGTCCAGCTCGGTAGTAGGCGAGGGCATAATCTCCCGGAATGTGGAGATTACGCCCTCGTATCTTTCTTTGATAGTCATGACGGATTTGCAGCGGTGGTTACTTCGCGGCTATGAATTCGTCGAGGAAGCGCACATCGTTCTCGGAGAACATGCGCAGGTCTTTCACTCTGTATTTCAGGTTGGTAATACGCTCCACGCCCATGCCGAAAGCGTAGCCGGTGTACTCCTTGGAGTCTATGCCGCAGGCTTCAAGCACAGCGGGGTCCACCATGCCGCAACCCAGGATTTCCACCCAACCGGTCTGTTTGCAGAAGCCGCAGCCTTTGCCGCCGCAGATATTGCAGGAGATGTCCATCTCGGCTGAAGGCTCGGTGAAGGGGAAGTAAGAGGGGCGGAGGCGAATCTTGGTCTCGGGGCCAAACATCTGGCGGGCAAAGAGCAGGAGCACCTGGCGCAGGTCGGCAAACGACACGTTGCGGTCAATGTACAGACCCTCAATCTGATGGAAGAAGCAGTGAGCGCGTGCAGAGATTGCCTCGTTGCGGTAGACGCGGCCGGGGCAGACTATGCGGATAGGGGGCTGCGCCTTCTCCATGGTGCGTGTCTGCACTGATGAGGTGTGGGTGCGCAGCAGCACATCGGCAGGATTGCGGGCTATGAAGAAGGTGTCCTGCATGTCGCGGGCCGGATGGTCGGCTGCGAAATTCAGCGCGGAGAACACATGCCAGTCATCCTCCACCTCCGGGCCGTCGGCTATGGTGAAGCCCATGCGGGCGAAGATGTCGAGCATCTGAGCCTTCACCAGATTCAGCGGATGGCGGGTGCCGCCCGGCAGGGGGGTGGCGGTGCGGGTCAGGTCTATGCCTGCCTCGCGGTCAGCCTCATCCTTGGCCTCCACCGCCTCGCGTAGCTCGGCTATGCGGTCGGTGGCCAGAGTCTTAAGCTCATTGATTTTCTGACCGACTTCGCGCTTCTGCTCTGCGGGCACGTTGCGGAAATCATTGAACAGCAGGGAGATTTCACCCTTTTTGCTAAGATATTGCACACGCAGTTGCTCCACCTCTTCAGCCGACGAGGCCTGAAGAGACGCTACGCGTGTCATGAGTTCATTAATCTTTTCAATCATAAGTAAGTAAGGCCCACTCAGAACCGGGCACATATCAGCCGCGAATTTACAAAAATTTTCCCAACCCCGCAAATCCGTCACAATTTCCCGCCGCAGTGGATTAAAAACCGACGGGGATTGTATTAATATTTGCGGCGCGGGTTGGCGGGGAACCAGCCTTTGCGGACTCTCTCCACCTGCTCGGCCACCTCTTTTATGCTCCAGAAGCAGCTGAAGGCTGTCACGCCGCAGAACGAAGAGATGAGTACATTGCCGGCCAGCAGGGTGAGAGCCGTGAAGATGATGCCCCCGGCCAGGAAAGCCCATTTTATTTTGATGCCGAAATAGTATTCACCTTTTATTACCAGGGGGTGAAAGAGTCCTATGATTAAGAATGTGCAGATGCCTATGACCAGGCCCGTCAGATTGTATTCTTCTAAGAAATTCATTGTGTAGATTGTGTTGAGTTGCAAAAGTAACTGAATTTTTTTAGCCGTGCAAATGCTTTCCGAATTCGGCGCTGCAAACTGCGGAGTTATGAGTGGCTGTGCGGCATGTGTGGCTTCCGGTTCGCCGGAGGGAAGGGGGAGTCAGGGACTCTTCGCTTTAAAACTTTTCAGGCGTGAGAAAACATTCTGCGGCCCAATGCTGTTTATCATGTACATAGCCGCAATGAGTGCAGCTATCGAGTTAAATAAGACTTTTGCGCCAATGCTTTAAGGTCAGAGCGTGGACAGACTTAATAAGGAATACGCTGATTTTAAGGATTGCGTGAGAGACATAAAAATTCTCACTATTTACTTAAATCATATCTCATTATGAAAAAATTATTACTTACCGCCGCTCTCGTAGGTGGCGTAGCAGCGACAATGAGCGCTCAGCAGCTTGCCGTGACAAAACCCGGCTTCTTTGACAATATGTCAATCGGTCTCAATGGTGGTGTTACCACTCCTCTCAACCACGGTGCATTCTTCGGTGACATGCGTGGTCTGGTAGGCCTCCAGATTCAGAAACAGATTACTCCCGCTTTCGGCGTAGGTGTAGAAGGCAACTGGGGTATCAACACCTCCTCATGGTATGGCTACGGCCCGAAGAGCTCCACCGCTTTCGACAGCCAGTACGTAGGCGTCTACGGTGCCGTTAACCTCTTCAATCTCTTTGCTCCCTATCAGGCCGGTCAGCGCGTGTTTGACATCGAGGCTGTAGGTGGCGCAGGCTGGGGCCACTACTTCAAGAATGAACCTACTGCCGACCACAACTACTTCGGCACAAAGGTGGGCCTGAACTTCAATTTCCACCCCTCAGAAAGAGTGACCATCGCCCTGAAGCCCTCAGTAAGCTGGGATATGAGCGATGCAGGTGTAGAATACTCTTCTGCCGCTTATAACGCCAACAAGGGTCAGTTTAACCTCCAGGCCGGTGTGAGCGTAGCTCTCGGCAACGGTTTCAACTACGTTCGCCCCTATGACCAGGCTGAAGTAGACGCCCTCAACGCTCAGATCAACGCAATGCGTGGCGACCTCGTACTCGCCGGTAACGCTCTCGCTCAGGCAGCTGCCGACAATCAGGCTCTCGCCAACGAGCTCCAGGCTTGTAAGGACCGTAAGCCCGAAGTGGTGACTAAAAGCACTAAGACTGACCAGCTCTCAACCGTGCGCTATGTGAACTTCGACCTCGGTCGCTACAACATCACCGCTTCTCAGATGCCTAACGTAGCAGCCGTAGCTTCTTACCTGAAGAACCACCCCAAGGCTACTGTAGTAATCAAGGGTTACGCTTCACAGGACGGTCCTGTAGATGTTAACATCCGCCTCGCCAACCAGCGCGCTGAGTCTGTTAAGACTACTCTTATCAACAAGTATGGCATCCCCGCCAGCCGCATCCAGGCTGAGGGTCAGGGCATCGGCCACATGTTTGAGGAAGAAAGCTGGAACCGCGTAGCAATCTGCACTCTCGACGAGCCCGCTACCTCTACCACCACTACTACTGTAACGAAGTAAATATAAGATACTTAGACGAGCTTTGCCGGCGCTGCCGGTACAGCTCTCCCTCCTGAGAGAACTCCATGGGAGGCAATATAGAAACCAACTTATTTAGTATTACTCGCAAGGGGCTGTGTTTGACGACACGGTCCCTTGCTTTTTCTCTATCATCCACCTTTTAACAGGCAAGACTTCGATTCTTATCGGGGCGAAACCTGTAATGATTTGCAACATAAAAAATGTAAAATTAGGCGCAACTTATTGGCAGATAAAAAAATTATTTGTAATTTTGCTGTTGCAGACCGCCCATGCAGAAGTCTCGGTCTGGGGCTAATGTGGGAGGGGTCGGCAAACGACATATTTTAAGAGCGTTTATCGACGCTAATTCTTGACACCTTGAAATTCTCGCAAAATTTCATTACCAATAGTCAAGGATTCAGCAACGGTAGATGCCCGGTGGTTATGTAATTCTACGTAATCTGACTCATTGTATCGAGACGATGCAGCGAGGTGGATTAATAGTTGCATATACTGGCGTGGGCTTCTGCGTTGCTATCCGACTATTGGTGGGCAATGCGAGAAGCCTCAAGGTGTGGGATAGCAACTGATACGGATTCCTACGCTTTTTTTTTATAACTTACGGTGTATCGGCTGCATAGGGGAATCATGCAGTAAATCTATGTTTAAATGTTTACTGTTTAATCCCTATGAATGCGATGAAAAAACTATTACTAACCCTGTTAGGAGTCTTCGTGGCCATTCCGATTCTCGCTCAGGATTTTACTTACACTTCCGGCGCCGTGACCCTGACCTATTCGGTGCTGGATGAAGCGGCGCGGACGTGTGCCGTAAAGACTTCTTCGTCCAAGACTATCACTGCTGTCACAATCCCGGCTCAGGCGGGGGCTTACACAGTTACTGCAATTGCGGACAATGCATTTCTCAATTGCACAGCTCTGCAGAGCGCTGTGATTGCTCCTACTGTCACCAAGATTGGAGCTTCGGCTTTCTCGGGCTGTAAGGCTTTGACAAAAGTCTATCTCGGTCCGGAGGTGGCAACCATAGGCGCAAACGCTTTTAAGGACGATGTCGCTTTGGCGGATATTTACATTACAGCCCTGAAGGCCCCCTCTATCCAGTCCACATCATTTCCTGCCTATACCGCAACTCTGCATCTTTCAGACACCCAGACCTCAGGTTATGGCGCGTCTTATTGGAAGAATTTCGCCACTCAGGTACCCATGCCACTGCCTACGGGCATGAGCACCTATAATCTCGCTACGATTGCTTCAGGAGCTCCTGTGACAGCGACCCCGGCTCAGAGCGCGTCTATTGAGGCCTATCTCGCTCCCGGCAACACAATGACTTTCACGACAACCTTGAAAGGTACTGACCTTACTGAGGCAACTGTGTTTTGGCAAGTGTCAGATTCTGAAAAGATTACCGTGGTCAATGGCAAATTGACTTGCAATGCAGTTATAGATACTCCGGTCACAGTGACTGCCCGCTCTATTTATGCCGGCGACATGATAATTTACATCAATGTGCTTCCCTGTTCTCCCGCATCTGATTCAGACTCGAATTTATTCTACACCGTTATTGATGAATCTGCGGCCACATGCGCGGTTGCTGCAGTCACCAAATCTATTGCAAGTGCCGACATTCCCGCCACTGTGATGCTTGATGCCAAAAAGTACACTGTGAAAGAGATTAAACCCGGCGCATTCTATAACTGTAATAAGCTTGCCTCCGTCACCATCCCCTCAAGCGTGCATACACTCGGTTATCGCGCTTTCTATAATACCGCTCTGGAGGAGGTAGTGCTCCCCTCGTCTGTGGTTAATTTAGCGGGCGACGTATTCAAATTCTGCCGCCAGCTCCGCAGCGTAGAGATGCCCAACTCTGTGACTTATTTAGGTTCCTATTCATTCGATGGCTGCACGGCGCTGGAGACAGTAACTCTGAGCAGTTGTCTTAGTGAAATCAAGAATCATTGCTTTCTGGACTGCTCATCGTTAAAATCAATAGTTATACCCCCATCCGTAAAGGTTATAGGCAGCAACGCATTTAACGGGTGCTCAGGTCTGGTATCCATATATATGGGTCACCGGCTGAATAATATCGGGACAGATGCTTTCAAAGGTTGCACCTCATTAACCGATATATACCTCACGGCGCAGAAGGCTCCGACTCTTCAGTCTACCTCGTTTCCGGCCTATACGGCCCAATTGCATCTTCAGGGTAAAAAGCACGCCAACTACAATGCGGGTTATTGGGCACTGTTTACCAATCGAGCTGAGATGAATGCTCCCACAGGAATGTCTCTCACTGTCGGTAAACTGATATTGGCACCTTCGTTTGTCTACGCGGCAGCTGCGTCATCTGATTACAATACTGCAGAGCATATCTTCGTCAATACCGCCGGTGAGACTCATCAGCGCACTGCAGCGTTGGAAGGTGACGGCCTTGACTCGGGTCATATCTTCTGGACATCGTCAGACGCATCCAAAGCGTATGTGGACCATAACGGTCTTATCACGGTCAAGGAGACCCCTGAGTTGTTCAATCCTGTCACGATCAGCGCCGAATCTCTTTATGCTGATGCGCCGATACGTACAGTGACAATTAACCATGGCCTGATGACTGATGTTCCTGACATAATTGATGAGAATGCCTCTGACAGACTTGACCCCGATGCAGCGGCAGAAATCTTCACTGTAGGCGGATTGCCGGTGGATGGTTCTGTCAAGGATCTCGCTCCGGGTATCTATGTTATCCGTCAGGGCACAAAGATTTTCAAAATTACGGTGAAGTAGACCGTTGAGATTAAAGATAAATGGTGGTCCCGCCTTGTGAAAGCTGAGGCTGCCGCATAAAAGGATAACGGCCGAAAGCATGAGGCTTTCCGATAGCCGGCTCCTTAACGCAAATTATTTAGCTTTTATTAATCGGCAGTGCCGGGTTCGTGAGAATCCGGTGCTGTACTTTTTAGGGGAGGATGGAACGGACTGAAATGCCTGCGTAAAGCCGGCCGAATGGGAAATAAAAAAAATCAACCGCACCTTCTTTCCCAAGATGATGCAGCTGCAAAAAATTGTGTCGTTGATTTTTTCTACAAACCTAACATAAACGATTTATTTACGAATATCTTAATAACTAACCTAATCTTTCTACCTAAAATCTCTTCTATGCTGTATGTCGTTGCTATATCTTAATAGACGTTGCTGTCTTTTTTATCTTTGTTGTGTTGTCATCAGGTCCCCTCTTTCGGCCTCTGCCGAGCAGGTCTCTGACCTTTTGACAATGCAAAGTTAATACATCAATGAGCGTACTGCAAGCTTTGCGAAGCAAATATAAGGTGTGATATAAGTTAGTTTTAATTTAAACGGCTGATAATCAATATTGCTTATTTGTCCAAATATAAACTTATCTATCCTGAGAGTTTAAGGTTTTCAACCTCATTTTCGACTAAATTTGGCGCAAATTTGCCCTGCTGAATCAGTCTTTTTCCTCGCCGAGGGTGCTGACCTGCTGCTCAAACGTGTCGCGGTTGATTGCTCTTCCGCGCATGCGGTTGCGGTAAGTGTAGATGGTGCTGACGGAGCAGCGGAGAATCTGAGCTATCCTCACGCTCTCCTGCACACCGAGACGCACGAATGCGTAGATGCGTAGCTCGGTGGTGAGGGGCGTGCCTTTGGTGTATGAGATTTGCTCTTCGGGGCGGAGCAGGGTATTAAATTTGTCGATGAAATCGGGGTAAAGGTCCAGGAACGTCTCGTCGAAAATCTTGAAGAAATCGTCGGTCTGATCCTCCGAGGTGCGTGAGGTCTTGAGCATTTTGAGCAGCTCATCGGTCTGGCCTGCGGTGATTTTTCGCTGCACGAGTTTGCGGGTAGCTTCGAGTTTGTCGGCGTAGGAGGCACACATTCCCAGGAAGTGGCCTATGTAGTTCTCCTGCATCTTGGTCTGAGTGCGGAGCTTGCGGCGAATCTGATTGGAGCGTCGCAGGTTGCGCAGGAAGATGGCGAGCAGGGTGCCCGATGTAATGAGAAGCACTACCACCAGCAGGAAGTAAATCATGAGCTCATCGCGCGACGCGCTGATTTTGTGGCGGTAGGAATTGTCTATGATAGGGACATAGTTGGCTATCGCCACTGTGCGCATGCGCGAGTTGGAGGTGGTGGCGTCATTCAGCGAGACATTGATGTACTTGTAGGCGCGGTCCACCTCCCCCTTCTCGTAGAGCCATTGTGCCAGCGCCGGCATGGCGAGAGTCTCCTTCACCGAGCCTTGCACGTCGCTCATGGCCGAGAGTGCCAGATAGCGACCATAATTGTAATCGTCGCCCATATTCCGCGATGCCTGGGCTGCGCCGAAAGCTACCATGCCGTAGAGGTTGTCGGTGGGACTCAGGTTCTTAAGCATGGCTTCCAGTTCGCGTCGGGCCTCCTTGTTGCGTCCTTCTCTCATGTGCTGCTCGGCTGTCCAGAATTTGCGATAGGGGTCATCGGGGGGGAGCTTTTCGCGCAGAAAGGAGTCATACTCAGTGAAACGGCTTGTGAGCATCGGGGTGATGTCATTGTCGTCGTCCATATAGCCGCGGTAATAGGAGTAGAGCTGGCGACCGGCCTTTGCGTGGGCTATGGTCTGAGTGGGCGAGAGCGAAGCGGAGTCGAGCTCGAGAAGGGTGTGTTCCGCTATGGTGAATATACCTGATGCGGCGCATGCGTTAATCAGGTCTATGCGCAGGTCGGTGCCGTAGGTCTTAGGGTTGATACGGCTTGCTATCTGTTGGGCACGACCATAGTAAATCACCGATGAATCCGAGCAAAAACTGCGATATTGATTGCCAATGGCGCGCAACGTCTGCATCTGTTTGAGGGAGTCGGAGTGGGGGATATGCTTCAGCACTGACTGGAGGGAATCAATGGCGCGGGCTTTGCGGGCATCAATCTCCTTGCTTTGGTTAATTAGGTTGTCAAGCTGCGACAATTCCTTGGCAGGGATGGACTCATGGCTGTTGTCATCACGTCCGGAACACGCGTAAAGGGTGACGGAGATGCAGAGCAATAGAAGAGCGCGGAGGTAAATGTGAAATAATTTCATGAGAGAACGGATAGAATATGAAAGCTTCTGAGAGGGTGTTTAAATTCAAACACTCTCTGAAACAATATGGAAACTTTCCTGAGAGTTTTTCACCTGCAAAGTTAGTAAATCTTTGGCAGTTCTGCAGAAGAAATACAAGAAATGTTTTTACACATGAATGGATTTTTATGTAATTCATGCGGAAGTTCCGGGGGAGTTGCGTTGTGGATTTGCAGAGGTGGGGATTTTTAGCTAATTTTGTAAGTTGCAAGTTAATGAAGCTAAGACACTTGATTATGACAGTGGACAACTTTGAGATATTTACTTTGCCTTCGGGGCTGCGCTGTGTGGTGCGCAGTTTCGACGGGCCATCTTATTGTCAGCTTAACATCAATGCGGGTAGCCGCGATGATTTTGCTGACCGTCAAGGGCTTGCGCATTTCGTGGAGCACACGGTGTTTCGCGGCACAGGCAAGCGCAGCGGCTGGCAGATTAATGCCCGCGCTGAAGATGTGGGTGGCGGCCTCAATGCCTACACCTCGCGCGAACTGACTGCTTACTACGTCATTACCCCCACCGGCCAGCTCTCGCGCGGCTTGGAGTTGCTGGCCGACATAGTTGGCAATCCTTCGTTCCCCGCAGCTGAGCTGGAGCGCGAGAAAACCATTATATATGAGGAGATTAAGAGCGATATAGACGCGCCCGACGAGGCTATCTTCGACGAAATGGCCGATTTGATATTTGCCGGTTCGCAGCTCGGTCACAACATTTTGGGCAGCTGCGCAAGCGTGGAGACCATCAGTCCCGACGATGCACATCGATATGTCAGAAACCTTTACACCCCTCAGAACATGGTGCTCAGTTGTGTGGCCGATATGCCCGTGGCTAAAATCCGCAAGCAGATAGAGCGCTACATGAAGGTGATAGCCGCCAGAGAGACGGTGCAGTCACGTCCGCAATCGCCCGGCATAGAACCCTTTGAGATAGAACGCACTAAGGGACTGAGCCAGTGTCACACAATCATGGCTTCGCGCATTTTTGATTGCTATGATCCGCGGCGTCATGCACTCACGCTGCTGCGTCATCATTTAGGCTCCGGCATGAATTCGCTGCTGTATCGAGAGCTGAGGGAGAAGCGCGGATATGTCTACACCGTGGATGCTTCGAGTAATCTGTACACTGATGCCGGTTCATTCAGCATCTACTTCGGTTGCGCCGAGGGGAACGAAAAGAGGTGTCGCCGGCTCATCAACCGTCTGCTTGAGAAGATGGCGGAAAACCCGATGAAACCGGGCGCTTTTGAGCGCTTACGCCGCAATTTCGCCGGGCGAACCGAGATTCTGAACTCTGCTATAAACAAGCGCGTGAGCAATGCCGGACGCCAGCTTCTGCGCTACGACAAGATTCTTAGCCGTGCCGAGGCCAACGATATTCTCTACTCCATCACCCCGGAGCAGATGCGCGAGTGCGCCGAAGAGATTCTCAAACCGGGCCTCTCAGTGCTTACTTACAAATAAACTCACAATCATGAAGATAGCTGACATAGATTTAGGTTACCGGCCGGTGGTGCTCGCCCCTATGGAGGATGTCACTGACCCCTCTTTCCGCCTGATATGCAGAGAGATGGGCGCGGCCATGGTTACGACCGAGTTTGTATCTGCCGAGGCGCTCGTGCGCGATGTGTCGTCCACGGTGAGAAAGCTGGAGGTGCGCGATGCCGAAAGGCCCGTGGCCATTCAGATCTATGGTCGTGAGCCGGAGGCTATGGTGGAGGCTGCCAAGATAGTGGAGCGCGCCGAGCCCGATGTGATAGACATAAACTTCGGCTGTCCGGTGAAGCGGGTGGCCGGCAAGGGGGCTGGCGCAGGCATGCTGCGCGATGTGCCGAAGCTTCTCTCTATAACCAAGCAGGTGGTAGACGCTGTCTCTCTGCCGGTTACGGTCAAGACACGCCTTGGTTGGGATTGCGAGAACAAGATTATCAAGGAGTTGGCCCTGCAGCTTCAGGACTGCGGCATCAAGGCTCTCACGGTGCATGGGCGCACCCGCAGCCAGATGTATAATGGTCAGGCTGACTGGACACTGATAGGTGAATTGAAGCAAATGTCGGAGTTGGAGATTCCCGTGATAGGCAACGGCGATGTGACTGATGCGCAGACGGCGCTGGCCAATTTCGAGAAGTATGGAGTAGATGGCATCATGGTGGGGCGTGCCGCCTTCGGTGCCCCCTGGATATTCCGGGAGATACGCGAGTTTCTGGACAGGGGGAGCTACACGCCCCTTTCCAACGCAGAGAAGATGGAGCTGCTTCGCCGCCAGATACGCGAGAGTGTGGAGAGCATAGATGAATATCGCGGCATACTGCATATCCGTCGCCACCTGGCTGCCACTCCGCTCTTTAAGGGGATACCCAACTTCCGAAGCACAAGAATAGCCATGCTCCGCGCCGCCAAGCTGCAGGAGCTGCACGAAATTCTCGATGAAATCGAAGAAAAATACCTGAATTGATTATGAAAAGACTGTTGACATTTATTCTGATTTGTTGTGCGCTGGCCGGAGCAAAGGCTCAGAGCCGCTGGCATGAATTAAAGGTCGGCCCCTTCTCTTCGCTGACGGTAGTTAACGACATGGATGTGACCTGCCGGTGTGTGCCTGACTCCGCGGGCTACGTCCGCTTCTACTGCCCGGAGGAGAATGCCGACGCAGTGATGGTGGAGGGTGGCGCCTCGAAGTTGAAAGTGATGATTTCCCCCGATTTCATCGAAAGAACTGAGCGTGTGCCCGAGGTGATGGTCTACACTGACTCGCTCAATTATGCCGAAAGCAGCTCCACGGGGCGAGTGCGCATAGAGCGCCTGCCGAGAGTGGGAAATCTCAAGGTGGTGCTGATGGATAATGGCAGCATCGAGCTCCCCGGCATCAATATTGGTAAGCTGCATGCGGCGATAGCTACCGGACGCGGCACTATTGCGGTTTCCGGGCGTGCCGACAAAGCTCTCTACAGACTCGTTGGCACCGGCTGTATCGACGCCCGCGATGTAGCTGCCGACGAAGTCACCTGCCGTGTTTTAGGGGGTGGCGACATCTATTGTCAACCCGTAAAGCAACTTGTGCTGAAGGGGCTCGGCACCACGCGCGTGCACTACAAGGGCACTCCCGGCAAAATCAAGAAGTCCGGTCTGGGCAAGCTGATGCCTATGGACCGCGACCCTAAAATCACCGATTAATCCGAGGTAATTGTGACCGCTGAAGCAGGAAATCTAAAGAAAGCCACGGCTCGCACGCTGAAGTGGAACACCATAGACCGCTTCGCGCAGCAGGTGCTCTACGGCATCACAGGCATAGTGCTTGCCAATGTGCTGACGCAGGAGGATTTCGGTCTTGTGGGAGCCATCCTGGTGTTTCAGGCCTTCGGCATCCTGTTTGTGGACAGCGGCTTCGGGGCGGCTCTGCTTCAGAAAAAGACTCCGACCGACGAGGATTACAGCACCGTCTTCTGGTTTAACCTGATAGTCAGTGTAGTCACCTACATAATTCTTTACGCCGCCGCCCCGCTGATAGCTCATATCTTCAGGGACAATCTCGCGCTGATACCACTGAGCCGCGTTATGTTTCTGAGCTTTATACTCAACGGTCTGGGGATAGTTCAGACCAACCGACTGATGAAGGCGATGGACGTGAAGCAAATAGCCGTGGCTAATCTGTTAGGGCTGATTCTCTCGGGGGTGCTCGGCATTGTTCTGGCGCTGTCCGGGGCCGGCGCCTGGGCACTCGTGTGGCAGACGATAGCGCTCGCGGCGATAAAGACCGGGTGGCTCTGGTTCAAGAGTGACTGGCTTCCGCGGCTGATTTTCTCGATGAAATCGCTGAAAGAAATCTATCGCGTGGGGCTGGGGGTCTTCTCCTCCTCATTTCTCAACACCCTCTTTCTGCACATCTACTCCTTCGTGATAGGCTCCTACTACTCCATCGTAGCGCTGGGTGTGTACACGCAGGCTGACAAATGGAGCAAGATGGGAAGCGCCTCCTTGTCGCAGATAGTGACCGCCACCTTCGTGCCCGTGCTCTCCAAATTCCAGGATGAGGCTGACCAGTTCAGGGCGATGATGGCCCGCGTGGCGCGCCTCACGGGATTCATGACGCTCCCCTTCATGTTGGGGCTCGCCGTTATGGCCGCGCCGGTGTTTCACACCCTGTTCGGGCATAAGTGGGACGACGCCATCCCGCTGTTTCAGATACTCATGGTCCGAGGCGCGTTGGTAATCTACATCTCGTTGTGCACCAACTATCTGTTGGCATTGGGATATGCCAAGAGTCTCGTAGTGGTAGAGGGGGTAAAGGATGCCTGCACCCTGATAGCCATAGCCGCCACAATCCCCTTTGGCACAGTTGAGGCACTTGTGTGGGGGCAGTTAGGCGCTTCAATAGTCACATACACCTATATGTTAATTCGAGTTACGCGCTCCACCGGCATCTCCATGCGAAAGCTTATGAGCGGCATGTGGCACTATCTGTTGCCGCTGATACCCGCGCTTACGGCGATGTGGGCCGTAACGCAGCTTCATTGCGGTGAGGTGCTTATGCTCGGCTTACAGATATTAGTGGGTTTGGCGCTTTATGTACCCATGCTCTCGCTACTCCGCGACCCAATGTATGCTGAGGCCAAACAGTATATTTTATCCCGATTTCATCGAAAGAATCCCATGTAGTTTAACTAAATAATATCTAATTATGAATCATGCAAAACTTGCCGCGATGATGCTGGCGGCTGCCTCAGCATTCACTCCCGCACTGTGTGCTCAGGAGCTTGGCAAAACCACCACAACAGCCAATCTCCCCGAGTGGGCGGAAACCGCCGTAATCTACGAGGCTAATCTGCGTCAGGGCACACAGGGTCGTACCCTTAAATCCATGAGCGATGAGCTCCCCCGCCTCAAGCAGTTGGGAGTAGACATAGTCTGGCTTATGCCTATCCACCCCATCAGCGAGCTCAACCGCAAGGGTACTCTGGGCTCCTATTACGCCGTGAAGGATTACAAAGCCGTGAACCCCGAATTCGGCACCCTCGACGATTTCAAGGATTTCGTGAAGCGTGCCCACGCCCTCGGCATCAAAGTGATACTCGACGAGGTCTGTAACCACACCGGTTGCGACAATTCCTGGGTAACCGAAAACCCCGGTCTCTATGCCCGCAACGAAGGGGGTGAGATGTTCGGACCCTTCGACTGGACAGATACCTATAAGCTTGACTACTCTAATCCCGCGACCCGCGCCGCCATGCTCGACGCCTTGAAATTCTGGGTGGAGGAGTGCGACATTGATGGCTACCGTTGCGATGTGGCTATGGAGGTTCCCACCGATTTCTGGGAGGAAGCCCGTCCGCAGCTCGAGGCAATCAAACCTGTGTTCATGCTGGCTGAGGCTGCCAAGCCCGAGCTGACCTCAAAGGCATTTAACGCAGACTATGCGTGGCCCATGAAGGATGTGTTCAACGCCATAGCAGCCACCAAGGGTGTGAACCGCTATGCCAAGGAACATGGTCAGAAACTCCCCGTGGTGAACGCGCTTGCCATTGACTCACTGCTTCAGGCTCAGGAGCTGAGCTATCCGCAGGGTAGCATACGTATGAACATGGTGACCAACCATGACCTCAACTCCTGGGAGGGTACCGAGTTTGAGCGCTATGGCCGCGGCCTCGGCGCGTTTGCAGTGCTGAGCTACACCCTCCCCGGCATGCCCATGATGTACACCGGCCAGGAGGTGGGCTTCAACCATCCCTTCGAATTCTTCGAAATCGACACCGTGCAGCCCGATTACAAGGCCAACGAGTTCACCACCTTCTACACCATGCTGAACTCCCTGAAGCATAACCACCCCGCTCTGCGTGCCGGCAAGCGCGGCGGCAAGATGGTGCGCCACATGACCCAAAGCCCCGACATCTACGCCTTCTCACGCGTGCTCCCGGAGGATGAGGTGATGGTAATCATCAACATGAGCGACGAGCCCCAGCCCCTGAAGTGGAAAGGCAAAGCCCCCTCAGTGAAGGGCAAGACCGACTACTTCACCTCAGCCGATGCCAAGCTACCCGAGACGCTGCAACCCTGGCAGTTCATGATTCTTACTGATAAGTAATCTCCCCTTTATATCCCGCTTACCGGCCCCTCCAGACACGTATGAAGTCACTTTTACTCACGCTCAGCGCTATCTGCACGTTAGCACTTCTGCCCGTATTTCTGACTCTAAGCGGTGTTGTGGAGGGGCGGTTTGCGTGTGATGCCCTCACGCAGATAGTGCCGCTCATAGTCGAATTCAAGCGGATGATGGCATCGGGCGCACCCTGGTGGACCTGGAACCAGCTGATTGGCGACAACTTCCTCGGCTCCAACGGTTTCTACACCGTGGGCAACCCCTTCGCAGCGTTCTGTGCGCTCTTTCCGCTGAAGTACATAGGCGTAGGGGTAATACTCAGCATCTACGCCATGTTCCTGCTCAACGGAGTGGCGGCTATGGCTTATCTGCTACGCCTGGGGTTTGACGAGAATCTGTCGCGGCTCGGAGCGTTGATGTATGCGCTGAGCTCCTATGCCATACTCAGCTTTTTCTATTACACCTTTCCGCTGCTCACCATCCTCTTCCCGCTGCTGCTGATAGCCATAGAGAATCTGCTTGACGGCAGACGGCGCAGCGTGGCCATGCTGGCGCTGACGGTGTTCGCCTGCCTCTTCACCAACTTCTATTTCGGGGCCCTCGACCTGATGCTTGGGGGGATATATGTGCTTTTCAGGATATGGAGCGTGCCGCGCGGCCGGCGTCTGTCTACGCTGGGGCGCGGGATCTATGCCGTGCTGTTGGGATTGCTGATGAGTTGCCTGCTGCTCCTGCCGGTGATACTCTGCAACAGCGGCACTGCCCGCAACGTAATGGTGGACCTCTCGTACTATGACGGGCCCAACCATCTGTGGGTGTTTCTGCGCAAATTGTGCTGCATGTTTATGCCGGAATACACCGAGAATCTGGTTTCCACCCCCTTCTTCTTCGAGTTTTCCTCCGGCCATTTCTACCTGCCCGTGGTGAGTCTCTGCATGGCGAGCGCCTACATAGCCACGCATCTGAAGTCATGGCTTTCCTGGTTGCTGATAAGCCTCACCGTGGTCTACCTCACCCCCCTCAACGCTGTCTTCTCCTTCGGCGCCTCAATCATCTATGGCCGCTGGGCCTTTGCCATAGTGCTTTTCGCCATAGTAGCCACACTGTGCCTCATCAGGGAGGGGAACGTAAGGCATTATTGGATATATGCCGCGGTGATGCTTGTGGGGCCGCTCGCCTTTTATGCCATAAAAGTCATAAATTATATCCCGATGTGGAGCTTCTGGGCGCACATACCCGGGGTGATTTCCCCGGTGCTCTGGGGGCTGGGCTGTGTGCTCTTTGCGGCCTGCTTCATCGGGGGCTTCACCACACGCAAACTGACTGCTGCCGTAGTGCTGATGGGTGGCGTGATAGCGTGTGTGAACACGCTTACGCTAAGGTATGAACCGATGCCGGGGGAGCGCGACATGATTCTGACAAATTATTTCGTGAACAACCCGGTGCCACATTCCGACAGCACTTACTTCACCTATCGCACCGACGTGCTCCCCTCGCGCGCTGTGCAGAACCATAGCTGCTACAGCAACATTCCGAGCATAACCAGCTTCCATTCTGTCAAGAACCGGGCGCTCAATGATTTCCTCCTCACTCAGGGGGAGCCGACGCTGCCCACATTCATAATGCGCCGCCACCGCGAGAGCAATGCGGCGTTGCTCTCAGTCAGAGAGGTGATGGAGCTGAGTAATCCCGCTGACTACACCCCGCCGCTTTATGCTTTCGGCCTAACTCCCGACACGCTTCGGAGCGCCGGACGCCTGCTGGTGTACTCCAACGACAATTACATACCCATAGGCTTCTGTTACGACCGTTATTTCCCGCGTGAGGAGCTGGAGGACGCCCTGCAGGAATGTTTCACCGAGAGGCAGCCGGATGTGGCGCGCCTGATGCTTGGCTCCATAGTGTTGAGCAGAAGTGATGCCGCTGAGCTTCAGGGTATTGTGAAGCCTGTGGGGGAAGCCCGCTTTGACCTGCCCCTTGATTCCCTCGTGGCGGAGAGGCGCAAGGGGCATGCGGAAAAATTCAGGGGCACTACGCGCGGATTCACCGCCATAGCGCCCCGTTCAGAGCAGACCCGACTGATGTTCTTCTCAGTGCCGGCAGACCCCGGCTTCCGGGCATACGTAGATGATAGGGAGACAAAGATTTATGTGGCCAATCTGGGCATGAGTGCCATAGTGGTGCCGCCGGGGCGCCACGAAATCCGGTTTGATTACTTCCCGCCCGGACTGAAGACAGGCGCAATTCTCAGCCTCTTCGGGTGGCTGCTGTGGCTGCTTAGGCTCTGCCGTCCTTCTTCTTTGCTTCGGCGAGTTCGTTGGCCACGATTACAGCCGTAGAGATGTGGCTACAGATGTGGTCAGTGCCGATAAGCTCCACAATGTGAGACTTTTCGAGCACAGTGCGCACTTTGTCGGTAACACCCGAGAGCACAATCTTTATCCCCTCGCGGTGGCTGGACTCAATGAGCAGCTGCAGGTTGTGCAGGCCGGTGGAGTCAATGAAGGGTACCTTGCGCATGCGGATAATGCGCACCACCGGCTTCTCGGCCGTAGAGAGGCGCACCACCTCGTCAAACTTGGTGGCGGCACCGAAGAAGAAGGGGCCGTCAATCTCATAGACAGACACGCCCGGGGCTATGTCGAGCACCTCGTGGGCAGTGGAGTCAGTGCCGTCGGTGGCATCGAGCTGGCTGCCGTAAGTGCGCACCACAGTGTTCTCAGTCACGCGGCGCAGGAAGACCACAATGGCCAGCAGCATACCGATTTCTATAGCGATGGTGAGGTCGAAAATCACAGTGAGCAGGAAGGTTACGAGCATCACCCAGATGTCCCCCTTGGGGTTGCCGGCCATGCCCGCAATGGTGCGCCAGCCGCTCATGTTGTAGCTCACCATGATGAGCACGGCGGCCAGACAGCACATGGGCACCAGGTTAATCAGCGGCATAGCGAAGAGGAAGATAATCAGAAGCACCACCGAGTGGATGATGCCCGCCACGGGGGTGCGGCCTCCGTTGGTGATATTGGTCATGGTGCGGGCGATGGCGCCGGTCACCGGTATGCCGCCGAAGAGGGGCACTGTGATGTTGGCTATGCCCTGGCCTATCAGCTCCGTGTTGCAATTGGTGCGACCACCTGTCACGCCGTCGGCCACGGTGGCAGAAAGCAGCGACTCAATGGCACCGAGCATGGCTATGGTGAAGGCCGAGGGGAGCAGCAGATTGATTGACTCGATGTTGAAGCCTATGGAGTGGGGCATCGGGATGTGAGTGTCCATGTCGCCGAAGCGGTCGCCGATGGTCTGAATCCCCTCCACGCCGCAGTATTCCTTGAGAATCCACACCAGCAGCGTGATGAGCACGATGGCTGACAGAGCGCCTGGGAGCTTCTTGAAAATCTTCGGAGTGAAGATGATAATCAGCAGAGAGAGGAGCCCGATGCCGGCCGTAATCCAGTTAGTGTCAGTGAAATGCTTGAAGTAGACACCCCACTTTGAGAGGAACCCGGCAGGCACCCCTTCAGGGATTGTCATGCCGAAGAAGTCGGGCATCTGAGTGGAGAAGATGGTGAGCGCTATGCCGGCGGTGAAGCCCACCACGATGGGGTAGGGGATAAACTTAATTACCGTGCCGAGCCGGAAGAGCCCCATCAGCACCAGTATGCAGCCCGCCATGAAGGTGGCCAATGCGAGGCCGGTGAGACCGTAGAGGGCTATGATATTGTAGACTATCACGATGAAAGCACCCGTGGGGCCACCGATCTGCACAGAGTTGCCGCCGAATGCCGACACTAAGAAACCACCAATGATAGCGGTTATAAGACCGATGGAGGGGGCTACGCCGCTCGCAATGCCGAAAGCCACGGCAAGGGGCAATGCCACGATGCCTACTACTATGCCGGCAGTGAGGTCGCGTTTGAATGTGGCAGCGTTGTAATTCTTCAGAGCTGTCAGGAAAACCGGGTGAAAATCCGGGCGTGAAATTACACTCATAATATTGTAAATCAATTAGTTGCGGAGGGTGGGCAGCGGGGCTCGCGGGGAGCCTTGCGGCGTCACTCCCCATTTCAGAAGATGAATCTGTACCGTCGCGGTAATAAGGCTGCAAAATTACTTAAAAAATCTTAATTGTCAAAATCCCCGGTGAGCGCGCAGGTGAATGGGTGCGTGATAACGTTAAAATGATTTTAGCCTACAGGATATTTTGTGAGAATAAATAGTTAAATTTGCAACGGAAAATGCGAGAAATTAAGACTTCATATTCAAGATATTATGTTGCTGCGGGCTGTCAGCTGCTCGTGGGGACGGTCTATTTTCTGATAGCGCTCTTCACCCCTTGGCTGCATGATGACCTCAATTTTCGCGAGATGTTTCTGCGCGCCAATGCCGGGGGCGCAGAGCTTACTTTCGACTCATGGTGTAATTATCTGGAGCTGATACGCGCGGAGAATGACGGGCGCTTCAGCAACACGCTCGAGATACTGTTTCAATTCCTGCCGAGAGGCTGTTTTGCCACCGTGGCGGCGCTGTCTGCTATGGTGTGGGTAGGGGGGTCTGCGGCATATGCCGTGGGGAGAGCTCGCAGCGGGACGGCAGCGGTGGTTGTCACTTGGTTGGGATTCATTATTTTCCTGCCCTGGAACGATGACATACTCGGCTGTATGAACTTCGAGCTCAACTACATAGTCAGTTCCGGTGTGGCCGTAGTGTTGTTGCTGATGCTCAAGTGGTTACTTACGGCTGACCTGAAGCCCGGAATACTTTCCGCGGTAGGCTGCGTGGCTTACGCTTTCATAGCCGGCGGCTTTCACGAGGGCTTCTCTCTACCGCTCATCGGGGGCACAGTTTTGTGGCTGCTGCTTAAGCGGCGCAGGCCGAACGCGCTCACCTTAGGGGTGCTTGCAGCGGCTGTGGCGGGTGTCTGTGTTGATGTGTTTACAGACGGTTTGCTTACGCGAATCGGTGGCGCAGCCTCCGGTCCGAGCTTGCAGCTGAAGCATCTGCTGCGTTACCTCACGCTCCCGCTTATGCTCACCATAGGCGCCTGCGTGTGTGCTTGTTTTCCGAAGGGTAGGGGGCTGTTGCGTCGCCTATGGAGAGTTCCGTCTGTCTCCTTTATTGCCCTCGCGGCCCTCTGCGGCACAGTGATGGCCGTAGCGCTCGGGGCTGACGGCAGAATCTGCTGGGGGGCGGACATGTATGCGGTGATACTTACAGTGAGCTGTATGGCCGCGGCAGGTGTGTTCAGGCCTAAGCGCTTAGTCACCACTGGATTATGGGTGCTGATAGTTGCGTTTTATTCCAACGTGGTCTATCATCAGCACCGTTATTTCACCGAGGCTCGCCACGTAATGGAGCTATATAAACAATCGGCAGACGGCGAGGTGGATTATTATTGGGAGCCTGCGGCACCCGTCACCACGCTTCACCATGTCTGCCGATGGAATCTGTATGCGCCGGGACCGGTGAAGTTCATCACCAATCTGGACTCGCTGCAGCGCCCCTTGCGTGTCAGGACTTCTCCGCCGTGAGGGAGTCAAGCAGCCCCTCGGTGGCGTCCTCCAACAGGTCGAGCACAAGCTCAAAGCCCGACGCACCCCCGTAATAGGGGTCCGGCACAGCATCGTAATACGGATGGCGGCGGCAGAAATCAATCATCTTCACCACCTTCTGCTCCGCCTCCACAGTGGGAGCCATACGGCGCAGATTGTGGTAATTGCTGTCGTCCATAGCGATAATCAGATCGAAATCAAAGAAATCGCTTTCGCGCACAGGGCGCGAGCGGTGAGTGAGCTGATAGCCGCGGCGCGCCGCATGCACACGCATACGCTTGTCGGGCAGTTCCCCCTGATGGCCCGCATAGGTGCCGGCAGAGTCAAGAGTAAAAGCATCCTGCAGCCCGCGCTCCTCCACCAGATGCTGCATAATTCCCTCGGCAGCCGGGGAGCGGCAGATATTACCGAGGCATACGAAAAGTATTTTCATAACCGGAATTTTAATGCTGCAAAGTTAGCAGTTTTGTCCAATAAAACCAAGCCCATCAAACCTCCGTCAATCTCGGCTTCACCCACGTGACCCATTTCGATACCACACCGGCGCGCACTTCGAGCGGTTATATGTGCGTGTGGGAGATTCGGTAATGAATCTGGGAGGTCACCGGCTGTGTTATTAAAATGTTATTTAAATGTGATCCGCAGATTCCGTGGATTTAATAAAGGGAAACAACCTGTTATTAAGAATAAATTACTAACTTTGCAAACTCAAAAAATCTCTCATCAGGAGTGCCGTATTAAGAGCTAAACATATAAACCGGGTGTTACGTATCGGTGAAATGTTAACTCTTTTAATGTTATAAGTAAAAACTTCCGTTTCGGTTTTATCTTACAATTATTTATATGCTAACGACTTCTCGAGCAAATCAAATTTTACGTGTAAAAACCAAGTCTAATAGAGCTGAATGGATCGATATAGTAAGAGGCGTTACAATGCTTTTGGTGGTGTATAGCCATGTATGCAGCTCCTCTTCAAGTCTGAATTCAATATTTCTTACGACACGCATGCCATTATTCTTTTTTATTAGCGGCTTCTTTATGTATAGTGTCGAATACAATGCTCAATTAATTTGGAGAAGAACGAAAAATAGAATATGTAAACAATTATATCCTACAATAATAATCTTCTCAATTTTTATTATTGCTTTCTATAACCATGACTTCAGTTACATTTTTCATGAGTATAAAATAGGCTATTGGTTTACATATGTATCGGTACTCTATTTCTTTACATTGGTTCCTATCTTATATTTGTTTACAAAATATAAGATTCGGTCAAAAGTTAGAATCATTGTTTTTGTATTTTTAATGGTTTCAACATTAATTTTGCATCACCTTATAGTGCAACATACATCCTTCTTGACCTCTAAACTTTCAGGACTTTTGAGTTTTGACCACTATATTTCTTATTTTAGATATTTAATATGTGGATGTGTCTTTAGAATATTTTGGAATAAATACAATGCGCAATTGATGAATTGGGTAGGCTTTATTGTATGCGCAGCATATTTTATAGTTTCTATATGTGTAGGAGGTATTTTAAGCCTTTTTACCGCTTTCGCCGGTATTTACGTCATGCTATTTACCTTTTATAAACTATCAAACTATTTTTTCAAGCATATAACTTTTAGAGCATTTTCTTTTGTCGGATCAATGACATTGGAGATATATCTGCTGCATTATTTCTTACTGTCATTTAAAGAGATACCCGGAATACGCCATTTAATCAATTCAACAACAAATACACTATGGGAATTCCCGGTAGTTGCAACTGCTTCAATCCTAATCATACTGTTTTGTCTTCTAATTGTTTGGCTGCTTCGCAGTATCAAAATTTATCCACTGCTTTTTGGAAAAAATAATTAAGCCATAAGTAAGTATATTTCTGATAATATCCCGAAGCAAGTCGCTCCGGTAGCCACCGAAATGCATTTTGCCGATATACGCCGCCGGCAATCGGGATTGTGGGCACAATCTATGACATTAGCAGCGGGTCTGACGGCACTGCTCCTCCGGGTGGTCATCTTTGGTTGCCCGCAGCGCAGGATATAGTCGCGATATATTGCGAGGTTGTGTTTCCAGATTGATGATACAGGAACAGGTATAGGAACAGGGGAAGCGGGCTTCGGGCTGCTTCCCTATTTTGATTGCGATATTTTTGCGGTTGTGGGAAAGTTTCACTAATTTTACAGCCAAATTAAGCATACGCAAATAATTGCGCTCATAATCATCTTGCATAAAATTTAATTATATTGAACTCATTAAAACTTTTTACGAAAACAAAAATTTAGTTTAAAATGGTTTTCTTCAGGGTCAATCTTCATTAATATCTTGGCATCTTCCAATCCTTTCATCAGTCACGATGCCCGCATCGTTCCCTCTTCAAGTATTGAAATCTGCTCAGAATCTTAATAAACCTTAACCCTGAAAAAGTTTAAGTGAGTTCATTTGATAAAATCGTCAGTCTTTATATTAAAGTCGGTGTTCAAATTTGAACGATACAAAAGATGAATAAGCAAATTTAGCCTTTTATACAATCTGTGGCTTATTTTGACGTTTTAATTTTGTCGCTTAGTCGCCTGCTTTCCTTGCTCTGCGAGGAAACCGTCTTTAAAAAGGCTCTCCAAGTGTATAAATTAGATTTGAATATTTGCTTATAGAGATAGATTGAATTAGGATTTCTCTGAATGAAACCGGAGTCCTGTTGATTAATTTATAAGGATGTTATGGTGTAATTGATTATTCTAAAATACTGTAGATGCGAGAACTCGTAATACCTGACTTTGCCACGGTTAGCCTTTCTGATATGAAGAAGGTCAAGCTGATGAATAGAATTGACACCAAGTTTGTGACAACTGAACCGGTGTTGACAGAGTTGTTGCGTCTCGCTGCAGGGGAATATATGGCGCAGGAAATTGACGGCAAGATTATACTTCCATATTTTACCAGGTATTTCGATACGGCCGACTGCGAGATGTATCACAGGCATCTGCATGGAAAGATGCCGCGAAAGAAGATAAGAATAAGGGAGTATGTCGCTTCCGAAACTAAGTTTCTTGAGGTAAAGCGAAAGAGCAACAAGGGGAGGACGGATAAGAAACGTATTCCGGCTGACAATTTGTCGGATGAGGAGTGTGCCGCTTTTATTCTGGCTAAGGCCGATTATGCCGCTGATTCCCTGCTGCCCCAGATTGAAAATAGGTTTAATCGCCTTACGCTTGTCAACAGAGACATGACGGAGCGTCTGACCATAGACATGGGTTTGCGTTTTCATAACACAGTGACAGGCATTGATTGTGATTTGTCGGGTTTAGTGATAATCGAATTGAAGCGTGATGGAAAAGCAGCCTCTCCCGTTAGCGATATCCTCCTCAGGCTGCGGATTCAGCCATCCGGATTTAGTAAATACTGCATGGGAATGGCCCTGACCAATCCCAATGTGAAAAGTAATCTGTTTAAACCCAGATTGCGCAGATTCAGGAAGATGCTCTCCGGCCTCTCCGGCAACTAATAATGCCAGTGCTTAAATTAAAAAGATACTTAATAAATCATTTATAGAACATGGAAGATTTTGACCTTGCGGATGCTCCTTTAATCAATCCGGGAGACATGATAGAGCTGTTGGTGAGATTTGCGTTCAACTCGCTCTTTATTCTCATCATCATAGCTTGTCTGTACTATCCGAAAAGCCGAAAGCGCGAATACTTCTTCACCTTCGCAGTGATATCGGTGAGTATATTTTTCTTGATATATCTGCTGGGAAGCGTCAAGATAAAAGTGGGCTTCGCTCTTGGATTGTTTGCCATCTTCGGCATAATCCGCTATCGAACGGAGTCGATGACGGTAAGAGAAATGACTTATCTCTTTGTCATTATCTCTGTTTCGGTTATAAACGCGCTGGCGGTGAGCCTGAGTTACGGCGAATTAGCTCTGACCAACTGCATTTTCCTGGCAGTGATTTATTTAGGTGAGAAGCTGCCATTTGCAAATTCCGTGGCGGAGAAATATGTGCTTTATGATCGAATAGACCTGATTACCCCCCAGAACCGAGAGGCCCTGCTGCAGGACCTTGAGGAAAGACTTGGTTTTCCGGTAATTGATGTCAATGTAGGCGCGGTAGATTTCCTCCGGGACTCGGCCATGCTTAAAGTCTATTACAAGGAGCAGAGCAGAACTGATAACATAGTTAACAAATTATTTAAAATACCAAAAGAAAATTCATGAGAATATTAAAAGTTGCATTATTGCTGGCGGTTGTAAATATCGTTGCGCCACACATTCACGCACAGAGTCTGTGGACCTCCGCCAATTTCAAATATGGCCTCACCAAGCAATGGTCGATTGATGCCGGGGCTGAATATCGCACAACCGATGCCCTTAAATCTTCCGACCGATGGTCGCTGGGTGTGGGTGTGGGTTATAAGCCGATGAAGTTTCTTAAATTTGACGCCGGTTATAAGTACATTCGCCAGCACTCCACGTTAGAGACCACGAAAAAGGGTAATATCATCCCGGCCTATTGGTATGACAGACACCGTATATATGTATCGGCCACGGGTAAATTAAGACTCGGTCGATTTGACTTATCGCTGAGAGAAAGGTATCAATTCACTCAGCGAGTGGGCAAATGGGTACCTAAATTTGATTCCGATGGCTTGACACCTAAGGATGACGAGTGGATCAGCAATAAGAGTAAGCATGTGCTTCGTTCTCGGCTTGAATGTGAATATGACATTAAGAAGAGTAGGTTCACACCCTCCGTGTCGGTCGAGTTATATGACAATCTTTCTGACAAATTTAATGTGGAGAGGATCCGTTACACCGTAGGCTGTGCTTATAAGATCAACAAGCATAATTCCGTAGATTTATTCTATCGTTACATTCAGGTTCCTTCTACCGGTAATCCTGAAGATAGAGGTCATATAATAGGAATTGGTTACAACTTCAAACTGTAAAACATGAAACATAATAAAAGGATATATCCCTACATCTTCATCATGCTTTTGGGCCTGCTCGTGCCCTCATGTAATGATGAGCCAAATCCGGGCAATTCCACTTCCGGTGCCGAGGCTTCCAACGATGGTACACCCCCTTCCTTCTCACAGTCCGTAGTGTATTGGGGTGGCGAAACTGCGCAAGACAAATCAATGGACATACCGGGAAACGATGCTGACATATATCATGAAGCCAACACTTTCCGCCAGACGGTAGATATTGTCTTTTCTGACGACGGCGCCACGGTCAGCTCTTCCAACTCGCGTATCCTTACATATACCGATGGCGGATATGTGACTGTAGATTTTCAGACTAATGGTATTTCGGGTGTAAACATCAGACTTAGCGGCTCTACTACCAATGGCGGTTTGAAGATTTACGGAGCTTCAAAATTTAAATTGGATCTCAACGGCGTGTCCATTGTCTCCAAGAAGGGTCCCGCTATTAACTCCCAGTGTAAGAAGCGAGTGTTTGTGAACCTTGCTGACGGCTCTGTCAACAAGCTTGTCGATGCTGCCGAATACGCCGACGACAGTTATTATCGCCCGGACGCTGATTCTTCGACTGAGGATCGAAAGGGCTGTTTATTTGCTGAAGGCAACATTATTTTCAGCGGAGCGGGCACACTTGAAGTGAAAGGAAAATATCGTCATGGCATTGCAACAGATGATTCTATGGTGATACGTCCCGGCACGACCATAGCGGTGACCGAGGCCAAAAACAACTGTGTGCAGATCAAGGGCTCTGCCTCCGAAGCAAGTGGCCTGCTGATGAAGGGTGGATATCTCTACTGCCTTGCTACATCGAGTGCCGGTAAAGCCGTTAAATCTGACCTCAGTATAGTCATTGACGCAGGTGCATTGGTTCTGAATACTACAGGCGATGCTTTTGTTGATGATTTTGAAAACGACACCTCATCGTCGGCATGCCTGAAGTCAGACTCATTCGTAGAGATTAACGGTGGCAACCTTGCTTTACGAAGCACGGGCCTGGGTGGCAAAGGCATTAATGCCTCAGAAATTACTGTCACCGGCGGCGTTATTGGTATCTCCACCTCCGGTGAAAAGTTTGTGAGTGGTGTCTACTCATCCTCCCCCAAAGGAATGACCGCTGAAGAGAGCATAGTTCTGAATGGTGGCAATATTATAGTTAAGGCAACCGGCAGCAGCGATGGTGCCAAGGGCATAGCCTGCGATGGCGATGTGACAATCGTGTCGGGCGAGATTGAGGCTTATTCATACGATGATGCTATCAATGCTGTAACTTTCACAATGTCAGGTGGCTCTCTCTCTGCCTATTCCATAGATGGCGACGGCATCCGAGGTAAAGAGCAGGTAGCAATATCAGCCGGAAAAATCACTGCATCGGCCGGTGCAAAGTCAAGCGGAATCAGTTGTAATTTATCTGACTCTTTCAGGATAACCGGGGGTGACATATTTGCCTTGGGCGGAAAGATTAAATCACGCCCCGCATCAAGCAATCTGTGCGGTGTGTATGAGGATATCACAATATCTAAAGGAAACTTTTTCGATTTAATCAATGCTGCCGGCAATGCAGTCATTTCGTTTATGGCTCCTCGAAGCTATGTAGGTGCCACCGTACTGGTAGCTTCCGAATCGCTCGACATAAATTCAGTGATTTCTACTTCCATCCGCGCAACCGCAGCAAAATTTGCCGAATAACCGGCCCCCGGTTTTAGAAATAGTCATGACTATGCAGCGTGGCTTACGCTCGTTGCGGTAGCATAACATTAATTACACAATTACATAGCACTAAAACGAAGGTAGTCCGCCTGAGTTTTAGTGTTGTGTTTTTGTAATCATGCAATGAAATCATATAAGCCGGGGGCTGCCGCCAATGGTAATAGTATGCGCTCTCAGAGCTTTTTAATGTGATTGCATGGGTTTTGCGGTTGATATTTTTGTGGTTGTGGGAAAGTTTCACTAACTTTACGGCTAAATTAAAAGAGTGTTTGGTTTAAATTCAATCACTTTCTAAGAACACGCAAATAATCACGACCGTAACAATCTTGCATATATATGGAAAAGAAACTCGCTATACTGCGTTCTGACCCCTGGTTGGAACCCTTCGCTCCCGCTATTGAGGGGCGCCATGAGGATGCTCTGCGCAAACTTCATGAGCTGACTGAGGCTACCGGTGGTTCTCTCTCTGACTTTGCCAACGCTTATAAATATTTCGGTCTGCATCGTGGCGCGCGCGGCAGCTGGGTTTTCCGCGAGTATGCCCCCAACGCTACGGAGATTTTCCTGATTGGCGACTTCAACGACTGGACCCCATCAAGCAAGTTTGCCCTCAAGAACATAGGCGGAGGCACCTGGGAGCTCAAGCTCCCCGCCAAGACGCTGAAGAATGGTGACCTCTTCAAGATGCTTGTGCGCTGGCCCGGTGGCGAGGGTGAGCGTATCCCCGCCTACGCGCACCGCGTGGTGCAGGACACGCAGACCAATCTCTTTTCCGCTCAGGTGTATGCCCCTGAGGAGACTTATAAGTTTAAGATTAAGAACTTCAAGCCCGATGTGAAGCCGCTGCTCATCTATGAGTGCCACATAGGCATGGCGCAGGAGACCGAGGGCGTGGGCACCTACGATGAGTTCCGCCGTCTTATCCTGCCCCGCATAGCCAAGGATGGCTACAATGCCATACAGATCATGGCTATTCAGGAGCACCCCTACTACGGCTCGTTTGGCTATCATGTGAGCTCCTTCTTCGCCGCCTCGTCGCGCTTCGGCACCCCCGATGAGCTGAAGGCGCTGATTGATGATGCCCACGCTATGGGCATTGCCGTGATTATGGACATAGTCCACTCTCACGCGGTGAAGAATGAGAATGAGGGCCTGGCGCGTCTGGATGGCAACCGAGACCTCTATTTCTATCCCGGTGAGCGCGGCGAGCATCCTGCCTGGGACAGCCTCTGCTTTGACTACGGCAAGAACTCCGTGATTCACTTCCTGCTCTCCAACTGCAAATACTGGCTCGAGGAGTTTAAGTTCGACGGTTTCCGATTCGACGGCGTGACCTCCATGCTCTATTTCGACCACGGCCTCGGCAAGGCATTCGGCGGATATGCCGACTATTACGACGGAGGCCAGGACACCAACGCCATAACCTATCTCACTCTGGCCAACCTGCTGATTCATGACGTGAATCCCCGCGCTATCACCATAGCCGAGGAGATGAGCGGCATGCCCGGTCTGGCTGTGAAGTTTGAAGATGGGGGCATAGGCTTCGACTACCGAATGGCCATGGGTGTGCCCGACTATTGGATTAAGATGATTAAGGAGAAGAAGGATGAGGAGTGGCACCCCACCTCCATCTTCTGGGAGCTCACCAACCGCCGCGCCGATGAGAAGACCATCTCCTATTGCGAGAGCCACGACCAGGCGCTCGTGGGGGACAAGACCATCATCTTCCGCCTGATTGACAAGGAGATGTATTGGCACATGATGGTGGATGACACTAACTTCACTGTGGAGCGCGGCATGGCCCTGCACAAGATGATACGCCTCGTGACGCTGGCTACCATCAATGGCGGCTACCTCAACTTCATGGGCAATGAGTGGGGACACCCCGAGTGGATCGATTTCCCGCGCGAGGGGAACGGCTGGGGCTACAAGTATGCCCGCAGACAGTGGAGCCTGGTGGACCGCGAGGACCTGAAGTATAAGTATCTCAACCGCTTTGACAACGCTATGATTGAGGCCGTGAGCAAGTGCTATGACTTCCAGGCCAAGCCCGTGGAGAAGCTCTGGGAGAAGGATGACGACCAGGTGCTGGCGTTCATGCGTGGCGACCTGGTGTTCGTCTTCAACTTCTCGCCCAACAAGTCGTTTACCGACTACGGCTTCCTCGCCCCCGAGGGTGAGTATGAGGTGCTGCTGGATTCCGACGCCAAGAGCTTCGGCGGCTTCGGCAACATTGATGACACTGTGCACCACTTCACCACCCCCGACCCGCTCTATAAGCCTTCGGGCAAAGGTTGGCTGAAGATGTATCTGCCCGCACGCACGGCGCAGGTGCTCCGCAAGCTCAAGCCCGCACCCGTAAACCGCAAATCTGCAAAAAAATAACCGACACTTCCCGACAGGGAATGTGTGTCAAATGCGGACCGCAGGAGCTCTGATGGGGGATGTCCTTTGGCATGAGAGGAAATATAACCTGTTGATTACATGCAACTTAATGCCGAGGTCATCTTCCTGCGCTTTCGCCGGCCATCTCTTTTGACGACCCTCTTTGTCAGGACATTGACTGCTATGACATACCTGAAAACATGTTTTAGTGGCAAGAGCATAGCTGCCGTAATCTTTATGGCCCTATGCTCGATTATTCTCGGCTACATGCAGTATCTCACCCCCTGGCAGGGTGATGACCTGGGGTATGGCTTCGCTTTCAAGGATGCGCTTGAGGGTAACGGCAGTGGCATAGGCTGGCGCGATGGTTGGGATTTTGTAGTGATGCACTATAAAAAGGTCAATGGGCGCATAGGCGACAAGCTGATAGTGTGGGTGCTTACCGATTTGTCTAAATGGCTGATTGCTCTCTTGTCGGGATTATCCTGCATGAGCATGTTCTGCTTCGGGAGCCTCGCCGCTTTCGGTTCGATACGTAAGCATCCGCTTCGCGCCTGTGTGCTGACCGGATTGCTGGTGTGCTGTCTCCCCTGGTTTGTGGGGATGCTTATGGCGAATATGGTGCTGAATTATTTGTGGGGCACCGGGCTGCTGGCCGTGGCGCTCTGGCTTTTCTTGCGTCCGCGCAAGCTGAATGTGTGGGGCGGTATAGCTCTGTTTCTGCTTAGTTTTCTGGCAAGCGGATGGCATGAGGCCTCCGGTGTGCCCGTCTGTGCGGGGATGCTGCTCTTCCTGATTCTCGACAGGAGCGGCCGGCGCGTAGTCCGATATGTCATATTTGCGGGGGTACTCGCAGGGTTGATATTTACACTTACGGCCCCCGGCTTCTGGATTCGCAAAGAGGTGTTTGCCTCGGGAGTGCCCATTGCGCAGCAGACGTTTGCAGTGTTGCGCGGCATGGTGGGGGGCATCAACTTAGGGTTCCTTGTGTTTACAGCGCTCCCCCTGCTCTGCTTCAGGGGGTGGCGCGCAGCGGAAAAGGACTTGGAGCTCAGGTTTCTCCTCATGGCAAGCGTGAGCTTGGCTGCCGCGGTGAGCATATTCTTCTGCAGCTATTACACATTGCGCACATTCTGGTACGCCGATTTTGTGGCGCTCGTGGCCGTGGCCATGCTGTATGGGGATTTGTTGTCAAAAACAGCCCGGTGGCTGCGCCGGGTTTCAGGGTTGGCATTTGCGGGATTTGTTATTCTGCATCTGTTTTCAGCGTGCAGCCGACAGATTCTTATTTCCCGCCAATATTCCGAGATACTTAAGCGCTTCGAGGCTTCGGCTGATGGCACCGTCTATTATGATTATGCCGGGCGTGGCTACGGCTCATGGCTGAACCTGCGCAAAGCTCAGATATATGCTTTCCTACCGGAATACAGGCTTGATTATCAGTTGCTTCAACTGTTTTATCGGAATGACTGGACAATTCTGTCAATAGTGCCGGAGGCGTTGAGGAACGTGGATATGAGCCTGTGGCCCCGCGACAAATCGGCAGCAATAATCAACGGCTACGCTGTGAGCAACGACACCACGTTGGAGCGGTCCCGCTCACAATGTATCTGCCCTGTCTATATTTATGAGGATGGAAAGGCAGGGGCTTGCCGCACAATAATTAATCCGTTCAGAGCAGCCGACGGCACCCGGCTCTATTATCTTGAGATAGATTCGCGTATAGCCGACGACAAGAACCTGAAAGACGTTAAGCTGTAGGCCCTCAAGTAGTTGTGTAATGAAAAGTCTATGAGTGATACCAATAGAAACAGGGCATTTTATTTGTCAGCCATTCTGCTGATTCTGCTGTGCGCTTTTGCGTGCGGATGGTTGCAGTATCTCACTCCCTGGCAGCGCGACGACCTTTATTACGGGCGCTATGGGAAGTTTGCCATGATTGCCGACGAGTCGGGCATCACGTGGCCCATAGGCAAGTATTTCTTTAAGATGCACTATGCCACTGTCAACGGGCGCCTGGGCGACAAGCTGATACTCTGGGTGATAACATGGATGCCTAAGTGGCTGATAGGAGCGGTCTCGGGGCTCTCCTGCCTGAGCCTCTTCTACTTCGGAAGCCGGCTGGCTTTCGGCTCCGTCAGGCGCCATCCGCTCCGCACGATTATGCTCGTGGCTGCACTCAACTGCCTGCTGCCCTGGTTCTGCGGCATCTTTATCACCAACATAGCCCTCAATTATCTCTGGGGCTCGGCGCTCGCTGTCATTGTGATGTGGCTGTTTGTGCGCCCTCCGGAGCGTCAGGGGACGTTGCTGTGGGTGGGGCTCTTCCTGCTGAGCCTGATAGCTGCCTGGTGGCATGAGGCTTATTCTGTGGCCTTTTTGCCGGGTATGCTGCTGTTTGCGCTGCTGATGCGCCGGAGGCTGAAAGGGTCGACTGTTGCCATTCTTGCGGGCACCTTTGCCGGGGTGGTGATAGTGCTCGTGGCGCCGGGCTTCTGGGTGCGCGTGGGTGGCGAGATTTACAGGACACCCCTGCCGCTGATGCTTCGCGGGGCCGCGATTGGTTTGGGGCTGACGTGGCTCGTGCCCCTGCTGCTACTCACCCCTTTGCGGCGTAGGCTTGACAGGCTGAGTTTAGCTGCCGGTGCCATGGTCTGTGTGGTTCTCGGGGATATACTCGCTATCTTCTTCATGTCGATTTATGCCGTCAGGATGTTCTGGTATGTCGATGTGATAGCTCTCCCGGTGGCTGCGATGCTCTGTGTGCCTCTGATTGGCCGCGTAAACGCAAAGCTCAGAGTGTGGAGCTGTGTGGCTGTTAGCGCGTTTCTTGTGGTGCACTATGCTGTGACAATCCCTGTGCAGGCGCGTGAGGACAGGGAGTATAAGGAGGTGAGTATGAAGTATATGGATTCAGCCGACGGGGTGGTGTACTATGACTGCGGCGGCTGGGGCTCCGGTCCCTGGATTTCGCTGCATAAATGTGGCATTTTTGCCATGCTGCCGGAGGACCGTTGCAACTCTAATTATATGGTGGAGTTCTACCGCGTTGACGGCAAGCCGCTGTCGCTCGTGCCGACGTCGCTTCGCGATTTCGACATGCGGAATTTCTCCGCCGGCAAGCAGACGATTAGCTACCGCGGCGCCATAGTGAGCCGCGACGCTGAGCTGGCGCCGATGCGCAGTCAGCTGGTGTTCAGAAAGTTTAGGGACAAAGGCGGCAAGAGTCGATTGATTCCGCTGATAGTCAATCCCTTCAAGGCATCAGACGGCACCGAGCTGTACTATCTTGAGCCCGACACACGCCAAGGTGACCCGGCGCAGATGACGCTGCAGGAGTAGGAGAAAGCCCCGCGCAATAAAAGTTATGTGATTGTAATAGACTGCGCGCCTCAGTCCTCTTCCTCCTGGTTGAGGAGCTCCATGCTGACGAGCTCTATCTTGGTGGCCGTCATGCGGAGTATGTCAAACTTAAAGCGGCCGATGTTGAAGCTGTCACCCTGCTTGGGGAGCGCCTCAAGGTTGTGGAGGATGAAGCCGGCTATGGTGTGATAGTCCTCACTCTCCTTAATGTCAAGGTTAAACTCCTCGTTCACAGCCTGAATCTCGGCGCGTCCGGAGAGCTCGTAGCAGCCGGGAGCAGTCATGCGGGCCACCTTGCGGGAGCGGTCATGCTCATCTTCAATCTCGCCGAAGATTTCCTCCACGAGATCCTCGAGGGTGACGAGGCCGGCGGTGCCACCAAATTCATCGACCACAATAGCCATAGATTTCTTCTCGGCCATGAGGCGATGCATCATCTTGTTGGCGAGCATGGTCTCGGGGGTGAAAATCACCGGCTTGAGGCAATTCTTCCAGTCGGCGTCGGCGTTAAAGAGCTCACTGACATGGATATAACCTAAGACCTCGTCAATGTCGTCGCGGTAGACCACAATCTTTGACAGGCCGGTGGTGATGAACAGATTTGTCAGTTCGCTGCGCGAGGTGGTGTCGATGTTCACCGCCACAATCTCGTTGCGGGGAATCATGCAGTCATGTATATGGGTGTCCTTGAAATCGAGCGCGTTGCGGAAAATCTTAACCTCATTCTCCACATCTTCCCCCTCCTTCTTCTCATCTATGGCCTGCTGCACGAAGTGGTCAATCTGGTCAATGGTCAGGCGGGTCTCGTCAGTCTTCTCCTCCTTGATGCCGAACACCTTCATCAGCAACTTGGAAAGCCCGGAGGCAAAGAGGCTTACGGGATATAGCAGTAAGTAGATGATGTAAGTGGGGATGGCAAAGACCTTCAGCATCGTGTTGGGGTTTATGCGGAAGAGTGTCTTCGGAAGGAATTCCCCGGCAATGAGTATGATTGTGGTGGAAATCAGCGTGTTGCATATCAGCACCAGCGCCTCGTTCTGAAAGTGAGCCTCCAGCCAGGGATTTATGATTATGGAGATTGCTATACCGTAGATTACGAGCACGATGTTGTTACCCACCAGAATTGTGGAAATGAACATGTCCTGATGGCGGGTGAATCCGCCGATGATGCGGCTGATGATGCCACCTTGCCGCTCGTCGATGCCAATGCGCACTTTGCTGGACTGCACAAAGGCTATCTCAGTGCCTGAAAAGAAGCCTGAGAGCAGGATGGCCAGTACGGTAATTATTATAGCTAAGGGTTGTTCCATCGGTTGTCAGAGTAGTTAAGGGTCAGCCCGCGTCAGTTGCCGGGGGCTGGCAGCGAGGGGTCAATAGCCATGGCGGGGTCCATGGCGGGGTTCATGCCGCCACCCTCTATCTTTGACTGGTCATAGGGGAGTACGGCAGTAGGGCGGTGGAGCACATAGGAGGTGAGGCGTCCGGAGGGGGATGTGTAGCCCTCGAAGCCGTAGCCCTCAATGATTTTGTCAGGCTGCTCTATGTGGATGAACGAGTCGGAATAGACCATGCGCTTCTCCTGGTCCCAGGTCATCTGCTGGGTGAGGATGAGCAGGCGGTTGTTCTCCTTGAACTCCACATTGCCGTAGAGCTCCCACTGCATGGTGCGGCGGTTGTTGACGGCAGAGTCGCAGGCCACGGTGAAGACGGTCTTCATCTGAGGGTCAAACTTCTCCAGATAGGGGCCGCCGGGGAGAATCCACTTCGGGGTGTCCACATTGTCGTAGACGAGCCAGAGAGGGCAGACCAGGCGGTATTGAGGCACTCCGGAGTCGGAGATGATGGTCATGACATTGTGAGTGGTCATGGTGGGGCGCCCTTCAGCGCGAATCTCAGCGCGCTCTATCGGCTCCTCATGCTTGCACGCGCTCATGAGCGAGCAGGCGGCTATGCCTGTGGCCACACACAGCGGAAGCAACCTCAGGTTACTTAATCTTGCGTTGCCAGAACCAGAGCTCATTGAAGTTGAGACCTACGGTTATGTTGAAATAGTTTTCGCTGATAAGTGCCTGCGGATAGGCGCGGCGGTGAAGCCACTCGAAGCCCACGTTGACTATCGTTTTACCCTCGATGGTGGGGATGCCCACACCGCAGGAGAGGCCGAAATCCTTCACATCGTTGCCGGCTATGACGAGGTAGTCGCGGGTGTAGTGGCCGCCAAGACGCCAGGTCAGACGCTGGAAATAGTTGCCGCGCACGCGGTGAGTGTATTCGCCACCGAGCGCCAGACGCATGCGGTCATTAAACTGCTGCGGGGCGAGCACCTCGGCGCCATCTTCATCGTAGAGTGCAGAGAATTTGGCTTTGCTCCACTGCTGCCACTCCACGTCGGCCTCCACCATGATGTGGGAGGAGCGGTCGCGCTGCCAGCTGATGCCGCCACCTATCGTGGTGGGACGGTAATATTTGCCGTTCATCTTGGCGTAAGCCACGGTGTCGGCTTTGCTGTCGGCCGTGATGTCCCAGTAGTCAATCCAGGTCGTGCCGTGGAGCGATTTCTTGGGGGTGTAGACAGCGCCTATGGTCACGCGGTTGAAGCGGGCGGGGATGAAGGTGTATTGTGCGCCTATGGTCAGGTTCCAGTCGCGTACCTGCATAACGTGCTCAAACAGAGTCTGATTGCTGCCCACGTAGGCATACACGTCGTTGATTACATTGCCGAAATCATAGCTCACGTTCACACCGAGCGACAGACCCTTCCAGCGTCCGGAGAAGCCGGCGTAGGCCTGAGTGATACCACCGGTGCCCTGATTGGAGAGGGAGCCGTGCACTACCTCGTCGCCGAAGGTGTAACCGACTGAGCTGTAGGGGATAAGGCCTACTGAAGCACCGAAGCATTTGCCCACGGGGAACTGCATCTGAAGGTAATCCAGGCCGCCCCCTTTGCCGTTGGCAGAGTTCTTGACACCGTTGAGTGTCTCGCTGCGGTGATTGAAGCTGAGGTCAGCGCCTATGTCCCAGAGGAAAGTGAGGGAGTCGATAGAAGCGTAAGAGGCGGGGTTCATGGCATTGATCTGCCTGTTGGCCCTCATGGCGTAGCCTATGCCTCCCATCTGACGCTGAGTGGCTGTGGCGCCATCGCGCAGCAGGCCGTAGCCATACATGGAGTAGGGCGAAGAAGTGTTCTGCGCAGCGGCGTCAAAGCAGCATATCAGGCTCAGAACCAGGGAGAGAAAAAGATAATTATAAGTCTTCATTATATTGGAGTATCTTCAGTAAACCCAGCATCACCACGTCCTGACGGCTGATGTGGGGGATAGAGAATTTATTGAGTAATAGAGAGATGACGGGAGCATCCCCGCCGGAGAGAACAAGTGCGGGGGCTTGCGCAGGGGCACGGGCCACACTGTAGGCGAGCAGCAATTCGCCGGTAATGCCGTTAGCCACCCCGCAGCGCAGCGCCGTGGAGGTGTCTTCGCCAAACGGGCTTTCGGGCAGATTCCCGACATCGAGGTGCTCCAACGGCAGACGTGCGGAGTACTCATGCATGGCGCGGAAACGCATGCTCACCCCCGGGGAGATGTTGCCGCGCTTGAAAGTCTGCCCCTCCACAAAGTCTATGGTGATACAGGTGCCGGCATCCACCACCATTATGCCGGCGGCGTCAGTCAGGCTGCGGGCTCCCACAGCGGCGGCTATGCGGTCGGCGCCGAGAGTGCCCGGGGTGCCGTAGTCAATCTTAATCGGCAGGGGGAGCGAGGCGGTCAGCACTAGGCAGCCGGCAGGCAGAAGGCGGTCGAGAGTCTCGATCAGACGTGTGTTGCCGCTGGCGGTACCGCAATAGATGGCGCGGCTCACCGAGTGGCGCTCGGCAAGCTCAAGCAGCTCATCGGTGCCCTCGCCCTCGAGCGTGACAGAGGCCACTTCATTGCCCCCGGCATAAATCACCCCCTTTGTGCGGGTGTTGCCGTGGTCCACAACGAGGTAAACACGTGATTCTGTGTCAGTCTGTTTCACCTTGCAAAATTACCTTAATTAAGATGGAGCTACAAATTAAATGTGTGAAAAAACTATAATCCTTAGGAGCCCGGACTTCCGGAGAGGTTATTTTCCACCCTTATTGCCACGAGGCTGAGTGGCCGGGGCGTTGGCCTCCTTCTTCTGGCGGAAGTAAATCATCCAGGCCGAAATGAGCTGGAGCACGGCGCCGGCCAGCGAGAAGAGTATGGTGTCGCGCAGAACCATGAGCGCGCCGGTGGTGTGGATGTTGCCATACTTGCTGAGGTTGTAAAACCAGAAGAAGGCTGCCACACCGAAGCAGGCACCGCTCCAGAATTCCATGCGTCGGAGTCTGCGCAGCCGCACACTCTCATCGGGGGCACCGACGGGGATGCAGCGCCCGATCCAGAAGAGCAGGGCGCCGGCGGCAAATACCCAGCGACAGGTGTAGAGTATGCCGGTATTCAGCATGTTGAGCAGCGGCAGAAGCATGCCCACTCCTACAGTAATCATGCCGATAGTGGCCAGGAGCTCGGCCAGACGGCGACGGCGCGCAAGCGCCTCATTCACAGGATTTGTCATATTCATTCTCAGGGCAGGGGAGAGATTATGCCGGACGCGGTCAGTCAGCGGCCGAGCTCTTCTGAAGCACATAGACATCTTCAGTGGGACGCTGCATGTTGTAGCTCTCGCGGGCCACCTGCTCCAGCTCCTCGGTGTTGGTGAGCAGAGCGCGGCGCGCCCGACGGTAATATTCCGCCGAGTCGGTGGCTACCTTTATTTCATGTTGCAGCTCAGCTATGCGCGCATCGTATTCGCGCGAACGCGTGAGACTCGTCTCATCGTTGAAGAAAAGCAACAGCACCACGACGCCACACACAAGAAACACCGACAGGTGTGCCTTGCGCCTGATGTAGAGATTTATGCGCTTGAGTTTCCTACCCATTTCAGTCAATTGATGGAACTGCAAAATTAGCGATAATAATGCACACGCGCAAACAGATGAAAAAAAATCCTCAAAAATTTGTCAATTCGGACCTAAATTCCTACATTTGCACCCTAAACACCTGAGGATTCCTCAGATAGCTATATTTTGCTAACGTACCTTAATTTTCAATCCTGTATTACCAAAATCTCTTAATAAAATGAAGAAATTTCTCATCGCCTCAGTCATGCTGGCATCAGTAGGCTCCGCACTGGCTCTTACCCCCGAGGCTCAGGACCACTACCGCGTGTGGCGTCCTTACAACGAAACTGTGTTCTATAATGGCTATGCTGACGGCGTTCACGACAAGGATCAGGAAAGTGTTGACGGTATCGTGCGCCACACTAACTATCAGTATGCCAAGAAACTGACTGCCGAAGACCTCGCTTGGTTTGGCGAAGATGTAGACATCATGGTGACCATCGGCGCCCTTTGCGATAACTATGACCGCCTTGGCAACATCTCCCTCTCGCTGCTCCCCAAGGGTTCCGAATACACCGGTCGCGCTGAAGACATGCGCTTTGAGCTCGTGCGCTTCATCACCCCCTTCATGGACAAGAATCTCTACCCCGACGAGGTGAAATACTACTATGACGGCCGTCTTGCTTCCATGATTTTCCGCGACAAGAACCTGCAGGACAAGTATGATTACTGGTTGGAATTCGAGCTGTTCGGTGTTTCCGGTGCGGCGAATGTTCAAATTACGGGTTGCGCCGGTCGTGACGATGTGTTCCGCGGCACTGTAGAATTCATCTCTCGCGATGAACCTGCGGCCCCCACCACCGACCATATTATCCTCCCCCTCTGGCACTATATTTCCGAAATACATGGCAGCCAGAACCTCAACAACTACAACGAGAAGGCTTGTGATGAGGTAGGAACAACCGCCCGCACCTGGAAATTCACTCTCGACTCCGATGTGAATGATGCTTCTCTGACTCTCAATCTCTCAAACCATGGCGCCAACAACGGTGGTGAGGAATATAATCGTCGCGATCACTTCCTGTATGTGGATGGTGAGCTCGTAGCGCAGTTCAAGCCCGGTGGCAAAACTTGTGAGCCTTATCGCTATCTGAACACTCAGTCCAATGGCATCTACGGCGTTAACCGCCGCACTGACCTGTGGTGGGAGCTCAACGGCACCAACTGGTGTCCCGGCGATGCTATACCCTTGCGTGTGTTCAATCTGGGTGCTCTCAAGGCCGGCGAGCATACCGTGAAGATTTCTGTGCCCGATGCTGTATTCCCCGAAGCTCAGGGTGACATCCGCGTCAGCATGCATGTGCAGGCTGCCCGCACCGGCACGCTCCCCGCAGGCGTAGACGGCATTGATGCTGAGAATGCACCTCGCGCCAGCTACAACGGTTCTGTTGTGACACTGAGCGGCATGGAGGTTGAGGATGTGGCTATCTACAACTACGAGGGTGCACTCCTCTGGGGCGCACACACCAGCGAACCCACCGCATCGCTGGTAGGCTTTAAGTCAGGCATCTACCTGGTGACCTTCACCTCACCCACCGGCGAGACCTTCACCTACAAAGCAGTCCGCTAACAAAATCCTCTAACTTTAATATCCGGGGCCGGCTTCCACAAGAAGTCGGCCCTTTTGCTTTTGCTTTTTGGGGGCTCTCGGAGCTCTCGGAGTCCTCAGAGTCCTCGGAGCTCTCGGCACGGCCTTTGCTAAAGTAGCTATTTTAGCTATCATAGCTACTTTAGCGGCTGCGGGCAGCCCCTGCTCTATAACCTAAAGCCTAAAATCTACCCCCATTTACTGCTAACAAGGGGCGGCCTCGGTTGAGGTCGCCCCTTGCGGTTATCGGGTTTGGTCTTTTTAGCGAGCGAGACGCTGTGAGGCGCCGGCCTTGGCAGCGGCGGCCTTGGGGTTGTTGTTGCTCTTCTTGCGAGTCATCACGGCGTAAGCCACGGGGGCTGCAAGGAAGATTGAACAGAAGGTACCTACAATCACGCCGAAAATCATTGCGAAGGTGAATGAGCGGATTGTGTCACCACCCAGGATGAAGATGCAGAGAAGCACGAGCAGGGTGGAGAATGAGGTCATTACGGTACGTGTCAGCGTTGCGTTCAGTGAGTTGTTGAACACTGACTTCTTCTCCTCCTTCGGGTAGAGCTTGAGAACCTCGCGGATACGGTCGAATACTACCACGGTATCGTTAATCTGATAACCGATTATGGTAAGCACGGCCGCTATGAAGCTCTGGTCAATCTCCATGGAGAAGGGGAGGAAGCCCCAGCATACGGAGTAGAAGCCGATGATAAGGAAGGCGGTCATGGCTACAGCGGCTACTGCACCGATTGAGAACGCGATGTTGCGGAAGCGGAGCAGGATATAGAGGAACATACAGATCACTGCGATGGTCACTGCGATGGCTGCGTCAGCCTTCATGTCGTCGGCCACGGCTGCGCCAACCTTCTGGATTGACACGATGCCGAGCTGTTCGTTGGCTATGGCGAAGTCATTCTCGTTCATAAGCTTGCCGCCTACGGTGAGCTGGGGCTTCAGGCCATTGTAGAGCAGGCCGGTGATTTCAGAATCAACATCTTCAGCAGCGTCGTTGATGCGATAGTTGGTTGAGATACGCACCTTCTTGTTGTTGTCGATGGTGATTACGCTGAGTCCCACGGGCTCCTTGATGCCATGCTTGGCGTTGGCCTTGTCGAACTCGTCGGTGAGCTGCTTCTTGATGTCTTCTGTGTTGACGTCCTGCTGGAAGGCTACTACGTAGTTGCGACCACCGGAGAAGTCGATGCCCTGGTTCATGCCGCGGGTGCAGAGAGACACGATGCTTACTGCCACGAGGATGCCCCAGATGAGGTAAGCCACCTTGGTCTTGCCAATGAAGTTAATCTTGGTGTTAGACAGGAAGGTGCGTGACAGGGGAGTAGTGAAGGTCATGCCTGCGCAGCGACCGTTCTTGGTGATGAGCTCGAAGGCGATGCGGGTCAGGAACACAGCGGTGAAGAAGCTGCATACGAGACCGATGATCAGAGTGGTTGCGAAGCCCTTGATGGGACCGGAACCGAAGAGCAGAAGGATTACGCCGGTGATGATTGAGGTGAGGTTACCGTCGAAGATTGCAGAGAAGGCGTTGGAGTAACCGTCGGTGATGGCGGCGCGGAGCTTCTTGCCGGCCTTCATCTCCTCCTTGGTGCGTTCGAAGATAAGCACGTTGGCGTCAACAGCCATACCGAGCGCGAGCACGATACCTGCAATACCTGAGAGGGTGAGCACTGCCTGGATGGAGGCCAGGATGCCGAGAGTGAAGTAGAGGTTGAGGATGAGTGCTATGTTGGTAACGAGACCGGGAATCACACCATACATAAGAATCATGAAGATCATCAGCAGCACGAGCGCTACGATGAAGCTGGTGAAGCCGGCTTCGATGGCCTGCTGACCGAGTGAGGGGCCGATTACCTCCTGGCTCTCTACGCGCACCTTCACGTCCATCTTACCGCTCTTAAGCAGGTTAGCCAGGTCGTTGGCCTCTTCGGGAGTGAAGTTGCCGGTGATTTCTGATGAGCCGCCGGTGATTACGGAGTTTACGTTGGGGTAGGAGTAAACATTGTCGTCGAGCACGATGGCTATGGAGCGGCCGAGGTTGTTCTTGGTGATAGTGGCCCAGTCGCGAGCGCCCTTGTCGCTCATGCGCATGTTTACGGTAGAGCCCTTCATGTTGTCGAAGTCAGAAGAAGCGCTTACCACAGCGTCCCCCTCGAGCTGGGGTTCACCCTTGAGAGCTATGAGGTTGAAGTAAGCCTTGGTGAGCGGCTTGCCGTTCTTCTTCATGATGACCTTGCCGGCCTTGTCGCGCTGCTCCACTTCCTGGGGAGCGTTTTCCCAACGGAGCTTGAGGTTAGAGGGGAGCACGCGGGCTGCCAAGTCTGAGTTGATGATGGTGTTCACGGCAGCAGTGTCTTCGCGAGCTACCATGCCCATCACGGGACCGCGGCCACCGCCACCGAGCAGAGCCTGCAGGTTGTTCTTGGGGGCATCGGGGTTAGCAATGCGGTATTCCTCAGAGAACTGGATGAGGGCGGGGTAGATTTCGTCAGTGTTGTAAACCTCGTAGAACTCCAGGTTAGCGCTTGACTGCAGAATCTTGGTCATCTGCTCGGGTTCCTTCACGCCGGGAAGCTCGAGAAGAATCTGACCGCGCTTGTCCTGCAGCTTCTGGATGTTGGGGCTTACCACACCGAACTTATCGATACGGTTGCGGAAGATATTGAAGGCGTCGTCAACCTGACTTTCCACCTGCTGCTCGAGAGCCTGGGCCACCTGAGCGTTGGTAGAAGAGCTGGTGAGCTTGCCCAGGAATTCACCTTCGCGCACGAAGAGGGGGGCCAAGGTGCCCTCCTGGAAAGTGGCGGCGAACTTGTTGATGAAATCCTTGTCAGAAGGCTTCATGCCGGGGGTGGTGTATTCACCCTGGGGGAGCACCTTCTTGATGGCTGCGTTGATTTTGGCCAGAGCCGCTTCGTTTTTAGCATAGGAGCGGATCACGTCGGTGGTGGGCACCTCGAGCACGAGGTTCATGCCACCCTTCAGGTCAAGACCGAGGCCGATTTCCATTTTCTTTACCTGGCCGTAAGTGTAGCCCAGATACACCTTCTCGTTCTCCAGAGAGTCCATGAAGGCCTTGCGGGCATCCTTGTAGTTTTTGTTGGCAGAATCTTTGGTCTTCGCAAGAGCTGCAGCATAACGGTCAGCCTCATCCTCATATTTCTGAGTGACGAAGGAGAACGAAATGTAGAAGCCGCAAATCAATATCAGAAGTACCGCAATAGTGCCGATAAACCCTTTGTTTTGCATTGCTGTTAATCAGTTAATTTTTATGTGTTTTAATTTTTGTTCAAAAATGCGCAAATATCAGCTTGCAAATATAGGAGTTTTTTTTGAGCCCACACGCATTTTCTGCTCAAAAAAGATAATTTTATGTTTTATAGCAGGTTTTCAGTGTTAAATTTGCCTCTTTTTTGCCTCCGGGGTGGTTTTTGGAGTGAATATTGCGTGCATAAACATCCATCTCGATATGCATATCCCCGGGAGTGATATTTTTTTAGAGTGAGGCGCTCAATTTCCCAACCTTTTTTACTACATTTGCAACCCGTTTCACCGGAAGCGGACTAACTTTTTAACTCAACACAATGCGTCTTACAATAAATTCACTCATGGCCGGCATATTGCTGGTGTCGGCTTCCTCGGCTTGGGCTGATGCGCCGAAGGATTATTACAAGGATTGCGAGGGCAAAAGCAAAAGTGCCCTGAAGAGTCAGCTGTACTCCATAATTAAGTCACACACCCCCATCAGTTACAGTTCGGGCACTTGGCCGGCGTTTGAATACACTGATGTGGACCCTACCGGTACCTACTGGATGGATATTTACACTCATGAGAAAGTAAGCATATCCGGCCATAGCGGTATGAACATAGAGCACACCTTCCCGAAATCCTGGTGGGGTGGCGCCAATAACAATGCCTATAAGGATATAGTCCACCTCATGCCTGTGGACCAATGGGCTAACAATGACCGAAGCAATCACCCCTTCGGCGAGGTGGACCCCGGTAAGGTGAAGGCCCCCAACTCCCGGTGTCAGTCACCTTATTATACCCTCGGCGCCCCTGTGAGCGGTCAGGGTGGCGGCGCTACCTATGTCTTTGAACCTGCTGATGAATATAAAGGTGACATGGCCCGAACCTATTTCTATATGGTGACATGCTATCAGGACCTCAGCTGGAGCTCCGACGGACTTCGCACTGCCGCGCAGGGCACATACCCCACGCTGCAGCCCTGGGCGCTGGAGATGCTACTGCGCTGGCACCGTCAGGACCCCGTGAGCGACAAGGAGCGCAAGCGCAATGACGGTGTCTACTCTCAGCAGAAGAACCGCAACCCGTTCATAGACCATCCGGAGATGGTGGAGCACATCTGGGGCTCGCTGATGGACCAGGGCTGGCATAGCGGCGAAGTAATAGACCCTGACCCGGACCCCGATCCTGATCCCGACCCGGATCCGAACCCCGATCCCGAGTATGCTGTAATCACTGCGCCCCTCAATGGCGACATCACTACGTTTGAGAGCGGCGAACCGCAGGAGGGTGTAATCCACATCGTGCCGGTGCTCGGCTCCGGGTTTACCCACTCTGTGACCGCCACTATTTCAGGGCTCGATGCTGAGTATTACGATATTATCACCGCCGGAATTCCGCTGAAAGCTGTGAGTCTGCCCGCTTCCGACATTAATAGTGAGGATGGTTGCGAGCTCACGGTGCGCTATCTCCCCCAGGAGGCCACGATGTCTGCGCCTCATGTGGCTACCCTTACGCTCACCGGTCGCGACTTGGCGGAGCCTGTGACCGTGCGCCTGGAGGGTGACTGCAAAGAGGCATCCGTGGAATTTATTCAGATTGATGCCGATGCCCGCTTCTTCAGCATCGACGGCACTCCGCTCCCCGGTAAGCCGCAGATGCGTGGCATATATATTATGGTATGCAAGAGCAAAACACTTAAATATATAGTAAGGTGAACAGAATATTATCACTGATTCTGCTGATTGCCACCGCCGGCCTAAGTTATGCCGACATACCCTCGGGTTACTATCAGCGCCTCGACGGCAAGCGCAAGGAGGAGCTGAAGACGGCGGCTTATCAGACCGTCAGGCCGCATACCGTGGTGACCTACAATAGTCTTTTCCCCACACAATTCCCGAAGACCGATGTGTATCCGGAGCTTTATAACGGGCAGAAACGTTGGTGGGAGATGTATTCCGACATGGTCTTCTACGTCTCCCGCGGCTGGAGTGGCATGAACCGTGAACACTCTTTCCCGAAATCCTGGTGGGGCGGTGACCAGAATGAGGCGTATACCGACCTCAATCATCTCTATCCCAGTGAATCGGCTGCCAATATGGCTAAAAGCAATTATCCTCTCGGCGAGGTGATGACACCTACATTTAATAATGGTGTGACCACCGTGGGCTATGCTTACGCAGGTCAGGGGGGAGGCGCCGCACAGGTGTTTGAACCTGCCGATGAATATAAAGGTGACTTCGCGCGTACATATTTCTATATGGCCACCTGCTATCAGGACTACACTTGGAAATATACTTATATGGTGCAGAATGGCACTTACCCGACCCTCAAGCCCTGGGCCTACGAATTGCTCCTGGACTGGGCGCGCCGTGACCCCGTGAGCCAGAAGGAAATCATGCGCAACGAGGCTGTCTATCAGATTCAGGGTAACCGCAACCCATTTATTGACTTCCCCGAGCTGGCGGAATACATCTGGGGCACCCGCACCACCGAGACCTTCTATCTGGCTGACCAGGGAAGCACCATAACGCCCCCCATCACCGGCGAACCGGAACTGTTTGCCCCCATCGACGGCTCAAGCATAGACCTCGGGGAAGTGGCTGTGGGCAAAACTCAAGAGGTGGAACTACTTATCAACGGTGCGAATCTCACCTCAGCGCTCTCGGTGCGAATCACCGGTGAGGACAGAGGCATGTACACCCTCTACACCAACAGTATCCCTGCCTCGCAGGTTAACGGCGACACCGGCTATAAACTCACCATACGCTACACTCCCACGGCAGTAGGGGAGCACAACGCCGCCCTCACCATCTACGACGGTGGCTTTCCGGCAGGCAAGACTTTCCATGTTGACGTTCATGGCAAAGCTTATCCCGTGCCCGTGCTCACTCCCCTCAAGGCTCTCGCCCCCGAAAACCTTTCGGCTACCGGCTATCGCGCCCGTTGGGCTGCCCCGGCAGAGGGGGAAGTGGTGGACTACTACATAGTGAACCGCACACGCCATCTCCCCACCGGTCCAGTCACCACTCGCCTTGATGCGGAAGACCTGTTCCTCGATATAGATGATCGAGATGAGAACGTAGAGGAGAGCTACACAGTGCAGAGCGTGCGCCTGGGCTACGAAAGCCCGCTGAGCAATGTGATAACCATCACCACCAGCTCCGTATTGCGCGTAGATGTGCCCGAGCCCCTGTGGGTTACCGATGTGCCCGGGGGCATCCGCATCATGATAAGCGGCGAACACACCGACCTGATAGTGACCGACATATCAGGCAAGACCGTATGCCGCCGCGCCTCAGTGGGCTGCAACGAAATCATCCACCTGCCGGCCGGACTCTATCTTGTGAAGACCCTCCAGAGCCCCACGCCGCGTAAAGTGCTCGTAAAGTAGACTCTTAAAGAGAAGAATCAGGTGCCGGGGGAGGAAAATTCCCCCTCGGCAACCTGAAAAACCTGCGGAAAATGCACAGAAAAACACCCCTTGTGCAGAAAAAGGTAAATTTCCTGCTAAAAAATTTCCGTATCTCAGATATAATTGTTTACTTTGCACTCTGAAAATAAACAAAATAAGAAATATTCACCCAAAAACCATTTTAGCACCATGTCTGAAATAGCTGCAAAAGTAAAGGAAATCATCGTGGACAAGCTCAGCGTAGACGAGAACGAAGTAGTTGAAACCGCTGAATTCAGCAAGGATCTCGGCGCAGACTCTCTCGACACTGTAGAGCTGATCATGGAGTTTGAGAAGGTATTCGACCTCCAGATCCCCGAAGATGAGGCAGAAAAGATCGCCACTGTAGGTGACGCTATTGCCTACATTGAGGCAAACAAGAAGTAAGCCATTCCCCTTTACCAACGCAGCGCACAAAGCAGCCACCCCGCCGGGAGCCGTCACGGCCTCCACATCGGGATGCGTCGCTAAGGTGCGCCGCGTGTATTTATAGTATTCTATGGAACTAAAACGCGTAGTAGTAACCGGTCTCGGTGCCCTCACTCCCATTGGCAATGATGCCAAGACTACCTGGGAGAACGCCCTCAAAGGCAAGAGCGGTGCCGGCCCTATCACTCATTTCGACAGCTCTAAGTTCAAGACCCAGTTCGCTTGCGAGGTAAAGGACTTTAACCCTGCCGACCATTTTGATCGCAAAAAAGCCCGCCAGCTTGATTTATATGCAATGTACGCTCTTGTAGCTGCCGACGAAGCAATAGCCGATTCCGGCATTGACTCCGAAGGCGTGGACAAGAACCGTGTAGGTGTAATCTTCGCTGCAGGCATCGGCGGCCTCCACACCTTCGAGGAAGAGGCCGGATATTATGCCGTGCATGAAGATCAGGGTCCCAAATACAACCCCTTCTTCATCCCCAAGATGATTGCCGACATCGCTGCCGGCCACATCTCAATCAACCACGAATTCCGTGGCCCCAACTTCGGCACCGTGTCAGCTTGCGCATCTTCAAACAATGCTCTGGTTGACGCATTCAACTACATCCGCCTCGGCTATGCCGACGCAATCGTAGCCGGTGGCGCAGAAGCTGCCGTTTACCCCGCCGGTGTTGGTGGCTTCAACTCTATGCGCGCCCTCTCGACCCGCAACGACGATCCCACTACCGCTTCACGCCCATTCTCCGGTTCTCGCGACGGTTTCGTGATCGGCGAAGGTGCTGCCGCCCTCGTGCTTGAGGAATATGAGCACGCCAAGGCTCGCGGTGCCCACATCTACGCTGAAGTAGTAGGTGGCGGCCTCTCAGCCGACGCTTACCACATCACCGCCACTCACCCCGAGGGCCTCGGCGCCCGCCTCGTGATGGAGGGTGCTCTGCGCGATGCCGGCATGAAGCCCGAAGACGTGGACTACATCAACCTACACGGCACCTCTACCCCCGTAGGTGACATCTCCGAAGCCAAGGCTATCAAGGCTGTATTCGGCGACCACGCTTACAAGATGAACCTCAGCTCAACCAAGTCTATGACCGGTCACCTTCTCGGTGCCGCCGGCGCACTTGAGGCTCTCTTCTGCGTGCGTGCCATCACCGACGACGTTGTTCCCCCTACAATCAACCATGCAGAGGGTGATAACGACCCCGAGGTAGACTATAACCTCAATTTCACATTCAATGAGGCTCAGAAGCGCCCCGTGAATGTAGCCCTTTCCAACACCTTTGGTTTCGGTGGTCACAACGCCTGTCTCATCATGAAGAAATACACCGGTGAATAATCCCGCAACAAACAACCCAACAATAAGCCGCGACTCCCACCCGGGGGCCGCGGCTAAGTCTTTAATTAGGTTTTCGACTGTAGAGCATTAGCCAAAATCCCCGATTTACCGCGCCCGGGCAACGGCTTCCAACCAGTATTGTTAACGTATTACCTTTAGCGGCAAACGCAAGGCGCGGAGCGCCTGTAATCTCAATAGTCGGGGGAGCGCCCCCGGTAGCTACCGTGAGGGAAAGTGCCCCGAGGGGTACGACATCCGTAGTAGGGTATATGCTTAAGTGTGGTACCCCTCCGGGGCACATATTTTGTCGGCACTTTCCGGGGGTATTGCCCACCGGCTATCGAAATTAACGGCGCTCCGCACCACGTAACTACGCTATTTTGCCACAATCTCTATGTCAAGGTCTGGGTGGTCGGAGGATGGGATTCTCCTCTCCATGCGGTGGACGGGAATCGCGGCGCGATTCGTTTCGTCTCGCGGGGGTGAAATTCCCTGGGGATTTTGCTCCCGGTTCTTTGACATTGTGATTCAATCTCGGCGGTATTGGGGTAAGCGGCTATTGGTTGGCGTTGGTTCCGGCAATAGGGGGACGCTGAAGTTTCCGGATATGACGGTGCCCCGAAGAAGCTCTACCCTTGGTGCAATTTTTTGCTTTGGGTAGAAACCTTTCGGGGCACTCTATGGGGATATTTGCCGTGAGAACGGCTTCAGATTTTTGCTGGTAGCGGCGCTTTTACAGGATTACTTTGGTTGCTTTGCCGCCGCGGCGCATGATGTAGAGGCCGTGGGTGGGGTTGGCTACTCGCAGGCCGTCGATGGTGAAGTATTCGGCGGGTGTCTGGTCGGTAATTTCTATCTCTTCAGCTGACAGGGAGAGGTCGCCTCCTATGCGGGGGTGCTTGAAAGTGAAGATGTCCTTATCCTCTTTCTCGGCGCTGGTAGAGGGGTCTTTGGAGTATGAGGTCAGTGCGTTGTCGAAGACAGTGGGATCGTAAGGAGTACATCCGATGGCACCCTGGCCGTAAGTGTCAATCACCATTACGCCTATGCCTTGGTCCTTGATCTGCTGCTCGGTGATGCCGAGTTTTGAGAGGGGTAATTTCCATTCATAGAAAGTGTGCTTGTCGCGGCCCACTTCACTGATGAGGTCTACGAAGCCGTCGTTAGTGCGGAGCTCCTCGGGGTCATAGCCGAAATCTTTCTGACCCCAGATGTGCTCGATGCAAGGGAGGAGACCGTCGGCCACACCATAGAAAGGCTCGCTGCCAAATGTCACGCAGTCGGGAGCGTCATAGCTTGTGGTGCCGTTGGCGTTGGGGAAGAAGAGGGCGGGCACGCCTACGGTGGGCTTGGTGTTGCCGAGCCAGATGCAGTCGGTGCCGTTGCGCATCACATTATATTGTCCATCGGCATCCCAGATGGTGTTGCCGTTAGCCAGAACACCCTCAAACTCCTTGTTGGGGTCAAGGTCAAAGGCAAGCATGATGCGGCCATCCATCATCCAGGGGCGGTGACGGTCGTTGTCAGACTTGCCGTCGCCGCCGGCATCCCACACGGAGTAAACGTACTGCACCCCGAGGTAGAGATTCTCAGCATCATAGGCGCCGAAGATAGCATAAGAGTCAATCACGGGATACTCATGTTTACCCTTGAAGGCCGAGGCGATATCGCGGGCTACACCCTGACAAATCAGGTCATCGTTAGTCCAGTTGGTCATAGCGTTGTCGGCGGTGCACTGATAGTTGGTGTTAGGGTGCTTGGTGAACTTCATGTCGACAGTGCGGTTGGACCCATTCTTGCCATCGGGGTTCACGCGGTAGAAATCAGTGGTAAGTATGCCATCAGCGGGTTCCACGGTCTGGCGCTTGGTGTAGATGAACGACTGGGTCTTTTCCACCCCCTCGTCAGTCACGGTGAGCGTACGCAGTTCGGTGGTTGCGTTAAAAGTGAGTGGGGAGGCATAGACTGCAGAAGCCTTGGTGGGCAGCGAGCCGTCGGTGGTATAATAAATAGGTACAGCGGGAGTGGCGGTGAGCGTCACAGTAATCTGCTCAGAGAAGCGTGCTCCTGTTTTGGGCGAGGCGGTCACCGTAGCGGTCTTGGGGGCCGGAGTACCTTCGTAGAGGCCCTCGTCGGTCACTTTGCCCTTCTCGCCGCCGGCACCTTTATAAAGGTGGCCGTTTATGGGAGCTTTCGACATGTCAGCAGTCTGATATTCATCGCCGCTGAGAGTGGCGTGTTTAAACAGAAAGCCACTTACGCCCTTGGGATCAGAGGGGAAAGTGTAAGACCAGATATTGCCATCCACATGGTCAATCTCCACACCGGGCCATTCGGTCTGCGGGCCTCCCCAGTAGTGGATGCCGACGCTTTCCCAGCCGGTTTCGGAATTGTCGTAATAGATTGTGAAATCAGCTGCTTTCACTGACAGCGAGGTCAGAAGCAGCGACAGCACTACGTAGAGTAGTTTTGAGTTCATTGTTGTAATTAGATTAAAATATGTAAGAATTGAGTTTTTCAGTAAGGGTGCGTAAACCGAGTGCAAACTTACTCAAAAAAAATGAGTTAATAAAATTTTTAATACTTAAAATGTCTTTGTTTTCTAAGTCGCTTATTTATAGTAAGTTAAAATTGTGTCAATATTTGTAACATTTATTTCATACGTTTAATTTGCATTTGGAGTGAGGTGTGAGTAATTTTGCAATGTCAAAATAAATCAATCACCTCGAAGCCCCGCGGCTTCACAACACTTAAAAGATATGTCAAAGACTTCGCCTTTTATCAACCGCGTTATCGGATGCCAAAGTAACCTGATGAGTTTCGCAATCAAACTTACCTCTGACCGCGACCGCGCTTCTGACCTCGTGCAGGACACCACCCTTAAGGCTCTCGACAGCGAAGACAAATTTGCCGAGAACGTAAACCTCAAGGGTTGGCTCTTCACCATAATGCGCAACATCTTCATCAACAACTACCGCCGTCAGGTGCGCGAAAACACTGTGACCGACACCACCGAGAACCTCTTCCACCTCAACGCAGCAGCCCCCGAGGCTTACGAGACTCCCGAAGGTTCCTATGGTGTGAACGAAATCACCGCCATCATCGCCGAGCTCCCCGCCGACTTCCGCGAGCCCTTCCAGATGCACGTGGCCGGCTACAAATATGAGGAGATAGCAGAGAAGCTCAACCTCCCCATGGGCACCGTGAAGAGCCGCATCTTCACCACCCGCCGTCAGCTCCGCGCCCAGCTCGCCGACTATAGATAATAACTTCCAGGCCCGAGACCTCCTCCTCAAACAGCGAAGTCTTTAAAAAATATCAGCCCGCCGCATCATGTCGATGTGGCGGGCAAACTTTTGCGGGGAAGAATCTTAATGAACTCATTTAGACTTTTTTCAGGGTTAAGGTTCATTAAGATTTTGAGCAGATTTCAATACTTGAAGAGGGAACGATGCGGGCATCGTGGCTGATGAAAGGATTGGAAGATGCCAAAATATTAATGAAGATTGACCCTGAAGAAAACCATTTTAAACTAAGTTTTTGTTTTCGTAAAAAGTTTAAATGAGTTCAATAACTTGTGCGAACGAAGGAGCCACTTATGGATGAAAGCCTCATGGTCTGCACGTTGCCGCTCTGGCTGAACGTCACGGTCTTACCGTAGGGGGAAGAGGAATTCTTCATGTCGTTGACCAGCAGGTTCTCATTATAGAAACCGTCATAGATATTCTTAGTTTCCTGGGCGTCATAGCCATCGGTGTTCAGCGACTGAAGGTCGTAAGTGAGCTCCAGCACACCTTTATATATACGCCATGTGCCGTTGATAGTGAGTGACTTTATGGTGGGGTCATCCATCTTTGTGGCGTAGGTGGCGTAGGTGAAAGTCTTGTCTTTGAAGGTGTAGTGCATGCTGTTTGATGTATTGTCTGACTGGAAGCTCAGAGTCCAGGAACCCAAGATTTCCTGCGAGAGCATGGAGTCATCCTTAGTAGCGTCTTCATTGCATCCGGAGAGCAGGCAGGTTATAAGCGCCAGCATGGAGAAAAGTAACGTCTTGATATTCATGTCAACAAAATTTAGTAATAAATACAAAGTTATATAATTAGACGTGAGAGAGGGATAAAGCGCGAGTTAAAATATGTTAACGTGTGAATAGATTGCAAGTAATGCTCCTTTTTTGTAATTTTGCAGTCGGAAAATCACATTAGAATATAAGACAATGCGAATAGATATACTCACCGTGGTGCCGGAAATGCTGCAGGGCCCGCTGACCACCAGCATACTCAAGCGTGCGCAGGACAAGGGGCTTGCGGAAATCGTAGTGCACAATCTGCGTGACTACAGTCTCAACAAGCACCGCAAGGTTGATGACTACCCGTTTGGGGGCGAGGCCGGCATGGTCATGCAGATTGAGCCGGTAGACCGTTGCATATCTGCCCTTAAGGCTGAGCGTGACTATGATGATGTGATTTTCACGAGCCCTGACGGCGAGATTCTGTCGCAACCTATGGCCAATTCTCTCTCTATGGCTCGCAACCTGATAATACTCTGCGGCCACTACAAGGGGGTGGACTATCGCATACGCGAGCATCTGGTGACACGCGAAATCTCCATAGGCAACTATGTGCTTACCGGCGGTGAGCTCCCTGCGGCAGTTATTGCCGACAGCATAGTGAGGCTCATACCGGGTGTGATAGGCGACGAGCAGAGCGCCCTCTCCGATTCTTTTCAGGACAGTCTGCTTGAGGCTCCCGTCTATACCCGCCCGGCCGACTATAATGGTTGGAAGGTGCCGGAAATATTGCTCAGCGGTCATCAGGCCAAAATCGAAGCGTGGAAGCAGGAACAGGCGCTTGAGCGGACACGGCTTCTGCGTCCGGAGTTGCTGCGCGAGGATTGATCAGTCGCGATAGGCCGACAGCTCATCGCGCAACATGCGGCGCGCGAAGAAGATGCGACTCTTGATGGTGCCGAGAGGCAGCCCCATTTTGTCGGCTATCTCATTATATTTGTAGCCCTGCACATAGAGGGTGAAGGGCACTCGATAATCGTCAGAGAGGCTGTTGAGCGAATCCATGATTTCGTGTACCGCCACGCTCCCCTCAGGATTGGAGAGCCCGGATTCCTGGGAAGTGTTGAGCTTGAAGAGGTCTTCTGAAGTGTCCACTACCGTGTTGTGGCGCACCTGCTTGCGATAATTATTGATGAAAAGATTTCGCATGATGGTGAAGACCCAACCCTGGAAGTTGACGTTATCAGTATATTTCTCCTCATTGTCCAGGACCTTGAGGGTAGTGTCCTGCAGCAGGTCGCTGGCTTCGTCGCGATTGCCGGTGAGGCTGACCGCGAAATTCATGAGGTGAGACTGCAGGGAGACAAGACGCTGTTTAAGGGTGATATTCATAATTAGATTACAGTTTAAGTAAGTAATAATCCGGCTAACTATAAACCCCGACCCTGCAAAACAGCCGAAGTCGGCTGTAGCGGACCGGAGAGAGAGCCTTCAGTGATACAACCCCGCAGCGTCCGGAAATGTTAGTTAACGCCTATTAAAAATCCCAACCAATTGTCAAATCCTCCGTCCTCACTCGGCCAGGAAGCAGGCGCGGATGGCGTGGCGCAGTGCCTCGGCGTCGGGTGAATCGGTCTTGAGGGTGTCGAGCACCGAGGTGATGTACTCATCTTTTGTGTGGTAGCCAAGGAGCTGAATCACACCGCTTTCAGGGAGCATGGGTTTGTGATTGAAGACTTTGAGAATAGCCCGGTAGTCGCGCGACTCAATCATGCGGCCGAATTCGCGCATGAGGTTTTCGTAGTCAGCGCGCACGTTGATGCTGTCGGGCAGCGCGTGAAGATGGCGCTCCAGAGCCTCTATGCTCCGCACCTTGGCGTCGGCGCGGCACTCAAGTTCCCGCTTCATTTTGTGGCGCACGTGCTGCAGAGCTTGTTCCTGATGCTGGCGTGCAAACATGCTGATTACGGCCTTCCGCACCTTGGCCAGCGTGCGCTCAATGTTTTTTCTGCGCCTGCGGGCCATGATGGCTATCACCTCCTCGAGCAGAAAAATGTTTTCTATTTCGGCCACTTCGGGCACCATTATGTTCTTTTTTCGCAGATAGTCCACCTCCTTTTCGGTGCGACGGTCGCGGTCTACAATTCCGTGACTGTCAAGGTGGTGAATGGGGCGCAGGTCGCAGAAACTGCGTGTGGCCTCAATCACTTTGCTGCAGGAGCCCACGGGGCGCACTATGTGGCGCGGGAAGATGAGAGGGTAGAGCTTGGAGTCAATGCTGTGGGTGGCGTCACCCTCAATGAACAGCACCGGTCGGCGTGATCCCATGAGGCTGAGGAAGAGCTCGTCCGGGAGGGAGCCGGGGGTGGGGAGGGTGTAGTCCCAGGTCTGTTTCTCGGCATCGTGGCGCTTCACCCAGATGCAGGCGTTGGCAGTGCGCGAGCTTAAAAATTCAGGGTCGGAGGTATTGTAGATGAATCGGCAGTCGGGACGCATACCCTCAATAGCGTTCCAGACGGGCTGAATCAGCGAAGGGTGGAGGAAGAGGGAAGGGTCGTCGATAAATACCAATGCGCCGGAGGGTGCATAGAGCAGCGCTGCGACATAGTAGAGCACGGTGCGCTCGCCGCTGCTTAGCTTAATGGCCGACACGGTGCGTTCGCCACTGCCGGTGAGGAATTGCAGAGTGCCCCGGTTGCGCAGAATCTGATTGTCGGGAAAGATTCGTTGCCAGATTTCCACGAGTCGGTCCAGGCGCGTTGGCTCGAAGTGAGCGTGAGTGTTGCCCATGAGCCGCGCGCTTTTCACGGAGAGGAGGTAAAGGAATTCATCGTGCATGAGCATGGCCATCAGCCGGTCCAGGTCGTTCGTTATGCGGGCGTCGGGAGCCATGGCGGAGTATTTCTCTGCAAACATCCGCCTGATGGGCGTCTCGCCGCGGGCATCGGTGATCGCGTGGAGGGGCGATAGGGGATAGGCCGCGGCTCCGGCGTGTCTTATGAGATAGTCCATGAATCGTGTTTTTCCCGCGCCGCTTGCACCCACTATCGTGAGCTGGCTGAAGTCGGGAAGCGAGGGGGGAGTGGCGCCGTCGGCGAGGGGTGGAAGCGTGAGAGTGAGTGACATGGACTAAGATTTAGAGAGTGTTTGAATTTAAACCAAATTTAATAATCAGAGAGTTTTAGAAATTTTTGATTTCATCACAAAGGATCTTTTGGGCGCTTTTCCAAAGATTTCATCAGTCGCGATGCCCGCATCGCTCCTTCTTCAACTTTGAAAAATCATCTCAAAATCTCTCTTTGTGCTAAAATCATTTAAATCCAAACACTCTCTTAAAAGTTTACGCACCAAAATTACGAAAAAAGCATTAACTTTGCAATATAAACAATACCTAAGATATGTTTTCAGGAATAGTAGAGGAGGCTGCCGAGGTTGTAGCTCTCCGTAATGACCGCGATAATCTGCATATAACCATGCGCTGCAGCTTTGTGGATGAGCTTAAAATCGATCAGTCTGTGGCGCATAACGGCGTGTGCCTCACTGTGGTGGCTCTTCCCGGCGACGGCACTTACACTGTGACCGCTATCCGCGAGACCCTTGACCGCTCCAATCTGGGTGTGCTGAAAGTGGGAGATTTGGTAAATCTGGAACGCTCCATGAAGCTTGATGCGCGCCTGGACGGCCACATTGTGCAGGGGCATGTGGACACTACCGCTATCTGCACCGGCGTGGTTAGCGAGGAGGGCAGCTGGCGCTATACGTTTAAGTATGAGGTGGATAAGGAGATGATTAAACGCGGTTACCTCACTGTGGACAAGGGCAGCGTGACGGTCAACGGCGTGAGTCTCACCGTCTGCGATCCCACGGAAGACGGCTTCTCTGTCGCCATAATCCCTTACACTCACGACCACACTAATTTTTGCAGGATTGAGCCGGGTACTAAGGTGAATCTTGAATTTGACATCATAGGTAAATACGTTGCCCGCATTTCGTCTCTCTCCTGATAGCTCGTTAGCTCGCCATACCGCCAAGGGAATCGCGTGGAGTGCCCTCGAGAGTTTCGGCTCGTCGGGGGTAAGTTTCATTGTGTCGGTCATCATGGCCGCCTTTCTGGCTCCCCGGGAATTCGGCATGGTGGCTATGCTGCAGGTTTTTGTGGCTCTGGCGCAGATTTGCGTGGAGTCGGGCATGACTCAGGCACTTGTCAGGCTGCCGGAGCGTAGCCGGGTGGTAGACTCCACGGCCTTTGTGCTGAATCTGCTGATAGGGGGCGGTGTCTACTTGATGCTTTGGCTCATCGCTCCGTGGGTGGCGCGGTTCTACTCGCAGCCGGAGCTCACGGGGGTGATGCGTGTGATCTGCCTCGCCGTGCCGGTCAACGCGCTGTGTGTGGTGCAGACGGCGCGCCTGATAGCCGCTATGAATTTCCGGATGCTTTTTAAGGTGTCATTCTTGGCGACTCTGCTTTCCGGTGTGCTCGGCATCTGTCTGGCCTGCTGCGGAGTAGGGGTGTGGGCGCTGGTGTGGCAGCAAGTCTGCAGCTGGTCGCTGCGCGCGTTGCTGCTTTGGTGTCTGACCGGTGAGCGCCCGGGCTGGAGGTTCAGCAAGAGGGTGGTGAGGAGTTTGTTTGGATTCTCATGGAAGGTGATGGCATCGGCTATTCTTGATACTATATGGAGTAATATCTACTCGGTGCTCATAGGCAAAATTTTTACGCCGAGGCTGACCGGTCTTTTCTGGCGCGCCGACAGCTTCAGTCGTTTGCCCGCCACGGTTGCTTCCGGTGTGGTTACGCGCGTCTCGTATCCCGTCATGGGGCGTTTGCAGGGGTACCCCTCACGCATGAATGTGTTGTTTATGAGGGTGTTAGGTATGAGTGTGTGGCTTATTTCCCCCTGCATACTGCTTATGAGCGCGCTGGCTGAGCCGCTGTTTCGCACCTTTTTTAATAGCCAGTGGCTGAGTGCCGTGCCCATGTTCAGGGTGCTCTGCGTGGCTATGCTGTTTTATCCCGTACATGCACTTAACCTTCAGATACTCAATGCTGAGGGTTTCTCCAACCTCTTTCTCAGGCTGGAGATTATTAAGAAATTAATCACCGTAGGCATACTCTGCGTGACTGTGCCGCTCGGGGTCGAGGCCATCTGCTGGGGCGTGCTGGCTGATTCGCTCATTGGGTTGCCGGTCAATATGTGGTACACCGGGCGGTTTGCCCGCGCAAATATGCTCAGTCAGGTGCGGCTGATGCTCCCCGTGCTCCTTCTGGCCGGGTTCGCCACGCTGGTAGCCTATCTGGTGAGCATTTGTTTTCAGCACCCGGTGCTGTCGCTCCTGTCGGGTATTATCTGTGGCATCGGGACTTATATGCTGATTTCCAGTCTTTTATCGCTCCCGTGGTGGCATCGCATTAAGCATTTCAGAATATGAAAGAGATACTTGTAACATCACCCATACTTCCTGATTTTGAGGAGTTTACCGAAAGTCTGAGGGAAATCTGGTCCACATCGCGGCTGACCAACAACGGCCCGTTTCTGCAACGGTTTGAGTCGGCGCTGGCTGATTATCTGGGGGTGCCATATGTAAGCGTGATGACTAACGGTACTCTTCCGATTATTCTGAGCCTCAAAGCTTTAGGTATAACTGAAGGGGAGGTCATTACTACACCTTATACATTTGTAGCCACCCCTGCGGCTGTCAGCTGGAGTGGCTTGACACCGGTGTTTGCCGACGTTGAATACTCCACCGGAAACCTCGATGCCCAAGCCGTGGAGGCTGCAATCACCCCGCGCACCCGCGCCATTCTCGGCGTGCATGTATATGGTGTGCCCTGCTGCGACGAAGCGCTCCGCCGCGTGGCCCGCGCGCATGGATTGCCAATAATCTACGATGCTGCTCACGCTTTCGGGGTGCGGGAAAATGGTAAATCAATTTTGCTGAACGGCGACCTCTCCACCCTCAGTTTTCATGCCACCAAGGTGTTTAATACCATAGAAGGTGGCGCCGTGGTCTGCAAAACAAAGGAGATGAAGCAGCGTCTTGATGCCCTTCGCAACTTCGGAATTACCGGGGAAACCACTTTCTCCGAGGCCGGGATAAATGCTAAACTCGATGAGGTGCGCGCCGCTTACGGACTGCTGAATCTCCGCAAGGTTGATGTGGCTATTCAGGAGCGCCGCGCAATTAGCCGCCAATATTCCGAGGCGCTGAAGTCGGTGGCCGGCATCAGACTCATGGAGATTCCCGAGGGTTTGGATTATAATTTTTCGCATTATCCTATATATATAGGGGAGTCGTACTGCCACCCGGCGCTTGCCCCTTTTGCTCAGCCGGACAAAAATAAGCGCGATCAGGTCTATGATTACCTCATGGCGCACGACATTCACCCCCGCAGATATTTCTATCCGCTCCCCTTTCATGCCGGAAAAATAGCCTCCGACCCCTGTGAAAACGCAAAAAAAATATCCTCGCAGGTGCTCTGTCTGCCGATTTATCCCGGCCTGCCGGTAGAAATTTTGAAAAAAATCACCTCACTTTTGGTTCCTTGAGACTTTTTTTGAATCTCTTTTGCCCTTCATCACAACTTTTTTTCGGGCGGGAATAGGGAATTTTACAGGGAAAACAGCGATTATCCGTAAAACACTGCTGAGAAAATATGTTTTTTAACACATTTTTATTTCACGGATAATCAGCGAGTTAAGTGCAAAATGGAAAAATTCCGAAAAATTTTTCTCAAAAATATTTGGTGGGTAAGGAAAAAGGTGCTAACTTTGCACTCGCAAAACGGGAACAACGACAACGCCGAAAGGCACTGAAAAGTTCACCGGGATGCAAA
>JAAVFJ010000004.1 GCA_014800845.1 Bacteroidales bacterium | reverse complement strand
GTCGTATTCGATTCAGGCTGTTACAAGGAGAACTTCGCAACCCGCAACAACTTCGCCCACTTCCCCAAACTTCTCAACGAAACGCCCGCCGGTGCAATCAAGGCTCGCGTGGTTGAAATGACCAACAAGGGCACGATGGTTGATGTATTCGGGCCCATCACGGAGGACTACATTCTTCCTCGCGCAAAGGAGCCCTGGGTGCAGAACCTCGTTGGGGCAAAAGTTCAGACCGTTGAGGTCACCGACCTTCACCTTGTGCGTGGTGGTTATGTCGGCAAGGCTATTATCCCCTCAATTTCCGAGTTCGTTGGTGAGCCTTTCATGGTCGACGCATTCATCCCCGGCTCACAGATCGTACTCAACACAACTGATGACTTCGAAGCGTTCGAAGGTGCCACTGTCAAGGCTTTCATCATGAGCTACGCACCCAAACCCAACGGCCGCGGCATGAGCCTCGTTTGCTCACGCAAAAACTATCTCAAACATCTCGGCAACCTGAATCTCAAGGAGTTCCACAAGATTTGGTGCGATGCCGGAGAGGAATGGGACGAATTTTCAAAACGAGTATGGGGTGGCAAGATCACCGGCGTACTCAACAGCGCCAAAAAATGTGGTGTCTTTGTTGAAATCAAGGACCTCAACATCACCGGTATGATTCCTACCAAACCTGAAGAACTCGTCAACTACAAGGCCGGTGAATACATCCCAGTTGTCATCAGGACCTTCGATGAGGAGATGGTCTTCAATGACTCAGTGGGTCAGATGCAGCACCTTCCCGCCTTCGAAATCGTCAACGGCGCGATCAAGAAAATCAACATCAAACCTATCCTCGCGGAGGTAGGTGACGCAATCTAAAACACGCCCCCAGAGCATAATACAGAGCCACACCAGCAAGCCTCGGACTTCGGTTCGGGGCTTTTTTATTGATTTTATTAAATATCAAATCAGTAGCGATTTGCTATTGATTTTATTATTGTTATAAACAATTGTACAACAATGGCAAAGCAGATAGTACTACTTGACTATGGGCATTCCAAAGTTGATCCTATTAACGGAAAATGCTCACCCGACCGTTCATTCTATGAATGGCAATTTAATAGAACTCTTGGTCGCAAAATAGCAAATCGCCTTCGTGGCCAGGGTATTCAGGTTATCGAAATCGTGACCGAATCGGAGGATGAAGTAAAGGTAACTCCATCACAACGGGCTCAACGAGCAAACGATCTCTGTGCAAAATATGGCACTACAAACTGCATGTACGTATCAATTCACGCAAATGCTGCCGGCAATGGTACACAGTGGATGAATGCCCGTGGCTGGTCAGTGTTCGTATCAAAAAATTGTTCGGACGCATCAAAACAACTTGCGGATTGCATATTCGATGCCGTTGAAAAAGAAGACTTCAAGATGCGCAAGCCGTTGCCAACTCAAAAATATTGGCAGGAAAACTTCACGGTACTTTATAAGACCAAGTGCAAGGCTGTGCTCACCGAAAACCTTTTTTATGACAACAAGGAGGACCTCGCGCTTCTCAAGGATGAGGCAACAATCCAAAAACTCCTTAATGCACACGTGAACGGTATACTCAAATATATGGGCATTGAACCTGATACCGGATCGTGTAATTGTTGCTGTGATTGCTGCAAGAAGTCCTAAAGCTCCACATTGATTATTATATATTAGTTAGAAATACTAATTTAATTATTCAAACTATGAAAAAGTTTATGTTGGCCGCTGTGGCCGTTCTCGCAATGAGCATGTTTGCCGCTTGTGGTGGTTCTTCAAAGGCTGATACCGACACCGTTGATTCGGTTGAGGTGGTTGTTGACAGCATCGCAGCTGATTCAATCGTAACTGATAGTCTTGTTGTAGACACCGTAGCGTGCGATACTCTTTGCACTTGCGTGGAAGACTAAATCTAACACCGGTGATTTTCTCTGTAAATGTTCTTTTGTTCATAGCACTTAGTCCGTGAGGATTGGGTGCTATTTTTTATATATACGTAACAATATGGAACCAATCAAAAATTATATAGCCGAACAATTCCTCGGCAACACCTACCACTTCAAATGCGATTGCCTGATGGCTCTGGACATAACCGGAGTTATCCTCGATTACACCACAACAGACCACGAAATAATCCTCCACATTTCGTTGATAGGGGTAGAAGAAAAAATCGTGAAACTCGGACTAAATCATCCGAATCTCACGATTGAAGAAGTTGTGTAGTTATGTACCTTATGAACCGTATGTTCCGGCAAACATGGCCTGAACATCGGCAGCAGTAATCTCCTCATATACGGGGCTTTCGCCTGTTCCACCTGATGCAGGTGTTGTGGATGGTACACGGGTATAGTACGTTCCGTCAACATTTATAACGGAAACTTCCAAATATTCGCCTGCTGGGATTGTGAGCACAGCCTCGTTGCAGTTATCAGGAAGGATGATGTTGGCGTCTTCAGTACCAATATTGTTGATGAGGCATACTACTTCAAGGCCCATCCATAAATTGGGTGCCCATGAAAGAGTTTGATCAGTTGAAATGTTTGCAACAACGGTTGTAGTGTTGACCGGAATATTTGCGAGAGTATCAACAGTATTGCTATGGCCGTATGCAGTCGCGACCTTTGCCAACATTTCGACCGTCGCGAAGTAAGTAACCTTTGCATCATGTTCAGCCCAACCTTTAACGAGCGCAACGCCAGTACTTGCAATGGCAAGACCAAAACACTTACCACCAGGTGCACCAATGATAACAATGTTCTTAAAACTTGCATATAAAGTATTGGCAATATTGTCTGATGGAATTGCGCTTGTTATGCAATATTTATGACCAGCCTCAATTTTACCGGTATCATAAAGATTGTAAAAATCCTCAAGAGTGCATGACGTGAACTCATCGGTATTGAACATTTCTCGCACTTCATTGATGGAGGCCATAAGCTCAGCGTCCTGAGCCTTAAATGCCTTATTGTCCGCACCAATGAGTTCTATAAGTTTCGCAAGGGCATCACCCTTTGCAAATGCATTTGTATTCATTTTATAACGTTATATTTATATTTCATCAAGCAAATCAAGATCGAGGTTATTGAATGAGATGGTTATGCTGAACTCATCAACCTGACGATCTGATTTATCAAAACTAAATTCGAGGCCATCTATTCCGGCTATGTGGCATTGCTGGAGAGTTAAACGGGCACAACGTGTGCCGTCCTCGTCCAATATATACATCTCAAGATCAGTTCCGTCCTTGTATAGTTCATGTTTGCAGTACCTATAAAAGATTGCCTCATACAACATCCAATAGTTATACAAGCCCTGGTTCATGCGGAATTTGATTGTAATCTCGCGCTGAATCTTATCCAAGGGGTTACCGGTGGCATATGTCGTATTGTTTTGATTTGGTTCAACATTAATGCGCCCAATCGTTCGTTTAATTGGGTTCGTTGAATGCTGTTGCTGTGTGACGGTAAGATCCTGAATGCCCGGAAATGTGACTCCGCGGATCGACTCGTTCAAGTAGTCAATGGGTGTGGTAATGACAGCGGAATCCTTATTAATTTTCCGTTGCCACTTTTCGGTCACCTCCGGTGGGAGAAACTCTTTTGGCAAGAGTAACCTGAATTGGTCGTATCTCGGAGACAGTGATAGCATGTTGTACAGTTTTACTTTAATCCAATAATATAGTAACAATCCCAAGGCGCTAATGAGGTCACGGTCATCCACTATATTAAAACATGACAACATTCACAAAAGACGATAAACAATTGCTCGGCAATATAAGGCAAAAACTAAATGACGCCTTCAACTATTGCCTCAAAAATAAATATGATGCCCGGCCTCTCGTGGAGGCATGGGAACGTTTTATCAGTACTGCTCAATCGATTGGTATGAAGCCTGAGTCCAAGCCACACCACAAGGTGGACTACTGGAACGATCCGGAGACGTATGCCAATCAGGCAAACAACAAGAACCCCATCATCCGAGTCACTGAAGACTTTGAAATTATCCGTAAAAAGGACCTCGCCAAGGCGTCACGCGGGACATCACGATGTGATATTGGCGAAGCCCATGGATCGCTGAAGCGAGACATTATTAATACAAAGAATAATGACGAGATGCAGCCACGCCGGACAACCATAGAACACAAACCACGGAAACCGGTTCAACCATATTATTATAAAGTAAATATTTCATGGGTTGAACGCGATAATACTCCAAAGGATGTCATCGATGAAATCTGCGAATTTATGAAGGGTGCCGGTCTTGAGCCGGTCAGTGTTCATGACTTCAATAATGGTTATGAGATCGAAAAGACTGCCGAGTTCAAAATGCAGGGTGGTGAGGAATCCTTCCGTTGGGTTAAACGATGTATCATGAGCCATCTTGAACGATTTGTCGGTGGTATTCCGGAGTTCAATATTGCAATATCAGGTCGGAAATATGAAGATTTTGAAATGACAAAATGACAAATATACGTATATAAAAATTCATGGACTTAAGTTCATTCATTCGTGAATCAGTCAATCCAATCACACTATGTTTTGAGAGCATCCGTTCTCGTGACATTGAAAAAGCGATTGGATTGATGCGTTCATATCTCAAAAAGCGCAAGATCTTTACGATCCCGGTTATCCATGAGATGACTATTGATGGCAGGCCGAAGCTCGGCGTTTATGTCTTCAATGCGAATGCGGAAGGCGCTCTCTTTGTTTGGGATCTCTCGCAATCGGCTCAGGTTGAGACCGTAATGTTCACCAAAAAATTCGATGACGCATATAATGCCGCTTACAATAACGGCCAGTTCACTTATGAACTCCTCGTTCAGGCTAAAGGCGCCAACACCGTTCAGATGCTTAAACTCGTTGAGGCCGTGCTCACTGGCAAAACTCAAATGACTGATGCATCGGTTCGTGCGCAGATCAAAGATGCACAGCTATTCGAAAGTGTGGCAATGACCGATAAGGAAATCCAAATCACCGAGGCAAAAGATCCACATCTCGCAGACCTCGAACGCAAAAAGGCAAACATGTACCAGCGCATTCGTGATGCCAAGAAGAAGGGTCGCGACTTCGCCGATCTTCAGGCACAGTACGATGAAATCATGAAGGAGCTCGCCGATGCCCGTCTTTCAGTTCGTCCAAACGTAACTGTTTCATCAACAACTGATGCTGATGTTGAATCTGCACAGAGCTTCTTTGAGGACGAGGAACGCGCTACTCCGGAGGAACGATTCTCCGACATGAAGAACTATATATACAATGTAATCGCCGGTATCCGTCCACTCGCGCTCCTTTGTGGCGCTCCTGGTGTGGGTAAGACCTTCCGTGTAATGCAGGCCGTTAAGGGCTCGGGCAAGGAACAGAACCGCGACTACAAACTTCTCAAGGGTAAGATTACTCCTTCCGCTCTTTACATGGCGCTCCACGACTTCAAGGACGAGGGTCAGCTCATGATTATGGACGACTGCGACTCGGTATTCAAAGATCCCGATGCAATTAACCTTCTCAAAGCCGCATACGACTCTTCTGATGAGCGCTGGGTAACTTGGGGTATTGCTGCTCCAATCCCAATGTCCGAGGAAATGGCCAACATGTGTGATGATGCAGTATTTGACGAAGTTAAAAAGCGTTGGTATTACCCTAAGGAGTTCCTCTATGAGGGTGGTGGTATCATCATTACAAACTTCCAAGCCGGTGGCATCGATACGGCCATTCGTAACCGCGCACTCATTTGCGACCTTTCATTCACAGTTGACGAAGTTCTTGACCTCATCCGTGGTCTTGCTCCAAAGATTAAGCCCGATGTTCTTTCTACGGCAGCAAAGGATGCCGCTCTTGAGTATCTCGAAGAACTCGCACATAAGGGTGCACCGTGCGAACTCTCAATCCGCTCATTCACACTTTGTGCCGGTCTTATGATGTCCGATGCCGATGAACGTGCCAAGAAACGTATGATCAATGAGCAAATGCGACTCCAGTTCACCCGGTCTAAAGGCAAGTATTGATACTTGATTATTCTGACGGTATTTCCAATTAAAGAAAGCAACATAACATTACCATAACATATGAATGCAAAAGAATTTGAAGCACTCGTAAACAAAGGCGCAATCACTCAGGTTGGCGTCGCCGCTGATATCGAGAAGCTATCCGATAAGGAAATCTGTGAAAAATTCGTAACCAAGCACGAAGTTGCCGCTGAGATCCTCTCAGGTGAAACTGAGGATACCGCACCGGTTGCTCCTGAAACCCCGGAAACTCCTGTTGAACCGGATGCGCCGGTAGAAGTAGCAACTGAGGAAGCTGCGGCTCCTGCGAAGAAATCCAAGAAGGCATCAAAGGCAAAGGCCGAACCTGATGCCCCAGTGGTTGACCCGGTAGAAGAGTAATATTTTCTTCAAAATTTTAATGGAGGACTCCTAAATTTTTAGGGGTCCTTTGTTATTTATATCCGGAACCTCTAATGGAACCACAAAGAAACAATGAAAGGAACATTGGATGAAAATACCGCAGTTGCCAAAATGTTGGACCTGCTCAGTAATAGATACAAGTGCTCATATCAGCAAACTGGTAACAAATTCTTCATCATAACCAATAACGGCAATGATGGTGGTGATGTGCATTCGAATGGCGATTACGATTTCGGTGCCGGCCATGTGAATTTTATGCGCCAGACCGAGGAAGAGATTGTTACAATCCTCGATGAAGCCGGTTTATCACCTGAAGTATAAAAGAACTATGGGCATTTTACATGATAATTACGACCCAATTGAGCGCCTGAAGTTTAATGATGTATTTACCATCGAGAACGTGCTTGATGTGACTGAAATGAACCTGTCAAAGGCGGCCAAATCAGTCTATCGCGTGCAGATTGATACTCAGAACCATGTTAAAGTTTGTGATCAGCTCGGACATGCACTCAACCATCATTTCAACAACTTGCATGCATTTGAGTTGGTGAATCCCGATAAGATCATTGATATGCTCCACATGGTGCTTTATATAGCGAAACATAACTATGTTGTGGTCCGCCGGTCAAAGTTTTACAGTCTCGATTGTCTGATTGTTGAAGTCCTTCGGTACGGTCTTCGCAAGAAAAAACGAATTTACCGGAACTTCGGTTTTCGTATCGTGGCGAAGCCGGAATCAGCATTCGCATCCACAATATTTGACTATGTGGCAAAGCCTGAGCAGAGTATAACCTTTAATTTTGACGAACATGGGAATACTATCCGATAACTTTGATCAACTCCTCGGCAAATTCCGTGAAAAGTATATGAATGTGTATGCCACGGATTACCGGCTCAATACCATAACCGATCAGGAGCTTAACAAGCACTACCGGATGACCTCGCAGATTCAGGATCTTATGACAATCGATGATCTTTGCCTTAAAATTCGATGGAAAATTGCAAAAATGATCATACATATACTTGGCGATTTGACCGCGGATGAGGTGCTGCCATCACAAATATTTCGGGCACTTGAGTACCGTGGTATCAAATGTGATGCGATTGCCATAACAGCATTTGCGCATCCAACAAGAACGGTACACGCGGTTAAATTCGCTTTATATAGTAAAAAATCCGGACGTGAACGTTATGCGTTCGTCGGGTACGCCGGGATAACAGTGCAGGACGATCCACGAAAGTCCGAATATGATGCACACCAGGAATTTTGGAGGAGCATGTTAAAATATTGGCAATCAGCCAATTCGGTTCGAATTTCATCAATCCTTCGAAAGAAAAAATTGAGCCGACTCATGGCAACGTTTCCACCAAACCAGTGGAAAATTATTCACCAATACTTTATAGAAAATGTCAATTCTTGATAACGACATAAACATATCCCTCGGATCAGTTGAGGACAATTGTACCAGCATAAGGCCATGGGTTAATAACCGAATGAACTCATATCAACTCCGTCAGGCATTTGGTTTACCCATGTACGATGAATATCAGTTTGAACGGTATGGCGTTCACCACGAGATCAGCCATTATACTCTACTCAGCCGCGCGTGTTCAAAATTGGCGGAAACATTCAAGGATATTCCGATTGATATGTTGACCGGTGAAATGATTGTGAGTACACTGGCAATATCCGACATTCATGTTGATGCGGTAATAGTTTATCCATGCAGGCCCCTAACCGACGGACGACGCCTCGAACGAACTCAACTCATTTTCGAACTATATAAGTTAAATAGACGCGGACAATATAAACTATTTGCATGGGTCGAAATTATTGACCACTTTGCAAACGCATCAAAGTGGCGGCATATATTGAAAATATGGTCAGGTTATAAAAAGAATGCCGGCCAAATTAGTAAAAAATATCGTTGGGGTTTCCCTATATACCAAGCGCCCCGAACGCATATATTACAATAAAATATTGATTACATGCATAGAAAATCACCAATAGCTGTCGATTTTGATGGCACGATAGTGACACATGAATATCCAAAGTGTGGACAACTTGTGCCGGGTGTGGTGCCTACTATCAAGGCTCTTCAAACAAATGGGCACAAGGTCTTCCTGTGGACCATGAGGTCGTGGAATCCAAAAAATCCGGGAGTGCTTGAGGACGCGGTAATATTTTGTGAGGACGCCGGTATTACATTTTCAGGTATCAACCAATCACCCCAGCAATTTTCATCCTCGAAAAAGCAGTATGCATCAGTTTATATAGATGATGCGGCCGCCGGATGTCCCCTATGTTACTACAAGGACTTTGTAGTTTGTGACTGGATGCGTGTTGCCCAAATCCTTAAAAATCGTGAGTTTATTACATCAGAACAATTAACGGAGATACAAAATGACATCAACAAGCATTACAACGACGAGGGCTGCGCTTATCAGCCATATCATTGCGACTCTTGAGCCTCATGGGTTCAATCGGGATGATCATGTATTCGAGGTCACCCGATATATGGTTCGTCCAGGGAGCAGGGTGATAATCAATGGACGGGTCTTTGACGAGGAGCCTATGAAAATTCCTTTTGCGGTTCGAATTGAACTCCTCGGCCCTGGCAGTATCATTTCTCCGGATGGTCGCGAGGAGCACTTCGAACTCATCCACTTCGGTATTCGGGTCAATGATGAGATCCGTGGAGAAGCAGCAAACGTCTATTACGGACATCACCTCGAATTTAACAAACACCTTTCAAATTATTTCAAATTCTTATGAAGATCCTGTCAAACATTTTTGCCGGATTCATTGCAAGCCCCATTATACTGTTATGGAATGCCATTATGGCGGTTCTATTCGATACAGTATATGATAATGTCGTTGCGCCAGTGGCCGGTCTGTACGGCTATGACCTCCCGGACGTTCCGTTTGGTCAGTGGGTGGCACTTATGCTGATTATCATGTTTATACAGTATGTATTCAAGCCGTACCGCAAAAATGAACTTTCGGCCGAGGAACAATCCGAACTTATGGCGAAGAAACTCGGCATTGGTGCCTGCATATTTGCCCTGTCATACCTAATTAAATGGATATGTTTGTAAATGGTACTATACAAGGAGTTTATTGGGCCAAAGAAGGTCTGCGACTGGCTCAATAAGAGTATTTTCTCAAGAATTATTGGCATTACCCAGCACCAGGATGTATTCACAGTATTTTATGAACCGTATGGAGAAGAAGACTTTCTTAGGGATATGGCAGCAATTGATTGTGACCCTGAGTTTGCATTGCCGGAGAATGATATGGTGCGGCTTACTGAATCGGCACGTTCCATCCATGAGGGTTCAAAGCCTCGACCCGNACCGGTATATTGATATATGCCCAATGTGTGGCAAGTTGATCCAAGTACGCAACAAGCGCATATAATGCGCATATTCGCATTCAAAAAGATAGCCTGAAGATTTCTATATCCTCAGGCTTTTCATTTGTATATGGCGCATTTATGCGCGAAATAAGCTATGTCCAATCGCTTTCCTCAATCTCCACAATCTCATGAACAGGAATGGTTGTCTGTTCATCCGTGTTATCGCGTCGAAGGTGACGAATGTAGAACTTTGCATCCTTATATAGTTGATAAGTTCGAATATGTTGTTTAAGGTAGTTGCGGACGTCATCAGATTCAAGCGCCCTGTGTAGGTCGGATTCCCTGCCAAGCACAACTATTGGATATTGGTTGATTGCCACTTCCGGATAGTGATCAGTTCCGGCGGTTGGTACGCAAACGTTTATTACAAATGATTCAAGCATCTTTTTCGAGGACCCAGTCCGGTGTTTTTGTTATGGTGCGTTCNGTGTNNCCAAANTTATATCTAAAGGTTACACGATACATNCCTCGTGGCATCGANGTNTTGATTGCNGAGGCNATAATGTTNGTTGAAATNGCCTGAGGNATTGTNATGTTTGAAATNGTNTTATTNAGNCCAATNGAAAAGAACTCCCANGCAGGNTCNCCGGTCATTTCAGANTAATTAAGNCGCCTNCNGTTNTCNCCNTCAATGATNATNTCNGGTACACAAATGATTGGATAATGCGGATCAACGTGCTCNCGCAGNNCAATTTTTTTAAGTTCATGGAGCTCAGGGAAGAACACCTGAAGATCGAATTGCTTGTCCGGTGGGTTGGGTGCACTAAAGTCATTCCAAAGACCCGAATGTTTGCGCTTTGCACATATGCGAACCCATGCGGTCGGATTCGATATACCAAGGCTTGAGTTGTCCTTTATATCAATATCCTCTCCCTTGTCCATCCAGTAGTCGTCCTTGTTATACTTGTTCCAAAGAGCCACCAAATATGCATCACGCTTGCCCACACGATTGGNNCCGNCCCATTGCATTGTTCGAACGACNGTCATGCACGGAGCGGACATTGGAGAGCTATTGGATGCNGTTCTNAANGGAATNTANCGGGTNTATTTGATNTCCGTTCCAACNATTCCTCCATCAACCACCGGATANTCATGATCCCGCTGAATTGTCAACATTGGTGTGATGTTNGAATTGGCTGTGAATGGATTAACCATCATATAATCCCTCGAGCTCATTGATTGTAGTTTATAGAAACTGATATCAACTCGCAAATTGTCCACAACTTCTATCTGAACNGATTTGGTATATATCATTCCGGACTGTCCGGTAAACTCAAAATAAAACGTGAATATGCCGGGCTTTGGGAACAAGAATTTGACATGAAGNGATTTNGTNNTNCCNGATTGCAANCGAGTTTCAATAAATTCACCCCATTGATTTGACAGACATTTGCCTGATACGACTGGTTCATCAAACTCGAANTTAGCTTGTTCGATTGCGCCGGGACCATTATATACCATTCCATAAACAGCNGCNCNGAGACGAAGTTCATCGAGTGGCATAGTATTGAGTTCATCGTAAGTNTGGCATGCTATCATTGGGATGACNGNNGATCCGTCCATCACNACNTCNGNGCTATTNTCNAAGGCCATATTTNGTTGGTCTATACCTGCATAAGCATGNACTTCNTCCANCATAACAATATGCCGNGCAAGNGGNTCNNTNGGAATAACCGGNNTNTTNTNCGGATCACCCCATGAGAANCCAAANGANNNTGTACCGCCNCCGGANGAGTTCTCCTCNGTATTNCCNGTNCTGAAATCNAGACGCATACTAAAGTCCGAAATGTCCTCAACAACCGACCTTATNAGATCNGAATGTATTGGCATGAAATACGTNTCAAGGAAGTTCCCAAGAAGCACCATTTTGAGAACCATGTCGGNCTCAGTCCATTGGCAGGCNATNTTGTTNAGNACGATTGGTATTGTCGTCCGGNTCNTGACCNTATATNGTTTCATCATATGTTGGCTTGTCNGTGTGACCAACTATGNGGCGTTTGAGGTTNCGNAGGGCAAAATATGTTGTTTTGGCCGAATTGAACATCCTTGTNNTGATCTCCTCATTCACNATAGTNTTGATTGGGTGATCATAATATTTGGNTCCGTCCGGGGTCTCGTATTTCCAAACCTCCCTGAGTTCAACAAGATCACCATACTCAAACCATTGNANGGCATTCAAAAGTGACTTATAAGAACCCTTNTTNTCCATNATATCTATGTGNTTTACAAGGAGTTCACGGAATTTGCGATTGAGNAGNACCCAATCAGGGCTCTCATCGTATACATTCGAACCNTATATGGCCTTGCCAACACTNTCCGGAATTTCGGTACCCTGGTTGGCGAGATTTATTTTTAAGGACTCATTTTCACCCCAAAACTCGGCACCAATACGATANGGGATTTCGTTTATATAAAAGGTTTCGATGTACTCACCTTCAACGTCCGATCGGCACAGGATGTTGAGNTGATATAAATGATGCNCACCNAGTTTTTGACCTTTGAGAACNACAAATCCNGTTGCAATNTCATTGATGTCGGTATAGTCNTTTGATTCAATATTAATCNGATCAAAGCCNCCNTCATTGAACAGNGCAAAATTCCAATTATTTGGAACATCCATTCGCACGCGGACAGTGTCCACATCAGTCACAAAATATAGTGATTTNTANCGGATTACACCAGTTGAGAATGGNTCNGCCCAATGAATATATGGATAATCCCCATTAAATAGTTGGGGTTCATCNCCAATAGTATCCGGTTTGAAGAATGTTATCATTATTCAAATACTATAATTAGTGGATCCGTTACAGTTACTTGTTGTGCAGGAGTTTCATTGTTATTGAATTTCCAGCCTCCCATGAGCACTGGGAACTGGTTGTCCGCGTCAATTGAAATATTGCCATGAGCATCAAGTCCAAGCATTGGATTTTCATTACCCACAAGGCGCACGGTAACAGTCTTATTTCGGTATGTGCCGGTCATCGGATCATATATATACTGAACATCATTGTACTGTCCTTGCATTAGGGCCTGCTCGTTGCGCTCCGAAAGGAAATAACATGTCACACCATCCACTTCGGGTACATTCTCCTTTATAAGTGCAATGATGTCCGATTTTGGAATGTACGAATCAGACTGAACATCACCAAAGAACTCACCAATCAATGATTTAATCTTTGTACTAATGATTTCACGGTCGGATGAATTATCCTTCATCTTGATATATACATACAGGGCATACCTGCACAATTCAATATCAAGGATGTTATATTGGGTACCTGCAAGCTGCATTCCGGATTTTATAATGGCGTTTTGGATTGACTCCTTCTGAATGTCCGAAAGGTTGAATTTATCCTCGGTTAGTTTGAAATAGTCCTCACCTTGTTGGCAGTATTGCTTGTAATTGCGCATCACAAGCGAATTAACTTGCAATGATCCCGGTTCAGACCAAGTCCTATTGTAACCAACAAACGAAAACTTATTCAAAAACGCCTTATAAGCATTCGAATCAGACAGCACGAGTGAACGGCTATTGAAACCAATCATTTGACGGATTTGGGTAATGTCCTCCGAGTTTGCACCGGCTGCAACCGAGTCCTCGGTGGCGAATCTGATCTCAAAAATATTGTTGCCATCAACCTGCTGACCGGCAATATCCGATAGTTTGGTTGAGAACATGAAGTAGGTGTCCTCCTGAACATCCATATTGCCCGATTCACCATCATGCAACAGGTACGATACTTCCACGCTTGCACCGGCCGGAACCACGGCGCCATTGATACCATTACCAAACACTATGTCCACACCGGCAACCGGATTATAACGGACCATATATTGCTTTTTATTGGCACCCATGTCATACAATGAAGCAACACGTTCCCATTCCTCATCATTAACCTTCACCGTGATATAGTCGGTGTCCATAAATCCATTGAACTTGAGGTTTTGAGCAAAGAACTTACCACCGGTTGCCGTGAATCGCTGAGTTTCATACTGGCCTTGTACTGCGTATATATAATTGCTTGCCAAGTTTGTATCGCACTTAACTACCATAGCGGACTTACCAAGTATCATGTTGTAGTAGAGACCGTTTTGAGAACAAATAATTCGCTGGTGATCCTGAATCACAACATCAATTGGATTGCGGTTGTTTGCGCGATGGGCAAGTCGTACCCATACTCCGGCAGCCTTGCCGTACGATGGCTGATACCCGGATAATGCAGCAAGGCCAATAATTGACTTTTTGCGCTGCGCCGTGTATTTATTCTGTTCCACCAACGAATCCTCAATGTATAGCATTATATTATGGGCAACGCCGGCCACAACGGTTATGAGCTGCCCAAACACGGTGCTCCTATTGATGGACTTAACCGAACCAAGTGATTTTGCAAGGTATGATTGAATGTCCTCGAGTATTTGCTGGAACTGTATATTACGTAAACTAAATAGCTTCATGAGATCTTATATTGTTTTGAATAATTTTCGGAACCACGTCTTAATTGTACATCAATAATCGCAATATCCCGTTCGGTACCTTGCATAAGATAAACACTAACGTCAGGTGTGAATCCAAGCAAGTCCAATCGCCTCAGGTCGTCAAGCATATGTTCACGAAGAACGTCCGGCGTGAGCTTGAGATCGTATAAGTGGCGTTCATAGTCTGTGCCATATTCGATGTCACCAATGAGGTCGCCCGGAGTCGTATCGAACAGAATATCAATCTGTTGGATCAGACAATCATAATCATCATTAATGACCGGCCCACCTTCGTTGAGGTTAAAATCAACCATTATCGTTCATAAATATATTTGCCGGTCGTTACAAGGTTGGCATCCTGATCGAGTATGTAATAAACACCACCGGCCAATTTGCCCGGGAGGAGATTGCCTTGTACCTTAAAGATTACCCCGGATTCGGTGCGACCAATCTCAGTGAACGTTGTACCTTCAATCTTTATATGGAACGCGGCTACCTTTGCCTTGTATGCATCAAGGTTAATGCAAATATTTTCAGTGACTTCAGGATGCACTATAATGTTTGCAAGATCGCGCGCCCTAAAGAATACAGGTTGAACAATGTTTGACTTTGAATCTGTTTGTGAAGTCATTTCGGTAACCTGATATACCGATTTATTCACTATATATGGCTTTGCAACATTCATTTTATCTAAGTCGGTTAAATTTATTTCGGGGCCATGGGCCAATGCCAACATTTGGGCGAATTGCTCCGGAGTTATTTGAAACGGGTTTGATCTGAGATCAATATGCATTCTTGATCCATCCTTATGGACTATTTCGACATGCATAATGCCCACAATCCTCAGGTCATCCTTATATTGATGATTGAGAGTGAATGGCCAACCTTGCAATTTGAATAAAAAGTCGCCCCCGGACCACTTTGTTGCAGTATCGGACTTCCAGTACATATCGTCTTCATCAAGACACGCCACCTCCGCACTTATGTTGATGGTTGAATCTTTATAAGCATAATTCTCCTTAAACATGGTTTCGAGCTCGTCCCGCACACCATTGATGCATATTCCGAACTTATTGAATACTACGGAGATAGCAAACGGTGCAACGTCAACTATATGTGATTCCTGCACGGATGTATAGTCTGGATCGGGTGCGCCATTCTTCCACGCCTGCAAACAAACGTACTTGTTGCCCCTAAACGGACATCCAGTGGGTATATATTGATGATAATTGTGTCCTTCGTGACGGAATGGTATGCATGCAATAAAGTCCTTGTGGCCAAAATTAACCGGCCACGCCTTCGAACCAAATGGACCACCGTCTATGATGGTAAGAGCATAATCCGGATTTTTGCCATATGCAGTCGGGTTATAATCCGGGCAATAAATATTCGTTCCGTCGAATAAAAACGGAAACGCATGCTCCCCATCAGATATTCGCAGAACAGTATATGCCATTAAATATCAAACCATATAATTGCACCATCGGAACGCTCCCCAATATTGGTGAGGCGCATATCGCTAAATGAATCCCAACCAACAGCCTTTTCAAGGTGAGTGAGAGCATCAACTGACCAGTCAAGCACTTCTTTTGCCTCAGCATCAAGTTTGGCAACAACCTTACCGATTTTCTTGTCCTTTTTGATAACTTGTTTGGCAATTTGTTCAATGGTCATGCCATCAAATTTCTTGCCATTCACTTTAAGGTACTCATTGTACATTTTGCACTTTGGTGTGTCCATTTTAAGCTTGTCCATAATGACAAACTTCTTGCCAAGCTTATGGATGGTTGGGAACACATCGGTTTTGTGCGACATGCAATATTCAAAGAAGTCACGGTCTGTTGGCTCCATATCCCTATTTTTGTGGAAGATTTTGCAAACCTTTCCATTTGATAGTTCAACCGCAGCACCGTATGAACCGGCACCAAGCACTCGTTCGAGTCGATTTTTTGGCATATTGCTCAAAATATCATACATACCGTCTGCGTCCGAGCCGTATTGCGTACCTTCGCACCAACCCATGAATCCTCTCCAGACCTTTTCACCATATGCGTCACTAACTGCCTTCTCAATAGTTTGCCAAGCTTCAGATTCATCATCAAAGTCCTCCAGGGCCGCCAAAAAAGCCTTAAATTGATCGCGAGTGAATGGAAGTTTGCCAACAGTTTCACGGGCCTCCTCCAAATATGTTAGTAGCGTTTTCATGTATATTCAAATATTTAATTAATCATAAACGCACCACCGGACTCACCTATATTAAAACGAGCATAATAAACTCAGTACTAAACATGATATTAGACTATAATTTTCACAAACAAAAGCGACAGCTCTCTTTCTCCTATGTGACCGAGAAGGGTGGCAAGGCCATATTGAAGTACGATGTGAGCCGATTCAAGTCCTATATTGACGATCCGAATGGACCTTTTAGGAACTGGAACGGTAAGCCTTGCCAAGTCCGCATGGTCGACAAGCCGGGGTGGACCGAGATTAAGACATTTATCGAGGAGCTCTCCGAACAGGACAGGAGATTGTTATTGGGTAAGACCAACCCACGCCTTTATACATTCGATATTGAGGTACAGGTCGATCCCAAGGAGTTCCCGGAGCCTTCGGAGGCAAAATTCCCGATCCTGACTATATCTATAGTCAACGACAAGCTTGATGCTATCGTCCTGGGTATCAAGAAGTTATCAAATCCTGAAGCGCTTCAGAAGCGCTATGAGGATTGGTTGGGTACGTCACAATTCTATAAGACTCTCGGACTTCCTCGACCCAAGGCAACATATATTGAGTTCAATACCGAGGAGGAAATGCTCAAATATTTCCTTCAGAACATTGTGGCGAAGTGTCCGGTAATGGCCGGTTGGAACTCACTCGGATTCGACTGGTACTACATACAGCAGCGCATCAAGTTGTTCTATCCGAACATCTCATTCAATATGTGCTCGGTGGACTGGACCATGAAGTTCAAGAATATCACGAACTTCAAGAACGAAAAGATCCGTTTGAGCATGCCGAATCACACCCTCATCCTCGATATGATGGACGTGATCGGCAACTTCGATATGGCAGTGATGCCTATTAAGGAGAACCTTTCACTCAACTATATTGCAACGGAATCAATCGGCATGTCCAAAATTTCATACGATGGAGACCTCCAGCATCTTTATGATACGGACTATGCAACGTATGTATTCTATAACATGATTGACTCGGTGCTTGTCCAACTCATTGATAAGAAGTTCAAGACGCTCAATATTCTATACACCCAGTCCCTCATTTGTCGAAATGATATATCAACGGCCTTCTCGAAGATTAAGATTACCGAATCGATGTTCTTCAATTATTTCTTCGAGAATGGAATCAAGGTCGTTCCATCCGGCAAATTCTCAGGCGAACGAGGAACTCTGCTCGGTGCATATGTCCGACAGCCAACACCGGGTAAACACCAGTACGTATGTTGCAATGACTTCGCATCGCTGTATCCATCAGTGATCGTATCGTGCAACCTTTCAATCGAGAACTACATGGGCTCAATTGCGGACGGCACGTTTACCGAATCTGACCTCGAGCCATACAAAAAGGACCCCAACTACTTTGTATCGGTCAACGGATGTGTTTATAAGAACGATCAGGATTACTCATTTAAGATAATTCAGGCCGGGCTCAAGAAACTCCGCGGGGTCACCAAGTACCTTTCGAAGGAGCTTGATGCAACGGTAATGTCGGATATTGACCACATTCTCGAGGGACGTATTCCGGGCTCAAAACCGTACTCATCCAACGTTGTTGCCACACTGAAAGAACTTGGTTATGAAGTGACCAGTTCAGTGGATATTCAGGCGGCGTTCGATAAGGCCCTATGGGATCTCAAGGAACTCAAGCGAGTCCTGCAGAACGAAATAACGTTCATGGTATGTAAGGAGCAGGCTATCAAGCTCATTATGAACTCGATGTATGGTGGATCGTCACATGTGGCCTTTGAGTGGTTCAATATTAACCTCGCAAATGACATTACGGGTGAAGGTCGAAACCTCATCCACATCATGGAGCACCACATTCCCCGATTCTTCCAAAAGAACTGGGCAACAATGACCGAACTTCATGAAAAACTGGGTATTGGTCTCAATCCGAATGTTGCCATCAACTCCGAGTACGAGGAGAAGTTCACAAAGGACCTCGGTATTATGGCGCAGCCGGTGGCCGGTGACACCGATTCAATCTACTTCTGCTATGATGGTTTGTTGAACACAATCAAGGACATTCAGAAGAGGACAATTACCGAAAAAGCCCGGATCATTGAACGACTCAATACTGAGTTCCTCAATCAGCACAATAAAGGTGTTATGGTCGACTATTACAGGACTCGCAATACCCGCAATGTGGACACTGATATGATTCATGAGTTCGAGCTGGAGACCATCGCATACTCCGAAATTCGCCTCGATGTGAAGAAGCGTTACTCTCAAATGTTGATTTGGAAGGACGGTAAATACTTTGATGAGGACCACCTCAAACAAAAGACGAAGGGATTGGAGATGGTAAAAGCCTCATATCCAGCGCTTTCGCGCAAAATTCTTGCCGGTCTTGTGAAGACTTTGCTGATGACGGAAGACAAAAACTTACTTCACATCCTCAACAAGGAGATGCAGGAAGGTCGTCAAAAGTGGCTTGCCGCTGGAGTCGAGGAAGTTTCGCCGGCAATTTCGGTTAATGGATACACCAAGTACATCATTTCAGACGATGATCCAAGGCAGGGGGTAGTTGTTGGTAAGGGTTGCCCATTTGCAGTTCGCGGTCTCGCATATTACAACTGGCTCCGTCAAACAAAAAACCTCATTGGTGATCCACTGTATGGTGGCAAAATGAAGTACTATATTGTGAAACCCACCGGACCCAAAAAGAAGTCTGATCCGGACACAATATTCACATTCCAACCTTCAGCACTTCCAAAGTGGTCTGAACAATATGCACCGATTGATAAGGAGGCGCTCTTCGCCAAATGCGTACTCGACCCATTCAACCGCATAATGAGTGCGATTGGTATGAAGGAGCTCAGAGCCGATGGAATGATAGAAGTTACACTATTTGACTTCTAAACCACACAACCGATCCAAATATATTGGATCATGAGCAACGAAGCAACACAGAATATGCAGTCAGCGCTGGACTATGAGAAATCATGTTGGTCCAGGGCTGACCTTTTTTATACAAATAGGTACCCCTGCCAAACCATCNATCGTCCCGATTGGGAAACTGGAAAGGAGTACCAAAAAGTCGACATTGATGTTTGCATCAGATCAAAGACCAGACAAGGTTGGCCAATGGAACTTAAAATTTCCGAAAAGTTCCGAACTCAACCCTGGCCTGATGTTTGTATTGAAATCTATGAGGACCTCGATGCACTCCGTCCCGGATGGGGCAAGGAATCGGCTGCGGACTGGCACTTCTTCTTCCACGAACANAAGTGGAAACAAANNCACACTTCAACNGATGGNTGCGGNAANCGAATTGTTNTGGANGAGGATCATGACCAATCGTTTGTGCGAATGGTTCCAACATGGGCAATCAGNAAGATGTGGGCAATATGCNGGGATCTATACACCGAAACATTCAAGGANATGAGAAGTGGGTCAGTTGGCCAGCGGGAAGTTATTCTGAAACATGAATCAATTACCCTACTTATCGTTCCAACAAAAGTTAATGGAAAAATAGCATACCGAGGAGCATGTGCATGTATNCCAATCGAGCTATTTTCGACTATATTAAATTGTGAAATAGAAGAACAAACATATTAAGAACATGGCACAATTAACAGGAAATCANATCATCGAACGTGGTATTATCGGNTTTTATGCACCNGGNGCAATNCAGCAGCANGGTGTGGATGTCCGNGTAAANAACATNAAAACNCTTACCGGAATNGGCGAAGTNCCNGCNGAGGGCAAAACNGTACTNCCCACNTACACNGATGTGGCAATAGACGGNAATCGCTGGATCCTNCCTCCCGGATACTACGANATTGANCTGCTTGAGAGCATCGCGATTCCCNACAACGCNGCACTNACATTCAAGACCCGTTCATCACTTGTTCGTTGTGGTGCGATCGTTGAGTCCGGTCAGTTTGATGCAGGATTCCACACACCCAGTGGCGGCTGCTTCCTAATCGTTCACCGCCCAATCATCATCGAACGTAATGCGCGAATTGCACAGGCAATCGTACACGAGACCGCACCTGTCACCAACACCTACAATGGACAGTACCAGGGTGACAAGCAGCGCCAATAAAAATTGTCCAAAATTCACAACAGGCTCACCTAAAGATTTGGTGGGCCTTTGTTATATATTTTCGAGCGAACCAAATGAAGCTCAAAAGGAACCATGACGTTACAAGAACTTATAAATTGGGCACAACGGAACAATATAGATCCAAATACATGCGATCTTCAATTCAATATCTCGGATGGTGGTCCTGAGTGCTACATATCGGTTGAGGAATCAGCAATATGCCACGACATTGATCGGGCAACCGGAAACGAAACAATATACATCAACCAATATTGACATGGGCATTTTTGGCAACATAATTGAACGAGAGCAATTAGGAATCAGGGATTGTTATGACATATTTCTTGATGAATGGCGCAGCAGGCTTGCCCAACCGGTCATCAACTCCATGAAGGAATCAACATTAAAGGAGCTTGAGAAACGATATGAGGATACAGACCCAATGGGGCCGGAAATTTTTGAATCAATATGTTCGGATATTCCTGAATTAATATGTGACTATCTTTGCCACATGGGGCATATTACGGCAGCTTTGAAAGATAATCTACTTTGCGAAATGCAACGCGGCATGCCTTATTGGGGTGTACCTGAATCACCATCATTTCTCGTCCCGATTAGAACATATCCTGGGGTTGGTGGCACATACTTTCATACCAATATTATCAATTTGATTTGGGAGAAACAATGGAAGGGCGTTGATCCGGTCGCGTATGATAAATTCATCAGGTACATGCGTTTATATTGGCATTCGGGCATGGGATTTAGCTGCAATCCGGATCCATGGAAAACATTACAAGACGTTATTAATAATCCGCAAGACTATGGGTATCTTATGTGATGATTTAGCCGAGCGCGTGCTTGTCGAACTCGGGTCAATATATACAATTGAATGTACAACCAGCGCCGGCGGGTACTGTCAGGTATCCGCGGCGGAGCATTTAAGGGAGTTGCGGGTATGTCCGGGATTAACTTACGAACAATATAAACCGCTGATTCGCAAACAAATCCGTGAGGAAGCCAAACCATACGCTAAAAACTGGTTGCACGATGCACGGAGAATAACTATCCTATTCAAGTCCAATATATTTGATAGTAAAAGACGATTTGTTCACCTTATCTTTGATGACACAAAGGTTGCAACATATACCATCAGGGATAAATACAATTTTGAATTAAATGAGCATCCTTTCTGAAGACATAAGAACATTTCAACCAATTAAGGACATGTACCTTGTTGGTTGCTATATCAATGACATCACTGCTATTGTTGACGGGCCGGACGATATGCCAATCCACCACACGGAAGTTAGGTCAATATGCAAGGAGCTTTGCCACAAGGTAGTTGATATGATATCCGATTGGGGTATTGGATTGCTCGATGTGGATGACCTCCGGCCACTTATAAATACAACCATCAAGGAACCGCGTCATCACTTTGTGCAAATCGAGGACCTGGGTATGAATAAGTGTATCATGGTCACAAACATTGACTCATGCAGATCAGTAATGAAAATCGTTTTAACTGTAAGAGAATGGGTTGCTTAAGTGGTAATTTAGAACCACTCGGACGCGAAATACCCCTCGGGGCAAAGTGGCAGTTTGAAATCCGGATTTCTCGGTGGCCGGAACGTATGTTGAAGCAAATCAAACAATATGTAAACTACCTGCATATATATGAAAATGCCGATCGTGCGGCCGTTGCCGAATATATAATGGCCTCAATTCGTGACTTGTACTGGGATTTTTGGGGTATGCCATGGGATGTTTCGTCGGCTGATTGCACTATATATTTGCATGATCATGGTGGTTCGAGTTACAGTATCAATGTTGAAGGCCCGGGCCCTAATGATATTTCAATACCTTTTTCATTTTCATTAAAATTATGGCCATCTTATCAGGAGACTACGAACCACAGGTCATGACATGCCCGCTTCGGAATAAGTACCGGTGTGAAATTTGTGACACACACGATATTAATTTTGAATCCAGCGTGCTCGCGACAGAAGTTCTTGCTGACTACGATTATACGGCACAGGAACTGGTCCGATTCCTCGAACCCCAAATAGACGCAAAGGTATATGAGTTTCATGGCAATGTGATTATCCGGAAATTGTATAAATTTTCCAATGCACACGTTATGACGGACATCATAATTTACACAAATCCCAACATTGTTTTTAGGCCTTATATACCAATTACAAACGATCCGGCCATCACAAATGACCCAATTTCAAAAATAATGTTAACCAGTACTCGCTATGGGAATATTAAACTCAAATGAAATTGGAACCATTTGCCAAAGGGTGAACGAGTATTACAAATGTGAGTTGAGATATATTGTAAGCAAAACAGCTCTTTCAATTGTACGGAGGATTTGTAATGAGGAGTATGCACTTGAGAATATACCTTCGATTGCGGAACTATATAACCGGATCACTAAAACCCTGGATAGGCAAGGGTATAATACCGAATTAGTCCATTCAAACATTACACTTATTGATATACGCTTTTTGGGTGAAAAAGTCGGCACAATGTATATAGTTGAACGAACCTAAACAAACACCAAGCATTAATAATATTGATATAAATTTTTAGAACATATGGAACCAATCAGAATAAATTCCGAACTCCCGCTCACAATGCTGGATAGGAACCTCGATCTCAATGAATACGATTTCGTGCTGTTCCATCTTTACAAGGCATACCCGGAATACCGCGAATATTATAAGCAACTCAGGGAGACACATCCTGAACGAATCATGATATTCGATAATTCCGCGTATGAGTTCTTTGTGAAGGGAGAGCAACTCAATCTCGAAGAGTATGCGCAGGCAGTCATTGACCTGAGGCCGGACTATTACATTTTGCCGGACAAGCTCATGGACAAACAGGCCACGCTTGATATGACCTTTACCTTTATGGCAGTTCATGAGCTAAATATCATCCGGGCATTTGCAAACACCGGCAAAATCGTTCCGAAGCCGTTGGCTGTTGCTCAGGGTAATTCGGCAAAGGAACTGTTCAGTTGCCTACTCAAGTACCACGAGGAGAAAATCCGCAATGTTGCCCTCCCGTTCCACAATTCGTTCTTTAAGGATGGCTATTCGCCATATGAAAATCGAATGAGACTGGAATTTGGTCGGCTCACGGAGGATCACAAGTATATGCTGGGTCGCCATTGGTTTATCAAGTCTGCAGAAATGCTACTTCGGGAATTTGAACATGTGCACCTGTTGGGTTCGCATTGTCCTTTCGAAAAGAGGTTATATGAGGAGGCCGGATTTGACTTCATCAAAACTATGGATACCGGCTATCCGGTCAAATGCGCAATTGCCGGTTACGAATTGTTCAAGGAATCCGAAAAACCAAACATCATCATTGACGAGTTCATGACAACTCAGTTGACACAGGAACAGCAGTCACTTATAGATATTAACATCAACAAATTCAAAGCGTTATAACATGCTACACACAGAGATAGACCAACTTATTGCAGACGCAATGAAGCGTCGTGCACCTGAACTTGAGATATATAAGCTCATAAAGTGTGAGTTCGTGAAGGCGGAAAAGGACGGTATCACCCTGGATGAAGTCACCGAAGCCCGCATCATGCTCAAAATGATCGCCCAGCGCAAGGACTCGATTGAACAATTCATTGGCGCCGGTCGCACCGACCTTGCCGACAACGAGACTACTGAGCTCAAAGTCCTCGAAGGATTTATGCCAGCTCAGCCCACAGACGAGGAAATTTCCGAGTACGTTCTCGGCGTGATAGGTGCCTATAAGGTTGCCAAGCCCGCCGGATACAACCTTTCAATGCGCGACATGAAACCAATCATGACACTTGTGCAGGAGAAGTACCCCACAGCATCAGGCAAGCTTATCTCAGGAACCTTTCAAAAATTCCTTCAAAACAAGCTTTGATTTCGCATGAAATTGACCGGATGGTCATTTCCCCGCCTACCAATAAAAAGCACGTAAAAATCGCATTAAAATGAGCCCTACGACTAAATTTCGTGGGGTTCTTTGTTATATATTTTCGAGCGGACCAAATGAAGCTCAAAAGGAACAATGAGAAAGACAATAGACTTATATTTCAAATTTATGTGGAACAGGTGGTCATATGGCCACAGCAAGGGGATTTTTGGCGACCTGGGTGACCATCTTTGGGATAAATGGTTAAACATTCGTGACGACTATGATCCCATTTCTGCCGCGGCCGTCTTTTGGAGTCAAATTGATTCCAATTGTCAAACAAAAATATGTGAATATATTAAAACTTCAGGATATAAAGGATGAATACAAGTATTAATATAAAGTTCAATAAAGACTATCGCGGCGTATTCAAGGCCGGTCAGGAAGTAGTGATCCCCACCCCTGCTCTGAGCATCATGTATTTGGTTGGCCCGAATGGATGTGGCAAATCAACTCTGTTGCGTTCAATTCGCACAGTTAAAGATACACTCGAGGCGCAGCGTCTGGCGGATTTCGATGGTTGCCGGAGCACCCGAATCAGCGACATCAAACGAGATGTACAGGACGGCCAACTCGAGATTATTGGTCTCGATCAATTCTCCCATGTATTTGCTTTCGATGTGGAGGCTGATAGCAATAATGATGTGCTCAATGCATATTCGGCGGGTGGTTTTGTTGCAAGCGGTGGACTTGCCTGCTCAAGAATGTCCCGAGGTCAGGGTGTGCTCATCGAATTTGCAAAGTTCTATAAACGATTTGCTGAGATTGCAGCGCGCCACATCAAGGACGAAAACTGGAGACCCCTTGTTATCATTGACGAGATCGATGAGGGCCTCGATATCCGTCTACAGTTCAAGTGGAACGAACTGCTTACCCAAAAGTTCTGTTTGGCTGGTGCAACAGTGCTCGTGGTAAGCCACAATCCAATCTGCATGATGTCGTGGTCGCCACTGGTTCGTGCATTTAATGTGGTAACAGGTGAGCATTATAAGAACACTCACGACTATATTGAGAACCTTACCGGATATAAGATAACGATTGACGAATCAGGCAAAAAGTCCATTGAGGAGCAGCTCAAGTTTAACAAAAACAAATGAGCATCATTGGCACAATGCAATTTTTCAAATGAGCATCCTCAATGATGACATAATGAGTATTGATCGGGCCACCGGACGTTTTGAGGTGACATTCCATAATGTTCACGCAATCAAACCAATCCTCAGATTACCCGGTTACAATCCGGCTCAATTCTCATTTACTTTCAATGCCCATTACGTGGACGAGGTTGCCGACTCCATTAAGTCGCATCTTGAAAAGATCCCAATCATGGAACTAACGGATGAGCGTATTGAAAATGTGTTGCGCGGCCATATTGCCGCCCAGGGACGATGCTGGTTCTTTGGACCGGGTCATCCACGACAACTAAACCGTGAGCACAACCATCATTGGGAACTTATATATAAGGCAACAAAATATTCAAAACCCTGCTCAATAGCAGTTTATCCTTTATACAACGAACATGGGAATCCTTAGTACAAACATCGAATCATTTGATCCCCTGATGGATGATATTTGGGAAGTTTGGCCCCAGTCATGGGGCGATAGTGAACAACGTGTCCGGGCATTTAGTCAGGAGTTGTTGGAAGCAGTCATCGAGCGNGCNGGATACTTTCATTATGCATTGGGCCACGCTGTTGTGGCCACGCANATACATAATGCCATTGTTCCGGATGAGGCATATAACGATGCCGACAAAGTTGCCGCCGAACTTGCCAAAATTGTTCGCCAGCTTGAGCCATCAGCAAAATATATTACAATCAAGTTCGGTTCGAGCATATCCGGAGGAAGTTCCTGTATACCGAATATCGATATATGTTTCGATTCTGAGTGGTTCGGTACTGATTTTCGAACCGATAAATATGGTCCGTGGCATCAGCGTCATGCAAAGGTAAGTGTTCATCTTAAATATAAGGTTGACAAATTTTATCCGTGGAGAGGTGATCGTCCTGTGCCTACATACTCGGACATTTATCCGGCCGTTGTTGATTGGGCTTCTGAGCCTAAATACCACAGCGAATCGTTTAAGCAACATCAGCACGAATTTCAGGTATTCTTTCCGGAGGGTGAGCGATATAATTATCCGTGCAATGATAAACCCGAGGCTCACAAATAGTATATTAAACCATAATTCATTTACATATGGAGATTACCAAAATATTCAAATTCGAAGGGTCGCATGTTGTGCGCAATTGTAGCTCACATCGATGCTCACACTCCGTCCACGGCCACAGTTATGTTGTGGAGTTGACCTTTGAGGCACGCCACCTCGACAATGCCCAAATGGCATACGACTTCGGCCTTATGAAGGGTACAATCAAGGAGTTCATTGATTCACTTGACCATTGTCACGTTATCTGCTCAAACGATTCCGAGGAGTACGTTAAGTTCTTTCAGACACACAATGACCGCTGGATCATGGTTCCGTTCAACCCTTCGGCGGAGATGTTATCAATCTTCATCATGCGCTGGGTTCAGATCATACTCGANCAGACCGGNATGAACAATGGTGAAGATAAGAGCCTCAAAATCAAAAACGTAACNGTATGGGANACNGCAACNGGTCGCGCAAAATGNGATGAGCAGGATGTTGCCACNATATGGACCGACCTGTGGATTCCTCAGATGTGCTTCTCATCGGGTGTCATGAAGGACTGGNGNAAGGATCTCAAGACCATAGTGCTCGGAGACGGCACCAAAAAAGTCAACAACCCCAAAGTAAAACAGCAAATAGTATTAACNTCAAAAGATAANGTATGAGTAAGATAGCAATCAACGAAATATTCGGTCCGACAATCCAAGGGGAGGGTCGTTATGCAGGAACCCCCTCAGTATTTGTCCGCTTAAATTCCTGTAATCTCCGATGNGCATTCAAAGGGTCCCTGTGTGATACNCCTTATACTTCNCATCACCCCGAGAAGTCCAAATTGTATGAAGTAAGCGATCTCGCAAAGGAAATTGTTGACCTTGTTGACATCATCGGTGGCCGCTACGAAAATTCGCACATCGTAATCACCGGTGGAGAACCGCTTCTNCAGCAGAAGGNACTGAAGGACCTGATTGATGAGATCCGCATCGAACANGATTGTTATAATCAGATTACAATCGAAACAAATGGCACAATTNTGCCNGACANNAANCTCGACTACGGCGATGTATTCTGGTCGGTATCNCCCAAACTCAGCACATCATGTTGCTTTGAGGGCACCGATGTNCCTGAAGCNCTCCGGGAACAGCACAAAAAGACCCGTATCAATCTTGAGGCACTCGCTGCGATAGTGATGTCCGGATGCGACTATCAGCTCAAATTCGTATACTCCGGCCCCGAATCGGTCGATGAAATCAATGATCTCATCTACTGCCTAAAAGACCATATCAAATCCGGCATGGGCCAGTATGTCCGCGATATTGCCAATTCGCGTCTTGACGAAATCGATGAACACATCATGCTNATGCCGGAGGGTACAACNATNGANCANCTCAACGAATCATCTATTGGCGCAGTTGATGCATGTATCGAGAATGGTTGGAAATTCTGCGACCGACTCCACATCAGGATTTGGAGCAATCAACGCGCAGTCTGATGTCAGTACTTGATAAAAATCTTGAACCGGCCGTTGCATATAGCGAAGTCTATGTGCAAGGCTCGGTTTATTTCTCAACTGAAACCTGTGAATTGGATCGGTCAGCTGAAACCCCATATATTCGGGATGTTAAGCAGCANATAGANACNCAGGCCACAACGCTGAGCATATCCGGATATTTGCACGAAATAACAGTTGAAACNATGATTGCCCGCGGACTTTGTGGTATTTTTAATACGGACGCAATTGCCGTNCACAAGGCAACTCCNATGTGGTCCAATCCAAATNACGCACTTGAAACATATGTCGCCATAATTGGAGCAGGATATTACCAAGGACACCCCATATCATCATGCAAAATANTACTCAGGCGCAAATCTCCAATGCCACCGAATCCCTCACCCTCTACATAATTCANACCCTCATCTGTCCTGATCCTATATATCACTCAATATTTCAGGATTACTATTGGAGGGCNTTTGGTGTAAACCTCGATCTATGTCCGAATGAGGTGATTAGGCANTGTGAATGGCTCAANCAGAATCCGGAATGTTTGTTTTACNATTANTACAACAAGGACNTGTCNNAACAAGGCCACATGGANATGCTCGATGCCATAATTAAGGATTTGAAGGAGGGCTCATGAGCCCTCCTTTTTATTATGGTTATATATAACTACAACTATGTTTGATCTTTCGGAATACCTTTGGGGACATACTGAACGTTTGGCTGATTTGAATGAGTCAAGCGATTCTCCAACCTCGGACAACTCCATATACTATAAGATAGGACTTCACAAATGGCACTGGGCCGAGCACTTCAAGTCACGTTTCAATGCCATTAATAGNAAGTATAATATTCACGGTTCNCATAAACGTGCCGGCATCATTGCATACGCCAAGGACGNNTGTACCAAAATNCTACCAAGTTCNCAGGAAATCATNAGNCGTGACAAATGGGATCTTGATGGNNTGATTGGTGAGACCGAATATCAACTCATGCACCCCCACTACTGGACCCTGACCAGCTGGATTCTCAANACNCACAANCGCAAACGCGATGTGCTTACTATCTTTGAATGTTCCAATTCAAAACCATATGTGGTATCAAGAATCCGTGAAAAGGTATTCCTCAACAAGTACCGTGCATTCTCCGACATGGCATGTATCTCCAACCCTGGNATCATACCACTCGAACACTCCCAGTACTATCCATATCGNTATGANGAATGGGATCACTTCGCCGANAAACCGGACATAGCCAAAAAGTATACATGGGTCTGNGCCGCGCGTTTCCTTGCTTACGTCAAGAAGCTCGGATACAAGCATGTTGTTGTTATGATGCAGACTCCATACACACAGGAATGGGCACAAATGCTTTACGATAATAACATTGANGGTTGNAAGGANTGGTTGCANATAGTTAATGATCCGGCGTTTGATAAAAAGATTCTTGCCAAGTACAAGAGTAAATATAANAATGCNGCCGGACTTACNCACATGCGAATGCTTCAGTTCCCTGAAACCATTGANAGGTATCGGATGCTNCTCAAGCAATCACTTGATNCNGANNGNAAAAAGGANTTTGAANAACTCATGAAGATNCTNAAAATAGATTCNAAGACCGAACGNGAGGAGAAGNTNGCTGAGTTTAACAAGGANCANGATGTTGAGCCTTANGAACCNGAAANGGGAACCTCNGATACGTTTGGNTTGCTTGATGCGGNCAAGGCCACNACNCANTCNAANGTNAAGGANTATGAGGGTTANGTNAAAAANTGNCTCGAAAAATTGCCTGACGCNTACGAGGANGCAAANGAGGAGAAANAATGGCANAAACATCGNGTGGTNTTCACNGTTCTTGACCTNCTGATGGACAAGAANGACGATAAACTCATTGATGACCCGGACACTGAATACTGGAACATGTGGAAGGCNGTTCANAATCTCTGNGATAACAACAAGGAGATTGAAANACTCAACTCATACTGCTATTGCTACAAACCACTTATGGATGACCTCGATAAGAAGGCGNTCCAAAAGTATACAAATAAGCTCGGAATAACAGCCTTTTGGGATGAGCGTCGACGCAAAGCTGACAAATAAATCGAAATAATTTCTTATAAGGCCCACTAAATATTTGGTGGGCCTTTGTTATATATTTTCGAGCGGACCAAATGAAGCTCAAAAGGAACAATGAAAAATAAATTCAAAAATATCGATTGGCTTACTGTAGGAATCCTCGGTGGTCTCATCTTCATGGGAATATTGCCTATATTAGTTTACTTCGGATATCTAAATTGAATTATGTTTACAGAGAGCCAAAAATCAACATTTCCATATTATTTCGCCCATGTATGCGCCTACAACATGACTGCGCTTAACTTGGGTGTATGGAAGCCAAAATATATCTTCCACGATTGGGAGAAGCCCTGGATGCTCCTGTTGGCCAAGGGCCTCAAGAAGATTGGCATCCTCAAATGCGAACCTTATGAATGGGTACGCGACTGGCACAGGACTCATCGTAAGCACCATGTTCAGTATTATAAGGCCCCGACACTACACAAAAATGGCAGAATGCCCAATGTGATCGAAATGATCATTGATCAGGAATGTTCGCGACTTACAAAAGAATCCTCGCCACTGAACGCATATCAATACTTTCAGACCAAAAAAGACAAAATGCCGGAGTTGGTCCGGTATTGGTTTGAAGTTGAACTCAAACATCTCGGTCTATGGGAATCCTAAGCGAAGTTGATATAGAATCGGGCATATTCGAATCCATATGTGACTTCATGCCATACGACGAGTATGAGAAGTTGAACCATATAATTCGAAATCACCTCAACCACATTGAGGGGCATGATGGTAGTTTTGAGATATGGTTCAATGCTCATCAGGTTAGTCCGGACGGATATGAATGGCGAATGTCCCGCGGAGTCGGGATGGACATTCACCTCACGACAATTACGGAGGTCGCGTGGCAAACCGGTGGTGTTTGGTCAGTGCATGATACTGACGCTGCGGTCTCATACATAATGCGCGTCCTAAAAACGGATTATGAGTTTTATCAAGATTACAAAGAACAAAGAATAATATTTAGAGTAGATGGCATCAAGAAAAAACAAAAGGACTCTACCGAAACAACGACCTGGCGAAACAGTTGTCTATTCGTACCCCAATCACATTTTACGGCCGACTGGTGGGCACCTCGTGAGTCCTAAATGGTCTCAATCACACGATAATAGCAAGACTCCGGTATCCCGTGGCGGTGCTGAAAAACTATTTGTGCGAGTTCCATCAATCAAACGAACCACTAAAGTGTGGCGAAACTTCTATCATCTCTTTCCGTCAGTCTATTTCAGGATGAAGGAACTTGCTGATGAGCGTGGTATCAAGGAAGGCATTATGACGATGCCGTGGCCTACCCGGGCGCATCTTGGTGACAGATGGTTGTGGGCTCCATATACCCGAATGGTCAAGGTTCGTGTACTCGACCTGACCGGAGAATTTACTCAAATAGCACCGCGACTGGCTAACCAAACTCTATACCGCCAGTTCGATTCAACTATATTAAATCGTAACTCCAAACGCAACCGAAGTTTCACCCAACGAAATATTGACATTTACATTCAAAAAGCATGAATACTGATATTAAATTAAAAGACCTCAAACGCGAATATGATGCCGAGTTCCAGCCGGACAAAGCATACCTCGATTCAATGCCGGATCTTCAGAATGCTCCTTTTGTCGGCATTCCTATCGACTATGTGGGCATCGCCGGTATGAAGTTCCCGCTTACGATTAAGCAGAAGGATGGCGGTTCACAGGAAGTTCTTGCGACCGTAATAGGCTCGGTCGACCTCGATGCGGACAAAGCCGGAATTAATATGTCACGCGTCCTCAGGACATGGGGCATCAATAACCCCAATAAAATCAAGCAGTTATCGATTGATGACTTGATTGAGGTGGTCGATGATTATCGCAAAACCCTTAACTCGCTTTCGGCGCACATCTCAGTTGAGTTCGAATATCGTATGTGGTTGCCTTCACTTCGCTCAACAAATGACTCCGGAGAACCCAATGGAGGTTGGCAATATTATCCGGTAGTGTTCGATGTTGACATCAACAAACTCGGAGAAGTCGATGCAGTAATGGAAGTAACCTACACTTACTCATCACACTGTCCATGCTCAACCGAACTCGCACAACACGCGGCATTCACCCGAGGAGTTGCCGGTTCACCTCATGCCCAGCGCTCAAAGGCAAAGGCTCANGTNTGNTTCAGNGACATGGTNTGGATCGAGGATGTCATNGAGGCNATGAGANCCGGTGTTGCCTCGGANGTTCANGTCTTCGTTAAGCGTGANGANGAACANGCCTTCNGNGAACTCTGTGCAGCCAAAGGAACAGTTTTCGTTGANGANGCTGTCCGNAAGTTCTCAGAAGCGCTTGATTCACTTCCCGGTGTTACNGATTATAAAGTATCTTGNGNCCANATGGAATCCCTCCACGGGCACGATGCAATCGCCTGCCGCACCAAAGGAATGCCCGGTTCGAACTTCAAACCATCNTTTACNATGGCTGAGTGGCGTGAACTCGTCCGATAAAAATTTCTCAAAAAATTGCATTGGGCTCCTAAATTTTTAGGGGCCTTTTGTTATCTATATATGAACAAAAGAATATTAACTTAAACCAAAAAGAACATTATGGGAGGTTTAGCAGGACATATGATGCACCCACACGACAATCTGAAACTGACAATNGAGGAATTTGAGGACATCTTCCTCGGAACAGTAAATCAGAATCTTCCGGCATCGGAAAANCTNGATGGATTCAATATCCATATCCTCAACAAAAATGGNGAGATTCGNTTCGCCCGCAACGGCAAAGACCTGATGGAGGGTGGATTCGGCAANGCCGACATTGAAAACCGCTTCTCAAACGAACGNGTNCGNGANGTATTCCGNANGGGATTCGAGATGGCCGAACAGGACNCNCGATTCAAAATGATTCCGGATTGGGACCTCTTCCACTATACTATAAATACCGAAATCATTATCGCCGGCTGCACCAACATTATGCCCTATGGACAGAACATGTTNGTTCCTCATAACTTNTATCGTTGGGGTATTTGGANCGGNAATGCNCACATCAATTCAATCGATGAACTCCCNGGCAATCTCAAAACAAACCTTCCTTTCACATGGATTGATGCCCGACAAGATTTCAACGAGGAATACTGGCACGATCGCATTTGGAAGGTATTCGAGGAGTTCAATGGCGCCAATACACTCGAGGAGTACTATGGGCACAAGTTCGTGCANGTTGTTATGGCNATAATGGAAGGCGAATACAGNTNCGANCTTGTNCAGGCNATGTTCAATCGTTTCTTCNGTGTAGGCGAAAAAATCAANCTNCGNGAACTNCGCAAGGAATACGGATCNGANAACGTTCAAAAGTTCCTCGATATCGAAAAGCAGCTCGTGTTCCTTACCAAGGACGACCTCGACCAGCTGGTCCTCGAAATGGGAACATATATCCTCGATCATTTCCGTGGACTCAACTGGGCCTCAGGTATACCCTATCATGCAATGCANGTCCTTCATGAGAATGTGCTCAAGATTGTTGCAAACACTGAAAACGACACCCGAATCTTCGTTCATCGCTGGACNGCATGTTCCGGAAAGGTGTTCGCAACTGAAGGCCTCGTGGTTGAGTTCAAAGGCNACNGTTACAAATGGACNGGACCCTTNGCNCCCATCAATCAGCTCCTCGGNGGGAANAGATANTATTTCGCNCATAAACNCNCCATATACAAAGAAAAAAAGCCATAGATGAACAAATCTATGGCTTTGCCTTTATTGGCCATTATATCGCATTTATGCAACAAATGGACCGTGTCCATGCTAATCGTAAANAAGCGNNGTTATTCNGCTTTCAACTTTGACATCTCCTCAATGAATGCCTTTGAACCTCGGGTTGCNCCCTTNGATGGNTTATCGTCCTGNTCNGTCTCCTCNANNGGNAATTCGTGTTGGAAGTCCTTGCATATGGTATTAAGGCGATCNACAGTATCATGTATTTTGTTGGAGATTGCAATTGAGGTCTTTTGAATCTCNGACAGCGACCTATATAATGAACCNTTGGACTTGTTGGCTGATATGGCCTGAATNATTGCTTCCAGNGCCTCCTCATCAACCTTGCGCATCTTAATGAGCCCNCGGAGCGTTTCAAGNTCCATATTGATTCTTCGTTGNGCCTGGGGATGCTTTTTCTTGAAGTCCTCGTCCTGATAAAGNTCGGTAACGATTTTAATAATTTCGTGAGCTTCNGANTCGGAGTCCTTGTCAATAGCATCCATGTCTATCTCGAACAAGTCCTCCTCAGGCAGCTGGTCTATTGGGAACTCCTCATCCATTGTGCTTATTTAGTCTTTTTAATNGCCTTTGCTTTTGGTTTNGANTTGGGTCTTGCCTGTTCCTCAATTNGNTCAAGNNNTGNCGNATCAATTGNNGTTGCNGCNGANACNNNNGCTGGCANCCACTGTTGATTGATGTAGGTGGTAAGTTTGGCTTGAATTGCTGCAAAGATTGCATCCTTATTGAGTTTGCCGACATAGTATTCGGCAATAAGGGCCGGTTCAATACCCAGCACATCAACCAAGGTTTCAATCTGTTTTTCAGGACATGCCCATTTGAGTTCCGCTTCAAAATCAGGCACCGGATGTCTACGGAGAACCCTGTCAATCATTTTGAAGTCCTCGGATTTGTCGTCAACTACCTCCACATATCCCTGGAAGTGAGATGTTGTATGTTCTGAGGCCGGTGCGATGTGGCGATCATTGAGGTTACCAAGTCCGGGACCAGCCAGTCCCTTTGTGAGGGGATTTGTATCCATGTCTTCGGGAACCATGTACTGTGCATAAGGGTCTGTGTCGTCCGTTGCAAGGATCCCGGCAACTTCGGGTGGAAGGTTTTGCTGCACCTGCTGAGTTTTTGGAGCCATTACGGTTGGGTCCGGTTCAATGGACTTGCCGTCGGCATCGTTGCACTGTATATAGTTCTGAATGGTATTGTAGTCATAACGCTGGCCGTTTGTTGCCATCACAATAAAATTGCCGTCCTCAAAAAAGCAGTCGCGTACGGTGAATTTATGGCCTGTTTGGGGGTTGTACCATGTGCCGGACATCATTGGTCCGTCTCCATTGAATTGTATGCCTGTTCCGGTGTTCATTATCTTAATTAAATGTAATTATGGAAAATCACATTGATTTTCAATTAAATGTTTTTACGAAATTTGGTAGCAAGTCCGGGTGTTTGATTATGGACGATATAATGGTTCCAACTCGTGCCGGATCCTCGTTGGTAAAGTACAGGACGTCGGAGTTTGGAAAGTTATAAAGGCATTTCACAAAGTCAAGTCCGTGCATGTCCTCGATTCCGTCCTGCTCAACGAACGAATATGTGCGCTGCTCCTCGGCATGGCGCCTGATACGATTGTCCTGAGTATTATCAAGCCACACAAAAACCACATGATCCCGGATGAGTTTTTTATTGAGACCCTCGAGTTGAGTTGGAGTCAGGACCATTACNTCCGAGTTGTCNTAAGTGTGATGNGAGATTCCTCGATGNTGNGCNTATGCATCGATTACGCCTGATTCCTCTATCCCGGTGATACAGATATAAGCCTGCATTTCGAAGATGTTTGTGACGTCCTCTTGTGAGTATCGTTCGGCCTTTTTGTCTATATATAGTTCGGGTTGAAATGTAGTCATTGTTGAGAACTCGTGACCTACGGTAACACCTTGATCCTCACATGTTTGGAGGGCCTCATGTTTGCCGGAGGCGTGCTTCCCAACTATAAATATTTTCATATTGGTTGGTTCATTTGAAACTATAATATAAAATTAACTCCGCATACCGGTGAAGTTGCGGAGTTAATTTGCATAGTTTATGACCAATAGCCTGCCTCACGGGTCACACCGTTCGTCCAACCTCTTCCATATAGGTTCCAATTTTTGCACGACTTGCAGTACGCAATTGCCATATCGAAATAGCCTTTTGAATCNGGTATGCCGTTTTCTTTGATGCGNCTTATAATGTCATTAAATGGTTTCAAACCAAAATGTCGTCTATGCGATAGTACNGCTTTTTGNTTATCCGTGAAATTGATTCCGGTCTTATTAATGGCTTCGAGGTGTTTGGCGACAGTTCGTTCAAATTCATCACGGAGCTGCTGTTCAGTCCANACTGGCCGTATCTGTTCCATTAATTTACCATCAGCNCTATACATTTGACCCCANCCGTATGTTTTGTGACCTTCGCCTTTGAGTTGGTAACCAACAAGGAATTTTTGATCGAGTGGCTGGTTATAATCGACACCACACTCCTCGCGCGATATGAGCTGACATGCTTTTTGAAGGGCATCGGATCCCCGTAGCTCAGCAAGTTCACCTGACCATCCGGGTGAATCACCAAATTCTGTTCCTGCGTTATTCATAAATTGTTGTATAATTGGAGACCTNGCACCAAGTATTAGATGATATCTCATCCACATTCCTTTGAACTCNACNTTCTCNGGNCATTTTGATGCAAGAGTTTCTGCGTTTAATTCTTCAAATGTGGCCGGNCCTCCGGAACCACCATCGCCAAGTTCAATTCCGGANAAATCAATTGGGGAGTTNCTCACTTCNCCNGTATATCGAAATATATAAGCATTTACCGGCGACGCATAGACACCCATACGATTTTGGCGAAAATCGGATATCCACTGACCACCNGTGTACATGCATATATGGCCCGGTTGTGAACCACCAACTCCGGGTTTTTGNTACACGGCAATGTCGCCGGGTTTNGCTGAGGATCTTGTCCATTCGGCCTGNGCCTCATTGGTCTTCACATTACCAACAAGGGACCATCCCTGAGTTGGAAGCCACTGTATATATTTCCATGCCCAATTGGGCCGGGAGGCTGTATTAAGGCCTCCCGATTCCATNGCCATTCTTACAAATCGGGCNCATGCNTGTTGNGAGCTTGCGCCTGATCGGGCGATCAACGATTGAACTGCACCTTGTATGTTGAACATTACAAATTACTNTTTTTACCAACCNTCTTTCGATTCGGCCACGATTATNCGGTACTTTTTNCCCGGTTCAAGATTNGTNTTTTGNGAACGCGAACCNCCATTGAGCTGTGGAGCACCTGATGGNNTNTTTGGNGNCGCNGTNTTNCCGGGTTGTGCCGATCCTGTTGGNTCAAATCCTCCACCNGNNGNTGATGTGCCCGGTGTNGACGTATTAAAGTCAAGTGNAGAACCTCCGGTNGANCCNACTCCATTGATATCAACNGGTTGNGAAAGNGTNTTAATGATATCCTGCTGAGCCTTNGTNGTNTTTTCNAGTGTTTCATTAACCTTNTCCAACATCGGCATGATNTGCTGGTTAATTGTTTTTGCAAGACCCTCAAAGTCGCCNTTNAGATCACGCGAAATGCTCGCCCATGANCGCATCAACCAATCAGTGTGTTGAAGTTTCTTGAGATCCATACTATCAACCTGCTTGAAGAACTTGATATAGTTATCGGTAAGATCTTTCGAATTCTTAACGTCCTCAGCTTCAACCTTAACAAATGAGCCAACAGTTTTGGATATTCGATCTATAATATCNAGACGCGCATTTACACCATCAACGTCACAATTAATATCGTTTATATCTTCAACCATCTGCTTCATAGTTGAGATGATTTTGATGCCGGTCAATCCTGCACTTTCAATTGCCTCANGTTTGTATGAATCAAGTTTGGTCAGATTGTCGGCAATTGGTTGCAATCCNGCCGGTATTTTTGCAAGTCCTACACACAGATCATATATCCTGCCCATATCGTCTTCATCAACATCCGCATCTTTTGAGAGTGACTTGAGGTTTACGACAAGGGTTGTTGCAGCGTCAATGACACTTTTTGCCTTCTGTTTTGCAAGTGATGAACTTACCTTAAATTTAGCAAGAGTTGTTAATTGGTCGGCAAGTTTACCGATTGCACCAACGGCGATAACAAGAAGCGCAAGCTTGCCAATTTTGACGATCGCATCAATCATGTCCACGAGGTCATTGGGTAGAACCCATTTAAGCATTTTCTTAAACCACCCCTCTCCTTCATTGGTNTCCGCATCAGAATCNCCGGAGAATATTGTGTTCATGATTTCACCACACGTTTTAACAACAAGAACAGCGTTTTCCTTTGCCTTTTGAAGCACACCATTATCAATCNCGCCAATGGTTGCGAGTTGTTTTGCAAGGAATGAAATCATTACCAAGGCAAGAATAAGNACTCCAACATATGCAATTGCAAGCACTGCNCGAATGATNTCNTCNTATTCNTTNCCGAACACATATCCNACNACNCANAGAAGACCTCCNCGATCNGATGGNGTNCGNTCNGTATCATCGCCCTTAAATAAATCGGCAACAATTTCGGCAGCAGNNTGTACNGCTAATTTTGCGTTNTCNTTNCCGTCGGTAATTTTGCCNTTATCAAAGTTTGCAATTANACGAATCATGGTACAAAGCAATAAAACNAANCCCATTGCNATAACCATAATACCNAGATAGTAATATGCGAATATTGCTTTAAGGATTTTNCCAAGCGGCTCAAANACGTANGTTAAAAGCGANCCAAATACGGAATTACTTTCTCCGTCCTTATCCTTGGGNTTNTCCGAATCAAACAACATGGNCATAATGNCTGTTGCAGTTTTTATNGCNGTTTTTGCATTNNNNGCACCNTTNTCCANNTCCTTNGGNTCNATCNCGGCAAGCAGTCTCAACATCGCTGCGATGACAAGGATTGCAACAACTGAAATNCATGTGAGCACCAATATAACGGATGCTGCGAGTGCTCGAATGATGTTCACAAGAACTCCACCGATTACATCGAGGAATGATGTATCCTGATTTGGGCCGCGTGGATCCGATTGAGGACCAAANGCNAGCATCATGCACTCAAGNGCGGTATCTATTACAACCTTNACATTGGACTTTATNGCCTCNGNGTCAANATCTATGAACTCCAGNANTTTGAGNCAAATTGCCATNACNAGNATTGCACCGACCGCNATCGTAACAAGCACTATGCCCAATACAGCCATTGCAATGAATGGTGCGACATATTGAACTCCTAATCCAAGGAGAGCGAGTACTGCCATAAATGCAATAATGCCCACAACGAANCCAATAATCAATCCGATACCATCCTTTAATTTGTCAACAACAAGCACAAGCACAAGCATCATTGCGGCCATAGCAATGAATGCCCCAATGATCAAAGTTACTGCAATAATCAGCAATATGGTTTTTGAGGTTGCTGTTGTTTTTGCCAACATAACAACTACTTTCGTAACAAGCGCAAATACAAGCACGCCAAGGATTAGAACCGGGGATACGAGTATAAATAGGGCAAGGATTGGAACAAGCAGTATCATTGATGTTGCGAGGATTGCAATCGAGCGCACCACTTCCTCCAATCGACGGAGTTGATTGTTTGCCTTGCGGGTATCCTTTAGTTTACTGATGCGATCAATGAGTTTATCAAACATGTCAAATTGTTTGATCATCATTTTAACTGCAGGAGTGATAGCCTTACCTTTTGCCAAAATGCGCAACGAGTCGCCGGCAATTGAACTAAATACCTCCACCATATCCTTAATTGCGTTCATTGTGGCTTGCACTTTACGTACAATTCGGGTATCCGTGTTTGTGCCATGAGCAATATTGTTAAGCTCAGCCTGAAGTTCAACCAACAATTCGGCAACCATTAACACACGGCGGCGAAGTCTGATGGCCCTTATTTTGAACAGTGCGAGGTTTGGAAGCGGTGTTTTATTGATTGCATCAACCAACTCAAATATACTTTGAACCGGCTCAAGTATGTCATTAAATTGTTCCATCTTCTCACTCTCGGATGGTGTAATCGCCTGAATCTCAGCCTGAAGTTCACCAAGTATCCCATTCATCAGTATTATACCATTTCGTATGCGATTCTTCATAAATTTCGCCTTCATCTTTAGTAGTGGGTTTGGCATAATTTTTGTGTCATCAATTATACCAAACAATTTCTGAAGAGTCTCATACGTATCTGTAATGGGTTCTAAAGCCGCCTCAATTTTTTTAGCGGTTGCCAAGTTTGCCGGAGTATTCGCGATAAGCTCCTTTGATGTATCACCAAGCTCCTCAAGAGTCGTGCTCAAAATCTCTATAAAGAACTCGATCTGTATGGACGCGTGTACAAGTCGACGGTAACCATATTCCTCCATTTGCTCACCGGCGGTTACAATGGTATTTACCAAGTCCGAAATTGAACGCAATACTGTATTGGTGGTATTCAATGAATCAGCGGTATTTTTGTCCACGGTAGCCATGCTGGACTGCATGATAACCTCGTTAATGCCTTCAAGACCATCACCAATTTGATTAACCAAGTCCTTAGTCATTTTGGTGATTTGTGGCACAAGCTTTTTGACATCAATATTGTTATCCATTTCGGAAAGCTTTTTGTGCGTCGCATTGACTTCTTTTGGGATCTGTGTGAGCATTTGAATTCCTTTAATAATTGCAACTGTTTTGCCAATTGTCTCCCACCAGGGGCATCCCGAAGTGTTGGCGAAAGAACCGTCTTTTTTCTGTTTTGCTGGTTCCTTGTCCGCGTTTGCTTTAAGATCACTAATTAATTTTAATCTTGCGCCATCGGTCATAAATTGATCAATGGATTTGAGTAGGTTTAGTGATTGCTGAATAGGCCCTTTTTTGCTATTTAGAAGGTTATTATGTAGCCATCCAATGTTTTTATAGTATTCCGAACCCAAATTTGATTGCAGAGCAATTGCGGTCAGGTTGACGTTTTTGAATATGTCGTTAAGTTTTCCGATTGATTTTATGGCGTTTTTAACATCATCAATTTTTGTTGCAAACAATGAGTTCACCATTTCAGGTTTACCATCCTCTTTCTTAACCACATTACCATGTTCATCCCGCTTTTCATGGGATTTGAAGAAATCATCAACAACCCATGAATTTGCTTCACCGACAATAGTTGTTAATAGCCCCATAATTTTGGACATGGCGCCACCGGAACCAAGAATTTGACTCCTTAATGTGCCTGTAGCATCCTTTACTTCCTTATTAATCTCCTGCATCCTCGCGGATGATGATTTCAAGATTTTTCCATCAGCCTTTGCTGCAAATAAATTAACAAGTTCATCTGTTGGTTTAGTTATCTTTTTAATTTCAGTAACCGCCTTTTTGACCTTATCCATTTTATCCGCAAATAATGACTTCCCCCCCGGAGGCGTAACCATATTCTTTGGAATGTTTGGGTTGAATGATGATGCATCTTGAATCGATTGTTTAATCATGCCGGAAATTGATTTGTCATCACCAAACACGAGACTCCAGCGCTCACGTATTGGAGTGACCGCGTTTTGCCAATGTTTAATTCGTCCGGTGGTTGTTGGTCGGCCTGAAGAATCGGCAAATACCTTTATGTACGAATCAACCACTCCCGATATTTTCTTAATCGAAGTTATTGCGCCCGTTAATTGACCAAGTATTAATTGAAATTCACTTTTGCCACTTTGGACATATTTTTTTGTTGATTTGACGCTTTCTTCTACTTCTCCTGAACTATTTGTCTTTGTAACGAGCTCATTAACAACTTGTTCCATAAGGGTAATGGTATTGCCATTACTATCCTTACTTTGTGCGGTCTTTCCAATAAAGTACTCAAGATCAGTTCTTGAATTACCAATACCCTCAAATACGTCCTTTACTACTTGTATAGTTCCAATAATTTTTTGCACAACTTCGTTGGATTTTGATGAGATATTGCTGGTGCTCGCAACTGTCAAGTTCTTCAAACTGGTGTTCAATGTGTCAATCGTGGTATTCACATTGGTAACAGCCTTACCGGATTTAGTTAATGCAGTTTGTGCATCCTTAATCAATACGTTAAGAGGACTTTTATTATCGGAAAAGCATTTGAATAATTCAGGAACATTGATAGTTGCACCATCGAGCTTATATTGTTCGGAGCCAAACGCATCAAGATTGGTTTTAATATCATTTAGTCCTTTAATAACTTCATTTGAAACACCATTTGATGATTCCGATGTTTGAAGTTTTGATGGGTCAAGTTTCGTAAGTGCATTTATTTCGACTATCAGCCCATCAAGAGATGTTACCATCTTTTTTGCATTGTCAAGGGATTTTTTATCATAGTTGCTTCCATCGCCCGAAAAATTGGCAAGATTATTGAGAATTGCGCTAATGGTACCTTTGTCCCCTATTAAGGTCGCAAATGCATCGAGTCGCTCTTTAATAACTTTGGTGTTCAACTCGGTTGGTGCATTATTTGAATCCAATTTTTGAGCATTAACAAGCGCCTCAATAATCACTTTATTTAGATTACCAAGGTTCTTAATTATGGATTTTGCATCATTCTTTTTTTCTTGTGAACCACCAGAAGTATCAGCCATGTCACAATGTCGCATTAATTTATCTATATAATATTGATTGCCCTCAACGCAACGTTTCTGATATGACATATAAACGCATATCCGTCATCACATATATTTATGCAAAATACTTAAACTCGCAAACCATGAACACAATCAAATCAATTTTGACCCGACTTGGCATTATTACAGGCTCGGCAGTACTTCTCCCTATCGCCGGCGCGCTAATGATTGCCATTGTTGGCCTCTGTGTGCCAATTTTTATACTTGCTGCAATCATTGTCGCATTTACGGCCAGCAACGAACAATTGACTGACTTATTCACTGCAGTTGAGGTTGATTACGATCTTGTGCTTGATTAATACATAACATATTGCAATATGCTTAACAAATCCAAAACAATTAACGAAAATTACGCGGCGCGAATCGCTCGCATTGATGAGATCCATCCAATTCCGGACGCTCATTCAATTGTAAAAGCTGTTCTCGGAACCGACACCGTTGTGGTCGGCAAGGACATGAAGGTCGGTGACATCGTGGCTTACTTCCCTGAGGGCTCATGTATCTCAGAAAAGTATCTCAGTGCACATAACCTCTACGAGGCATCATGCGCTGAAAAGAACTCTAACTATGAGGCATACAAGGAGCTTTGTATGCAGATTCAGGGGCTCATGACCAAACCCGGTAAGACGGAGGAAGACCTTTCCAAACTGCAGGAGATGGAGGCGCGCCGTAAGGGTATGGTTGGCTTCTTCAATAAGCAGGGACGCGTTCGCTGTATCAAACTCCGTGGCGAAATGTCCATGGGCTATGTTGCACCTGTCACTACCCTCGAAAAAGTGTGGCCGGAACTCAGGACTGTTTTGTGGTCCCGTGAACTCGGAAACAACTATGACATGGTTGGTAATGATCTTCTTTGCTGGAAGTACATTCCACCGGTAAAGGAGGAAAAAGAAACCGACTATCCGGCAGGTTACAAAATGCCCTGGTACATGAAGTCACTTCGTAAGCTCAAGAAGTTTGATCGACTCATTCCCGGATTCTTCCGTCCCCACTACGACACTGCACTCCTCGAACGAAATGCGCATCTCATTGATCCTCAGGACGTTATTACTGAGACTGTTAAGGTGCACGGCACTTCGGTCATTCTTGCAAACCTTCCTGTTCGCCGCAAGCTCAACTGGTGGGAACGTTTCCTCAAGAAACTCCATATTGAGGTTGATGAAACTGAGTTTGGTGGCATCTACTCGACACGAAGGGTTATTCAGAACAAGTATATTAATCCATTCGCCTCACGCGCGAACAACGAACCCGGCAACGAATATCAAGCCGTTAATGCGGACTTTATTGACTTCCTTTCGCCGGGCATGACCGTTTATGGTGAAATCTGCGGTTACAAACCCAGCGGCAAGCCAATTCAGGCACCCAAGGGCATCGATCATGACTACGGTTGCAAGCCCGGTGAATACAAGTTCATGCCATACCGAATCACCGAAACAGATGCAACCGGTGATGTGAAGGAATGGTCAATTGCCGAGGTAATGGACTGGGTTGACACAGTTCGGCAGATGCTACCTGAAACTGAACAGGACAAACTCATGGACATGGTTCTCCTCTATCATGGTACCGCCGGTGATCAATACAGTCTTTATCAGCAGATCAAAAACTCAACCACTCAGGCGGAATACGATACGGCACTCCACGAGTTCACCCATGCCGAGGACTATGCGGGATACATTCCCAAGCGCCTCGAGAACCTCGATGAGTTCATCAAGAACAAATGGCGAGTTGCATGGATCGAAGCAATGCGAGCAGATAAGACCGGACTCGGTATGGAACTCCACGAACCACTTTGTCGCCACCCGAAGGCACCTCGTGAGGGTATCGTTATCCGAATCGATGGCGACAAGGAGTCCCGCGCATGGAAACTCAAAGCACGCAAACATGCCGAACTCGCTCAGAAAGCAAAGGATGCCGGTGAGATCGATGCGGAGGACATAAATTAATTATTGCCTAATATTTTCACATGGGACTCCTAAATTTTTGGGGGTCCTTTGTTATCTATATCTGAAAGGAAACAATAAAGAAACAATGAGCATTCTGAATACAAAACCAAATAAAATAGCCCCAATGAAACTTCGGGCTCGAGGATTCGACATGATTCGCTGGGGTTCACCTCTTCATTGGAAGGATCACAATGCAAAAGTGTATGAGTGGTATGGTAGTTTCGATGACGAATGGGATAACTGGAGTATTGTATTCTTTCCCAAAAAGTTTGAAGGCCGAGCAACACCTGGACTTACTTATGCGGTCGATATGAGGGGCCGTGCCATGATGCATAAGGATAGTTCAGGACACCCCGACTACTTCGTATCACCCATACTCGATACAATGGAGGATCTCGATATCTTTATAGAACAGGTGCTTTCCGATAATTATCTGGAGGTGCACGAAATGATCAAATCAGGTGACCTTAAATACGCATAATCATGTCGGTGCTCGGTGAAATACAACAGGACGAATTTATCCTTGCCGGATTCACACTTGATGAATATGGAGTATATAGAGGATGCTTTGAAGGTCTTGATGTTGGAGTTACTATTGAAGACTCGTACAAGGCATGGGAGGCATGGGACATCAAACTTGCATGGCGTGACGTTAAACACCACCTCCGGTGTAAGACCGTTTATTGCACCAAAGACCAACTATTTGAAGAGACCCGGAAAATCGTACTTGAATTTTCAGATGGCTGTCTTGATATTTGTAAGCTAAATGGATACTAACTATCAACTATATTTTACCAATGAGCATTCTTGATAGAGACTTGAATATAGAGGTAGACATTAAGGACATTACTTCATCGTTCCTCTCCTCAATTGGATTTGCGCGGAAGAACACCGCCCGAAAATCGGATCGCGTATACATACGAACCAAGGGTGGATACCAAATAGTCCTTTCGATGAACGATTGGTCACAATCCGGTACACTCAGTATTTCAAAAATCCACCGGGTTCATGGCAAGTCAAGAAAATCAACTATTGCCAACAAAAGATGTGAAACTGTGGAACAATTTATTGAACTAATTAACCAATATACAAATGAGCATACTTGCAAATGACATACCGGTTGCGCTTGATATCCCAATCGAAAATATAAACAAGGAATGGCTTGCATCGATTGGATTTGTGCCAGTTCAATCCACATTTCCATCATGGTCACGAACTAAATATGGATATGGGTTAGTTCTACGGCGCAAGAGTTTGCTAATAACCAGGGTTGCATTTTGGGAAGTTGAAATATATAAAACTCGCAAAAGAATACGTCACAACAAAGTTGCGGTTATCCCAGTAACTACGGTAGACGAATTTATATCAATAGTCAACAAGCACCAACCTCATGAGCGTCCTGTCTGATGATCCTGTAACTCAGGATGATTTGTTTGAGTGCCTGCCACGCACACTCGGATTCGTCAGAACCGAAAAACCCGAATACCTCCGAGAAGGTCCGGCTGAATACTGGCGGGCGCCCGGTGCAGAATTGGTCGGACTTAACATAGTGATTTGGAGGTATATATCCAGACGAACTGAATTACACGGTTATATAATGGATACTCGCCGAACTGATAAGTCATATGATCCGACATGGGACCTCGAGCAGGAGCAGGATTTTTTCAGTTCATTCCAACATTGCGATGAAATCCTATGCAGGCACACAAAGGGAATGTTAAATATTAATAGACTTCAAAACTTAAATAGAATATGGAAAGAAATCACCAAACCGGAATAGTTCTTATGCAGGGCCCTCCTGCATGTGGGAAGAGTACTCGCGCTCGCCAATATCAGGAGCAAAATCCTGAAACGTCGGTTATAGTGTCCCGCGATGCACTCCGACATGCTCGTGGTAAGTACTGGGTGCCCAAGCAGGAAAAGTACATCACCGCCCTGGAGCAGTTCGCAATCAAGCAGGCCGTTGAAATGGGTTACACGGCAATCGTGGATGCCACCAACATGAATCCGGTAATGATAGCGGAGATTGTTGAGATTGCAAAGGGCCTCAATGTACCTGTCGTTGGTTGCATGATCCATACAACACTCGAAGAGTGCCTTAAACGAGATGTTAACAAGAACCGCGAGCACACGGTTGGTGCAATGGTCATCCGAAACTTTTACAAAAAGTATGAGGTTTATTGCGATGCGCACAACCTCGATCGATCAACTGATTTCTCAATTCATACCATATATAATCCCGAAAATGCAACTAACGACAACTGATTTTCAGAAACTAACCACCGAAGCTGAGCACAATACTCCAATAGTAATACGCACTCCCGACGGTACAGTACACGAAATCAAGCGAATAGCGTTTGAACAGATCCACGAAATAGTGGAGAAGGAAGAACCGGCAACGCTTGAATCTGGTCACGAATACATTGCACCTCACGAACAATCATCAACACGTTTTGTAATAGATATACTATGAAAACCGATAAATCGATTTAATTAACCATGAGCCTCGACGTAACAATTAACTTTAAGAAACCCAAGTCCGCAAATTACTTCCTCGATCATCCTTATATATACGATGACCTATCTGAACGCGACAAGGCATGCTTCTCCAACGAGGACCACTGGTCCGCAAATATCACACACAACCTCGTTCAAATGGCACAGGCTGTTCCGGTCAAGTTCGGCATTATGGACACCACACTATACTATGCGTGCTGGCGTCCGGAGGAGATCGGCGCAAAAACCGTTGCAGACGTCCTGCCAATGTTGATACAAGGCATTCACTACATGATTGACCATCGTGTGGAACTCGTTAAATACAATCCCGAAAATGGGTGGGGTACTTATGAAGGTTTTATAAAATTCCTTCTCAACTACAAACAGGCATGTGAGGATAATGATCCTGAATGCACTNTCACAACNTGGCGTTAATTGGAAGGGCTAACANGCCCTTCCNTTTNCNATATATTAGAAGAAATATTAAACATTTACAATGAAAATCTTAGTACTNGGCGATATTCATGGTCGACCTTTTTGGAGGGACATAATCAGCAAGGAGAATCCGGACAAAACNATTTTCCTCGGTGACTATGTTACCACCCATGAATTGTATACACCTGAACAGCAGCTCANTGAGTTGCGTGCAATTCTTGATTATAAGGAACAAAATCCGGACAAGGTTATCCTGCTTCGTGGCAATCACGATCTCGATGGTCTTGGTTACTACTGGGCTCAGTGCTATCCATCAGCCGGCGATGTTCGTCCGGTGATGAACAAGGATACTGAGTTTGGCAAACGATTCCTCAGATTAACCCAATGGCTTCACGTTGAGATGGTTGGCGACAAACCAACTCTATTCGCACATGCCGGGGTCACAAAGGAATGGCTCGAAAAAGAACTCAATATGACTGAGTTTAACGCAAAGATAATTAATGCGATGGAGCCTAATGAGCACTTCGGATTCACTGGGGGTCGCTGGGACAGCTACGGTACCGATCCTGAGCANTCANNNGTTTGGATCCGACCCGGAACNCTNATNGAGCACCANATTGANGGNTGGGATCANGTNGTTGGNCACACCGGTACATATAGGGGTTGCGAGGTAATCNCAATGNTGAGTCGTGATGAGAACGACAATTTCACTGATTGTGAGAATGTGTTGTGGCAGTGTGATGCGCTCCAGCAGANGGCTTATTTAATCATCGAAAATGACAAATATATCCCATCCACACTATGACCACATCGGAACANTGGCTTACCGAGGCCGTGAAGGCTCTNGANAAGCATGTTTTTGACGGCGAACTNCATACNGANACTCACNGATTCCAAATTTATTTCGGTCGCATTAAAGGCAAAAAGGGCACCGAAACTGTCCAACCATCTGATGCTGAGGCAGTTACACTTGAGGACTTCTTCCCAACAACGATTGGTGTTGACTATACAACTCAGGACGTCGACCGAATGCTCGTGCAACTTACAATGGANTGCATTAAGGCNTTNATGNGNGTNACCAAAGGAAANGCATTCAAGAAAAAGTGCGANGAATANTGGTTTGANAAACCATTNTCNGAAGCTCATGCAAGCCCNTACCTCAAAACATGNATTGCNGANGCGCGTTCATATGTTGAACATAAGCTCGGTGAATTTCCGGGCAAACCTGTAAAGTTCCCGACAAAGGAACCAAAGGAAAAGAANNNNACCNNNNCAATNTTNTTNTGNCCNGANTGNGGNNTTGANTNNAGCGNNANNNATNNAAAANTTAAAAGGAGCCACAGGAACNCCGGTATGNATCTGNGGNNCNAANATGTGGCCGCGACCTATCNGATGAAACCAATACAGAAACGGAAGAGGCTNCCAAAGATTAAGATAGATCCNTTGGAACTTCANCANTTTGAAGCAACTCCACAAATACCTCAGTACTGGCAGGACTTATATTATCCTCGCGAACGGACACCCCGAACTATTCGGGCATCAATTAAATGTTGATATTATTTATGGAGGGTGGGGGTTCTACTCCACCCTTTTTAATTAAACTATTTTACACATGTTTTCAAAATTTTTTAACAAAGTAACAGTATTAATCATTGGGGTCATTTTATCAACAGCATCAATTTGCACATCATTTGCACAACAGGAGCTGGCAACTGAGCCNGTCCTAATTGAACAAGTTTCCAAAGACACTATCAATCCTTCCGACTCTATTCGAACAGAACTCGTACAGGCAACTAATGAATACATTTCACAACGCTTTCCAAAATCNAAACTCACAGGTGAAGCCCTTGTAATGGCATGCGAAAAACACGACTTTGACATATGCTTTGCNCTNGCNCAGGCTGAGATNGAATCNGGCCTCGGAACNGCNGGCAAGGCNAAACGCACAAATTCCCCGTGGAATGTGCATGCATGGGATAGTCGTTCTGCACAGCAAATGAACAAAATGGGATATGGTTATTCTCACCCGGACCAAAGCATTGAGCCTTATATTGAACTCGTCAAATCCAAATACCTCGGCAAGAAACGAACAATACATGACTTAATGACCAACTATGTTGCAATTTCAGGACATCGATATGCGNCCGACCCCAATTATGAACGCAACCTGAAACGCACATATAAACGAATCTGCATGAAAACCACTCTCAAGGATTTGCAGCAGGCACTTAAAAAGTGCGCATAATATTAACTCTGTTACAAACGGGCTTACATCTAATGATGTGAGCCTTTTTTTAGATATTAGGATATGAAATGTATACTGTTTACCGATACTCATTTTGGAATCCGGCAAAATTCAATGTCGTGGTTCAGGGCCCAAATGGACTTTTTCTATAAGCAAGTTATACCGTACATGAAAAGTATGGATGAGGATTTTATCATGATTCATTTGGGTGACGTGTTCGATTCACGCAGCNCCATAAATACTTATATAGCCAAACATGTGCGGGAATTGTTTGCCGAATTGGCCAACATCGCACCTATTTATGTTATCTGCGGCAACCACGATTACTATTCACCAACCGATGAATCTTATAACAACGTTGAANTGTTGCTCGGTTCAATNGAATCCGGCAATCTCCATATAGTATCGGACGTTGAATACCTGCACATCCTCCCAAAGCCCCCGGTATTGCTCCCATGGTTCGAACAGGAAAAAATGACACCAACCGAATACACTGAGAAGTATAAGGGGCATTACATATTCACNCACTCCGACATTATCATGGGNAACCCCAAACTCCNCACAAACGTATTCTCAGGTCATGTTCACAAGCCATATATAAACGGCAAAATCCGTAACCTCGGATCTTGCTTTGCAACTGACTTCCATGATGCCAATCAGGACCGATACTTCTATGTATGGGATCCGGAAACAGATGAACTTACGAAAATTAAAAATGAATACGCCATTAAATTTTGGCGAGTTCGTGATGAGGAGGTGCTCGAAAAAGATTGGTCGAAGGTTAACAACCACGATTACATTGAGGTATATATAAAATATGCCTTACTGCAGGACGACGAATACCAAACTCAGTGCGANCGGATTCGGAAAAATTTCAAAAATTCATGGATCATCCCTATACCTGACGAACTTGCAACTGAGTCGGTTGANATTGATTGNGATATTGAAAGTATAATCGAACANTCNATACCGGATGACCTTCGTGACCGGTTTGANGTTATAAANGCAAANGTGAACAATGGCAATANTGAGTGAACAACCATANGAACTAACNGGGATAGACCAGTGGTATGATATTGACATTGAGCTCTCCGGATTNACATTACNTGACCACTGGGACTGGTGCAGGCAACACGACATAAGCTTTGCAACCGACTACAGATTTGATGAATCGCAGGAAATGTTTACGCAGGAGCTCATAAAGTTCCTAAAAACTCATATTTATGCATCAGGTCCTTTCGATGCTCAATGGTATACATCATTCCATTCGATATTTGTAACAGCGCTGGCCAAATGTTGGGAGCTCGATATGGGCAGTATGCAGGTTGACATCAAACAACGTTATTGTCGGTCATTGAGTATGCCGGGTCACGGTTGTGCACCTCAAAAGATCACAATAGTAGGAACATTGCTTCCGGGGTCTAAAACTCGTGAAGCAAAAACATGCACCATCAAATTCAGTCCAAAATTCGATCATATTGATGACTGGGTTAGGTTAATTACAAGGACCGGAAAAAATGGGTATATTATCGCAGGACCACAATAGTGACTTCATTCCTTATATAAAGGATAAATATATTGTTGAAGTTGGTGTGTCGCATGGTGACCTGTTTTGGGATGGGCTCGGTGATTACGATGGGGCAACTATTGGCCCCCACATAGCAAACGAAATAATGGAGGCACGGATGTATAATTCGGACCACATGATGGAACAAGTCAAAATCGTTGCCAAAATTATGCTCGGTCAGTACTTCACGCGCAAACATTCAAATGGGCTTTATAAAAAATTTACATTTGAATGGAAGAAAACTGAAGCTGGTTATGTATGTCAAGTTCGAGATGACATCCGCAATTCACATATGAAAATTATACTTAAACAAAAGAACTATGGCTTTCTTCAAAAAACAAAGACTTCGTTATCAGGAATGGCTCAATTCCTTCGTCGTAAAACATCACGATGAGTGGTATATGCCGCTGATTACAATAGGCCTGGGCTTATCGTATTCGGTGCTTGCATTGCTTATATTGTTCATTTCCATGATCTTAATCGCATGTATACATATTTTTATTGGCGATTGGGTGTTTTGGACAGTTGTTGCGGTTGGTGTCCTTTATGTTATCGGGATGCTTGTCCGGGTTCCTGGGGATTGCGACTACGATCGCAAAACAAATAAATACCGCATCTATTAATTTTTCCGGAAAAAATTTACAGGAGGCCTAAATTTTTGGGCCTTTTTTGTTATCTATATATGTAACAAAAAGAAAGAACAATGGAAGAAAAGATCTACATCGTGCTCGGTATCAAGATGAATACTGTCGGCACACCCAACGAGGAAGTTATCCTGCAAACCGGCGCAATCAATGGTGAAGTTGACGCAAATAACTGGCGCAAACTTCTCGGCGAACAGATGTCCGGAATATATTTCAGAATGGTGGAGATTCCCCGTTCACAGGTGGTATTTTGGCAGGCGCCTATTGAAAACGCAATCAAAGATTTTGCACGATGAAAACTCCAAAGAAGGCGTCAGTNAAGGCGCAGGCATTCGCNTCAAAACTCACCGGATCNGAGGTNGCCAAATCNACCACATGGGCNACNATNACGGATATAATCAATGANCACTTNCCNTACGTNTATGACCTGCANACCNACTGCAAGGCAAACGGCGACAATACNATCATNAAACTATATAAGGGCNATGAAACNGCCACGAAGGANGANATCATTGAAANATTCAGCCTNCCNAACTCNGAGGTCTTCATNGAAAANGAAGGTGATTGGGANTGGCCAACNATCCACAAACTGCTTGTNGAGTATTTCATGAAGAACTGGAAGAAACTNACTTCCGGCAAGAAAACCAAGCCCAAAAAGAAACAGGAACCGGTCAATACCAACGAACTCATGAAACGAGTTGCCGAGCTCCAAACCCTTATCAAAGGTTCGAAGGGTAAGGAAAAGAAGGCGCTGGTTGCTGAGTTCAACGAAAAGTCAAAATTACTGGACGGTATTCTCGAGGCTGGTGCAGCAAAGGCAAACGCTGAGCAGGAAGCTCGTAAGGCGTCCGCGGAGGATCTCGATAAACTTCGTAAGCGNAAACAGGCCCTATCGCAGAGAATCAAGGAATGGACCTCCAAAGGCAAGAATACCAATGAACTTGCAAAAGAACTCGCACAGGTCACAAAAGAACTCACTGAAGCCAAAACAGGAACTAAACGATAAACAATGAGCATTCTTAATAACATAATCCCAATGTCGAACGATGCGGAACTGGTTATGATGCTCGTGTCCGCACATCCACGGAACATTAAGCAGCGCATTGCGGACCTTCATGACTGGGCTGAAAACCACTGGAAGAAAATGGAACCCGGCATGAAGTGCACATCAAACAGGTCATTCGCAAAAATTCCTCAACGTGGAGGACTATTTGTTTCAGTTGCATTCCGTGGTGGTCCTGCCGGTGGACTTGGGCGTTGGCAAAACATTGAGCTCGGAGGATCCGGTGATCAATATAAACTATGTTACATTGAACTTCGGGAAACCGCAGTGCGCAACACTCATAATGAACGGGCATTCTTTGACATTTATGAAATCCCGAACGAACTATTTGTGGAACTAAAGAACTTATGCAATGAGTAAATCAATACAAGATAAATTGAAGGCCTCAGTTAAGGCATCGCTTGCAAAAGCCAATCAACCCAAAAAACAGGACATGACCACTGAGGAAGTCATGACATCAATTGGTATACCCAAGTCCACTTCGCGCCCGAAGGATATTTGCGTATATAAGATAAAATACCACAACCGTGCACGTCTCGATCACGTCAAATACCCAAATGAACGTCTAAGACCCTTACCGGACTCACCTATTTTTGCAACGTATGCTGACGGCGACAAATGGTGTAAGAAAAAGGAAAAAGAGGATCCCGAAAACATATACTTTACTCATATGACATGGGTTCCGGAGCCGGAGGTTCCAAAAGCTGTACTGAAGAAAATTAAGGAACGGGGATGGTAGAAGGAACAATCATAACATTCGGTAAGTATAAAGGAGTTTCATGGGAGCACCTTGTTAACGCGGATCCGGCTTATATAGTATGGTATGATAAAACAATAAGTGACCCGAGGCATCGAAATTGCCCCATTAGTGTTGTTGACGCCGCATATCAGGTTCTCGCGGTGCGCAATCAGGTAAATATGTTCACGGGCAATTTCGACCAATGGGATTGGGACCATCCCTCATATATCCAATACACTAAATAAATGCGATATAACGGCGATATTTATATAAACAATAGATTTACATTATGAAGAAATTTGCTGCGAAAATAACCGGACTAAAACGCCTTATTTCATGTCGTCGTTTGATGACATTAAAAGCGCTTATATGCGCAGGTCTCATTGCATTGACCGGATGTGTCGATTACGGTAATGCGAGCTCATCAACAAAGGTGCATGGAGATGCCGTAATAGAGCACGTGACTCATGAGTATGGTGGCCCCGAACACACGTACAAGGTATTCAATATTCACAAATTTGAATACGAAGGCCATACATATCTTTACTTTAAGGAATCATTTGGTCATAATGGATACGCAGGCCTCACTCACGATGAAAATTGTAAATGCCGTAAGCATGTTTCAGACAATTGAGGAACGCCGAAAATTTATCGAGGAGCGAGACCTCCACATGAACGCAAACGGAGACATTCTCGATGACGAAGGTAACATGTACAATCCGTGGTTCTTTCAATATCAGCATGGTGATAGTTGGATTTCTGTTGTAGGGATTTGCACATATCACGGTGAGGCCCTAAAGAGATTATACCAACTCAAACAAAATAATCCCGATACAAAATTCCGGATGAGCCGGGCAAATGATCTTGAATATTTTACAGTTTATACTGAATGAGAACAACAAATAACCTAATACTATTTTGGCGAGGCATTTTGAGCAACTGGGCCATTACACCATACGAGTTTGGTGGTGAACAGTATTGTTGTGCCGAACAACAGTACATGAAGTATAAAGCGATGCACTTTGGCGATCTTGACTGCGCCGTTAAAATCATGGACTCAACCAATCCCAAGGAAATCAAACGTCTTGGGAGGTCCGTTCGCTATTATAACGATGCCGAATGGTCAAAGGTTCGTGCCGGCTATATGCTCCAATGTGTCCGCGCCAAATTTAAGGGCAATGAAAAAGCCCGAAAATTCCTTCTCAAACAACCTCCACATCACACATTTGCCGAAGCATCTCCATTTGATACAATATGGGGCATAGGGTACGGTGAGGATGAGGCTCCGGCACATGACATGACCACATGGCGAGGTCAGAACCTACTCGGCCAGTGCCTTACACAGGTGTATAATGAACTGAAATGGGAACCCAATCTATTTGACAATGAGCTCGATACTTGACGAAAATTTTATAAACGGATGCCCGGAGGAGGAGTTTGCGCTCCTGATCGCAGCCTTCATGCAAAATCGAACTGAGGAAACGCATAAGGCCTTGTATGATTTTGCATTCTCTCATTTTAGGAAACTGGATCGCAAAATGTGCTGGAAAAAATATCATTACATTGGTATCACTAACCCTACTAAATATGAGCGGTCAAAAACCTCATGGAGATCGTGTGAATTATCAGCGATTCTTGCGTCCGAAATATATAAGTCCGGTAATCTCGGTTGGCCGCGATGTAAGGTATTCAAGGTAACAAGTCGTGGTCCAAAAGAACGCAGATGTCAATGGTTCGAAATCCACAGGAATCAGGATAATCCAATTCTATCCTCCGGATGGAAATTCTCGAACTATGATATATTTGAAGTACCCGAGGAGTTCTTTGCATTTGTTTACGACTTTCTCCCAAAACAACTGAAAACTAATTAATTATGTCATTATTAGCAGACGATTTTTTCGATAATTGGGTCGACTGGAAGGTCGAACTATATTCAGCAATCTCCCATTTCGCAAATGACCCAACCGAGGAAAACCATGACCTCATAGCAAAGGCGCTCAGGGAGCAGGCGGGTGATGAGGTTAAATTATTCGATGGCAATATGCCGAATCCAACCCGTTGCGTCATCGCCATATGCAAACCAAATCGCAAGCGCGATGCTGTTGCCATTATGGGCCCATCATGTAACAGTGGCCGATATGTTAATACATGGAAATGCTCCAAGCACACTCCACTAAAGATGCGATCACAATGGGTTGAGCGAAAATACTCGTGGTCCGGTTCCGGCCTTTATATCAACCAATCACCAAAATTCAGAAACGAACACGAGGTCTATGAAATTCCCAAGGAAGTATATGATGCCCTGTGTGTTCAATTCAAAGAGCTTTAAGCTCTTTTGCCAAACCAAGGAGCTATGAAAGTATCACAGTTGACACTATGAAGGTCTTAAAAATCATTAAAGGAACTTGTGCGGATGGTCCCGGTCTGCGTAATAGTGTCTATGTTGCAGGTTGTATTCATAAGTGCCCCGGATGCCACAATCCGGGCTCATGGGACTTCAATGCCGGCACCCAAATGTCACCACTTGAGGTGTTTCAGGAGGTATACGATGACTACGCGGATGTCACGTTCTCCGGAGGCGACCCGATGCTCCAATGGACTGAAGTACATGAGGTATGCCGCATGCTCAAGGAACGTGGTAAGAATATTTGGTTATATACAGGATATGAATACGAGGACATAGTGACTCGTGCACCTGAGATCCTGCAAGTTATTGATGTGCTTGTAGACGGCCGATATGAGGCCGATAGACGCGATTTAACACGGTTTTGCGGTTCAACTAACCAAAGGATCATCCATCTTAAAAACGGTAAAATAGACTATATAGAATGAGCTCCAAACTCAAACGAACCATTATATATCACCGGTACGCAACCGCGAAGTCATGTTTTGATGGTCGCGGTTATACTGATATTGACGTGCACGGATATCTCGTTAAATATGAATGGCTCAGTATGACGTGGTACCGAATAAAAATATATAAACCACGTATTAGAGGTTGTATGGACGGATGCTATTCATCGCGTGCGAAGCTTAGTTCATATGCATCCGCAATCCGTCAAGAACTTAAACGTCTTTTATTCAAATACAAATATGGCAATACTGAGCAACGAGGATCTTGAGTACATCCCACTGAGGCAACTCGGTTGGACTGTTTGGCCCATAATGCGGGACCAAACGAGTACTGCGGATGTTTTTATTAGGGAACTCAGAAACCTTCTATATAATGAACGTGGCGTTCCTGCATCAGCCGAAGGGATTTTCCGACTGGTCAAAAAGGTGTATCCGGAAGTTAAGGGTATTGATATTTATGATGTGCCGCCGGGTATAAGTTTGGGGTCGCAAACGTTTACAATGCCGGCACATTACCACATCCGGGCGATAGGCGGTGCCATATTCGATTTTGCCTTAATAGCAAAGGATTTTCAAATTAAACCAAACAATCACGTGTATTATATGGGCAAATCTTCATATTATGGGTATGCAAAAAAGTTCATCGAAGTCACGGAGGAAACAATCCTCGACATCACCAAGGACAAATCGAGCCTCACTACCGTCGGGGCATTTATGCGAGGCAATAGAGGATGGTTGCCTCTACCCCCTGAAGACAATGACCTGCTCACTTATTGAGGATTCAGACTGGCCATATAAAATTGAAATAGTATGGGCTTGTTTTTCAAGACGTTACAGATACAAAACAAAGGAATTGTTTGAATTGGATTGGCAAGCACTACTCAAATTATGCGACTCGCGCACTACAATTACTAACATGGTTTGACTTTTTATTCCTATATAGTTTCAAATAACCTCACGTCATGTTATAATAGTTTCAATAGTGTGACTCAGTCGCATTTCAATAGACCATATATCATGCAACGACAATATTCGAACATACTACCAACTGCGACAGTGGCTCTCCCGGGTCATGCGATCGTCATGGGCGATACTGAAGGATATGCCATTGAGTGGCCGGCTGCGGATAATTTTGGCCCATGTAAACAATCAAACAATCCCGATACGATGAGATAGGGCTTCCACACATACCTCTATATATTCACGGTCGGGATGCACAGAAATGGGCGTTCCGATTTTTTTATAAAAAATTCATGTGCGATATAAACCTATTGATAGAATCAGGAATATTATAGTGTTCGATGAGAGAATCAAGAGTGATTCATAAGAACAATTCAACGGATAGTAGTTCAGTCCGGTAGAATGCGGCATTTGGGATGCTGTGGTCGTCGGTTCGAATCCGGCCTATCCGACAAAAATTAACCGCAGGTCACTTTGTGACACCAACGGTGACAATAAGTTAACAAACTTGAAAAAATCTTACAGGTCAGCCTAAACAAGCGAAGCTAAAAAGATATATTAAGATTGTTAAGAGCGAGAAGGTCACTCACTTAAATAAAATGACCAGAAGAGGATCCCATATATGGGCCTCCAAAGAGGACATTGACATTGTGGAAGCCATAAATTAGAAACAATTCGATTGAAGGTTGAGTAATCAACCGGAGATCAACCAAACATAGCTGATGGGTGGAGACGTTTTGGTTCTCCACCCGGATGCGAAAGGGCAAGAATGGTTAGCAGAAATGCAGGACCTATGAATCAAATTCATTCTTGTTCACCATTTATAGCGGGGTGGAGCAGAGGTAGCTCGCCGGGCTCATAACCCGGAGGTCGTTGGTTCGAATCCGACCCCCGCCACCAAAGTTCCTAATCCTTAAATGAGAGGAGGCGAAGTCAGTTGTAGCTGGTGATGTGCCCTTCTACCGAACGGAATTTATTAAACTGGGTGTGCAAATGAGTCAGATTTCGCCAGGCAATCGCTGAGTCGATTTGGGCCCCGCGGAATCCTCAGGAGGTTGACAGGCCTCACCACTTTATTTGAGCCTGCAAGCGAGAACTAAGTATAATTTTGTATGTCGGGAATAGATTGGAACTTTTATGGTGCGTTAGTTCAGCTGGTTAGAATACGGGCCTGTCACGCCCGGGGTCACGGGTTCGAGTCCCGTACGCACCGCAAGTTTTTTCTCATTGTTTCTCTCAAAGCCGGTGAGAATCCGGCGAATTTGGAGGAGTGGCAGAGTTGGTTTATTGCACTGGACTTGAAATCCAGCGTGGGTAAAACCACCGTGGGTTCGAATCCTACCTCCTCCGCCAAATTTTATGGGGGTGTAGCTCAGTTGGTTAGAGCGGTACTCTGTTAAAGTAATGGTCACAGGTTCGAATCCTGTCTCCCCCGCCACTAAAATGGACTGACAAGCATTGATCGGTGTTGATGCGACGTTGCCGGTTGCTGTGCGACCGCCGGAGAAATATGCGGGTTCGAATCCCTTTCAGTTCACAAAGTTGCTTCGCGAAGGTGAAGTTCACAAAGTTAGGTCAATAAAGCATCTTTCGGATGGATGCAGCCAAGTATTCCGAGGAGAGAGTTGGTTCGACTCCAACATTGACCACCAAATGCGCAAATGATGTTCCTATAACAAATAGCATTTTAGGGTACGCAAAAATATACATCTCGCGCAAATTTGGGCCCTTAGCTCAGTTTGGCTAGAGCGCCAGTTTTGCACACTGGAGGCCGTGGGTTCGAATCCCACAGGGTCCACTCTAAAGATAATATCCAAGTGAGTCCGGCAGGGCCTAACCAACCCACGAAGGACGAATCCGATTTCCATTGAACGGACAGTTGGTTACTTTGAGGTTTGTAGATTTCGGAAGCTTATGAGTGTGTAGGTTAGCACGGGTGGGTGAGAAGTCCATCAGGCGGCAGTTCGAATCTGCTAATAAGCGCAAAAATTGTTTCAGTGCTACGAGGCTGAGCTGGCGAATCAAAAGACTCCGGCCCGTGGCAGAGTGGTTATGCATCAGACTTTTAATCTGAGCGACGTTTGGGTTCGAATCCCACCGGGTCGACCACAAAGGTATTGCAGGACACCTTACAGCAAGCACTGCAAAATTTGGGTTGTTAGCTCAGCCGGTTTAGAGCATGTGCCTTACAAGCACAGGGTCAATGGTTCGAATCCATTACAACCCACCAAGTTTCCAAACAAGGTTCCTATAACAAAAATCCCAGCCGGGTGTCCTCGGTTCGAGTCCGAGTGGAGGACATTGCGTCCTTCATAGCTCAGTTGGTAGAGCACCAGCCTTTATCATACCTTGCGGAAGCTTATTTGGGCCGGTGACCGGAGATGGCATCGGGGAGCACTGTAAATGCTTTTGTTTCGACAACGGGGGGTTCGAGTCCCTCACGGCCCACANCAATGNNAAATGGTGCATTCGAATAGTTGGTTAATTCGCCACCCTCTCAAGGTGGAAATCCGGAGTTCGAGCCTCCGATGCACTACCAAAAGTTATGCAGCTTTTAAGATGCACTACCAACGGATTTGAGAATCCATTGGGATTTTCAATACCAAATGTAACTGCCTGATNGTGTAGCGGTAGCACGGNTCANTCTGACTGANNTTGTGAGGGTTCNAATCCTTCTCGGGCAACAACGAGCACTGAAAAAATAGAGGTGCACTGTAGGGGTAAAGGCTTTTGGTTTGCGGCCTCCCGAAATCCCACGGATGTTGATGACGGTGAATAACCGGGGAGTCCGAAAATAAAGGCCTTTGACGCCTGAAATATTTTAAGATATAGCTGAAGTAAACCGGCCCAATCTGCTCGAAGGGAATATAATTAGACGAAGAGAGCTCCAAGGTCGGAAGGAAAAGCTGTTACGAAATGATATGGTAGCAGTAGAAGACAAACAATTTCTTGACGGAAAGGAACACCGTCAATCGTGGAAGCGATGCATGTAGCCTTGTCAGCTGTTACACCGCAAGTCCCGGACGCCCAAATCTCAAAGCCGTGATGTAGGGTGCATACAATACCTGACGGACAGCCACGATTGTGATCGCAAATGATCAATATTTATCTTTTTCGGGATTTGTGAAAAGGTTGTGATGACCAGTCCGGGCGCAAATAAATCGATGCCGAATACGTTAGGAAATTGCATTTTGGGATGTAGCTCAGTGGCCAGAGCAGTTCTTTCATACGGAACGGGTCGTTGGTTCGAATCCAACCATCCCAACAAATTGAATTGGACCTGAACAAGGGTTAACATTAGGGTCTAATTCCTCATGATGACAATTTCAGTAACCCTGAGGGATGTGATGGGGTCGGTACCAACTCCTTTTTCAAACTCCCAAAATCAGCTGGAAGAAGGACATGTTCCATGTCTGACGACAAGTCGGATATCAATAGAAGCAGATGGACCGGGAATCCTGGTCGTGAGCTGTTAAGATTGTCATCAATATATACGCAGTACNGGTACCGCGTAGTGTACCATATTGGGGTGTATCTCCTCTGTCTGATACGCAGTTGAAAGAGTAGTCGGTTCCACGTGAGTTCGAATCTCACCACCCCAACCAATCGGGTAGCACCGAAAGTTCCTATATATTGAAGTTCGATTCTTCATGCGCATTTGGCGCAACAGGTTTTACTTTCCGTTCCCGATAATAAATGTCCGGTTCGAATAGCGGCCTAATTCGCCACCCTTTCAAGGTGGAAATCATGGGTTCAAATCCCATACCGGATACCAACGGATTTGAGAATCCATTGGATTTTCAATACCAAATTGCAAATACTGTTCCTATAAATATCCCTGGTAAGGACGGTGTCGTGGGTTCAAGTCCCACCAGGCCNCAAAAGTGGCTTGTAGCTCAGTTGGTAGAGCACGTAATTTACAGTACGCAATGAATATGCGGGTGTAGCTCAGTTGGTAGAGCNCCTGTTTGCCATACAGGAGGTTTTCGAGGGTTCGAACCCCTTCACCCGCTCAAAATCAACACATTACACTGCCTCTTGGTGTAGTGGTTAGCACCCAGGACTTTGATCCCTGTAGCGGGAGTTCGAATCTCTCAGGGGCAACTAAAAATGACAACTCAATCAACCGTGGAGATGGAGTTCGAACCTCTGACCGGGGCAATTCCGGGATAGCTTAAATGGTTAGAGCGCCACATATAAGGTTTATTGAGAAGTCCACAAGAACGATCGCACATGGTGTTCCTAATATTCGTATAAAAGGTTTATTACATCACGCGGTTGGTTCGGGAAAGGCAATATTGCCACAAAATGGTACCAAGCGTACGGTGCCACCGGAAACAAATCCGGCAGTTCTTTAAGGTTTCCATAGCATTNTGGTGACGAANGAGCCACCCCGAAAAATAGTAAGGGACCGGTAAAGCGCATATAGCATCTTTCGNCCATGTAACGCAAAAGTTTACTTAAAGAACTGATTCAAAAATTATTACGGGCTGTGGCGGAACTGGTAGACGCGCGAGAATGAGAGTCTCGTGAGGAGAAATCCTCGTAAGGGTTCGAGTCCCTTCAGCCCGACACCGATTGCAAAGAATGTTCCTATTTTGAAGGATTAGCTCAGTTGGTCAATGAGCGCCCGAGGAAAGCTCGGGAGGTCGCCGGTTCGAGTCCGGC
>JAAVFJ010000003.1 GCA_014800845.1 Bacteroidales bacterium | reverse complement strand
CCGTGCTAATCTCAGAGGTGTGGCTGACAGGAAGTTCTTCCTTTTCCGTATCGCAAATCTTTTTGCTTATCCCCATTGATTTTCTACTGAGCCCTAATATACAATATGAACCCTAAATAACTCGCTTATACAAAAGGAGTTGGAAGCTTTTGACTGCTTCCAACTCCTGGGTTTTACTGTGATTCGCACAGGATTCAAACCTGTAACCTTCTGATCCGTAGTCAGATGCTCTATTCAGTTGAGCTAGCGAACCATTACTCTTATCAACTCAAAAATCAAAACTATTATCAAAACGCTTACCTTAAACTTGAAGTTAAGCACTTCTGTTTTGACGCTGCAAAATTACTGCTAAATTTTCAGTTGACCAAATTTTTGAGCTCCTTTTTTTCAAAAAAAATCTCGACCGCAGCCGAACCTGTAAAACCGGGAATAGGCGGATGAACCTTAACAATCTCAATTTCAAGCCTTTCAAGTTCCTCAAAGCGTCGAGCCAAAGCTGCGGCTATATTTGTGGCCAGATGCTCTATGAGGCGGCAAGGTTTCTCAAACTCTCGCCTTACCTCCTCATAAAGCTCGGCATAATTCAGCGTTTGCGCCACATTGTCTGAGAAACATCCAGGAGGCATAGGGAGCCCGGCCTTCAGGTTGACCACATATTCTGCGCCAACCCTGGTCTCTTGCTCCCCCACGCCGTGGTAAGCGTAAAACCTTACGTTTCTCAGCTGAATATAAAGCAGCGGCATTACTTCACGGGTATCTTGTCGATGCGGCGCTGGTGGCGGCCACCCTCAAACTTTGCCTCCAGATAGGCGTCCATAATCTTATCGGCCATCTCGCGAGTGATAAAGCGGGCGGGGAGCACAAGTATATTGGCATTGTTATGCTCCTTTGCCAACACAGCCAGTTCGGGCTGCCAGCAGAGTGCCGCGCGAATGCCCTGATGCTTGTTAAGCGTCATCTGGATACCATTGCCGGTGCCGCACATAGCAATCCCAAAGTCGCAGTCGCCACTCTCCACAGCCTCGGCTGCAGGGTGAGCATAGTCAGGATAATCGCATGAGTCCTCGCTGAAGGTACCGAAATCCTTTACCTCATATCCCATAGATACGGCCCGATCCATGAGATGTTTCTTCAATTCATAGCCGGCATGATCCCCGGCAAATGCTATTTTCGCCATAATATCATTATTTTCAGGTACTACCAACCGAAAGCGTCATACCTGCTTCAATCAATTAGCACCAAAATTTTTGGCGAAGTTACAAATTTTCTGCGATTTTTTTGCTAATTTTGCGCCCAAAACCGTGTCCTAAGATTTCAGCTCTTTGAAATCACGCCGGTCCAAGCATGATTAAAAACTAATATCGCATTAACAATCAAAGAGTTACACTCTACTGATTTAATTCCGGAAATATATGAAGCGTAACGCCCTACACGTCATGACCGCCATTCTCCTGGCAGCTTTCACTCTCACTTCATGCAAAGCGCCCAAAGAGGTGCAATACATGCAGGACATTGTGCCGGGAACTGTGTCACAAGCATCCTCCCCTATGGGTCTTCTCATTGAACCCGATGACTTGCTGAGCATAGTTGTCACCACTAAAGACCCCGAACTGGGCACTCTTTTCAATCTGCAGCCGGGTACTATCACTTCTGACATGACCGGAATGGGCTCCACTTCAAACTCTGCGTCTCAGAAGCGCGACTATGGCTATCGTGTTGATGCTCAGGGCAACATCGTCTTCCCTCTTCTGGGCACACTTCATGTTGAAGGCCTCACACGCACTCAGCTCGAAGCGCTCATCAAGAGCCGTATTCTGAAAGAGGGGCTGCTGAAAGACTTCACCGTCTCAGTCAGCTTCCTTAACGCACAGATTACCATACTTGGCGACGTATCTTCTCCCCACAACTACGAATTTAAGGACGACAAGTACACCATTCTTCAGGCACTTGCCGATGCCGGCGACCTCAACATCACCGGTAAGCGCAACATAACCGTAATCCGCGAAAAGAACGGCAAGCGCGAAGTCTACGAAGTGGACCTGAAGAGCAAGGACCTCTTTGACTCACCGGTGTATTACCTTCAGCAGAACGACATTATATATGTAACCCCCAACAGCCAGAAGGCCGCACAAAGCGACAATAACGCTAACCAGTGGCGCCAAATCAGTACATGGATGGGCCTCGTCGGTTTTGCCGGTTCTGTAATCTCTCTCATCGCTGTGATTACCAAGTAATTGAATCACATTCCCCCGAAGCTTATTTCCCTCATATATAGCAATCCTTACTATCCCATAGCTTAATATGGCATCAGAAGAAAACAAAAAAGAATCATCATCCACAGAAAAGGCCTCAGCCTCCTCATTCTTTGATTACAGAGAATTTTTGGGCAGAGTGATGAATGCGAAGTATTGGATAATACTTTCAGTACTGATCTGCTGCGGATACTCTTATTATCGATTCAAACTGCAGGCTCCGGTCTACACTTCCACCACCGAAGTGCTCTTCCTCTCAGGAAATGCCGGCACGGCCCGCTCCTCTAACCCGCTGGCCGCCCTGCAGGATCTCGGTACTATTGCCAACGGCAATGTGAACATGTACAATGAGATGGCTATCTTCCACTCCCCCTCTTTGATGGCTGACGTGGTGGAGCGCCTTAACCTCAATACTACCTACACCACCGACGGCTTCGGTCATCAGGTGGACCTCTATGGCGATATGCCCGTGATAGTCGGCTTCCTTGACAGCCCCAAGGATGAAAGCGTGGCGCTCACTCTGAGAAAAAGCGGAGACAATCACCTGATTGCCACGGACTTCATGCTCAACGGCACAATCATTGAGAGCAAACCGCTTCGCATCCCTGTCGGCTCGGTGGTCAACACCCCTCTGGGCAAGGTATCTATCTCGGCCGCATCCGATTACAGCAACTTCCCCGAGGTGCTTTATGTGCGCAGAGTGCCTGTGGCTGCTATGGCCAATTCCATGTCACAGTCTGTCAATACCAGCATGCCCGAGAATTACAGCTCAATCATGACCATCTCCTACACCGACATCAACCGTGCTCGCGCCAACGCTGTGGTAAACGCTCTGGTTGAGGCTTACAATGAGATGTGGGTTGAGGAGCAAAACCGCTCTGCTGCCAACACCGCCAAGTTCATCAACGAGCGTCTGGCCGTAATCGAAAAGGACCTGAACGGCATTGACACTGACATATCTAACGTGAAGAGCTCTACCCCCACCGGTGACATAGCCAGCGCTGCCTCTTCGCTCTATGGTCAGTCCATGAATTATGACGCTCAGGCCTATGAGGTGACCACTCAGCTCAGCATCGCCAAGTTCCTGCGTGACCACATCACCAGCAACCCCGACGGTCTTATCCCCGCTAACACAGGTGCTTCCGGCTCTATTGAAGCGCAGATTCAGGAATACAACAAGATGCTCATTAAGCGCGACAACCTGCTGCAGAATTCAACTTCCGCCAACCCCGTAATAGCGCAGATGAACAGCGACCTCGCTTCCAACCGTGCGCTGATTCTCCAGAGTCTCAGCAACGTAATCTCCAACTATCAGATTCAGATAAGCCGCGCCGCCGGCCGAAGCAGCAATTTCGGCAGCAAAGCAAGCTCCGTGCCCGCTCAGGAGAAACAGATTCTCTCAATCGAGCGCCAGCAGAAAGTAAAGGAAAACCTCTACCTCTATCTGTTGCAGAAGCGCGAGGAGACAGAGCTCTCACGCATGGTGACCGCCAACAATATCCGAGTGCTCCGCCCCGCCTCGGCAAGCAGCTCTAACCAGATGCAGCTCACCAAGGCACTCGGCACCGGTATCCTTGTCGGCATGCTCATCCCCCTGGCAATCATCTTCCTGATGATGCAGTTCAACACCACTGTGACCCGCAAGAGTGACCTGGCTAATCTGTCTGTGCCCTTCCTTGGCGAGATGCCCCTTTCGCCCAAGCGCAAAAAGCGCAAATGGACCATTCGCCGCTTGCTGCACCCCAACTCTCGTAAGGCTGATGATGCCGAGCTTGAGATTGTGGTGAAGGAGCGCTCACGAAGCTATATCAATGAGGCATTCCGCATGATACGTACTCAGCTCGACTTCATGACCTTAGGTCGCGAAGACCAGTCAGAAGTAATCATGCTCACCTCGTTCAACCCCGGTTCCGGTAAGACATTCATCTCAATGAACCTGGCCAAATCCCTCGCGCTCAAGGGCAAGAAAGTGGTGGTGGTTGACGTCGACCTTCGTCGTGCCTCACTCTCTAAATATGCCGGCAACGCAGCTCAGGGTGTATCTACTTACCTCACGGGCAAGACTATCAATGTTCACGACCTGATTGTGAAGAGCGATGCCCACTTCGGTGTTGATGTGCTCCCCGTGGGTGCTATTCCTCCCAACCCCGTGGAATTGCTGCTCACCCCGGAGTTCGACAACCTCATCAGCGAGCTGAAGAAAGAATACGACTACGTTGTGCTTGACTGTCCGCCTTACGACCTCGTGGCCGATACTTCAATTTTGGCCCGCGTGGCAGACATGACCATCTTCGTGATTCGTGCAGGCCTGTTCAGCAAGTCAATGCTGTCAGAGCTTGAGGAGGTCTACAAAGAGAACCGACTCCCGCACATGGCTGTCATACTCAACGGCATAGACCCGACGAAGAGTTACTATAATGATCGCTACGGCTACAAGAACGTCTACGGCTACCGAGGCCACAGCGGTTATTACATCAACGATGACGACGACGATAAATAATATTAAACAGGAGAGCGTGTCAGAAAAGTTTTTTTGACACGCCTCTTCAATATTTCTAAGAGTATGAATATAGCGATTATCGGCACCGGATATGTAGGTTTAGTCACCGGAACATGTTTTGCTGACATGGGTATGCAGGTGACTTGTGTAGACGTCAACCGGGAGAAAATCGCAGACCTGCGCAAAGGTATCGTACCCATCTACGAGCCGGGACTCTCCCCTCTGGTTAAAAAGAACCATGAGGCAGGGCGCCTGGCTTTCACTACTTCTCTTCCTGAGGGTATTGCTCAGGCCGACGTAATCTTCATCGCCGTAGGCACCCCTCCCGACGAGGATGGGAGTGCCGACCTCACCCATGTCTTAGGAGTGGCGAGGGAGATAGGTCTGAGCATGCAGAGCTATAAGCTTGTTGTCACCAAGAGCACGGTGCCTGTGGGCACTGCCGAGCTCGTCCGCCGGGAGGTGGCCTCCGCTCTCGATGAGGCGGCCCGAGGCGGAATAGAGTTTGACGTGGCCTCCAACCCCGAATTTCTGAAAGAGGGGGCAGCCATCAAGGACTTTATGAGTCCCGACAGAGTGGTGGTGGGTGTAGACAGCGAACGAGCAGCGCAGCTCATGAAGCGCATATATCGGCCCTTCCTCATCTCCAGTGACCGACTGCTTATTACCGACATACCCTCGGCGGAAATGATTAAATACGCGGCCAACGCCATGCTCGCTACCCGCATTTCATTCATGAACGACATAGCAAACCTCTGCGACCTTGTGGGTGCTAACGTGGATATGGTGCGCAAGGGCATAGGTAGCGACGCTCGCATAGGCACCAAATTTCTCTATCCCGGCTGCGGTTATGGCGGCTCCTGCTTCCCCAAAGATGTGAAAGCCATAATCAGCACCGCGCATCAGCATGGCTACGACATGCGTGTACTCCGCGCCGTCGAGGAGGTCAACGAAGCTCAGAAGCATCTACTTTTCCACAAACTCATGAAGCACTTCGGCGGCGACATCACCGGCAAACGGATTGCCCTGTGGGGACTGGCTTTCAAACCCGAGACCGACGACATGCGTCAGGCGCCCTCGCTGGTGCTTATTGACAGCATCATAAAAGCCGGCGGCTCCGTGCGCGTCTATGACCCTGTGGCTATGAACGAATGTAAACGCATAGTGGGCGACAAGGTGGAGTATGCCTCCGACATTTACGACGCAGCGCTGGAGGCCGACGCTATAATGCTTGTGACGGAATGGAAGGAATTCCGTATGCCCTCATGGGGCGTCGTGCGAAAAGCAATGCGTGAGAATACCGTCTGCCTCAACCCGCCGGTGCTCGACGGGCGAAACATCTACGACCGTCCCGAACTCACCGCTGCCGGTTTCACTTATTACGGATTGGGCAAATAATCCCCAGCCCCTTCCCACTTACGCCTATCACAAACGCATTAACACTCACATAAATCATGAAAGGTATAGTCCTTGCAGGTGGCTCTGGCACACGCCTTTACCCAATAACCAAAGGCGTAAGCAAGCAGCTGCTTCCCGTCTATGACAAACCGATGGTGTATTATCCCATTTCGGTCTTAATGCGTGCCGGCATCAGGGAGATTCTCATCATCACCACCCCCGAGGACCACTCATCGTTCCGCCGCCTGCTCGGCGATGGCTCCGACTTCGGCGTGAAGCTGAGCTACACGGTACAACCCTCACCCGACGGGCTTGCGCAGGCTTTCATTCTGGGCAAAGACTTCATAGGCAATGATTCGGTGTGCCTCGTGCTTGGCGACAACATTTTCCACGGTTCCGGTTTTGAGGAACTGCTGGCGAGCGCCGTGAAGAGTGCCGACAAACTGGATGAAGCCACCATATTCGGATATCGCGTAAATGACCCTTCGCGGTATGGCGTAGCGGAATTTGACGCTTCAGGCAAATGCCTTTCCATAGAGGAGAAGCCAGAGCACCCGAAGTCTAACTACGCTGTGGTGGGGCTATATTTCTACCCTAACGATGTGGTGAAGATAGCCTCTGAGATTAAGCCCTCGGCACGCGGCGAACTGGAGATAACCTCTGTGAATCAAGCATATCTCGGCAGCGACCGCCTGCGTGTCCTCACACTCGGACGGGGATTTGCGTGGCTCGACACCGGCACTCATGACTCACTCGCCGAAGCCTCCATCTTTGTGGAGGTAATTGAGAAGAGGCAGGGGCTCAAGATTGCTTGTCTGGAGGGGATAGCCTTCCGTAAGGGCTGGATTTCACGCGAGAAAGTGGAAGAGGTGGCCCTCCCCATGATAAAGAATCAGTACGGTCAGTATCTGATGAAAGTATTAAAGGAACACGACGAGGACAACTTGCCCTTCGCCGAATAAAATAACTCTGTCTGCCAGATGGAATTCACACCTACACATATACCGGGCGTTTTCATCATACAGCCCACGGTACATTCCGACTCCCGCGGGTATTTCATGGAGACTTACTCCGAGCGTGAGTTTTCCGCCCACATAGGAGACATAAAATTTGTGCAGGACAACGAAAGCCGCTCCTCGCGCGGAGTGGTGCGCGGGTTGCATTTTCAGCTCCCCCCTCACGCTCAGAGCAAACTGGTGCGTTGCACCGAGGGGACTGTGCTCGATGTGGCGGTAGACCTGCGCAAGGACTCCCCTACTTTCGGGCAGCACATAAGTGTGGAGCTCTCGGCGGAAAACAAACGGCAGCTCTTCCTCCCCAAAGGGATGGCCCACGGGTTCGCAGTGCTCAGCGAGCACGCCACATTCGTCTACAAATGCGATGCTCTCTACGCGCCTGACTTCGAGGGGGGTATCCACCCCTTTGACCCGGCTTTGGGAATTGACTGGCAAACAAACCACGAGCAGGCCATCCTCTCCCCTAAAGACCTCGTTCGTCCCCTCCTTGCCGACATCAAGGAGTCATTAACATTCAAGCTATGACAGACTTTTCACGTAGCATAATAGTCACCGGAGGCGCCGGATTCATAGGTTCCCACCTTGTGCGCCGCCTTGTAAAAAATTACCCCGGCTACCGCATAATCAATGTGGACAAACTCACCTATGCGGGAAATCTGGAGAACCTGAAGGACATAGAGTCTGCGCCCAACTATCTGTTTGAACGCCTCGACATCTGCGACCACGAAAAGATAGCGGAGCTCATGCGCCGCTACTCCGTGACAGGTATAATACACCTTGCCGCCGAGAGCCACGTGGACAGGTCCATAAAGGATCCCTTCACCTTTGCGCGCACTAATGTGATGGGCACGCTCTCGCTGCTTCAGGCCGCACGCACTGTGTGGGAAGCTTCGCCGCAGGGCTACGCCGGCAAACTCTTCTATCATATCTCCACCGATGAGGTCTACGGCTCTCTGGGCTTCGACGACACATTATTCACAGAGAAGACCCCCTACTCCCCTCATTCACCCTATTCGGCCTCCAAGGCCTCGAGCGATCACTTCGTAAGAGCGTTTCATGACACTTACGGCATGCCGGTTATAGTCACAAACTGCTCGAACAATTATGGGCCTTACCAGTTTCCTGAAAAGCTGATTCCCCTCTTTATCAACAACATACGTCACAACCGTCCCCTCCCTGTCTACGGCGAAGGGCTCAATGTGCGCGACTGGCTTTTTGTGGAGGACCATGCGCAGGCCATTGACCTTATTTTCCATCGCGGCACCCCGGGAGAGACATACAACATAGGTGGCTTTAACGAGAAGCGGAACATAGACCTCATCCGCGCACTTATCAAAGTGACTGACAGACTGTTAGGCCGGGAAGAGGGGGCGTCGGAAAAGCTTATCACATACGTGACCGACCGCAAGGGTCACGACCTACGCTATGCCATAGATGCCCGTAAGCTCAACCGCGAGCTTGGATGGAAGCCCTCCCTGGAATTTGAGGAGGGGCTGGAGCGCACCGTGAAGTGGTATCTGGAAAATCAGGAATGGATGGATCGCATCACCTCCGGAGAATACGAACGTTATTACGACGACATGTATGCTAACCGCTGAACAACGCCGCCGATACTCCCGCAACATCCTGCTTGATGAGATAGGCAAAGAGGGGCAGCAGAAGCTTCTCGACAGCCGCGTGCTCATAGTGGGATGCGGGGCGTTAGGCTCCATCGCCTCTATGTATCTGGCCGGCTCGGGTGTGGGGCATCTGACAATTGTGGATTATGACACCATAGACATCTCCAATCTTCAGCGGCAACTTTCCTTCACCACTGACAAGTTAGGTGAAAAGAAGGTGAAAGCCACAGCCCAGCGTCTGCGCGAAATAAATCCGGAGATAGAAATAACCCCGCTTGACCTGACGCTCACACGAAGCTGCGTCAAAGAGATACTCCGCGGCCACGATGTGGTGGTGGAAGGCTCCGACAACCCATACACCAAGCACATGATAGCGCTGGCCTGCCGAGAGCTGCAGATACCCTGCGTGACCGGCGGTGTGCAGGGATGGAACGGTCAGGTCACAACCTCCTTGCCCGGCAAACCGGGTTATCTGGAGCTCTTTCCGAAGCCGGCCGCTGACGACGCCTTCACTCCTTGCAGCCTCGGCGGATTGCTCGGGCCGCTCCCCGGCGTGATAGCGTCAATGCAAGCAGCCGAAGTAATCAAGCTGATAACCGGCGCCGGGGAACCGCTTTCCTCACGCCTGCTTATGTATAATGGTTTGACAGCCGAGACGCAAATCATCAGGATTTAAGATACTGGCATCAGCCTGAAGCGGGAGCGGAGCACCGGGGTATCATCTACGGTCAGCACGTAGTCATCTGACGGGACATCGCCATAATGCGAAAGGCGGTGAATCACAGCCTCCTGACCATAAAGCGCCTCGCGCATAAAGGCTATCTCGAAGCGCTCAATCATCCATTTGTCGAACTCCTCGAGGGTGTACTGATTAAGGAGCAGCTCTATGTAGCGCACTGTGTTGACATGGCGATAGAAATCTATGTCGGTGTAGCGGAAGGTATAAGTCGAGCGGCTCAGCGCGCCACTCTCCGTGTCACCGGCAAGCTTCTCAAGCGTGGTGTGACGACTCTGCAAGGGGATGGGACAGGGGCGCGATGAAATCAATTCCTCTCTGAAATTAAGCGTATCAGTGCTCACGCCTCGGTGGGTGTTCACATCAATCACCATCCAGATTGTGCGGAGGTAGCCCATGACGTTTCCTTCCGCATCATTCACGCTGAAGCAGCGGGAGGAAAAACGGCGGTTCCAATTCTCAATCCAAGTCGTGATGGAGTAGGAAGTATCTGTCTGTGGCCAACGCTCCATCTGCACCGTGAGGCGGCTCAACACCCAGCCTATCCCCTGCGGATCCATCACCTCCGAGCCGAAACCGAGCATGTTGGCATGGCGCGTGGCGAGGTCAATAATCTGAGTGGCAAGCAGCGATAAAGGGAGTCGGCGAGCAGCGTTGCTCGCTCCGGGAGTGAGGATATATGACTGTGAGAGCTCTTTTATATCATCCATGCCGCAAAGTTACTGAAAAAATCACTAATTTTGTAGTCGATTATGCAGAAAAAAGGTACCGTATGGTCTGTCGCAATGCTTCTGCTGCTCCTGCTCGGGGCGGCATGTTCGAGCGTACGTCATGTGCCCGACGGTAAGTATCTGTTAAACAAGGTCAAAGTCAACATAGACGACTCCACTCACACCCTCTCTGAGGAGGAGATGCTGCTCTATGTGCGTCAGCAGCCCAACCACAAGTTGCTGTGGAGCGCCAAATTCCAGCTCGGCGTCTACAACCTCAGCGGCAAGGACACCACCAAATGGTGGAACCGCTGGATACAGTCGCTCGGCGAGGCTCCCGTAATCTATGATTCGCGCCTGACGGAAGTATCCGTAGCGCAGCTGCAGCGTGCCATGACCAACCGTGGCTTCCTCGGCGCGCAGGTAGTGGCCGACACCGTGAGCAAGCCGGGCAGCAAGAAGATGGATGTGACCTATAACCTCTACCCCGGCATACCCCACATAATTCAAAACATAGACTATCAGATTCAGGATGACTCCATAGCCAAGCTCATCAATAGGCGCCTTTCACGCTCCATGGTGGCCTCCGGTGATTATCTTGACCTCAATCTGCTGGAGACGGAGCGCGAACGCATAACCGACGACCTTCGCAACCACGGTTACTTTGCTTTCACCAAGGATCTGATTACCTTTAATGCCGACACCACGCAGGGGAGCACCGCCGTGGACCTCACGGTGATGATCAACAACCCGGTGCAGCAACCCGGCAGCTCTCCGTCGCTGTCGCAGAACATGCCCTTCATGGTGCGCAATGTCTACGTGGTGATGAACTATGACCCGGTGACCATGAGCTCCACGGCTGCATACGCATCTACCGACACTATCTCTGTGGACAACATACATATCCTCTCCAACGGCAAGCCCTACCTTCGCCCTAACATTATAGCCGAAAACATTAAGATACGCCCCGGCGAGCTCTACAATGCCCGCCAGGTTACGCGCACTTATCAGGCGTTGGGGCGCTTAGAGATTCTGAACTTCGCCGGCATACGCATGGAGCCTGTGAGCACCTCGGGACCCGTGGGGGTGCTCGACGCCTTTGTGCTCCTCACTCCCGGCAAGCCTCAGAGTCTGACGCTGGAGCTTGAAGGCACCAACTCCGAAGGTGACCTGGGCATAGCAGCTTCCGTAGGTTACACTCACAGAAATATAGGGTCGGGAGCCGAGACCTTTTCGGCAAAGATGCGTGGCGCCTACGAAAGCCTGTCAGGCAATCTCGAAGGCCTCATTCACAACCGCTACATGGAGTATTCGCTCGACATGAGCCTGAGCTTCCCGCGCTTCAAGGCACCCTTCCTCTCCTCGGCTGTGAAGCAGAATATCATTGCCACCACGAAGCTCAACATGGCTCTCACCTATCAGGAGCGACCGGAATACACCCGCGTGATAGGCGCGGCCGGATGGAGTTACATCTGGAGCCGACACAATGGCCGCATGCGCCACACCTTCACTCCGCTGGACATCAACTACGTCTATCTCCCTGAGAGCACCAGCGATTTCATCAACCAGATAGCGCCTGACAATCCGCTGCTCCGCTACTCCTATGAGGACCATTTCATCATGAGCATGGCCTACCGCTTCTATGCCACTTCAAAGCGTGCCGACACCCCCTACCGCAAGAGGCTGCAGACAAATGTTTGGACGGTGAGAGCCAACGCCGAAAGTGCCGGCAACCTGCTTTATGTGCTCAACTCCATCATAAACAACCACAAGCATCCACAGTCTGACCCCTACAAGGTGTTCGGCATACGCTACTCCCAGTACCTGAAGGGGGAGGTGGACTACACGTTTACGCACATGTTCGACCACCGCAACTCTGTGGCCTTCCACGCCGGGTTCGGCATTATCTTCCCTTACGGTAATTCGCGCATGGCCCCCTTTGAGAAGCGCTTCTACGGCGGTGGCGCCAACGGTGTGCGTGGCTGGGACGTGCGTACTCTCGGCCCCGGTTCCTATAACGCCACCAATGACATGCGCTCATTCATCAACCAGTGTGGCGACATACGCTTTGACCTCTCAGTGGAATATCGCGCCAAGCTCTTCTGGATCGTTGAGCTGGGTGCGTTTATAGATGCCGGCAATATTTGGACCATCCACAATTATGAATCCCAGCCGGGGGGCATGTTCCACTTCAATCGATTCTACAAGCAGCTTGCTGCGGCCTACGGCCTCGGCATACGCTTGGATTTCACATATTTTCTACTCCGCTTCGACCTCGGCATGAAGGCTCATAATCCCGCTGAAGGGCAGGAACCGTGGCCTCTGATTCATCCTCGCTGGGGGCGCGACTCAAGTTTTCATTTCTCTATAGGCTACCCATTCTGATGAAAAAATTAGTAATCTTTGACCTCGACGGCACTCTGCTCAACACCATCAATGACCTGGGCACATCCTGCAACTACGCTTTGGAGCAACTCGGCTTCAATCCTCACCCGCTGAGTGCTTACCCCTTCATGGTGGGCAACGGTGTGCGTAAGCTGATAGAGCGCGCCCAGCCGGACGCTTCGCCGGAGATTGTAGACAAAATTACCGAGAAGTTCAAGGAGCATTACGATGAGCACTCTTACGATTCCTCTGTGCCCTATCCCGGCATTGAGGATATGCTTCACACCCTGCGTGATGCCGACGTGAAACTGGCGGTGGCCTCCAACAAGTATCAGGAAGCAGTGACGCGCATCATCGGCCACTTCTTCCCAGACATACCCTTTGTAGCTGTCTTAGGTCAGATTGAAGGACGCAATGTGAAGCCCGACCCCTCGATAGTATTCCAGGTGCTTGCGGACTGCCCCACCTCAAAGAGCGACGTACTTTACGTAGGTGACTCAGCCGTAGACATCGAAACGGCCCGTCGCGCATGCGTAGAGAGCTGTGGCGTAACCTGGGGGTTCAGCCCCGTCAGCCACCTACGCGGCGCCCACGCCGACCACATAGTCTCCACCCCCGCCGAAATCCTCAAGCTCATAGGAGTCTAATTTAGGTGTTAGTGTTTAGGTGTTAGAGCGTAGCCAAAACGATTTAGCTAAAAAAGTCTGCTACCTAAATTCCGGACTGTACCGGCACGGGCACCATTAATGTTAACTTGTTCCCCTTAAGTGTAAAACGCAGGCGCCATTCGGGCGCCTGCGTTTTACACTTAAGGGGAAATTGTATTGGTGGCAGGGGGATAAAAATAGAGCCGCGTCGGGGGGACGCGGCTCTTATTTAGAGATAGGGAATTTGACGGGTGGTTAGCGCACGATTACTTTGAAGTTCTTGCCTTCAATGCTTACAACGTAGATGCCGGGGGCCATTGCGATGGCTTCACGGTTGCCGTTGATTGTGCGAGATGCCTGCACTTTGCCGTCGATTGATACAACTCTTACGTGCTTGCCCTGTGCGTTCATCACGTGGATGTAGCCGTTAGAGGTCATTACGCTTACAACTTCCTGCGAACCGATGGTGCCTACGCCGGAAGTGTCGAGCGTGAAGATGTTGCTGGAGGGCGCTTCGATACCGTTGTAGACGGGGCGTACCTCGTAGGTGTAAACGCCGTCGGCCACGTTGCTGTCGGTGAACGATGTGCGAGAGGTCAGTGAGCTGTTGAGGAGCTTACCGTCGCGGTAGATGCGGTAGCCGTCAGGACGAACGTGAGTGGGATAGCCTTCGAACTGGAGGTCGTCCACCATCATAGCTGATTGCATTACGCCTACGTACTGGATAGCGAAGTACTTGGCACCCTCGGGGAGAGCGAAGTTCTTAACTTCCCATTCGAAGGGAGCGTAGAGGGGATTTGCACCATTCAGGCGGCGGAATGACTCGGGGTTGGTGTCAGTGGTTGAGTAGAGCACGTTGTACTTCTCAGAAGAGTCGCGTTCGTTGAGGCGGCGCACTACGAATGAGATGAGCTGTGCCTCGCCTGAGAGCTCGGGAGAAATCAACCAGTCGTCGTTACCGTTAGGAGTAGCAGCTGCGAAGCTGGTGAATACCTGTGCACCGGTGTAGGGATAGAAGGTGCGGTCAGAGGTTACGTTTGAGGGGTTGAATACCATCCAAGCCTGGGGCTGATCGTTGTTGTCCCAAGCGAGGGGCTTCTCGGTGGTGGGGTCAGAGAACTTGAAGGGGAGAACGCCGTCCACGTCGTTTACAGTCCAGCAACCGAAGTCGTTGATTGCGAATGCGTCGTAAGCCTCAGCACCGTCAATCACTGTCTCAAATTCGTCAGCCACTGAGGGATAGCTCCATGAGAGCACGGCCTCCTGGTTGTCCTGATAGTAGATACCGTTCAGGTCAGTTACGTAGGGGAGGTTGATGGGGAGCACCTTCACGAGCATAGTCATTGTATTGTTGTTGTTCACATTGTCGTATGCTTCGTTGTAGGTGATTTCGGCGAGTACCTCTACGAGGTCGTCAGAAGCACCGGCGGGGGTGTATTCAAATTCTATAACCTTAGTTTCGCCGGCCTTGATGATGTCAACAGTCTGCTTGGCCACCTGCTCGTTGTCGGCGTAGAGAGATACGGGTACATTCTGAGCGTCGGAGATACCGAGGTTAGTCACAGATACCTTGTAGACAGAGGGCACTTCAGAGCGGATTTCGCCGGGACCTTTGATAGCAGAAATCTTAACTTCTTTCTCTACGGGAGTGCCGGTGATGCTGAAGTTGTCGATGTGCATGCGGGGCGCTTCGGTGTCGGTGGGCTTGCGGTTGAGAACGCCGTAGAGCACCACTGATACGCGGTCGTAACCTACATAGGGAGTGAGGTCGAGCTCGCACTTTCTCCAACCTGCGAAGGTGCGGGGCTGGAATTTGCCAAGTTCCTTCTGACCTACGCCCTCGATGTCGAGGTAGATGGTCATGCAGTCGTTGGCGTGATAAGTGTTCTGACCGAAGAGGTAGAATGTGAGGGTTGCGTCCTTAACATTACTGAGGTCAACGCGGGGAGACCACATGATGCCGGTGCTCTGGTCGAGCAGGTCATATTCCTCACCGCCTACACCGAGCTCCATGCTGAGGAGACCGAAGCCATCCTGACCGGGTGTCATGGGGTTGTAACCCTGGCTGGTGATGGTCCATCCGGCAGTAGCGTTAGACTGGAGCCAGGGGCTGGTGGCGTTGGCGCCGTTAGCCCAGGTTTCAGCGAAGGGGAGCTTGTAGGTGTCACCGATAGTTACCACGTTAGAAGCAGTCTGTGAGCTTTCGCCATCGCCGTTTACAGCGGTTATATAGTAAACCATAGTAGACTGGTTGTCGCCTGACATGAAGCAGGGGTCATTGTCGATGAATGAACAGTCAGAGATAGAACGACCGATTACGTCGAGGTCGCCATAGATGCTGGGACGGTAAACGTTGTAGTGGATGTTCTGAGTGTCGATATCATTGCCGTTTTCATCCTTAATAGCTGTGGGAGCTTCCCAGGTGAGAGCTACCTGATTAGCGTTGATGAGAGCAGCTTTAACATTTGTTACGGGCTGGGGAGTGCCGGCACGCAGGTCGATGCTTACGGATTCGCTGAGGCCCTCGCCGTCGGCGTTAGAGGTAACCACGCGGTAGATGTTGAGTGCGGGATAAGCCTCGTTGTCAGTGAAGGCAACGTGCTCGCCGGGCTTAACATCCTTAAGGGTCTTGAAGGGGGTGGCAGCATCGGCGCGGTAGAGAGCGATGTCCATGTTGCCCTTGAGGGCTTTGCCGGCTGCGTCGAGGATAGGAGCGTCAAATGACAGGTCTACGATGCCTGAACGGTCCACGAGAGTGGCCTTGAGGTTGTTGACAGCTGCGGGTACTGAAGACACGCCGATCTCCTCGATGAGCAGGTTGTCGATGCTCAGGTGGTTGGGAACTTCAGTGAGGTTGTGGAAACCTACGAACTGGTCGCCTGCGCGGGGTGCGAAGATGTAGCTGATCTGAGCGCGGTCGTTGATGGTAGTGCCGTTGAGGGTCTGGTGACCGAGCACAGTGTGCATGCCATCTACGGTGGGAGCGTTACCGAAAGCTACTTCGAAGTCATTGGTGGTAGTAGTGTAGTAACCGTAAGCCTGGAAAGTCATACGGTAGAGCTTACCCTCTTCGAATGCGATTTTCGGAGTGATCAACCAGTCGTCAGAGGGACCGGCGAGGTAGAAGTGGTAGAAGAATGCGCAGTAATAAACATCGTCATACTTCCATACGGGGTCTTCCCAATCCCATGCACCGCCATCGCCGTTAGCGTCGATTACAGTGTATGCGCTCCAGCAGCCGGGGTTGAAGGGTTCAACATAGGGGAGTGACCAGGCAGAACCCATGTTGATTTTGTTGGAATCGGAGGTCTCACCGCGCTTGTTGGTATCGCCCTCAATGTAGGGTGTAACCTTGTAGTAAGTAGCGGCGTATGAGTGGGGTATTTCTTCGGTGAAAGTGGTTTCCTTAGCAGAACGGGCCACGGTTACGTTGCCGGGCATGCGAACAATCTGGTAGCGCACCTTATCGGGCTGGTAGGCACCACCGTGGGCTGCACCGGTGGGAGCATCCCATGTTACGGTAGCAGTCATCAGGTCATCAGAAGCGGTGAGCTTGAGGTTAGTGATTCTGCTGGGGGTATCATTACCGAAGTAGTTGCTGACAGTATTAGCTTCGCCGAGGTGACCGCCGGCAGCAAGATTCACTGCCACTGTGTGCATACCGTCGCCTTCAACATCGAAATCCTGAGAGAAAACTGCGCCGGCAGTAGTTTTGGCCGTCACGGTCTCGCCGCCGTCAATGCTGATGTTTACTTCAACTTCGCCGGAAAGGGGAGTTTGACCAAAAGTTAATGTGGGAGTAGTGAATTTAACAGTGCCGCGAAGCTCAGCCACACCTGTAGGGGTGAACGTGAGGTCGGTGAGCATGTCGGGAGAAGCCGGGTGGCTGTTGGGTGCAGAAAGGGCGGTGAGGTCTTCGCCGTCAGAATACATGTGGCAAAGGGTGGATGCACCGGTTTCAAGGTCTATTTCATAAAGACCGTTTACGCCGTAGTTGAAGTTGGGTTCGCCGTTTTCCACAAGGTAGCCAAGATGGGTAATATACATCTTGTTGCTACGGAAATCAATAGTGGTAGACTGAAGCTTGTCTTTGAAGCAAAGAGTAGTAGAGCCTACATATTCTAAAGATTTTGTATCAAGATTAATTTTGTGGAGCTTGCCGAAATTGCGTCCGAAACCTGCTTCAATAGTATAGAGCTGACCCTTGGCATCAGATGCAAGGGTGCGCACGTGAGGAAGGGTGAAGAGGGGGGTGAGTTCGCCTGTCTCGCGGTTTACTTCACAGAGAGTTGTGTTATCACCATTGTTGACTTTCGGATCACAGATAGCATAGATTTTGCCATCGATAGGGTTGGCGGTCACGTCTACCGGCACAAGCTTGCAGTTGCCGTTTACGCTTGAAACAGTGTTCTTGGCCACTACTTTCCATGTGCGGGTGTCAACCTTATTGTACACTACTTGATAGGTGCGGTAGTCGCCATAGAGGGTGAAGCAATAGTAGTAGCCATCTTCATAGACGCCGCCACCACCGCCTTCGGCAGTACATGCCCAGTCGTTGTTGATGCCTGTCGGGGAAATAGCTGTGAAGCCTGTGCTCCCGTCAGGTGCGAAAGCATAGATGCCGTAATAGGGCTCAGTGTTGCCGTTTTCACTCCATTCGGCTCTATTGTTCATAAAGGCGTAGAGTGACTTCGGGGGAGCCACATCGGCATGTGCGCTGATTATGCCGAGCAGGCACATCGTCAGCACACTGCTGAGATAGGTAAAAAATTTCATATTAGATTAATTAAAAATTGGTTTTGCGAAAAATTTGAGGGACCGCAAGGATTTATTTACAGCCAAGCAATTCCATTTTGAGTGTGATATGAGTGCGCAAATATAATTCTTTTTCTCCGAATTAACACTATTTTTTCTTTTTTATTTTGTAAAACCTCTTCAGTTATAGTCACTTTTTAGATTTTTTAGGCCTCTTAATCCTTAATTGCCTCTGCTTCGGGCACTTCCACATCCTTCAGCAGAATGGTTGAAGCCTCCCTGATTTCTGCATTTTCTATTTTTTCGGCCGTAGCTATCACAGCTGTATATTTTTCGGAAAATCCGGGGATAAAGTCTTGGTCACCCTCCTGTCTTACTCTTTTCAGCAGCTCACCTACGGTGAATGTGGCGAGCTCCACGGAGGGGGCTACCGCGCGTTCCTCGCCCTTAACCTCTACATAGTAAATAATTCCGGAACTATGCAAAGTGGAGGTTATGCGTCGGAGCAGACGTATGGGGAGCCCGTAGCCTAAGGAGAGCTCTCTCAGCGTCATAGGTTTCTGATTGTGAGTGAAGCGGGAGGCGATGATGGCGGCTATGGCCAGGGTTATTTTTCGCAGATAGGCCGGCGACACCTCCAGGCTCTCTTCGGAGTAGGTGAAGTGGAAAATGTTCTGCATCGAGAAGGTGAGTGTACAGCCGAACAGGAGTATGAGCCAGGAGAGTTGCAGCCAGATGAGCAACAGTGGGAGGAAGGAGAAGGAGCCATAGATGGCATTGTACTTTGCTACATAAATCTGTCCGTTGATAAACAGCGTCTGGAGCAACTGAAACGCTATGCCGCAGATGAAGCCTGAGATTGCGGCATATTTAGGCCTTACGTGAGTGTTGGGGATTATGAGGAAAGAGATTGTGAAAGCCAGGCAACTCAACAGAAACGGAGCACAGTCGAGCGCTATATTCACCAGCGGGGAGAGAAAGGAGTGTCCGAATACGGAGTTCATTGTTGTAGCCATGAATATGCTTATGCCGGCAGAGCAGAGCATCATAATGGGTACGAGTAGGCACAGGGCCGTGTAATCAGTGATTTTGCGATACAGGTTGCGTCCGGTTTTTATGCCCCACAAGGAGTTAAACGCGCTTTCTATGTCGGAGAGCAGGGAGATAAGAGTCCAAAGCAGGAAGACAATGCCTACGCCTATGAAGATTCCCTGTGATGCTTGGGATAAGTAGCTGTCTACAAATCCCATGGCAGCATGTATTACTTTAGATTGCGAGGGGAAAAAGCGGTATATTTCGTCGGAAAGAATGTTTTGAAGGCCAAATCCGCGTCCGATAGCGAAGAGCAGCGCAAAAGCGGGGACAATAGCCAGCAACGTGCTGTAGACGAGTGCGGCTGCTTTTTTCTGCAAATCGGTGTCAAGGAATGTTCGCACGCATAGGTTTAGTATCTTGATGATACGCACTTTCATTGAAGTAGAAGGGTCGCGCCAAACACCCTGCCAGCAGTATCGACCAAAGGCTATGCTCTTGTCAATGAGGTTGGTGATGCGTACTTTTAGTTTCATAGTATATAGAGATGTCGGTGTGCTTAAAAAAGAAAAAATGCAGTGGGCCTGTAAGCCGGGTTATGTACGCTCGGGAGGTGACTCCTTCGCGCGTCTGTCATTTATCTACGCCGGGGCTCACACCCCGGCTCCAGCTGCCTACCCCCCGGCATCGGGCGAGCCACCCTCAAGTGCCGGTGTATTTGGCATTGCAACCCATAAGATGTACTGACGCCACTATGTCGCCATAGGGCCGGTGAGCTCTTACCTCACCTTTTCACCCTTACTCCGAAGCGGGGCTTCGGGGCGGTTGTTTTCTGTTACACTCGCTCTGCGGTCGCCCGCAGCTTTCCGTTAGAAAATATGGTGCTCTGTGTTGCCCGGACTTTCCTCCTGTCTCAGAGACAGGCGACAGACCGGCCCACTGCATTTTATTTTGTGGAGAGAGGGGGGGATGAGAGATTATTCTATATTGACCACACGGCCAGTAACGCCGCCATGCTTCACTCTCTTGGAGCGGTCAGTGAAGCCTATAAGTCCGTTCACGCTGTAGACGATGAGGACGATGCCGGTAATCAGCGCCAAAATGTTGAGAATCTTGTCAGCACCGATCACCATGATGAGGATGCCTATTAGCACGCTCAATATTGGTGTGGCCAGATACCATTTCGGCAACCCCAGATTACTGAGGCCGGGTAGGAAGTTGAACAGCTGCACTAAGCCGCAGATAATCAGAAGTGTGCCGAAGGCGTAGACCATGAAGTTTACAAACAGATGAGGAGCTACCACCAGGATGATGCCGAAGATGGTCGATGCCGCTGCTACGACCACCAGGCCGGCGCCCGGCCGTTCACCTGCCATCTTTGCCACTTTCGAGGGGAAGAAAACTCTGAAAAGTGTGGCGATTCCGGGGATGAGGAAGAGCAGCCCTACTATGATTGCGATGGCCTGGAAGAGATTTTCACGCCCCTGCATTACTACCAGCAACACGCCCCCTATGAGGGTGAGCAGGTAGGAGTAGAGATAAGACTTGTTGTTCATAATATTATTTTGCTTAAGGTGTTTACTTCAGAGTTGACGATGGCTGAATCAATCGGCGGAGAGGGGAATGGAGGTGCGTAGAGCTGACAGAATCAGCTCTTCTATGGCTTCGAGCGGAAGGCGGGAACTTGAGAGGGTGAGGTGATAGTTTGAGGCTACACCCCAGTTGCGGCCTGTGTAATTATTATAGTAGGCCTTGCGGTCAGCGTCACGCTTCTCAATCTGTTCGCGCACTTCTCGATAGGATTTGTCCGGAGCTTCGTTAGTCATAACCTCCTTCACGCGGTCCTCGATGTCGGCGTGGAGGAAGATGCTCAGGAGCCCCGGGTGGTCACGCAGGATGTAGTCGGCCGTGCGCCCTACAATCACACATGAACCCTGCTCGGCAATAGCGCGAATGACATCGCTCTGCACCTTATATATAGTGTCGGAGTGCATAGCGCCGCTTGTGAACCATGTGCTGCTTCCCAGATTAGCTCCGAGCATGGAGCGAAGCGGGGAAGGTGGGCGTTCGTCAGCTTTTTCAAGCAGATCGGCACGAAAGCCGAGCCGGGAGGCAGCTTCGCTCAGCAGTTCCTTGTCGTAGTAGGCCACGCCCAGACGCTCGCTTAAGCGCTTGCCAAGCTTGCGACCACCGCTGCCATACTGACGACCTATAACTATAACAAATTTCGGGTCAGACATGTTTGTCAACTCATTAGTATTATGTGGCTTAATGAAGCCACAACCTTAATAATAAACCATTTAGGGCGCATCATCAGGGGTCCCTGAGAGGGCTCTCCAAATAGTCTGTCAGCAAAATTCGCACAAATTTACCTCTTTTTGTGTTAATACCGAAATATTTTTGCTACTTTTGCAGGGTTAAAGAGATTTTTATGGATATGAACAGTACCGAAAAATTACTCGCATCGGACGTGGACGGAATGGTTTCCTATGATTATTTGGTAAATAACATAGATACTAATTCCGTGGCAGTAGGTCTGGCTGTGGAGAATATAGGCCGCGTTGACCAGACCGGTCAGTTTGCTGCAAGCGCCGCACGCTTCCTGCATGCCATCGACCCCGTTCACTTTGAAGAAGAGATTGATACGCTGCTTAAAATAGCCATTGACAAGGATAGAGAGAAAGCCTATCTCCCCTCGTTGCTTTCCTGCATCTGGGGCGAAGACTACCTCTCGCGTGTCGATGAACTGCGTGAAGCTGACGACAATTTCCGCAGAATCTACAAGCGCGTTCATCCATCCAGCTCGATTTAAGTATCATGAAAAAGAATTTTCTATTTTTAATATGGTGCATGTTGCTGACATTCACCGCCTATTCCCAGACTCCGGATATGAACAACCGATCCAATGAACCCGAGGTGCTGTTTACCACCACCGACGGCGACATCCTCATCAGACTCTATAATGACACCCCCGCGCACCGCGACAATTTCCTGAAACTCGTGAAGGAGGGTTACTATGACGGACTTCTCTTCCATCGTGTAATCAAGGATTTCATGGTGCAGACCGGTGACCCGGATTCTAAGAATGCCGACAGCAACGCCCGTCTGGGTGCCGGCTCTCCGGATTACACCCTCCCCGCTGAGATTAATTACCCGCAGCATTTCCACAAATATGGCGCACTGGCGGCCGCCCGTACCGGCGACCAGGTGAACCCCGAGCGCCGCAGCTCCGGCAGCCAATTCTATATAGTGACCGGCCAGAAGTATCAGCCTCAGATGCTTAAACGCTTCGAACAGCGCATGGGCGACGAGGCCAAGCAGCAGTATTTCAGCAATCTCGTGAAGGAGAATATGCCTAAAATCCGCGAGATGCAGGCTGCCGGCGACTCCGTGGGCCTTGAGTCACTGCAGAAAGCTCTGATTGAGCAGACGGAAGCTAATGTGGCAGCTGTGGAGATGCCCGCGGCAGCCATCGAGGCTTACACCACCGTAGGAGGCACGCCTCATCTCGACGGCCAGTACACCGTGTTCGGCGAAGTAATCAAGGGCATGGACACAGTGGAAAAAATACAGAATGAGCCCACCGGGCAGCAGGACCGTCCGGTGCAGGATGTGCGCATCATCAGCGCTCGCGTAGTCAAGGAATAACCGCTTGAGGCGCAAGCAAAGAGTCCCTAAATCATTGTTTTTCAAAAATATTTCGCGGTTACAAAAATTTGTATTAAATTTGTCACCCCGCCCGGATGCGTCCGGCGGCCAGTAATCACGAGAATTATCTTACCCGAATCAAACCCCAATTCATCTCCATGAACGAGCTTGAAAAGGCGATCCCCGCTGAAGAGACCGCTACTCCCCGCCCCTCAGCCGAGGGTCAGGAACCCCAGGCAGCCGAGGCTGCCGCTCCCGTTGTGACTGAATCCGAAGAGGCCTCTGCCGAGGCAGCTCCCGCTGTGGCTGACGAGTCCGCAGAATCTGCTCAGACTGACGATGCTCAGGCTGAGGAGCAGCAGAACTATTTCTCCATGTCTAAGGAGGAACTGGTCGCTGTGCTTAAGGATATAGTAGAAAACCGCAAGGCTGACCATCATAAGAATGTGGCTGTGCTCAAGCAGGCGTTTTACGTATTGCGCAACGCTGAGCTTGAGGCAGAATGTGAGAAGTTTGCAGCTGAAGCCACCCCCGGTGAGTCATTCACCTCGGCTCCGGATCCCGTTGAGATTGAGTTTAAGGACCTCTTAGGTGCTTTCAAAGAAATGCGCGCGGCCTATCTGGCTGAGGAAGAGGAGCGCCGTCAGAACAACCTCGCTCGGAAGAATGAAATCATCGACCGCCTCAAGGCAATAGCTGCTGACATTGATAATGTGAATGTCCACATCAATGAGGTGCGCGAGCTGCAGGAGGAATTCAAGAAACCGGCCGACGTTCCCCCCACTGCCGTGACCGACCTGTGGAAGACTTATCAGCTCATCGTGGAGCAGATTTATGACTGCCTCAAGATGAACAAGGAGCTGCGCGAGCTTGACTTCAAGAAGAATCTGGAAATCAAGCAGAGCCTCGTGGAGCAGGCCCGCATGCTTGCCGATGAAGCCGATGTGATCAATGCTTTCAAAAAGCTGCAGGCTCTGCATGACCTCTGGCGTGCTACCGGCCCCGTGGCTAAAGAATACCGCGAGGAAATCTGGGCGCAGTTTAAGGAGGCTTCAACGCTGGTAAACAAGCGCCATCAGGATTTCTTTGAGGCTCGCAAACAGGAGGAACAGGCCAACGAGGAGGCCAAGACCCGTCTGTGTGAAGAGATTGAAGCTATAAATATTGATGAAATCAAGACTTTCGGTGAATTTGAGAAAGTAACCGAGTCTATCAAGAATATGCAGGCCCGCTGGAAGGAGCTCGGCTTTGCTTCTCGCAAGGTAAACAACGCGCTCTACACCCGTTTCCGTAAGGCATGCGATGACTTCTTCACCCGCAAGGCTGAGTTCTTCACCAAAACCAAGGAGGAACTTGCTTCTAATCTGGAGAAGAAAATCAAGCTCTGCGAACGCGCCGAGGCTCTCAAGGACAGCACCGACTTCAAGGCTACTGCCGAGCAGATCATTGCGCTGCAGGCTGAGTGGAAGACTATCGGCAGCGTAGCCCGCCGCCACAGCGACAGCATCTGGCAGCGCTTCATGGCTGCTTGCAATCACTTCTTCGATGCCCGCAAGAAGGATATGGCCGGTCGCCGTCAGGAGGAAAATGAAAACCTGGCTGCCAAGCGTCTCGTAATCGAGGCTCTGAAGGCTATCCCCTCTGATGCTTCCCGCTCTGAGGTGATCGAAGCTCTCAAGGAACAGCAGGCACGCTGGAATGCCATTGGCCACGTGCCCTTCAAGGTGAAGGATAAGCTCTATGATGAGTATCGCTCTACTCTCAATGCCATCCGAGAGAATTTCGATTTACGCGAGAGCCGCGCCCGCATGAACAACTTCGAGAAGCGCCTGGAATCAATGAGTGGCGACGGCCGCCAGATCAACAGCGAGCGTCAGCGTCTCGTGCGTGCTCTCGAGCAGAAGCGCGGTGAGCTCAAGACATTTGAAAATAACCTCGGTTTCTTCAACATAAAGAGCAAAGAGGGCAACAATATGCTCCGCGAAATGGAGCGTCGCACTCAGCGAATCAAAGACGAAATCAAGGAACTTGAGCAGAAAATCAAACTCTTCGATGAGAAGACTGCAAAGTAACTAAGTGTATTAGAATAAGGTGTGTCAAGATTGGTTAGGCTCAAGAAGCCAAAACTATTTTGACACACTTTCATCTTATTTTCAGCAGTGGTGAGCCCCTTTCCGAAAGAGAGCGGCCCCCCATCTGAAATCTTACAGAGCGCAACACACAGTTTAGCCTCCATGACCGGAAGAATTCGACTTGGAAAATATCTGCAAGCAGGGTTGATTATAGGCGATTTTGCTGTAATCAATCTTGTTTATTGGCTTGTATGCACTTTTTTCGGGCATGTCTCCCCGGAATTCAAAAGCAAGCTCATGTTCCTGGCAGTCAATGCCGCCTATGTGCCTGTGGCTCTGCTCTTTTCGCATATCCATAAGATCAGGATACTCTATGCCGACAGGCTTGTGCTCGAGGTCTTCAAGAGCACAATAGTCTACGGTGCTACCATAACGGCCGTAGTCTACCTGCTTGATATGTTTGACATCGGCTGGTTGTCGGGCGGCTACTTCATGGGGCTCTATTTCGTGCTGATGAGTCTGTGGTGGCTTACCTCCCACGCCCTGCTCAAAAAATTGCGCCGCATGGGCTTGAATTTCAGACGTGTAGCCCTTGTTGGCGCTAACTCCACTGCCGATTTCCTGCGTTCGCAGCTGCAGGGTGATGCCGGCTACGGCTACAGAATCATGGGTATCTTCGACGATGACCACACGGCCCGGCAGCGCTTCGCCGACTACTACACAGCCCCACTTCATGAGTTGCGCGAATTTGTGAGGAACAACAATATCGACATGATATTCTATTCCCCCTCCGGCAACCGTAAAGAGGAGTTGCGCAAGGCTATGGAGGTGGCTGACGAGATGGGCATTGAGTTTATCTATCTGCCTGACTTGCCCCGCTCGCTTTACGGCCATTTTATTCCCGGCAATATTGGCTCCATCCCGTCGCTCACTCACACGGTTTCACCGCTTAACCGGTCTGTCAACAGCCTGATTAAGAGAATATTCGATATATGTGTGTCGCTCCCTGTTGTCTTGACCTTCCCTATCTGGGCGCTCCCAATTATCATAGGCATCAAGCGCTCATCGCCGGGGCCTATTTTCTTCAAGCAGGTACGTACCGGAATAAGGGGTAAGGACTTTACTTGCCTGAAATTCAGGACAATGAGGGTGAATAAGGACGCCGATAAATTGCAGGCCACTGAAAATGACCCGCGTAAGACCAAGTTCGGCAACCTGCTGCGTCGCACATCAATCGATGAATTGCCGCAGTTTTTCAACGTGCTAATGGGCCACATGAGCGTAGTAGGTCCGCGTCCTCACATGCTTTCGCAGACGGTGGACTACAGCCGCCTGATTGACAAATATATGGTGCGTCACGCCATCAAACCGGGCATAACCGGATGGGCGCAAATCAACGGCTTCCGCGGCGAAACGAAACATCTCTGGCAGATGGAAAAGAGGGTGGAATATGACGTGTGGTACATACATCATTGGAACTTCTTCCTCGATGTGAAAATCATCTTCCTCACCATTCTCAGCGCCTTTGGTCGCGATAAAAATGCCTATTAATCATGCGAAGATTTATCTGTGCGGTGCTCATGTGTGGTGCCGCTTTGCTTTCATGTGCTCAGCAATCCTCTTACGATGAGGGTCTCAACATGCTTCAATCCGGTAACTACATCGAAGCCTTCAAGTGCTTCGGCAGTCTTGCAAAGGAGGGTAATGGGGATGCTCAGTATCAGCTTGGGCTAATGTATCTTGATGGACTGGGCATGAAATCTAATCCCGAGGAGGCGGCCTATTGGTTTAGGCGCGCCGCACGCAACGGCCATGCGTTGGCGCAGTTTGAGATAGGCTATTGTTTTGCGACGGGCACCGGCGTGCAGCAAGACTTGCGAATAGCCGGCGAATGGTATTGGCGAGCAGCCGAGCAGGGGGATGCCGACGCCGCGTTCTATCTGGCAAGACTCTATCGCGACGGAGTGGGAATGCCACGCGACATAGAAAAAGCCAGATACTATTACACCCGTGCTGCCAAAGCCGGTATCCCCGAAGCCGAAGCCGAGCTAAAAGACCTACCCGCACCGGCGAAGCGCCCCCGCAGGAAATAGGTTAGGGTTTAGGGTTTAGACTCCGCTAATTCTCTGAGACTTTAGGGTTAGGTCCTGATACATGGCTGTTAGGTTTTAGAGGAAGCGCCACAGAGAGGTGATATTCAACCATTTTAACTTATTCCCCATAAACGGCAAACGCATGGCGCCCCAACATAAGCCATTCAACGGCGCATGTTGGGGCGGTCGGGGGAATGGAAGCCTAAGCTCCGGGGGGGGAGGGTAGGTATACAGCGACAATTAGCCTCCACACCGCTAAGGTTGCGGGGTGGAGGCTAATTTTGTTTGGGGGAATTAGGGGGCCGGGTGGCTTTAGAATTCTTCGAGGCCCTCGGGGAGCTCGTTTATGTCAAACTGAGAGTCACCGTAGAGGTCGGCGTCCAGGTCCATATCGGTGGCTGCGGCTGCCGCGCGCTTGTCTACCTTGGCTTCAAACTCATCGAGACTTACGTGCTGCGCAGGGGCCTTGCCCTCCTTGCGAGTGCAGAGAGGGTCCAACAGAGTCTTGCCGGGGATTATTTTCTTAAGCTCCATGAAGAAGCTGCGCTCCGTAAGATAATCGAACACGAAGATGAGGCGCTGTCCCTCTTCCTCCACGAGCTCGTTGATGTGGGTGTCTTCCATAATCCACACATCCTCATCGGAACCGGAGCCCATGTCCTCGAGGGTTATCTCCTCGTGCTTGCTCCAGTCATCGTCACAGAGGAAGAATGAGTCCATCTCATCCTTCGTATAGCCCACGCTGTCGAGAATAGCGTTGCGAAGTTCAAGGAATGATGCGTCGGCATCAATTTCTATTTCACGTCGGAAATTATCCGCTTCGTCAGAAACGACTTTAAATCTGTATATCATGGATTCTATAATTTTTTCTAATAATCATAACATCTGCAGCGCTGAAAAGTTAGTGACCGCATCGGATTAAAATATGGTCCTCTTTTAAGCGTCGGTTCCTGATAACACAGGTTGAAAAATTCACTGCGAAGTTAATGCAAAATTATGATATAGCGCAGAAGTTTCGCCAATTTTTTTCTACATTGAGTGCGTTTTTTTCGCAGGGGACAAACAGCCGAAACCCCGCGTCAATAAATAGAAGTGACCGCATGAAATTTACTGACTGAGTGTCAGGTCATTTCATGCGGCCATGTATGTTTTGTTCTGTCAGAGCCGGCTGTGGGGCCGGAGGCAGTTACTTGAGTACTCCGTTTTTCTTGAATACTTTTTCTATGGCTTCAAGTGAGCGGGTCACCTGTTCCTTGGTGTGAGTAGCCATGAGCGAGTAGCGGATGAGGGTATCTTTGGGTGCCACTGCGGGGCTCACTACGGGGTTTACGAATACACCCTCGTCGAGCAGGTCGCGGGTCACCTGGAAAGTCTTGTAGTCATCGCGGATGAAGAGGGGGATGATAGGAGTTGAGGTGTGGCCTATCTCGCAGCCCATTTCGCGGAAAGAATCGAGGGCGAAGTGGGTTATGTCCCAAAGGTGTTTCTGGCGCTCGGGCTCGGTGAGCATTATGTCGAGCGAAGCATTTACAGCCGCCACGCTTGCGGGGGTGATTGAAGCGGTGAAGATGTAAGAGCGTGAGTGGTGACGCAGGAAGTTGGTGATCTCCTTGTCGGTGGCGATGAAGCCGCCGAGCGATGCGAATGACTTGGAGAATGTGCCCATGATGAGGTCCACATCGTTGGTCACACCGAAGTGGTTGCAGACACCGCGGCCACCTTCGCCGAAGACACCGATGCCGTGAGCCTCGTCGACCATCACGGTAGCGTTATATTTCTTAGCGAGCTCGGTGAGCACGGGCAGGTTAGCCACGTCGCCCTCCATGGAGAAGACTGAGTCGGTAACTATGAGCTTCACCTTGTCGGGGTCACACTTTTTGAGCTGGTCCTCAAGCGAGGCCATGTCGTTGTGCTTATATTTCAGATAGTTGGAGAACGAAAGGCGGCGTCCTTCAATGATGGAAGCGTGGTCCTGCTCATCGAGGATTATATAGTCTTCGCGTCCGGTAAGTGTAGACACTACGCCGAGATTCACGCCGAAACCGGTGGAGTAGAGCATAGCGTCTTCCTTGCCTACGTAGTCAGCAAGACGCGCTTCAAGCTCTTTATGGATGTCAAGCGTACCGTTGAGAAACGGGCTACCTGCCAGGCCGGTGCCGTACTTGCGTGTGGCAGCCACAGCGGCTTCAATCACGCGGGGGTCATTGGTGAGGCCCATGTAGCTGTTGGAGCCGAACATCAGCACCTTTTTGCCATTCATGAGCACTTCTGTATCCTGCTCTGAGGAAATAGGACGGAAATAGGGATATATACCGGCTGCCTTGGCACGCTGAGGTGCGTCGTAGCGCGATAATTTCTCTTGAAGAATCTTCATAGTTAAACTGTAGTGGTTTCAAACTATCTGAATCTGCGACAATTTATAGTGTGTTCGCATAAGTTCAGGCTGCAAAGTTAATATTTTTTTACGATATAATGGTCTATATATCGGAAAAATTACACAAAATGTCCGATAAGTGCAAAAACAAAGCGCCTATTTCACAATTCCGCGCGGTCGGTGATGGCTATGTGCAAATTTTTTACGATATTTGCACAATATTTCGGACTGCTTCCGAGAAGTAGCTATGTTTTACGCAATCCGAGTAGGGGTAAATCCCACTTTGCCCCTCTTAGTTGATGGTACATATCTTAATCCCGGATCCCAAATTATTATGAAGATTACAGCAACAGAACTCGCAGCTATAACCAAAGGACGCATTGAGGGCGATCCTAAAGCTTCGGTGCATACCTTCGCTAAGATTGAAGAAGCCGGAGAGGGTGCTCTCACTTTTCTCGCGAACCCCAAATACACTCATTTTCTCTACAATACCGGCGCCACTATCGCTTTGGTGGCGGAGGCTTTCGAGGCGGAGCATCCCCTCCCCCCTACTCTTACTTTGCTCCGTGTTGAGAATCCCTACGAGACTTTAGCACAGCTCATGGCCATGGTCAATCAGAGCACCGTGCTCCCCTGCGGCATTGAGCAACCCTGCTTCATAGCCGAGGGTGTAGAGGTGCCTGAAGATGCTTACATCGGCGCTTTCGCTTACATAGGCAAAGGTGCCCGGCTGGGTCGCGGCGTCAAGATTTTCCCGCAGACCTATGTGGGCGCAAATGCGGAAATAGGCGAGGACACCATATTATACGCAGGTGCACGCGTGTACAATAATTGTAAGCTCGGCTCCCGCTGCATAATCCACTCGGGCGCGGTGATAGGCGCCGACGGTTTTGGCTTCGCTCCGGCAGCCGACGGCTACCACAAGATTCCGCAGCTCGGCATCGTGGAGATAGCCGACGATGTGGAGGTGGGTGCCAACACCACCATAGACCGCGCCACTATGGGCGCCACGCGTATAGGGCGCGGCACTAAGCTTGACAATCTCATTCAGGTGGCTCACAATGTGACCATCGGTTGCCACAACGTATTTGCCGCCCAGGGTGGTGTAGCCGGTTCGGCTCATCTGGGCGACTGGAATATGGTGGGGGGCCAGGTAGGCATTGCCGGCCACATCAAGATTGGCAGCCGCAACGAGATAGGCGCGCAGAGCGGACTGCATCGCTCCATGGAGGATGGCAACAGAATCATGGGCACCCCCGCCATACCTATCAAGGAATACGCTAAGGTGCAGGTCTGCCTCAAGAATCTTCCCGACATGCGCGACGCTTTACGCGAATTAAAGAAAAATTAAAAATCTCCTACACAAGATATGAACCAACTTACACTTAAGAATCAATTTACTGTTGAGGGCCGCGGGCTTCACACCGGCCTGCAGATCACTGCTACTTTCCTGCCCGCGCCCGCCGGCCACGGCTATAAATTCCAGCGCGTTGACCTCGAAAACCAACCCGTGATTGACGCAGTAGCTGAAAATGTGGTTGACACCACACGCGGCACTGTGCTCGGCAAGGGCGATGTGCGCGTAAGCACCGTAGAACATGCGCTGGCTGCGCTCTGCGCCTCAGGCATTGACAACTGTCTCATTCAGGTAAATGCTCCCGAGCTGCCTATTCTTGATGGCTCTGCCATACAGTACCTTGATGCAATTGAGGCTGCCGGTGTGGAGGAACTGAAAGCTGACAAAGATTTCTATATCATCAAGCAGAAGACCACTCTTCGCGATGAGGAGACCGGCTCAACCATTACCATCTACCCCGATGACCATTTTAGCGTGGAGGTAATGGTGGAATACAACTCCCCTATCCTGCCCAACCAGTTTGCCGTGCTCGACGACATGCGCGACTTCCGCGAGCAGGTGGCCAGCGCCCGCACTTTCGTGTTCGTGCGCGAAATCGAGCCGCTGCTTGAAAGCGGACTCATCAAGGGTGGCAGCCTCGACAATGCCATCGTGATCTATGACCGCGAGACTCCGCAGGAGAATATCGACAAACTCTGCGACATCATAGGCATCCCCCACCGCGAGCTCTCAAAGCTCGGATTCATTAACGAGACTCCGCTGCAGTGGAAAAACGAGCCTGCACGCCATAAGCTCATGGACGTAATCGGCGACCTCGCCCTCGTGGGGCGCCCCCTTATGGGCCGCGTAGTAGCCGTTCGCCCCGGCCACGGCATCAACAGCAAGTTCACCCGCATGCTCCGCAAGGAGGTGAAGCACACTGAAATTCAGGCCCCCCTCTATGACCCTAACAAGGCTCCGCTGATTGACATCAACGGTATCCGCTCTCTGCTCCCCCACCGCTATCCCTTCCTGCTGGTGGACAAGCTCATTGAGATGGACAAGAAGCATGCCGTGGCTGTCAAGAATGTTACGGTCAACGAGCCCTTCTTCCAGGGACACTTCCCTCAGGAACCTGTTATGCCGGGCGTGCTAATCATCGAAGCTATGGCACAGACTGCCGGCGTGCTGGTGCTCAATAATGTGGAGGACCCCGAACGCTACTCCACTTACTTCATGAAGATTGACAACGTGAAGTTCCGCCAAAAGGTAGTGCCCGGCAACACTCTGCTGCTCCATGTGGCTCTCACTACAGAAATCCGCCGCGGCTGCGCCACTGTGAAGGGCTATGCTTTCGTAGGCGAAAAAATAGTGTGTGAGGCCGAATTTATGGCCCAGATAATCAAGAATAAGTAATGGGTAGCTACAACGTAATATCCGATGAGGCGCAAATCGGCTCAGGGCTTCAGATTGGCAACTTCAACACCATAGGCGCTGACGTGGTTATCGGCGACAACTGCGTGATTCACAACAATGTGACCATTTTCCCCGGTAGCCGTATCGGTTCAGGCGTGACTCTCTTCCCTGGAGCTGTGGTAGGTGCTGTGCCTCAAGACCTTAAGTTCAAGGGTGAACAGACCACTGCAATTGTGGGCGACGGCACTGTGCTTCGCGAATGTGTGACAGTCAATCGCGGCACCGCGTCAAAAGGGTGTACCGAGGTGGGTCAGAATTGCCTGATCATGGCTTACACTCACGTAGCTCACGACTGCAAAATCGGTAACCGTGTGATTATCTCCAACTGCACACAGTTGGCCGGCGAGGTTGTGGTCGATGATTTCGCTGTGATTGGTGGCGGCAGCCTCGTGCATCAGTTCTGCCACCTCGGCAAGGGCATCATGCTGCAGGGTGGCGCACTGGTTAACAAGGACATCCCACCATACGTGAAAGCCGCGCGCGAGCCTATCTCCTTCGTGGGACTGAACACCATCGGCATGTCTCGCCGAGGCATGTCACGCGAAGATATGGACCTGATTCACGAAATTTACCGTTACCTCTACATGAGCGACCTGAACGTAACCAACGCTTTGGCTCTTGTGGAGGAGAAAATCGAGCCCTGCGAATTGCGCGACGAAATCATCAACTTCGTTCGCAACTCAGGCCGCGGTGTAATCCGCTCAGCCATCTGATAAAAAACAACCCCACAGAATATAACCGCGCAGCAGGCCTAACCCTACTGCGCGGCTTATTTCGCAAGCGACTTTTTTTTGAAAGAAAGCACCCACATCCCCTCCCCATAACCCGTAACCCATAACCCGTAACCCCTAACCAGTAACCCATAACCCCTTCAAAGCTTGTTGATAATAGCAAGCTGTCGGCGCACGCTTTCTTCGTGCACCAATTCGAGGAGGTGTTTCAGGAATTCGGTGTTCAAATCATACTCCGGGCCCCGCTCAAGCAGTAAGGACAGCAGACGCCGGTAACGCTCGGGCTGAAGCACCGGCATATCATTGAGCTTCTTGCACTCCCCTATGCTGTCAGTTAGGTGCATACGGCGCGACAGCAGCATAAGCAACTCATTGTCAAGCTCATCAATCTGCAAACGCAACGCATCGAGCTGCTCACCAGCTTCGCGTCCGGTGCGCACATGGAGCGAGGAAAGAATTGATGCCAGCTCCGTGGGGGTGATCTGCTGTCCGCCGTCGCTCATAGCCTCATCGGGAGCAGTGTGGCACTCAATCATCAGTCCGTCAAACCCCAGATCAAGCGCCGCCTGCGAAAGGGGCGCTATCAATTCGCGGCTGCCACCCGTGTGACTCGGGTCATGAAGCAGCGGCAGGTGCGGGTAGCGTCGGTGCAGCTGCAGAGGAATCTGCCACAGGGGCGCGTTGCGGTATGGGTGGGAATTATATACGCTGAAGCCGCGGTGAATAGCCCCCAGCCTGCGCACCCCGGCCATATAAAGTCGTTGAAGAGCGCCGACCCATAGCTCGATGTCGGGGTTAAGCGGATTCTTCACTAACACACCCTTGTCGGGACAGATCTCGGCGATGGCATCGGCCAACTCCTGCATAGCAAAAGGATTAGCCGACGTGCGCGCCCCTATCCAAAGGAAATCAATGCCGGCAGCAGCCGCCTCCCTGACATGCTCCGGAGTGGCCACTTCGGTGCCCGAGGGCACCCTGGCAGCCAAAGCAGCCCGGCGAATCCAATCAAGAGCCGGAGCACCATAGCCTTCGAAACTGCCGGGCCTGGTTCTCGGTTTCCACGCACCGGCACGCACCGCACCGATGACACCGCAGGCTGCCATAGCCTCGGCACACGCAAGCATACCCTCGCGAGATTCGGCGGAACAGGGGCCGGCCACTACTATTCTCGAGGGCAACAACGGAGAGGATGGAAGATTCAGAGGAAGCAGACTATCCATAAGAGTGCAAAGATAACAAAAAATTCTGATGAATCTCCCGGAATATCACCTGAAATAGCCGTTAATAAAAAATTTTTTGAGATTTCGCAAGAAAAATTTTTGTGTTATAAAAAAATGTTGTAAATTTGTGTTGTATAACATTTTTGATAAAAAATCTCATTGAAAACCCCGTGGTAAATCAGACAAACCTAAACAAACAGGTTGGTTTAATGAGAATTAATCGAGAAGTCGTAAATAGATATGCTTAAAAAAAGCACATTGACGCATGTGATTGACAATGACCTCAGCGAATTGTGGGGCGTACTCTCGCATGCTGAAAAGCGCAAAATAACTGATAACTTCATAATCCACACATTTAAGAAGAATCAGATTATCTACGCTGAGAAGGAGGAACCGGAGTATCTCTGGTGTTTGCTTAAAGGCAAGGTCAAGATGTACAAGAATGGCATCGGCGATCGTGTTCAGATTTTGCGTCTATATCGCCCCGTTCAATACTTCGGCTACCGTGCCTATTTCGCCAATGAACTCTATGTTTCAAGCGCTGCGGCCTTTGAGCCCTCTATCTTGGGTGCTATCCCCATGCAGGTGGTGGAGGAGCTGATTCGCGGCAACATGGAGGTGGCTATGTATTTCATCCACGAGCTCTCGCGTAATCTCGGCGGCAGCGACACCAAAATCGTAAACCTCACCCAGAAGCATATCCGCGGCCGCCTCGCCGAGGCTTTGCTAATTTTGGCTGACAACTACGGCCTGGAGGATGACGGCGCCACCCTGCGAATCTACATGAGCCGCGAGGATCTGGCCAACCTCTCTAACATGACAACCTCCAATGCTATCCGCACACTCGCCGGCTTCGTGAGTGAGAAGCTTATCATTGTGGATGGCCGACGCATCAAGATTGTCAACGAGCCCATGCTCCGCAAGATTTCCAAATTCGGATAAACGCATTTCCCTGAAAAGATATATCTGCGGGCGACTGTCAACAGCCGCCCGCAGACGCATTTATTAGTATGAGAAATTAGTCGATGATTACTTTGCTGTCTTCGGAGTGAAGGTTACGGGGACAGTGAAACGGGTAGCCACTGCGTGACCATCAGATTGCGCAGGTTCCCACTTGCCACTGGTGGCAGCGACAGCACGGAGCGCTTCATCATTAAGCTCACCGAGGTCTGCCGGAGCTCCGCGCATAATCTTGGCGTCAGAGACGGAACCGTCTGTGGCGATCGTGAACTGCACCACCACGCGAACCGGCTTCGTGAGCTTTTCGGGGGAATAGGTCACTGTCTTGGCGAGATACTCTTTCAGCGCAGACATGCCACCCTTGAATTCGGCAATCTTTTCTGCAGTGGCGTCAGCTCTCTCTCCACCCTTCTCTGTCACAATCATAATTTTGCCCTGAGGATAAGCCGGGTCATTTTTTACTACGCTCATGCTCCTGATTTCGGAGGGCTTAAGATAGTTGATATTTCCTGTAAACAATATGCCATCAACGAAATATACCGGGGCGGCCGAGGTTTCCTGAGCAGCGTTGCTTTCAACCTGCCCATTTGTTTCGGAGGCAGGAATCGCTTCTTGCACTACCGCATCGGCGGGTGAATCAGCTTCTGAAGCCGAAGGCACGGGGAGAACGGTGCTTTCGCTTGCCTCCTCCACTACCCAATCTTCTTGCACGTGTGCAGGAGAATTAGTAATTTTGCCGGCGGAAAAATTAGGCATTGAGACCTGTTTTACTGCCTCTATGCTTCCTGCCACTGCCGGAAGTGAGAGTGTGAATACACCAAGCGCTGCCATAGCGGGGAGCGCGAGCACGGCCAGACGGCGTGCTGAAACTGAATCTTTACGTAACATCATAGTTATACGCGTTTTAATTTGACTATGGTTCAGGCTGTCGGTGAAGGTCGGGAAACTCGAGCCGACAGTCTTTTTTAATAACATGAGTTGATAAGCCGTGGCGTTCCGGCAGGCCACTCGGGCATCTGCCTGATACTCATGCACGCACTTCACTTCATGCATGAGCAACCACGCCGTGGGGCTGTACCATTGGAATATAATGTTGAGCTGCGTAAGAACCAGGTCCACCCAATGCAGCAGACTCAGGTGCGCACGCTCATGGCGAAGCACCATTTCGAAATCAGAGTCGCAATCTTCGGGGCGCACTATCACGTAGCATCCCCAACTCATCGGCCCCGGAGCTTTCGGATTTTTCACAAGGATATACCCTTCCTCCTTCACGCACTCGCCGCTACTGATTAGGCGATAGACACGCATAACTCCAACGCATGTAAATGCGAATGTGGCCACCACACCGGCGAAGTAAAGCAGAAGCAATGCATGCAGTAAGGTAAAGGTAGGAGCAGCGGGTGCATATTCCTCGACTACTATGAATTTCATGGGATTACCCAACTCAATATCAACGGAGTGAGTCACCCTGAAGAGAGGCAACCCGAGTGGCAAAAGCCAGGAGACAGCGAGGATGCTTAGCAGCGCAAAGCGGTTGAGCGAATGGAAAGTAGAGCCCGCCATCAACCACTTGTAACCCAGATAAAGCAGCGTCATAATCACTGACACCTGCAGCATATAGCTCAAGAAAGCACCCATATCACTCCTCCTTTCCCTGCTCGATTTTCTCAAGCAGTTCGCGCAGCTCCTCGGGGGAGATTTTATCCTCCTTCACCAGGGCTGACACAAACGACAGATAAGACTTATTGAAGAAGCGGTCAATGAGTCCGCGCATGGATTTCTCGCGTACCTCCTCCATCGGCACCGCCGGCGAATAACGGTAAGAATTACCGATTTGTTCGCGCGTAAGCCACCCCTTTGCCTCGATAGAGCGCACAAAGGTAGCCACGGTGTTGACATGCGGCTTAGGCTCCGCCATCCGTTCTACTATCTCTCGGATGAAGAGCGGTCCTTCTTTCCAGAAATAATTCATTATCTCCTCCTCCTTTTTTGAAAGGGGTCTGCGGTCGTGAGTCATTGCGATTCTTTTTTGATTACGGTGCAAAAATAAAACTAAGTTTTTAGTTACACAACTAAAAACTTAGTTATTAATAATTTTTAACAGTTATGGCGTATGAAGCAAGACTTTCTTAGGCCTTCTTCGGAGGGAGAATTTCTATCCAGTAGCCATCGGGGTCCTCTATGAAATAGATACCCATGGCGGGATTCTCAAAGCAGACTACGCCCATCTGCGTGTGATAAGCCAACATATCTGCGTAGCTCTGGTTAGAGGCGAGACGCAACGCGAGATGCGTTTCATTTTCTCCGAGGTCATAATTTTGCGGATGCTCCTTGAGGCAGGTTATCTCAAGGCGGAAATCTGTCGCTCCATCGCCGAGATATGTGATGGTAAAGGAGCCGTCGGGAGCGTCAATGTGGCCCACTTCGTGAAGGCCCAGAGCCTCGGCATAAAACTTAAGAGACCGGTCGCGGTCAGCCACATTGATATTATAGTGGTCAAAATGCAATTTGAAATCCATAGGTATGATAATGCTAAAGGGGTGTCCACAGACTAACGCCGAGACACCCCTATAAGTTTTATTTAAGGCTTAAGCTTAAAACATTACCTTATTGAAGTAAGTGTCGTTGCCGTTTGACATGCGAACCACTACGAGACCCTTGTAGCCTACGGGGGCGATAACGTCGGCCTCGCTCTTCATCACCTTCGCGCCGAGCTTGGCACCCTCCAGAGAGTAGATCTCTACGAGTGTTCCGGCGGGAGCTTCGAGGGCGATATGGTCAGCCACGCGCTCAGCCTTCATGCAGGTAGATGCAGTTACTGCGTCTACGCCGGAAGTGCTAACCTCAAAGTCAGCATAGTGCATGCGGCGTGCAGTTACGATCTGACCCTTAGCGTCAAAGATGAGCACGATTACGGCAGTGTTCTCCATCTTCTGCACACCGAAGCCGTCAAGAGCAGTCTGCATGGGAACGTCAAAAGTGATAGCGTACATTTCGGGATTTTCCACGCTCATTGTGCTGTTGAGCGGGCAACCATTACCCTGCCAGTCAGGCCAGCAGCCCATGGCTACGTGGTCGAAGCGACAACCCTTGATTGAGCTACCGCTCTTGGTGTACACCTCGTAATAGGGAGCGAGATAAGCTGAGTTCTCTTCGGTGATTCCGAAGCCCTTGAGCTGAGAGGTAGAGTAACCGGAATAATAGTTGCTCTGAGCCCAACGTGCGTTGTTGTCAGTGCCATGCAGGTCATCGGCCACGAGCACTACAGCAGCACGATAGTCGGCAGTTTCGGTGTCGGCACAGATGCCGGGAGTGAAGTGCACGGTTACCTTCTTTTCATTCTCATAGTATATAGTTCTGTTAATGTCTACCTTCATTGAGCTGCGAGCCTTCAGCAGGTCTGCGATAGCAGGCTGAATATTGTTGAAGGCGTGAGGCTGGGGCTTCACTGTGCGGTTAAGTGTGCAGAAGGGATAGCCGCCGGCGGTGTTATAAGCGGAGAGGAACTGGTTAGAATAGTTGGGTGCAGTCATAACTCCTGAAGCGTAGCTACCACCATGAACGGCAATACCGATATATTGCTCGGGATAAGCATCAGTAAAGTAAGCCATGAAGGCTGAACCAAGAGGACAGAAGCCGCAACCTACGCCTGTGCCCTCCTCCTCTACTACCATCTGGGGATAACCCTCGGTGCAGATTATGAAGTCGCTGATTTCTATTGACTTGGCACCTTCGTAGTTGGGAGTCACGCGCACTGTGAAGTCGATACGCTGGTCCATGGCTATATTGAGCTTGTCGGGGAACGATGCGCGGTAGGTGTTATAAGCAGTGGAGAGCTCGCGGGCGGAGGTGGCGGTAGATACCACTTCTCCATTTACCAGAAGCTCAGCCAGATAACCCTTACATGTGGAGGGTGTGCGCAGATTAAACTGTACGGATACGGGGTACTCGCCCGGCTCAGTGTAGAGCTGCTGTGAGGTAACAGACATGGAAGCCATGTAGTCGACCACACGGAAATCGCGCAACAGCAGCAGGCCGCCGTTGGTGGTGCGGTTTATGAATGCGATGTAGATGTCCTCACCTGCATATTTGCTCAGAGAGATGGCGTTGTCAGTGAAAGTAGCGCCGGCGGTCTGTGACTGAGCATTGAGGCGGATAGTCTTCAGAAGATTCTCCTCAGTGAAATCGGCCTTCTCATTGCCTGTGGTAGACACCACTACATCAAGAATGTTGGGCACATTGTGATACTGAGAGTCGATGTTCACACCCTCAAACTGCAGCATGGCGCCATTCTCAGGCACATGGATTTTAGTAGACACGAGGCCGGCGTCAGCCTGCTGGTTGGCATCGGCGAAGCTGGAGCATGAGCCGGCCCAATAGGTACCGTTGGCCAGAGCTATAATCTGCCAGTTGTTGGTGTAATACTGAGTGTAATAGCTGTTCAGCTCAGCGTCGGTAGCCCAGCTGGTGAAAGGGGCTATCGAGGTAGATTCCGCGTCGAAGCTCTGAGAAAAAATCTCAAGGTCGGGGAATTGTTGCGCGCCGGCCACAGATGCAGAAGCGACGAGGGCGGCAGCAAGGAGTAGTTTTTTCATCATATAGAAGAGTGTTTAAGTATTTTCGGTAGAAAATATAGTTGCGCCCACAAAGTTAATAAAAAATTTGTGGACGCAACACAAATGGCAATTAAATTTCAATGCCTCACTGCACGTGGACGTCGGAGCCGGCCGAGTGAGCGGTCAGGGAGGGGGCGTAGAGACTTTGCAGGGTGGCTATGCCGGAGGCGTAGGTTCCTTCCCCCTCCACGTAGCAATCGTATTCCACCAGGAATTTGCCTTTATGCAAACGCGGTATGAAGAAATTGGTCACACCTGTGCGCACCTCGCGGTAGTAGCCAACTTCGCCACCATACTTGTAGCCGGAGAGCTGGTCAGCGGGCATCAGGCAGCCGCACTGCTCGTCGGTAATCACGGCATAATCTATGTCGCGCGCGGATTCAACTGTGAGTTGCACTCTCACCTTGTCTCCAGACTTGAGCGGGCGATCGCCTACGTTCTCTGTGTGGGTGCCTGCCTCATCCTGCACTACGAGCAGGAGACGTTTGGTCACACTCACTGCGCCGTTGCTGAAATCCTTGACATCCTCTATGGGGGCAATGTAGCGGGTGATTATTCCGCCCCATGCCGGCGACTGAGAGCTGCGGCTGATGGCAAGCTGCGCACGTGAAGCCTCGCTCGCATCGAGGGGGAGAGTAATCGCACCGGTCAGCGCGGACATCTTGCTTATATCCAGGCGTTTGCCGTTAAGCTCAATCTGAGCGGGCTCGGAGGGTTCTGTCCACTTCGGAGCACCGTTGATGATTGCCCAGACCACTTCGGCCACCGAGGCACTACCTCCCCAGTCGCGAGCCTGACGCTCAAGCACAAGCCACTGCACCAGGGGCTCGATGCACGGGGAGTCGGGAGAAATATCTGTGAATGCTTCCAGCACACGCGTGGTGGTGAGCAGGGTTGAAAGTCCTGAAAAGTCGTTCTGAAAGTTAGCATACCACATACCCTTTTCGGCTGCTGTCTCAGCGCGCTGTCTGAGCGATTCCAGTATTTCGCGCGCCTGCATGGGGTAGCCATCGCGATAAAGGAGTATGGCCGCGGTGGCAGCGTCAGCTATGCTGTAATTCTTCCAGTTGGCGCGAATCTTCTTGATGCAGGAGGTCTTCAGAGCCTTCATTACAGCAACCGGACTTTTGGTATCTGTGCTGTTTGGAGCCGGGAAGAAGCTGCGGATGTAGAACCAATTCATCAGACTCTCAGCGTCTACATTCTTGGTGCCTGCAGTCTGGCGGATTATCTGTGTCTCGCAGTAGCCGATGGCCTTATCAATCACTGCAGCAAGCTCTGAACCTGCGGGCAATGCGCCTATGTCTTTCAGCTTGGCGAGCTGCGCGAGCACTCGGCGCGTGATGTATTCGGAGGAGGGCATGCCATCGCACCAGCTCCAGCCTCCGTCGGGGTTTACGCGGTCAATAAGGGCTTTAATGGCCTCCTCGCTTGCGGCTTTAGAGTTGGAGATAAACGATGCCAACTGCGCCATTCTGAGCGTCTCGCTCTCGGCATTGGTCACCCAGGGGGTAGCCGAAAGCATTACGGCCTTAAGCTGCGGATCGCGCTCCAGAGCAGACATGAGCGTGGAGTCGGAGGTGGCTTTCCAGAGCTCTACAGCTTCGGTGATACGCGGATATTTTCCGACGAGGTGTGCTGTTATTGCATTAGCAAACAATGAGTTGGCTACTGACAGCACAGAAGCATTTTGCTCCGCGGCTACGGTGGGCAATGCCGTCACGCAATACCACACCGGGTTGTCGCAGTACTGCAGTGCTGCACTCCCCTCTCTGAGGTCCGGAAGCTGCATGGTAAATTCATCCTGACTGGGCGACAAATAGAAGGGATAGCCCTCCGTCACGGGGGAAGATGAGGGGAGAATGCCTATCAGGCTCTGCTCGCCGTCGGAATACTCACCGGAACGCGCCAGCACTTTGTAGCCCAAGGTCTGAACATCGGCAGGCACTGTCAGCTCAATGTCAAGCACGCGCTGCCCCATGGAGTCCAGAGGCTGCGCCTCATATTTGCGGCTTGCAATGACCCTGTTGTCAAGGGGATTAAAGATTATAACCTCGGCTTCGGGAGAGGCCACGGCGTCAGTGTTATTGAAGAGAGTGGCCGTCAGTCGCGCCTTGTCGCCGGTGCGCAGGAAGCGGGGTACAACCGATTTTACCATCACCGGTTTGGAGGCCACGGTGTAAAGCACCGAGTTGGTGGTTATCAGGTCGCGGGTATAAGCGAGAAGCTGAAGCTGCCAGGTAGTGTTGAAATCGGGCACGTCAAAGGAGATTTCCAGAAGGCCCTTTCCGTCGGTGATCAAAGCGGGCTTGAACCACGCAAGGGGGAGCTCGGCAGGGCGCAGCTGAACATCGGCGGCGGGGAGCGCTCCACCCTCATCTGCACCCTCTACTTTTACAGATTCCTCTATAGCGGCTGCCGAATCGGCTGTCTGACTCTGCTTCATCATCATCATGTTGGCACCGGCGGCAGGGGCGGCGGTCGGCGCAGCCGCGGCATACATGCGCCGGGTGCCTCTTACGTAGATCGTCTGCACGGGATACATGCTTCGGCCCCAAGTGTAGAAGCCGGGCACGGTGACAGCGGGATAGGTGTAAGGGGTGGAATCGCCAAGGCTGAATGTGTTGCCCATCAGGCCTGTAGACCAATAGGAGGTGTTCACACCCTGGCTGAGGAAGCTATACTCAATCCATTGCCATGAGAAGGGCACGAGCGCGTTGAGCGCTTTGTCAGAGAGGGTTGCAATCACAGGCATGTCTGCTGCGCTTACATTCTCACCGACGTAGCTGAACGACCAGCGCTCTTTGCCACCGGCAAAGATTTTGTCGCGGAAGGACTTAACCTGCATCTTCAGCTCACGATGAGGGGCGTTTACCTCGATGGTAGCCGGATAGCATTTGGCATCGTTAACAGTAAAGAGGCATACAAAATTCTTGTGGCCATCGGCAGGCACCGGGACACTCACTCTCCTATTGCAGTCGGTGAGCACCACAGTCTGGCGTGACAGGATTTTGTGCTCATCGGCCACAGTCACCAGCACGGACTGCTCAGTGGCCGTGCTGCCGAATATGATGTCAACAGTCTTAGCTCCGGGCTCTGCCACATAGCTGTTTTCAGGAATCCAGAGGGGTGTGTTTACAGGAGGGCGGGCATCACCGGGGCGCCAAATCACAATTGAAGCACTGTCGGCAGCCGGCTCAACGCCGGGGATGCTTACTGTCAGTTTATATTCGCCGGATGGGAGCTGCGCTGCGGGCAGCGAGAGACCCGTAAGCGGAAAGTCACCGGAAGCGACCTCCTTGCCGTCAGCACTCACAAGTTTATAACTCAACGCAGCGGAATCGGGAAGGTCTTCAGCTTTGGCAGTAAACTTAACCGTCTTGTCTGTAACTTTAATGGAGGAGGGGGAGGTAATCATTACACGCGCAAGATTTCCCAGAGAGAAAACGGCGGTGTTGCTTCGGCAGGTCTCCCCGGCTGCTGAGGTGACTTCGGCCACCACCTCAAAAGCGCCGGCCGCATAAGGTGTATCCTTGAGGGCTGAGGTAGGCAAAGTGAGTTTGAAGTTGCCGGATTCATCGGTAGTGACGGTAGCTGAATAGGTACCAGTGGCACTATATCTGCGCCACCAGGGCTGACGGTAGTTCACCGTGATATTCACGCTGCTGCCGGGCATAGCCATACCGGAGTAGCTGCGCACTTCGCCCGTGAGCTCCACGCTGTCGCCAAGCTTATAGGCAGGCTTGCCGCTCTCCAGATTCACATAGAAACCGGGCACTCGGTATTCCTCCACGCGTATAGTCTCATAGCCGAGGTGTTTCTTGCCATCGGCGGAGTAAACAGTGATGCCAAAGGTTCCCATCATACCATCCTTAGGGAGGGTGAAGCGACCTATAGCACGGCCTTCGCTATCGGTGGTAAGTTGCAGGGTGTCCACATCCTGGCCGGAGGCGTTCAGAAGGCGCACCTCAATAGGATAAGCGGTGAGCAACCGGCGGGTATCCAGCCCCTGCTCAGCCATTACCACAGCGAAATCGCACTCGGCGCCGGGTTTATATATGCTCAGTGAGGGGAAAATACGAGCTGTTGCACCGGGCCTGGAGGGCTGATTTACATACTGATAAATACTGTTTTCAATCTTGTCGCCACGGAGTTGCGCCAGATAGGTGCAATCCCGGTAGCCCTGCTTGGGGGCACCTACAGCCACCCACCCTTCGGAGTTGGTTTTCAGCTTTTCGGTGAGAGTCGGTTTCTTATATGCCGAGCGGGTGAGCGTCACTTCAACACCGCTCAGAGGCTTGCCATTGAGAGCATCCAGTATATAAAGACGGGAATCCTCGCAGCTCTCAGCGCCGGAACTGTAGTAAGCCTCCAGCCCTGAAGCCTCGAAAGTGACGGGGTAGGCGTCAAGCATAAGATTCTTATGAGCCACATTCGAACCGGCCATGACGGCGGCGTAAGTACCTGGCTTATCGAGGGTTATATGCATCGTGCTGGTGTCACCGGTCACCGGGTAGGCGCCTATAAACTTACCTTTGCCGGTCTGAAGATATTTGCGCAGGTCGCTGTTGCCATTGTCCACTGCGTAAATCTGCGCGTAGAGCTGTCCATGCTTGCCGCGGGTCTTCACGATCATATCAAATTCCTTGCGGGGAATCACCTGACCCGGCACTCTCAGGTCGGCATAAGCACGCTGCATATTCGCTAAAGCGTTACGCAGGGCGTTGATGCGCGGATAATCCGGATAGCGCTCCACTGCTTCGGTCAGCAACGTCTCAAGCAAAGCATTGTCAGCATCGCTCAAACCGGTAATTTCGGAAGCCGCAAGCAGCAGTTCGCAACTATATGGCGAAGCGGCACATTCCTTATAAAGACCTAATACCTGCTTCAGACGCTGCTCTGGGTCAGCGCTCCCCTTCTCATTTTTAATCCACACAGAGAGCCACGCCGGGTTGTGGTCGGCACGGGCCATCTCAATATTTTTGGACACGATGGAATTGCTCAACGCAGCGCATTTCCTACCCGGCGACTGAATATTTTCCGCGGCGGTAAAGGGTATGACCTGGGTGGCATCGGTATAATTTGACAGAGTGCCGCGACCTATGCTGCTCATCACGGCATAGAGATCGGGGTAGAACTGCGCGGAGAGCTCATCGAGAGGGGTGAAGACGGGGGCCCATTTGGAGTAGTCAGCACGGGCGAGCATAGCCTCATCGGCAAGCGCGTCGTTCACAAGCGAATGGATGCGGAGCGCGAAGAGATCTTTACTCCAGAGGGTAGGATCTGCAGGGAAGCTGTCAGTGGGGAGATTACGGTTAGAATACTTGTAACTATCTGACTGATATACTTCATTTAGCAATCTTGCCTGCAGCAGACGCAGGACTGCCAGCCTCTCGCCCGAGCTTTTGGCGGCCACGTCGCTGATAGCTTGGAGGCGGGCAGGTAGATTGTCGGCGCTTACATCATTATCAGCTATTGTGAGCTGGATGAGCGCGCGGACTACATTGACGTCATCGCCATCGGAGAGCGCCTTCTGCAGAGCTTTATCGGCATTGGCCGCCACCGTCTTCGGATACGCAAAGTCGGGAGAGGCGAAGGTGTTCCGCGGCGTCTGCTTGGCTGCGGAAGCGGAGGGGAGGTAAAGCAAAATCATGCCTAACACCAATAAAAGTGCAGGCATGATATGAGTAAGTCTTTTATTCATAACAACACATAAAAATGGCCGTAGCCGGATAAACGCTAATTAATTTTTGCGGGCCGGAGCCTTGCCGCGGGTCTCCATGACCTTGCGGTTGAAGCGATCCTCAGCGCGCTTCAGGTTAAGCAGCTGGCGGGGGGTAAGCAGCTTTTTAAACTCCTGATAATATTTGAGTTCCATAGCGCCCTCACGCTGCTTAGTAGATGCAATCATGTCAGAGGCGGCAAGAATCTCAGCATCGGTAGAGGACTTGCTCGCAGATTTAGCCTTGCGGTAAACCTCGCGGAAGAGAGACAGACGCTCATCTTCCATCTTGCGATAAAGACGCTCGAATTCGGCCTGCTTGTCAGCGGGAATATCCACCTCCTTGATGAGGTACTTAATCTTAAAATCAATCAACTCACGGCGCTGCTGCTCACGTTTGGAGGCATCGTTATCAGCTTTGTCAGCCGCTAAGGCGGGGGAGATAGCGAGCAGACAGAGGAGTATGGAAAGTAAAATTCTATTCATTTATGATTGAGTTTAAAAATAATAGTCGTAGTCTGAATAGTCATCGACATCGAGGGCGGCCTGCAGCTGGTTTATGTCTACATCATAGGCGTCCGGCACATCCACAAAATCATCTGCCCGGCCAGCGGCGTCATCCTCTTCCGGGAGAATCTCCATGTCGTCGATGGCGGCAGCCAGATTGGCGTCAGTCACAGCCGAAGAGTGAATGGTAGCATCAACAACATCTTCATTCTGAATGGCTTGGGCCACGAGTGCAGGGGGATTGTCGAGCGACACATTGCCCACTTCGGGGGCGCGGTCGCCTATGATTGACACCATCTTAAGCGTACACCAGATTCCGGCAAACATGGCTGCCAGATAGACATAGGGCTTAAGCCGCTGCCATGTCGACAGCTTCAGAGGGGCGGGTGCCTTGCGCTCCGGCAGCGACTCGGAGATTTTGGCGTAAATCTCGTCAAAGTAACCTTCCGGAACCTTGAAACCGGCCTCTGTGCCTATTTTTTCTTTAAGACGGTTTTCGGTTTTCATTGCTTATCAGTTAAATACACACGTATGACCGCGATAGCGGCACAAGGTTTAATCCACCTCACATATTTTTAGTGAAAAAATTTTTCACAACTGAGAAACTAAATCTGCAGTCGGGCCGTTATAAAGACAAGAAATCGTTTCATGATGTTAGGTTAGTTCGAAAAGTATTATGGAAAACACATAAAAAATGGCAAACCGCTGAGGCTTGCCATTTTTGTGTATAAGGCTGATTATCAACCGAAATCATACATCTCATCCTCCTTGCGTGCACGCACGAAGTAGAGCATGCCGGAGGCAACCTTCTCGGCAGCCTCGACTCCGCAGGCCACTTTGACGATGTTGAGCGCCCAGACCAGAGCGTTAGCAGGACCATTGCCGAGCACCATTTTTTCATCGGCCACCACGGGAGTGTCAATCATTTCAGCGCCGGCACACAGTTTCTCGAAACCGGGATAACAGGTGGCGCGGCGTCCCTGAAGGAGTCCGAGCTGTCCGAGCACCACGGCGGGGGCAGCGCAGATGGCTGCGATGTGGCCTGAGGGGGACTCCATCTGACGGCGCAGCAACCCGGCAAGCGGACTGAATTCATAGAGATTAGTAGCACCCGGCATACCCCCCGGCAGTATCAACCAGTCGGGATCAGTGAAGTGGGTGGCGTCGTAGATCAAGTCAGCAGTAAGAATGTTGCCGTGAGCGCTGCGCACCTGCAGCGATGATGATATGGATACAGTCTTTACATCCATTCCGGCGCGACGGAGCACGTCGATTACGGTGATGGCTTCAATATCTTCAAAGCCCTCGGCAAGAAATACAAATGAAGTTCGCATAAGCTGTAAAAATTTTAGGAGGGAGGCACCCGGGCCTCTCTATTCGTAAATAATTTGGGCGTAAATTTACTGATAATTTTTTATTTTTTTGTAATTTTGCCACAATAAATTTTTATTAACCAAGCCGTGAAACACTTTCCGCTCTTACTTCTTTCCCTGCTTTTATGCTGGTTATCAGCTTGCACCCGCGATTCTTACCTCACTGAGGAGGGGATAGTCTGGAACACCTCTTACCACATAGTCTATGAGTCTGACAGATCGTTCGCCGAGGAGATAATGGAGGTGATGAACCGTGTGGACGGCGAGCTCTCCCCCTTCAACAAACAGTCCACCGTAAGCCTTCTCAACTCCTGCGAGCGCATAAAAGGGAGCGGGATGCTGATTGATGTGGTGAAGCGTTCGCGCGAGATTTGGAACAGCACCGGCGGCTATTTCGACCCCTCGGCAGCCCCGCTTATCAACGCCTATGGCTTCGGCGCAAAGAGCGGACAATTTCCCGATTCAGCAGCCATAGACACCATGATGCCCTACATCGGTTTCAACAAGCTGACCCTGAGCGGCGACAGCCTCATAAAAGGTGACGCGCGCATGGAGTTTAATTTCTCAGCCATAGCGAAAGGCTACGGTTGCGACCGCGTGGCCCAGGTGCTCGCCGAGAATGGGGTGAAGAATATGATGGTGGAAATAGGTGGCGAGGTAGTGTTGCGCGGCAAAAATCCCAAAGGGGGCAAATGGCGTATATCTGTAGACAGGCCGGTGGAGTCTTCCGGCGAGGTGCATGAATCGCAGATGGTGGTGGAACTCACCGATTGCGCTATAGCCACGTCGGGCAATTACCGCAACTTCCGCGAGAGGGGTGGCGAAAAGATTGGCCACATTATCAATCCGCTCACGGGGCATCCGGCTCATGGTGAAACTGTAAGTGCTACTGTCGTGGCGCCCGACTGCATGACCGCCGATGCTTACGCCACTGCCTGCATGGCTATGCCCCGCGCTGAAGCTCAGAGAGTTATAAGCAAGATGAAGCTCTCCGCCATGCTTATTTTCACTGACGGAAGCGTGTGGATGTCGCCGGAATTTAAGAAATTGGTCGCCAACAATTAAGATCCTTCGCCGAGGAAATGCTTCTCAATTTTCTTGACAGCATGGTGATAGCTGGCCTTGAGCGCACCCACTGAGGTGCCGAGCACTTCGGAAATCTGCTCATACTTCATCTCCTCAAAATAGCGCATATTAAACACAAGACGCTGCCGTTCAGGCAGCTCGGCTATAGCTTTCTGCAGCTCGAGCTTCAGCGCATCGCCGTCGAAATAATCATCAGCCTCCAGTTGGCGGACCACAAACGTATCCTGTGAATCATCGTCGATGGAGATACCCTGACGCGAGCGCTCACGCTGCAGAAAATTCAGGCTCTCGTTTACGGCAATCTTGTAAAGCCATGTCGACAATTTCGCGTCGCCGCGGAAATTATCCACATTATTCCAGGCCTTTATAAAGGTATTCTGCAGCAGGTCAGACGCATCATCATGGTTCACCACCATGCGGCGAATCTGCCAATAAATCTTCTCTCCGTAAGCTCGCATAAGCATATCAAAAGCAGTGCGGGACTCCTTGGGGTCCTGCAATTGCTTGATGAGTTGCTTTTCATCTATGGGGAGAAGCGCTGCCATAAACTGCGAAAAAAATCGTGTAAAATTAAGAAATTTTACTGACTTCTTTACCCTTATTACACTTTTTAACAAACAGCGCACAGCCGAGCACCACTCCCCTCACGAGCAGATAGGAGTCGAAGGCAAGCCACAGGCCGGCCGCTCCCGGCAGCAGTTTGGCACCCGCCACCACCAGAAAACTCACCAAGCCTAAAAGCGTGGAGAGCATCATGCTTCGCGTGCGCGTAAGGCCTATGAAGACCCCGTCGAGTATAAACGCCAAGCCGCCACATATCGGAGTCAACACCACCCATAGCTTCTGATTTTCAATAATTTGCAGGGTGTGAAGATTGTCGGTAATTAAGGTGGAGATACCCGACGCTCCCATGGCATAGCAGAGGGCGAATATGCCTGTAACCAACGCGCCCCACGCAAGCATCCGCTTGATGACGGAGCGAAGCAGACGCGAATCTGAGGCCCCCTTTGCCTTTCCGGTAAGCGCCTCTGCAGCAAACCCGAAGCCATCCATGAAGTAAGCAAAAAAGGTGAAGAACTGCATCATTACAGCATTGCCGGCAAGCACATCGTTGCCAAGACGCGCACCGAAAGCTGCCAAGCTCACTGTGACACCCATGATGCAGAATGAGCGCAGAAAGATGTAGATGTTAACATTGAAAAAGCGTCCCCACCCGCCACCTTTGAAAGCGCGGCACACGCTCGCTCCCGGGAAGCCGCACCGGCCAAAGCGCCTCAACAGAATGACCACGAGCAGCAAGCCGAGCCAGTTGGCCACGCATGTGCCGGCGGCTGTGCCTGCAAAACCGAGCTTCAGGCCGAACACAGCCAACAGACTCAGCAGGATATTCAGCACATTGGTAGTCACGGCTATAACCATAGGCTGCACACTCGTCTGCATACCTATAAACCAGCCATTGGCCACCATAGTCATCAGCATAGCCGGCGCGCTCAGAATCACTATCGAGAAGTATTCACCGGCCGAAGCGCTCACTTCCGGCGAGGCACCCACCACATGTGACAGCAACGCAAGGAGCGGCCGCTGCGCCACGATGAACAGCAAACCGATACCCCCTGCTAACAACAGTCCGCGAGTAAGCAGCACACCCGCGCCGACCTTGTCACCGGCGCCGTAAGCCTGCGCAGTGAGGCCCGTGGTGCCCATGCGCAGAAATATCATAGTGAGAAACAGAGCATTAATCCAGACGGTACCAACCGATATCGCCGCCAGAAACACCTCTGAGCCGAGGTGCCCGGAAATGGCCGTGTCACACAGCCCCAGCAAAGGCACCGTAATATTGCTGACAATCGAAGGGATAGCCAGCCGAAGTATCTGCCTATTCAAATTCATGCCACAAAAACCTACTTAGTCCAGCAACTGTTCGATTTCTTCTTTCAATTTAGGCATATGTATAACTACGATGGCCCATAATATGTCTGCTCTGAGCGAATCGTAGGAATGAATCACGAAATTCCGCGTATCCACTATTTTGCGAGCAGAGGTTATTGAAAGTTCCGGCTCAAGCTTTAAGGCCTTATTCATAGCCTCACCCATGATTTCAATATTGCGTTCTACCCCACGACGAAATAACAGATCATCGCAAAAGGTCTGATACTCCTTAGGGCGCGATTCCATGAAATATTCTATCTCCAGAATGGCGTTATAAACGTCGGCAAGATATTTTTTTACTTTCCTATCCATAAATCAGTTGTCGGGTTTCCTCCACTTCTTCGCGAAAATACTTATTCTTTATTGCAGATTCATCTACAAGGTCTATATTCCGGCCAAAAAGGCGGCGCAATCCATCATGCAATCCGAAAAAACAATCAGCATAATCATGATAGGAAACACTATCACTAAAATTAAACAAGAAATCCACATCGCTCTGCTCATTGAATCTATCGGTAAGGATAGACCCAAAGACATAAAGCTTCTTGACACCGAAGCGCCGGCACAGCTCAATTATCCTACTTATATTTTGCTCAATTATTTTCATCATGAGGCAAAGTTACGAAAACTTAGCCGAAAATCAAAAAGGGTGACAGCACATGGTTGGCGATTTTTGAATATTGAGGCTGTTGATTAGGAATTAATGTGCTAATTTTGCAGCAATCTTTAGTTGTCCTATTATGATTTCATTTGTCAATGCTAAATTGAACCTGGGCCTGAGCGTGGTGCGCAAACGCGAGGATGGCTATCATGACCTCGAAACCATCTTCATCCCCGCCGGCGAACTTTGCGGTCTCCCGCACGAACCGGGCACCCTTTGCGACATTCTGGAAATGGTGCCGGCAGCCGCCGATTCCTTTGAGACCTTAGGCGCCGACGCCGGTTGCCCTCTGGAGCAGAACCTGGTGTGGCGCGCTCTGCAGTCTTTCCGCCGCGCGTTTCCGGAGGCGCAGCCGGTGAGGATAATCCTGGACAAACGCTTGCCCTCAGGCGCCGGTATGGGTGGCGGCTCTGCCGACGCCGGTTTCGCGCTGCGCATGCTCAACGAAATCAACGGCTCTCCCCTGTCGGCCACGCAGCTGGCAGAGATAGCCCGCTCGCTGGGGGCCGATGTGCCATTCTTCCTCTACAACCGCCCCTGCTTCGCCACCGGCATAGGTGAGCGGCTCACACCGCTGGAGATTCCTCAGCTCCGCGGCAAGACAGCCCTTATTCTGAAACCCTCGGAGGGTATCAGCACCGCACAAGCGTTTGCCAACATCACACCTCACCCGGCCAAAGTGAAGCTCACCGAGGCGATACGCCTACCTATAGAGCAATGGCGCGCCCTGATTGTCAACGATTTTGAAGCCGCCATGTTCAGAATCCATCCTCACCTCATCCACATAAAGGAGTACCTCTACGGCTCCGGCGCCCTCTACGCCTCTATGACCGGAAGCGGCTCCGCCTTCTTTGGCATCTACGCCGACCGCGAAGCTGCCCTCAGTGCGCTGGAAGGGGCCTCCACGGCTTTCGCCACAATTATTAATCTCTGAGTGGGCTGCGTGGTGAACGTTAGCCCCTGTTTATGCGTTTATACTCTGAACGGGCGCGAAATTCGGTGTCTGCTCTGACATTAACATTTTTTGGAGCGATTCTTGTAAAGCGCACGCATTATTTCTCAGATTATAAAAACATTTACATATTATGAGCAACGATAAAGACAACCTTAAGGCTGAAGATCTGGAACAAGAGGTAATAGCTGATCCCGAGACCGTGGAGGAGGTGAACGAAGAAGTGGCCGAGGCCCAAGCCGAGGAGCAGACTCTTGAACAGAAAGTGGCCGAGCTCGAGGAGCAGGTGGCCAAGGAGAAGAAGGAATACCTCTTCCTCATGGCTGAATTCGACAACTTCCGCAAGCGCACCCTCAAGGAGAAAAGCGAGCTTATAAAGAACGCTGCCGAGCAGTCGCTCAAAGGCATGCTCCCCATAATCGATGACTTCGAGCGCGGCCTGAAAGCCGGCGACGATGCCACCGATGTGCAATCCGTAAAGGAGGGCATGGAGCTTATCTACAATAAATTCAAAAAATATCTGGAACAGAACGGAGTCAAGGAAATCGATCCCGAAGACCGCGACTTCGACACCGAAAAGCATGAGGCTATCTCCGTGGTTCCCGTGCCCGACGAGGCTCAGAAAGGCAAGATTCTGGACACCGTGCAGAAGGGCTACACAATCAACGGCAAGGTAATGCGTCACGCCAAAGTGGTGGTAGGACAATAATACTTTTTTGACTCATGGCTGAAAAAAGAGATTACTATGAAGTGCTGGGGGTGAGCAAATCAGCCTCAGCCGATGAAATAAAGAAGGCCTACAGAAAAATGGCCATCAAGTATCACCCTGACAAGAATCCGGGTGACAAGGGAGCCGAGGAGAAATTCAAGGAGGCCGCCGAGGCCTACGACATCCTCAGCGACCCCGACAAGCGCGCCAAGTATGACCAGTTCGGCCACTCCATGGGTCCTCAGGGATTCGGTGGCGGTGCCGGCGGGTTCGGCGGCGGATTTGGCGGTGGTTTCTCCATGGAGGACATCTTCAGCCACTTCGGCGACATCTTCGGCGATGCCTTTGAGGGCGCCGGTTCCTACGGACACTTCGGCGGCTACGGCGGTGGCGCTCAGCGCAAGGCCGTAAACAAGGGTGCCGACCTGCGCATCAAGGTGAAGGTCAACCTCAAGGACATAATGAACGGTGTCGACAAGAAGCTCAAGATACCCCGCTGGGTAGCCTGCGATGCCTGCAACGGCACTGGCGCCAAGGATGGCACTGCCTTCCACACCTGCAGCACCTGCCACGGCACCGGCTATGTCAATCGCGTGCAGCAGACCATGCTCGGCGCAATGCAGAGCCGTGTAGTCTGTCCCGACTGTAACGGCGAGGGCAAGACTATAGACCAGGCATGCAGCGTCTGCGGCGGCGAAGGCATCGTGAAGAAGAGCGAGGTGGTGGAATTCCACATCCCCGCCGGCGTGGAAGATGGCATGACGCTGACCATGCGCGGCCAGGGTAACGCTGCCCGCCACGGTGGTGTGAACGGCGACCTGCTCATCGTAATCGAAGAGGAGAAGGACCCCAACCTCATCCGCGACGAGAATGACCTGATCTACAACCTCATGCTCGACTTCCCCACAGCAGCTCTCGGCGGCAGTGTTGAGGTGCCCCTCGTGGAGGGCAAAGCACGCCTGAACATTCCGGCCGGCACTCAGCCCGGCAAGATTCTCCGCCTGCGCGGCAAGGGCCTGCCTCAGTATAACAGCAACCACCACGGCGACCTGCTCGTAAACGTTATGGTCTACGTGCCCGAAAGCCTCAACGACGATGAGCGCAAAGCCATAGAGAGCCTGCAGGGACAGCCCAACGTGACACCCTCACAGAGCACCATCCACCGCATCTTCTCACGCCTACGCCACATTTTCAACCGCGAGAATCAGGGCGTCTGAAGACACACTCTGACGTTTCATATCAATAAACCAATATGCCCCGACCGCTAAATTGGCAGTCGGGGCATAACATATATATATGTTACGAGTGTTTACATATTACAGTTTCTTACAGTGCTACTTTCAGCACACGGCTCTTGCCGTCGGTCATCTCAGCTTTCACTACATAGACCCCTTCGGGCAAATCAGTTTCTACGCTCTTGGCACCCTCGGCCACAAGCACGTCAGCCACTTCACCACTCACGGTGAACACCAGTACGCGGTCAATTGAGCCGGAGGCGGAGCTAAGCTTCAGGTGTCCGCCACGAGTGCTGACAACCAAATCGTTTGCCACACTTTCGATATGGTCCACGCCTGTCAGGAACTGACGGCGCTCATCATAACAGTCGGGCACACCGTCGCCATCCTCGTCACCGCGAGTACAGATGCCGTAATACATCTGAGGATCAAGCACACCTGCTATGTTGGCAGAGGTCAGCTCCAGAGCATCTACGGGACGATCAGCGCTGATGTAGAGCACTCGCTTGTCGCCCAGACCGGCCACATTTACATCGGCCACGCCCCAAGTAGAGTTTTCCTTAACCACCTCATACTTTCCATCGGCAGTCTCAGTGTCGCCGGGATTAGTCACCCCATCCACACGCATAGCTACCTGTGAGGCCTCAGCTTTCTTCTTAAGCAGACGCACTGTGAGCCAACCGCCGGCCTTCACACCCGCAAGATAAGTCTTGTCATCCATGATGATGCCTATCTGCTTCTCTCGCCCTACCTCTTTGCCGAAGTCCACACGCACAGTCACACCGGAACCTAACGACACTGTGTTGAGTATCATCATGGCGCTCTCCAGGTCGTCATCAATAAAGTGAGAGAGGTCTGTCACAGCCTGGCCTACATTTACGCCGCCACCTGTCTGAGGTATAATAGTAGCTTTCTGATGAAGCAGTTCGCCGTCGCAACCTAAGATTGAGCTACAGTCGGAGTTAGAAGCCTCAATAAAAGGATAGAAGATTTTCAGGCCGCTGAGCTCCACATCAAGCACACCGCTCTTCCAGAGCATGAACTCATCAAAAGGAATACCCTCGGGCACCTCAATAGAGTAGCGAACCACACGTGAGCCCTCCTCAGAGCCAATAAGATTTACCGACACTGTGTTAGCCTCATCGATTACATGCTCATAGACACGGTTGCCATGCAGATAGCAGCGGATGTTCAGAAATTCCAGAGCGCCCAGGTTAAGACCCTTGGTTGTTTCCTCAATCACGAAACCCACACGCTTTGCCTCTTTGCCGTCGCTGATTATGGGGTCTGCGATTGAGCCCTCGGGGAGGCTGAAATCGCGCACACGGTGAACGCCAACGATGCGCACATTGCCGGCAAGATTCAGACCACCGGTGTAAGTGGCATAGTTGTCAAGGTTGTTGTCAATGATATTGTTGGCACCATCAAGACTGTCAATGGTGATAAGCGAACCGCTACCCTCCACGTCATAAATTTCCTTTGAGAGCACATATTCACCCTCAAGCTCGTGGTCTATCCACATGGAGTTGTTCACAAGAGCTTCGCCGCAATGGCCGGTCCATTCATCGATGGTTTCCATCTTATTATTCTTCACAGTGATATAGCTTACGCAATCCTCGTGGCCCTCGCCGGTCACCTCAAGTTTCACCACATATTCACCGATACGGTCAATATTGAAGAGCTTGCCGTCGACATTTATATCAGCATTTGAGCCTTCAGGCACTGAAATCAGCGACCACTTCACAGCCAGATTGCTATCATTCTTCCATGAGAGGAGGACCTCATTGGCACTTTCGGGGATGTAGACCAGTTCCTCGGCGCCCAAGTCGCAAGAATGTTGCGGCTCTGCCGGTGCCTGTATAGTTATGTATTGAATAGTAGTTCCTCCGATGCCAAGACCACCGGAGCCAATACTTAATTTAGCACCGGAGAAGGGCATAGAGCTCGTGGCAGAATATGCTAAGCTACCGCCTCCGATAAGACCAACCTTCAGGACATCTGTTTTCAAAGGAATTCGTTCCGTTACGACATAATCGCTGACGATACCGGGGGTTCCTTTCTTGGAAACTTCATTAGTATACAGCTCTATGTAGTCATTCTCAGCGAGGGTGACATCAAGCACCTTTCCTGAATTACCATAGAAAGTAATCACGCTTCCTGCCGGGAACACCTGCTCACCAGCCACCTCAGATCCGTCGGCGTGATCCATATGAATTTCACATGAGCCACCTGCGGACACCAGGGCACCTACCTGCACGGTAACTCCTTCTTTGGGATCATCCACCAAATCATGATAAGATGTCACTAAATTACTGCCTGACACAGCAGCATCGGCAAGTTTTATTTGGCGGGTGGGATAGAGCTCGTTGTAGGTAGAGATACCACCCACATAATTTTTATCCTTGACGAGGCCGTACCAATCCTTACCGTCGCGAGTCAGGGGAAGTTGGGGATTTTCGCCTACGAATGCGTATTTCACGCGGTAGCCGGAACCGACAGTAAGATTCAAGCCACCGGTGTTCATCAGCACGACCTCGTCAAACACGTCGGGGGCCTCCGCGCTGAAAGTCATAGAGGCCTGATCGCTTGTGCCGTTAACGCTTACGAGCGAAAGATTTACGCCAGTCCAGTTTTGACCGTCGGTCACAGGCACTTCGGCTATGAATTTACCATCGCGATAAAATGCCAGAGTCATAAGCTTGATAACGTCGAGGCTCAACGCCTGAGAGCCGATACCCACGCAGCAGAAACCTGCCTTTGTGCCCTTGGCATAATAGCGCTTGGCATCGCGGATACCCACGAGCGGACCGGTCGTAAGGTTTACATCAGCCACTGCTACTATGTCTGCGGCATTTGTGATATCCTCATCGGTCAGATTGCCCATATTAGTGGTACCTGAGCCTACGCCTACAATATTGCATACACGGTTAACATGGCAGCCATCACCGGCAAGCGCACGCTGCACTGCCAGATAACGCAATGTGTGGCCCTCAAAATTCACATTATTGGCCTCTTTGTCAGCCTGCTGGTAGATGGGGCGGCCGGGTTTGAGATTCAGAAGTGTCTCGGCTTCCAACCCCATACCGGCAACACGGTCGGCAGAAATTGTGGGTAAATCACTCTGATCTTCGTAAACCGGCACTCTTTCTGCCGGAGCTGCACAAACGTTTACCCACGCGGGCAAAGCGGCAGCCAGAAGGAAAGTCGAAAGAATAACTTTATTCATCATTAACTTTTATCACCGAGCAACTTTCCGCTCGGTTCGGTTTATTATTAGTTAGCACTTATATATTCCATATTCCGTAACCGATTTTAAAAACAGTAAACTTAAAATACAGTAAAAAAATACAGAAAAGTGGTGCAAAAGTACGAAAAAACCTCCACGCAGCCAAAGGGAATCCTTTATAAATTCTTAAATGAATATTCCGTAATTTGTTATTTACCCCCCCGATTATTCATGCAATTTGCATACACTTTTAGATAGATATACACATCAATATACAAAATCTAAAGGCAAAATCAATATTACCTAAGCGCTTCCGATATCGGTGCGGAGTACCCCAAATTTAGTTAAACGAGAATGAAGTTCGCGGAGGACTACACCGAAAAGCGTACCCGGAAAGGGACATAATTATCAACTAAACCTTTGATAAAATATGCTGCAACCCCTCAAAGTCTAAACCCTAAACCTAAGAACGCGAGCCTAACCAAAGCGAACGCTCTAAAACTTAAGACCTAAAACCTAAAACCTAAAATTAACCTCCCCGCAGTGTGCTCAGTCTGCTTGAGCTGAGCTATCAGGCGGCGCTGACGCAGCACGCCTACTATCCAGACAGGAATACTTACGGGCAGGAGCACCATAGCCACGCAGCTCACCCAGCGGCGAGGCGCGGGGTGATATATCCACTGCTGACTGATTACTGGCAGGTCCATGAGCAGATTTACCGTCTGTTTGTCGCGCGAGTTACTGAGGTAATCCACCGTCTCGTCCAGCTCGCGGCTAAGCGAACCTATCTCCTTGAGATTCATCCCCTTCCACCAATAGGAGATAAAGAATTGCGGCCGCGGTGTCTGAGCAAGCAGGCGCCGCGCATCAGCCTGCAGACTCTCAACCATCTGCATCGCCTTAGCCGGCTCGACCTCCTCTATCACAATCTCCTTATACTCCACCTTGCGGATTACATGCTTGCCAATCACGCGGTTAAAGACAGCTCGCCATGCGTCCGCATTGAAGACAGCGGAGTCATTCATTGCCTTCCAGGTCACATAGATACCCATAGGCGCGAGGATGAAGGTAGATATCCACATACCCTCCCACACGGGCCATTTGCCGTCGCGCGCAAGCTTGTAGCCGGAGTTGTCTATTATATAGTAAATGATGAAGATGAACACAGAGATTACGAGCGGCGTGCCCAAACCACCCTTGCGGATGATGGCACCCAGCGGCGCGCCTATAAAGAAGAAGAGCAGACAGGCCACCGAGAGAGTGAATTTCTTCATGAGCTCTATCTGGTGGCGGCGCAGGATGGAGTTGTCATCCTTCATGGTCTCAATCTTAAACTGCACATCGGCTTTACCCATTTCTGCGCGACGCATAGCCTGGCCGATAATCAGGTCCTGCTTGGAGGCCGGAAGCTTGGACATAAGAGTGTCAATATTCAGCGGCTCACCCTTTATAGTCACCGGGCTGTAGGGCAACGGCTCCTTTGTCTTCTTGTCCGTAGCCACACGCACACCTCCATATTCTCGGCTGCGCAGGAATTGGGAGTTGAGCGCGCCTATGGAGTCCACGCGACTATTGATGGAGTCGATGGTGTGCTGCAGCTCAGCTATGTTTTTACCCACATACTGATTGCGCATGCCCTGTTCGTCCAGGCGGTTGAAGTCATTGTTGAAGGGTATGAATATCTCCTTGTCATCAAAAGTCTCGCGGCGGAAGGGCATGTTCTGACCCGCAGTGGCCTGGTCGCGAAGATTGTCAAACTGCTCCCCCTTCCAGAGGTGGAGATAGAGGTGGCTCCCATCCTTGGCAAAAGCAAGACGTGCCGAGTCGGCCAGCAGGATTGTACCACCGTCGTAGCCCTTGGAGATGTCGTAAATCATCACACCGCGCAGTATGCCGGTGGTGGAATTCTTCTCCTTTATATATAGGTTATAGCCCGGTATGCGGTCATAGAACACCCCCTGCGGAATTTCAAGCTCAGGGCTTTTCTGCTTCACGGAGAAGAGTAGCGTCCACATCTTTACCTGTGCCTTCGGCAGCACATCGTTCTGGAAAAAGAAAGCACCGACAGCCACCAGACTGATGAAGACTATCAGCGGCGACATGGTGCGCAACAAGCTCACGCCGGCGGCTTTCATGGCCGTCAGCTCAAATTTTTCGCCGAGATTGCCAAAAGTCATGAGCGAAGCCAGAAGCACCGCCAGCGGCAACGCCGTGGGCACCATGCTCACAGCCGCATAGAAGAAGAGCTCGGCCAGTATCTTAATTTCCAGACCTTTGCCTACCAGGTCATCTATATATCGCCACAAGAACTGCATCAGCACAATGAAGAGCACGATGAAGAACGTCATGGCAAACAGAGGCAGGAAACTGCGCAACAGAAATGTATGTAGACGCTTGATGAGAATCACGCTGTTGATTTTTTCGGACTGTAAAATTAGTCATAAAAGTTAAAATATGGTGCAATAGTCGCTGATTTTTTAATTGACGGGATAAAATCAGAAAATTCTTACAGTTTTTATACCCATACTTAAAAAAATATTCGTACATTTGCACCACATTTAGCTTGAGTAATACTTAAGGCCCTGTACCATAGTATCTACATAGCAGTACCAAAACTATTTTCAGGCGCACAGCGCTAATGTTAACCAAATTCTTACATTCTTACATTTTTATGAAAACTTTTAAAGGTTTCATGCTGGGGAGTTTCATGGCTCTCACAGCAGCCTCGGCCTCTGCGGCTACATTTGTCGGTGACCGCACCGACTTCCGCGACGAGACCATCTATTTTGCCATGACCACCCGCTTCTATGACGGCGACCCGCAGAACAATACCTACTGCTGGGACGGCGACAAGAACATAAATGACCCCGAGTGGCGCGGCGACTTCAAAGGACTTATCCAGAAACTCGACTACATCAAAGCTCTCGGCTTCACCGCCGTGTGGATCACTCCCATTGTGGAGAACGGTTCCGGTCTGGACTATCACGGCTACCATGCACTTGACTTTTCAAAAGTAGACCACCGCTACGTGTCAAAATCAGCTTCCGCCGCCGATGCCGACGTGGCCTTTCAGGAGCTGATAAATGAAGTGCACGCCCGCGGCATGAAGCTCATACTCGACATCGTAATCCAGCACACCGGCAACTTCGGCGAGGAAAATCTCTGCCGCATGTTCCGCAAAGATTACAGTCAGGACCTGGGCGACATAAATGCATCCATGATTCCTCAGACGATAAGCATGGGTGGCGCTCTTCCTGACAATTACAATTCTCTTCGCCCGGCTGACCAATATGGCACCCGTCTGGCCATGATGAAGAATACTGACTTCACTAACAAGGACACTCATAACTATTGGCACCACAAGGCATGGTTCGACTGGGACGACCCCTCTCGCTGGTGGGGGCAGATTGCAGGTGACTGCGTGGACCTCAACACTGAGAACCCTGCCGTGACCAACTATCTGGTGGAGTGCTACTCCCGCTTCATCAAAATGGGTGTCGACGGTTTCCGTATTGACACCGCCGGACATATTCCCCGCCTCTCCTTCAACAAGATGTTCATTCCGCAGTTCATAGCCGCTTCAGAAACCAAAGAGGCTAAAGAGAACCGCGGCGGCTCTCCCTTCTTCATGTATGGCGAGGTTTGCGCCCGCTCCATGGAGGTCATCTACCGCGGTGACAACTACAACTGCTCTCCCTGCTATTACACCTGGAAAGAGAGCAAGGATTACCCCTGGGACATGGACCCTAAATCCTGGGATTCCGTAGTAGCTATCCCCACACAGACCGAGGGCTCTCAGGACTACTTCACTGTAAGCGGGCACACCAACTGGGACTCTGTGCTGCAGTCAGCCAAGGACGACATGGGACACTCCTCATCCATCCTGCGCCACAGCACCAACCACCAACTCAACGGCAACGAATATCACACCCCTGACTACACCGACCACTCCGGCCTGAACGTGATTGACTTCGCCATGCACTGGAATTTCAATTCAGCCTCCGGAGCTTACGGCGTGCGCAATCAGGATGACCTCTACAATGACGCAACCTATAATGTGGTCTATGTAGACTCTCACGACTATGCTCCCGACAGCAATTACCGCTTCAAGGGTGACCAGGCCACATGGGCTGAAAACCTCTCGCTGATGTTCACCTTCCGCGGCATCCCCTGTATCTACTACGGTTCCGAGGTGGAATTCCAGAAGGGCAAGGATATAGACAAAGGTGCCGTGCTCGCACTTAAGGAAACCGGCCGCGCATATTTCGGCGGCTACATAGAGGGTTCAGTCGACGTCAAGGACTTCGCTGACTACTCCAACGCCACCGGCAACATGGCCTCAACACTGACCTATCCCCTCGCACTCCACATTCAGCGCCTCAACAAGATTCGCGCTGCTGTGCCCGCGCTTCGCAAAGGTCAGTATAGCAACGAGGGCTGCACAGGCAAGATGGCTTTCAAGCGCCGTTACACCGACTCTAAGACCGACTCTTACGTACTCGTAACCATCAGCGGCGACGCCACCTTCACCGGCGTGCTCAACGGCACATACACCGATGCAATCACAGGTGACGTGCAGACCGTGACCGACGGAAAATTAACAGCTAAATGCTCAGGCAAAGGCAACCTGCGTGTCTATGTGCTCTCCACCGCCAAGACTCCCGCTCCCGGCAAGGTTGGCACCGATGGCAAATACCTCTACGCCTCAGCTCCCGTGGAGGCTGACTGGCAGACATGGCCCGATGAAACTATGCCCGATGAGACCTGGACTGTAAAGCCCAACGGCAGCGGCCCCGTAGTCGGAGGCGACCGTGTGGAACCCGAGAATCCCATAGAGCCCTCCATGGCCGAAGGGGAACAGGCTGTGTTCTTCGAGCATGAATCATGGCCCGTGACCACCGCTTGGATCTGGAGCGACAGCAGCAACTACACAGGCGGCAACTGGCCCGGTCAGGACATGACTTACCTGGGTAACAACGTATATAAATGGACATTTACCGGCACCGGCAAAATCCCCGAAAGCGCTAAGGTAATCTTCTCCAACGGTGGCAACGACCAGTGCACTAAGGATGGTTTCCCCTTCGTTAACGGTGGCTATTACACCGCCTCAGGCTACCTCAAGACCATCCCCGGCAGCGGCGAAATCGTAGATCCCCCCGTAGAACCCGGTCAGGAGGTTGAATACATCTACACGTTCGACAACACCAACTCAGGCTGGAGCAGCGTCTACGCCTATCACTGGGATGCAGGCAACGGCAACAAGACCTATCTCGGCTCTTGGCCCGGCACTGCCATGAAATCGGTAGGCGACAACAAGTACACCATCTCCTTCAAGACCTCTGACACCCTTGTGAAGCCCATGATTATCTTCAACAATGGTGGCAACGGTGCTCAGACTGCTGACTTCGAAGCCATCAACGGCGGCAACTACACCGAAACAGGCCTCGGCTCAGTAAGCGTGAAGGAGATCACCGGCATGGCAGGCATGCGAATTTTCGCCGCAGGTTCAGCTGTGATTGTTGATGCTCCCTGCGAGGGTCAAGTGACTATCGTGACCCTCGACGGCCGTGCAATCGTACGCCCCGTGCAGGAGGGTCGCAACATCTTCAGCGACCTCACACCCGGCTTCTACATCGTAGGCAACACTAAGCTCATAGTGCGCTAATTCACTCCGGAACCTTCCGGCAAACAACACATATCGGCATCTTCCCGCACCCCGGGGAGATGCCTTTTTTAATACTACGCTGAAAAAATACGGGGATTTTAGCACTTGCCACCCACTTTTTTTGTAATTTTGCAATGCGGGGAAAATTCCCCACAAACCTAATTGCTTCATAACCCCTAATTAAAGCATACCATAATGACACTTTTTGAAAGATTGGCCGCAAAGGCTAAGGAGCACCCGCAGCGTCTCGTACTCCCCGAAGGTACCGAACCCCGCACTCTTCGTGCTGCTGACAAGGTGCTCGAGCAGGAACTCGCTAAGATTATCCTCATCGGTAAGGCCGACGATATCCACGCCGTAGCTGCCGAAAACGGTCTGAAAAACATAGACAAGGCTACCATCGTAGACCCTGACGACAAGGAGTTTACAGAGCCCTACGCCAATCTCTTCTACGAACTTCGCAAAAAGAAGGGCGTGACTCTTGAAGATGCACGCTACACTGTGAAGAATCCCCTCTACCTGGGCTGCCTAATGATTAAGAACGGCGATGCCGACTGCCAGGTGGCCGGCGCGCTCTCCACTACCGGCAACGTGCTTCGCGCTGCTTTCCAGGTGCTGAAGACTAAACCCGGCATCTCAGTAGTGAGCGGTGCCTTCATCATGCTGCTCCCCGAGCATCTCCCCTATGGTGTAGACCACATGCTCGTGTTTGCCGACTGCGCCGTAGTGCCTGACCCCACAGCCGAGGAGCTCGCTCAGATAGCTATCTCAACCGCTGCCACCGCCAAGAACATAGCCGGCATTGATCCCGTAGTGGCCATGCTCAGCTTCTCAACCAAGGGCAGCGCACGCCACGAGCGCGTGGACAAAGTGATTCGCGCCACCGAGATGGTACACGAACTTGCCCCCGAAATCAAAATCGACGGCGAGCTGCAGAGCGACGCAGCCCTCGTGCCCGGCGTAGGCGCATCAAAAGCACCTGAAAGCACCGTGGCAGGCCATGCCAACACCCTCGTGTTCCCCTCGTTGGAAGTGGGCAACATCGCCTACAAACTCGTGCAGCGTCTGGCCGGTGCCGGCGCCGTAGGTCCCATCCTGCAGGGTCTGGGCGCTCCCGTCAACGACCTCAGCCGCGGCTGCCTCGACGAAGACGTATATAACACCATCCTCGTAACCTGCAACCAGGCCATCGGCGAAAAAGGCCTTTAATCACCGAGGGTGTGTCAAAATTACAATTGCCGCAAGCGCACCGGTGCGGAGCCTAAATGCCCCAAGCTGACTCAGCTATTTTGAACACCCCCGTAACCCATAACCCATAATCCGTAACCCATACCCCATGAAAATATTAGTGCTCAACTGCGGTAGCTCATCCGTAAAGTACAAACTCATAGACTCCGACACCGAAAAGGTACTTGCCGAAGGTGGCGTAGAGAAAATCGGTCTCCCTGATTCATTCCTTAAATTCAAGCGTCCCGACGGCTCCAAGGAGACAATCGTCACCCCCATGCCGGAACACAAGAGCGCTGTGAGCAACATTCTCAACATACTCACTGACCCCAAAGAGGGTGTAATCAAATCGTTTGATGAAATCGGTGCCGTAGGCCATCGCGTGGTGCACGGCATGGAGAAATTCAACAAGAGCGTGGTTATCACTCCCGAAGTCATTGAGAAAATCAAGGAGTGCTACACCGTGGCCCCTCTCCACAACCCCGCCAACATGACCGGCATCGAGGCTGTGACCGAACTGCTCCCCGGCGCTCCTCAGGTAGCAGTGTTTGACACCGCATTCCATCAGACCATGCCCGCCAAGGCTTACATGTATGCACTCCCTTGGGAGGCCTACTCCAAGTATGGCGTGCGCCGCTACGGCTTCCACGGCACCTCTCACCGCTACGTATCAAAGCGTGCATGCGAATTCCTGGGTCTCCCCTACGAGAAACAGCGCATCATCACTGCCCACATCGGCAATGGCGGCTCCATCACAGCTATTGAAAACGGCGTGTCAGTAGACACCTCAATGGGTCTCACTCCCACCGAAGGCCTCATGATGGGCACCCGCTCCGGCGACGTTGATCCCGGTGCCCTCGTGTATCTTGCCAAGGAGATGAACCTCGATGCCGACGGCCTGCTGAAACTCGTAAACAAGCAGAGCGGCGTGATGGGTGTGACCGAGCTCTCAAGCGATATGCGCGATATCGAGGATGCCATAGCTGCCGGCAACGAGCGTGCCAAGCTGGCTCTCGACATGTACGAATACCGCATAATCAAATACATCGGTGCATACACAGCCGCTCTCGGCGGCCTTGACGTGCTCGTGTTCACCGGCGGTGTAGGCGAAAACCAGCTCGTGACCCGCGAACGTGTCTGCAAGCAGCTCGCATTCCTCGGCATCGACTTCGATGAAGAAGCCAACAAATGCCGCGGCGAAGAGGTAGAGCTCACCAAACCCGGCTCCAAGGTGCGAGTAGTAGTAATCCCCACCGACGAAGAGCTGATGATAGCCCGCGACACCGCAGCCCTCACTAAAGATCTGAAATAATTTCAGCATAATTCACCCTGCCGCGCTCTGACCGGCACGGCAGGGACCAAACATACTATTACATTATAATATGCTCTCATTCATTTCTTGGAACGCTGACCCGGTGCTGTTCCATATTGGCCCGCTGGCTGTGAGGTGGTACGGACTTATGTTCGCTATCGGCTTCATGGTGGGCTATATGATTATGTCGCGCATGTTCAAACATGAAGGTGTGCCTGAAAAATGGCTTGACATCCTCCTGGTTTACCTGGTGGTCAGCACCGTTATCGGCGCTCGCCTCGGCCATGTCCTCTTCTACGAATGGGACTATTATTCCTCCCACCCTGCTGAGATTCTGAAAGTGTGGGAAGGGGGGCTGGCAAGCCACGGCGCTACTGTGGGCATCTTCCTGGGCCTCTGCATATTCTCCTGGTGCACAGCACATAAGAACCCCTCGTGGGTAATCGATAAGGTGGTAGTGCCTATAGCTCTTGTAGGGGGCCTCGTGCGATTGGGCAACCTGATGAACTCCGAAATCTATGGCGACTACACCACTCTCCCCTGGGGATTCATTTTCGTGCGCAACGGCGAAACGCTCCCTGCCCACCCCACGCAGATTTACGAAGCGCTTTGCTACTTCGCGCTCTTCGGCCTGCTTTGGTGGATGTACTGGAAACGCAACGCCGAGGAGCGCCCCTGGCTCATGACGGGTGTGTTCTTCATTTGGACTTTCGGCACTCGTTTCCTGATAGAATACATTAAGAATCCGCAGGAAAGCTGGGAGGCAGACATGGTGCTCAATATGGGCCAGCTCCTCTCCATCCCCTTCATACTCATAGGTATAGGCATGGTGGCATGGGCCATGAGCCATCCGCGTCAGCACTGGACCTTCCCCAACCATTTTGCCGAAACCACGACCAAATCCCGCAAAAAATGATTGACTATTTGCGCGGTCCTCTCGCTGAAGTGACCCCCACAGCTGCCATTATAGACTGCGGGGGCGTAGGCTATGAGGCCAACATTAATCTGATTGACTACGCAGCCATCCAGGGCAAAAAGGAGGTGAAGCTTTTCATACACGAGGTGATAGCCGAAGACAAGCACATCCTCTTCGGCTTCGGCACCCGCGCCGACCGCGACATGTTTCGCCTGCTGATAGGAGTGAGCGGCGTCGGGCCCAACACTGCGCGCCTGATTATGAGCAGTTTGAGCGTGAGAGACTTAGAAAACGTGATTGCCACAGGCCAGGAATCCATGCTCAAGGCCGTGAAGGGAATAGGTGCGCGCACCGCCCAACGCATAATTGTGGACCTCAAGGATAAAATAAAATCAGGTGGGGACACGTTATTATCACAGGCTCCCGCCATGACTCAGACTTACGACGAGAGCCTCCAAGCCCTGTTGATGCTCGGATTTGCAAAGCCGCAGACTGAGAAAGCGCTTAAGAAGATTTTCTCTTCCACCCCCACGATAAGTGTGGAAGACTCTGTGAAGCAAGCGCTTAAGATGATGTAAAGAGAATCATCAAGAGTCTGTGGCCCACCCCGAGGCATCCCGGTGAGCATAACTGACTGATGGCCTCAAAGAGAAACCTCCACATAGTGATGATGCTTGGAGCGATGTTGCTGACATCGCTCCTTACGGTTGTGCTTGCAACTCCGCAGTCATCCTCGCAGTCCACTACGTTTGCTCCGCCCCCCACCAATCCCCCGGTGCAGTACCTGCAGGGCACCCATATCCCTGACAGCATCCTGCTCCCCTCCCCCGTGCAGACCACTTTGCCGCGCGAATATGCCGACTACGTGGGTCGCGAATATACCGCCGACCTCCGCACTCCCTCCAACATCAAGACGGAAGCCGTCTATGACCCCGCTACGGGCATGTACGTTATCCACACCAAGGTAGGTGAATATGACCTGATTACCCCCTACCAGATGTCGGCCGCCGACTATAATAATATAGTGGTGCGCAACGACATGATGGATTATTTCCGCGAGCAAAACTCCATGAGGACGCAGGAGGCCGACAAGCAGCCCTTCAATGTGCTCGACATGAACTTCGCCCTCGGCCCCCTCGAAAAGGTGTTCGGCCCCGGCGGCGTGCGTCTCACCACCCAGGGCTCCATTCAGCTCAAAATGGGCATGAAGAGCAACAAGACCGACAACCCGGCCCTCTCTGTCTCCTCACGCAGAAAGACTTACTTCGACTTCGACAATAAGATTCAGGCCACTATCCAGGCATCCGTTGGCGACAAGATGAAGTTTAACATGACTTACAACACTGACGCCACATTTGACTTCGACTCCAAGAACCTGAAGCTGGCCTACGAAGGCAAGGAGGATGAGATAATCAAAAGCATCGAGGCAGGTAATGTAAGCATGACCACCGGCTCCTCGCTCATACGCGGTAGCACGGCGCTGTTTGGTGTCAAGACCAAGCTGCAATTCGGCAAACTGACTCTGACCGGCCTCATCTCGCAGCAGAACTCCGAGAGCACCACAGTCAATGCCACCGGCGGCGTGCAGAGTACCCCCTTCACTATCAAAGTCGATGACTACGACGCCAACCGTCACTTCTTCCTCGCTCAATATTTCTACGAGAATTACGACGACTTCGCTGCCCGACTCCCCTACGTGTCGAGCGGCATCAACATTACCCGCATCGAGGTTTGGGTGACCAACAAATCGGGTCGCTACGACGAAAGCCGCAACTTCGTGGGCTTCATGGACCTGGGTGAAAACCGCAATCTCGCCTCTGACTACTGGATTCCAAACACCGGCCTGCAGGTGCCGAGTAACCAGAGCAACAATCTGCTGCAGGTAATCAAGACCGACTACCCCGACGCGCGTAACATCAATGCCGTGACTCAGGCGCTTGCTCCCCTTAACGCCTACGGAATCTCCGGCGGCCGCGACTACGAAAAGGTGGAGAGCGCCCGCCTGCTCAAGAGCAGCGAATATACCCTGAACCCCACCCTGGGCTACCTCTCTCTGAAAAGCGCTCTGACAAGCGACGAGGTGCTTGCCGTGGCCTTCGAATACACCTACAACGGCCAGGTTTACCAGGTGGGTGAGTTCAGCGGCGACGTGACCTCCACCGACCAGAGCCTCTATCTGAAAATGCTGCGCGCCACCACCGTTTCTCCCAAACTCCCTATGTGGAAGCTGATGATGAAAAACGTCTACTCTCTGGGCGCCTATCAGCTTCAGTCGCGCAACTTCAAGCTCAACATCAAGTACCTCTCCGACACCACCGGCACCGAAATAGTATATCTCCCCGTGGGCCCCATAGCCAACAAGCCGCTGCTGCAGGTCATGAACCTTGACCGCCTCGACTCCAACCAGGAGAGCAACCCCGACGGCTTTTTCGACTACATAGAGGGCTACACCGTGCAGAGCTCCACGGGCAAAATCATCTTCCCGGTGGCGGAGCCCTTCGGCAGCAACCTCGAGCGCAAGATCGGCGACCCCGAGCTTGCCCGACCTTACGTATATAAGGAGCTCTATGACAGCACCCTGACCGTGGCGCGCCAGTTTGCCGACAAGAATAAGTTCACCCTGTCAGGCGAATATCAGGCCAGCAACGGCGCTACCATCCGCCTCAACGCCATGAATGTGCCCCGAGGCTCTGTGGTGGTGACCGCCGGCGGCGTGACCCTCACAGAGAATTCCGACTACACGGTGGACTACACCATGGGCATCGTGACCATCACCAACCAGAGCATAATCGACTCCGGCACAAACGTATCGGTCACTCTTGAGAACCAGAGCCTCTTCTCCATGCAACGAAAAACGCTCGTTGGTCTCGACGCCCAATACCGGTTTAACAAGGACTTTACCCTCGGCGCCACCCTGCTCCATTTCTCTGAGAAGAGTCTGACGGAGAAGGTTAACATAGGCGACGAGGTGATTAACAACACCATGTGGGGTCTGAACCTCTCCTTCAACAAGCAATTCATGTGGCTGACCAATCTGCTCAATAAGATTCCTACAGTCAACGCCACCGCCCCCTCGTCAATCGCTGTAAACGCCGAGTTCGCTCAGCTCCTCCCCGCGCAGCAGAAGAGCGGCTCATCGGCCGGCTCATCTTACGTGGACGACTTTGAATCAAGCCAGACCGGCATCGACATGCGCTCCCCCTACTCCTGGTTCCTCGCTCCTACCCCCTATGATCCCGGAGCCGATGCGCTGTTCCCTGAAGCCGCTCTCTCCAACAACCCCGATTACGGCAAAAACCGCGCCCTCCTCTCTTGGTACTACATAGACCGCATGTTCACTCAGAAGAATTCTTCCATGATACCCGGCTATCTGAAGAATGACCTCACGCAGCTCTCCAACCCCTACGTGCGCGAGGTACAGATGCGTGAGCTCTTCCCCTATCGCGACAACTCCTACGCTGAGACATCGACCATCCAGACCCTCAACCTCTCCTTCTATCCCACGGAGCGCGGCCCCTACAACGTGGACGCAACTAATGTGGACGAGAACGGCAACCTGCTCTACCCCGAGCGCCGCTGGGGTGGCATCATGCGTAAGATGGACAACACCAACTTCGAGACCAGCAACGTGGAGTATGTGCAGTTCTGGATGATGGATCCCTTCCTGGATCCCGACCTGCATAACACCGACGGCGGCGACCTCTACTTCAACTTCGGCGAAATCTCAGAAGATATCCTGAAGGATGGCATGAAGAGCTACGAGAATGGTCTGCCCATTGACGGCGACAACCGCTTCATCACGGAGACTAACTGGGGTCGCGTCTCCACTCAAAACTCACTGACTTATGCCTTTGAGAATGCCGAGAACGCCCGCCCCATGCAGGACGTGGGCCTCGACGGCCTCCCCAACGACGATGAGTTTACCTTCGGCACCTACTCCTCATTCCTTGACGAGATGCGCCGCAAGCTCTCCCCCGCTAAGGTGTCCGAGATGCAGGAGGACCCCCTGAGTATATTCTCTGACCCCGCTCAGGACAACTATCACTTCTATCGCTCACCCTACTACGATGAGCAGCGCACCTCGATTCTGGGGCGCTACAAGCATTACAACGGCGTGGAGGGTAACTCCCTTTCCCCCGACCAGAGCACCAACCCCTACTATCAGAGTGCCCGCACCGTGCCCGACGTAGAGGACATAAACCAGGACAACACTCTTAACGAATATGAGCGCTACTTCCAGTACAAAGTCTCCATCCGTCCGGAGGACATGGTGGTAGGCCGCAACTACATCACCGACAAGGTAGAGCGCCGCGTGCTCTGCCGCGACGGCAACTATCAGGACGTAATCTGGTATCAGTTCAAGATACCCTTGAAGCAGCCTGACAAGGTGGTGGGTGGCATCACTGACTGGAGCACCGTGCGCTTTGCCCGTATCTTCATGACCGGCTTCAACGCCGTGACCCACCTGCGCTTCGCCACCCTTGAGCTGGTGCGCGGCGAGTGGCGCAACTACGAATTCAACCTCAACAGCCGCAACGATGCTCCCGCTGAGGGTGAGCTCGACATGTCGGTAGTAAACATTGAGGAGAACTCCTCACGCGAGCCCGTAAACTACGTGCTTCCCCCCGGTGTGACTCGCATCCAGGACCCCGGACAGGCTCAGGCCACACAGCTCAACGAGCAGTCCATGAGCCTGAAAGTGACCGGACTGCAGGCCGGCGACGCTCGCGGTGTCTACAAGAATACCCAGATGGACCTGCGTATCTACAAGCGTCTGCAGATGTGGGTACACGCTGAAGCGCTCATGGACAACACCACCAACCTGCGCGACGGCGACCTGGCCATCTTCGTGCGCCTCGGCTCCGACGTGAAGAGCAACTACTATGAATATGAGATACCTCTGAGCCTCACCCCTCCCGGCAACTACAACTATCTCTCCTCTGCCGACCGCCGATTGGTGTGGCCAGAAGATAACCGTCTGGACATACCCATGTCCGTCTTCACCGACATCAAGACACGCCGCAATCACGAGCGCTCCGCCGGCACCGAAGGAGTGGGTTATAACATCCTCTTCTCCGCCCATGACCCTGAACAGGAGGCCAACACTGTGGCCGTAATGGGTAACCCGTCGCTCTCCGACGTGAGAGTGATGCTCATCGGTGTGCGCAATAAGAGCAACACCACCAAGGCAGGTACGGTGTGGGTCAACGAGCTCAAGGTCACCGACTTCGATGAGTCAGGGGGCTGGGCTGCCAAGGCCAACGTGAATCTGGCTATGAGCGACGTGGCTCAGGTCAATGTGGGTGCCCACGTGGAGACCGCCGGCTTCGGTGGCGTGGACCAGGGACTTGCTGCCCGCCGCATGGAGGACTATCAGCAGGTGAATGTGGCCGTGCAGACCGATCTGGGCCGCTTCCTCCCCGCCGGCGCCAAGCTCAACGCACCCATCTATTACTCTTACTCGCGCGAGAAGACCACTCCCAAGTATAACCCTCTCGACCAGGACATACTGCTGAAGGACGCGCTCGACGCCGCCACCACACGCCAGGAGCGTGACTCCATCAATAGCTACGCCGTGACCACCAAGAGCGTGGAGAGCTTCTCCATCTCCGGCCTGCGCTTCAACGTGCAGAGCAAGACTCCGATGCCCTGGGACCCCGCAAACTTCCAGCTCTCTTTCTCATTCAATAAGCAGAACAAGATGGACCCCACTACGGAGTATGAGTACACCAACGACTACAAAGGCTCCTTCCAGTACACCTACAATCCCGTCTTCAAGCCTTTCAAGCCATTCTCCGGCCTCAAGGGTAAAAGCAAGTCTGTCAAGTTCCTGAAGGACTGGGAGTTCAACTGGCTCTTCTCCTCGCTATCCTTCTACACCAACATGTCGCGTTACTACTACGAGCAGCAGACCCGCTCGGAGGTAGATGTATTCTTCCAGCTACCGGTGCAGGTGAGCAAGAATTTCCTGTGGGACCGTCAGCTCAACCTCACCTGGAATTTCACCAAGTCACTCTCCGTGACCTTCGCCTCCAACACCACCGCACGCATTGAGGAGACGGTGGGAGCCGTCAACAGAAAGCTCTTCCCCGACCGCTACAAGGAGTGGCGCGACACCGTGTGGAGCTCCATCAAGGGGCTCGGCACCCCCTGGAATTACAACCAGACCTTCACGGCCTCTTACCGCGCACCCTTCAATAAGATTCCGGCTCTGGACTTCCTCACCGCCAACGCATCATACACAGCCACTTACCGCTGGGATCGCGGCGCTACAGTGGATGGTCTCTTCCTGGGCAATACCATTCAGAACCAGGCCACCTGGAACGTGGACTCACGCCTGAATTTCGAGACCCTGTTCGGCAAGGTGCCCTACCTGAAGAACGTGAACAAGCGCTTCTCTTCCTCCACCTCCGCCCGCACTTCAAACACTCGCCGAAACACCGCCAACCGCAAGAACTCCAAGGAGGACAAAGCCAAGAAGTTTGAGCGGGCCATCACTCTGGAGGCTGACACCACCACGCGCGTCACTCACAATCTGAAGACCCGCAAGTTTAAACTCACGGCCAAGGAGGGATCGAGAGTGGTGAAGCTGAACACTCGCATTGTCGACGACAACACCATAGAGATTCTGGATCGCGGCCCCAGAGACATACGCGTTACCATAACCGAGCGTCCTGCCAACGAAATGCCCGCATGGAGAAATGTGGCTGACTACGCCGCGCGTTTCCTCATGATGCCCCGCACATTCGCCTTCAAGTGGCGCAACAGCCGTAGCCTTAACCTGCCCCTGTTCATGCCCGAAGTTGGCGACATCTTCGGCCAGACCCGCTCGGCCGGACCTATGGCGCCCGGCCTTGACTTCGCGTTCGGTTTCACCGACGAGACTTACGTGGACAAGGCGCTCCAGCGCGGCTGGCTCCTCACCGACGGCGCGCAGACCTCACCCTCCATCTACAACAATACGCAGGAATTTAACTTCGAGCTCAATCTGGAACCCGTGCGCGGACTTAAGATTCTGCTCACCAACAACCATACCGACAACCGCACGCAGCAGGTGCAGTTCATGTTTGCCGACATGCCCACCTCCCGCACCGGCTCTTTCACAAAGACCCACATAGCCATAGCCACCGCGCTGCGCGGAAGCAAAGCCTCTGACGGCTACGCCTCGCAGGCATTCACTGATTTCCTCAACAATATCCCCATCATAGCAGGGCGCTATGAGCAGGAATATGCAGGCAAGGCTTACCCCGGAGTCGGCTTCCTCGCCGGCTCTCCGCTGGCCGGTGCCACTTACGATCCGCAGATAGGCACAGTGTCGGCCACCAGCTCCGACGTGCTTATCCCCGCCTTCCTGGCTGCCTACAGCGGTCAGACCCCCCACCGCGTGGCGCTGACACAGTTCCCCTCTCTGGCAGCCGTCATGCCCAACTGGCGTGTCACCTACGATGGCCTGATGCAGATGGCCTGGTTCAAGAAAGCATTCAAGAGCTTCACCATCTCCCACGCCTATCAGTGCACCTACTCCGTAGGCTCCTACACCTCTTACCTAAACTGGGTGAGTGTGGAGGGTGAACTTGGCTTCACCCTCAATGAGCAGACCGGCAACCCCATCCCCTCGTCCCCCTACAACATCTCGTCGGTAGCCATCACCGAGAAATTCGCGCCCCTCTTCGGCATCTCGGCAACCATGCAGAATAACCTCACCATCAATGCCGAGTACCGCGATTCGCGCACCCTCTCGCTCAACGCTTCGGCAGGCCAGATTGTGGAGGCCACAAGCAAGCAGATCACCGTGGGAGCCGGCTACAAGATTGCCAACTTCAACAAGATTCTCAAGATAGGCGGTAAGCAGGGCAATGTCAACAATGACCTGAGCCTGCAGTTCGACTTCTCGTTTGCCAACAACCAGAGCCTCATCCGCAAAATCGAGACTGCATTTACTCAGGCGCAGAACGGCACACAGACCATGTCGGTAAACTTTACCGCGCAGTACACTCTTTCGCGACGCATCACTCTGGGCGCATTCTTCGACCATCAGATCAACACCCCGTTGGTGTCCAACTCCTCCTACCCCACCACCAACACCAACTTCGGCATATCAATGAATATGTCCCTCGCCCGCTAATTTTTATAAAAAATTCGGGGGCGCAGTTAAACCTTTCATAACTACGGGTGTCGGAAGTCATGTGGATTATGAATACATACCACTAAATTTATTTCGCTTTTGACGTAATTATGAAGAAATTGATATGCGCATCCCTACTGCTTGGCATTACGCTTACAGCTGCAGCTAAGGGCAATATCTCAGGCACAATTATCAACAAACAATCAGGTGAAGTTATTGATTTCGCTACCGTGCAGCTCCTTGATGCTCAAGGCAAACCCCTGGCTCTCGGCGGCACTTCCGATGAAAACGGCAAGTTTGTAATCTCCAATGTCCCCGATGGTAAATACATACTCAAGGTAACCAACATAGGCAGTGTGCCTCAGGAGCGCGAGCTTACTGTGAATGGTGGCGATATCACCATAGGTGACATCCATCTGGCCGACGACTCCAAGATGCTTCAGGAGGTGGTGGTGACCGGCACCGCATCGACCATGCGCTTCGAGCTTGACCGCAAGGTGTTCACCGTAGGTTCCGACGTGGCTTCGGCAGGCTCCTCCGCCTCCGAGCTGCTTGAAAACATCCCCTCGGTGGAGGTGGATCAGGATGGCGAAGTCTCCCTGCGCGGCAACAGCTCCGTGACCGTATGGATCAACGGCAAGGAGAGCGGCCTCACCGCCGACAACCGTGCGCAGATACTTGAGCAGATTCCCGCCGAGACCATCGACCGCATCGAGGTAATCACCAATCCCTCGGCAAAATTCTCACCCGAAGGCTCCGCCGGTATAATCAACATTGTGCTGAAAAAGGATCGCCGTGGCGGCTATTTCGGCAGCGCAGAACTCGGCGTAAACTCCCGTGGCGGCCTCAATGCCAACTTCTCTATAAACTGGAACACCGGCAAGTGGGAGACCTACCTGTCAGTAGGCGGACGCACACGCCACAACTCCAGCGGCTCATTCTCTAACCGCAATTATGACAACGGCCTCTTCCTCAACTCCGACGGCGAGGGTCGCAACCATGGCGACAACCTCTTCGTGCGCATCGGTGCCACTTACCATCTCACCAACGATGACGACTTCTATCTGAACGCTTTCGGCATGTTCGGCCACCGCTGGGGACACACCGACACTCATTACCTCTCCAATCTGCCCGGTCAGTGGAGCATAAACAACAACTCCTCTCGCAACAAGTCTGACAACCGCGGCGCTCACGCCGAATTCGGCTACACCCACCGCTGGACTGACACCCACTTCATCGACGCCATGGTGGGCTACAACCACTGGGGTGGCCCGCAGTGGAACGGCTATTTCCAGCACCAAGAGTGGGCTGACTCCTCCGACCCCGATGCTGCGCCCACCATGCAGGATGTCTATCAGGAACAGAACCAGAACATTCTGACAAATTCGCTGGAGGCTAAGCTCGACTATACCAATCAGCTCACCTCGTGGCTCAAACTTGAAGCAGGCTACAATGGCAATTACTCTCACGAGAACACCCCGGTGGTGACAGAACAGGGCACCGGCCTTGATGACCTGACCCTGAACCCTTCGCTCTGGAACCGCTTCATCTACACCAACAATATCTCGGCGCTATACGCAACCCTGGGCGGAAAATACCGCTCCCTGAGCTTCTCAGCCGGTCTGCGTGCCGAGGCTTGGCAGGTGCGCGCACAGAGCCTCGCTTACGGTGACACCCGCGAGGACACACCCACTTTCAAGAGCAACAATTTCTCACTCTTCCCCTCAGCGTTCCTCTCCTGGTCCCTCCCCCACGACAATGAGCTTCAGGTGAACTACACTCGCCGTATTCGCCGTCCCTGGGGTGGTCAGCTCAATTCTTTCCGCAACATCTCCGACCCCACCAACATCAGCTACGGTAACCAGGAGCTGCAGCCCGAATACTCTAACGCATTTGAGCTCAACTACATAAAATCGTTCACCTCCCACATCATCAGCGTCTCAGCCTATCTACGCACCTCTGAGGACTGCATGAACCGCATCTCGTATCTCGACGGCAACGTGATGTACACCACTACTGCCAATGCCGGCAACCGCACCGACATGGGTGTGGAAATCGTGGGCAAGAACTCTCTGTTCCGCAACGTGCTCAACCTCACCACCACCGTGAACCTCTATAACAACCACGTGAGCGACTGGGACCTTATCTTCAAGCAGGATGGCAAGGAATTCCCCGTAAGCGGCAAAGGTCGCAACTCATTTGCGTGGGATGTGCGCTGCATGGCGCAGGTGCGCCTCCCCTGGGACCTCTCGTTCCAGGCCACCGGCAGCTACAACTCTTCTCAGCTCACCGCTCAGGGTAGCCGCGCCGCCGGCTGGAATGTGGATGCAGGCCTGCGTAAAAACCTCGGCAACTGGAGCTTCTCGCTCAATGCCCGCAACATCTTCGACTCCCGCAAGATGCACTCCTACTCTTACGGCGTGGACTCCAACGGCATAGCTTACCGTCAGGAAGATAAGCGCTGGCGCGGCGGTCGCACCGTGAACTTCACTGTGAAATACTCCTTCGGCAACATGCGTGCTCAGCGTGACAAACGCAATCAGCAGATGGGTGAGCCCTCGGACGGCTCCGGCTATAGCGATATGGAATAACCCCTAAGCGAGTGTTCAGATTTTCTGCGTGAAAAGTCTGAACACTCGCTTAATATAAATATTTGATAATCATGCGTATCCGATTACTAATAACCTCACTTCTCTCCCTCCTCTTCCTACTTCCGGCTCGCGCCGAGGAGCCTGCACCCAAGCGAGAGTTTCGCGGTGCTTGGCTTCATGTCATCGGTCAGAATCAATACATGCAGAAGACACCTGAGCAGTGTCGCAAATACATAACCGAACAGCTCGACAAGCTCGTGGAGGCCGGCTGCAACGCCGTGATTTTCCAGGTGCGCCCCACCGCCGACGCTATGTATAAAAGCGACATCGAGCCCTGGAGCGCATGGCTCACAGGCAAGCGCGGCAAAGCTCCAAACCCTGAGTGGGACCCCCTGCAGTTCACAATTGATGAGGCTCACAAGCGCGGCATGGAGCTTCACGCATGGCTCAACCCCTATCGCGTAACCTCCAATCCTAAGGAGGTGCTCCCCGCCGACCATCTCTACAACAAGGAGCCCCACCGCTTCTTCCGCTACGACAATAAAATCTTCTTCGACCCTGCCTATCAGGAGAACCGCGACTATATCTCCGAGGTGGTGGCCGACATTGTGACCCGCTACGATATTGACGCCATCCACATGGACGACTATTTCTATCCCTACCCTGCCGGCGGTGCTTTTAATGCCGACACGCAGAGCTACGCCAAATTCGGCCAGGGGAAGAACAAGGGTGACTGGCGACGCCACAACGTCGACCTGCTCATAGAGCAGCTTCACTCCACTATCAAGGATATTAAGCCCTGGGTGCGCTTCGGCATCTCCCCCTTCGGCATCTGGCGAAACAAGCGCAATGACCCGCGAGGCTCCGACAGCGGCGGCCTGCAGAACTATGACGACCTCTATGCCGACATTCTGCTCTGGGCCGACAAGGGGTGGATCGACTACGTGGCTCCGCAGCTCTATTGGGAACTCGACCTGAAGGTGGCACCCTCGCGCAAGCTTGCCCAGTGGTGGAACGACAACATCCCCGAGCCCGTGCAGCTCTATATCGGTCAGGACACCAAGCGCACTATGGACAAGCCCACGGCCACTGACAGCAATGAGCTTGCCACGAAGATTGACATCTCCCGCCGCCTGAAGAACATAGACGGCAACGTCTGGTGGCATGGCTACTGGGTGACCGGCAACTACAAGGGGGCGCTCGACGCACTCGCCTCTAAGCATCAGAGCAGCCTGGCAATCGCTCCCGCGTGGGACGCCAAAGGTGGAAACCCCGCTAAGGTGACCGGCCTGCACACCGAGGAGCGCGACGGCATACGCCTGGTGGCCTGGGACAATCCGGCAAACTTCCACGGCTATGGCTCCGAAGCTGACGCCATCAGCGGCAAGAGCTCCGACGTGGTGAAATATGTGGTCTACGAATTCTTCCCCGGCGAGGATGTTGACATCAATGACCCCGAGGCCATAATTGCCGTGACTCCTTACAACTCCGTGAGAGTAGACAACGCCGAGAGCGGCACCGTATTCATAGTGACCGCCCTTGACCGCCTCAACCGCGAATCAGCCCCCTCAGCAAAGCTGATAGTAAAATAAACCCACATACTGCACGAAGCCCCGGCAAGTAGCCATGCGTAATCCACTGATTACCAAGCCACCCGCCGGGGCTAAGTTTTTTTTAGCCAAAAAAAGTGTACGCTCGCTTAACATATCCCCCAAGCCTTGAGAAAGGTGGGGATGAACAGCGTAGCACCCATTAAGTCGGAGACGTTTGGCGGGAGGGGCGAACTCTGCGCGGTTGCGACATGTTATATTAGAAAAGTGGGAGGGTCACAAACATCTGTTTCTACTTATGCTGATTCTTCCGCCACATGTCTAACTTAAAGCGCTCACGAATATGAAGACCGTAAGTTCCGGCAACGGTAAGATGCCTCTCATATCCCTTATTGCAATTCTGTCGGTTTCGCTCACTATCAATCTGCCGGGGTTGGCGGTGTCTCCTATGCTCAGCAAGTTACACCACATTTTCCATACCTCTGTGATTGAGTCGCAGCTGCTCACCAGTCTGCCCAACCTCTGCATGATTCCGATAGCTCTTCTGTCAGGCAAATTGGCCACTGAAAAGCGGCAGACGGCTGTACTCTTCATCGGTCTGACGCTCTTTCTTCTTGCCGGCATCGGTTGCTTTTTTGCCGAAAACATAGGCATGCTGATTATGTTAGGTTGCGTGGTGGGCATAGGCTGCGGACTTGTAGTGCCTATTGCCGCGGGGGCCATTTCGGAATGGTTCTACAGAGACGCGCGCCAGGAGGACTTAGGTTGGAAATCTACGGTGTCAAACGCTATGATTATCGTGGCCAACATCTATGTAGGCTGGGTGATTGTCTACAATTGGCATGCGGCGTTTGCGGTCTATCTGATACCGGTAATCCCTTTGGCACTCATGCCCTTCATGACGCGGCGTTTCATCCTCAAGCACAGAGTGGTGGGTCAATCTTCGGCAACATCAAGTTCCAAGCCGGTCTCTGCACCGCTGCACTTCAGCGGTAAGAAGTCGGTGCTGATACTGGTTAAGCTGGTGCTTCTTTACGCTATTCTCACCTACTCCACCACCTCCATCTCCTACTACGCTCCCTTCCTGATGGACCACTTCGGCATGTCAACCACACAGGTAGGTATCGTGACCGCCGCTTACTATTTCACCTGCTCGCTGGCGGGTGCGTTCGTAAGCCGGTTGAAGAATCTATTTGGCTCGCGCGCCATTCTGATTTGCCTTGCTCTTTGCGCCACCGGGCTCATAACTATAGGTCTGACTCACTCGTTTGTGGTGTATGTTGCCGCTTCGCTGCTGACCGGTTTCGGCTACGGAATTATCCAGCCTATAATCTACAACAAGACAACCTATGTAGCACCCACTCAGGCACTTGGCACACGCTATTTCGGCTATGTGCTGTCGGCTAATTACGTGGGCATCATGCTCGTGCCCTACATTGACAATCTGGCGCGCAAACTGATGGGGGCCACGGCTCCGGGCTTTGAGTTTACCTTCAGCGGCTTCGTGGTAGCCGGCCTGCTGATTTGGGCAATAGTGGAGCGCAGCAACTACACCTTCTCTGTAGTGCCCGGTCACCCGGCACCGACGGCTGCTCAGATGGCCTGAACGGTCAGCCTGAAGGGGTGGTTACTTATGCGTCTGCTGCCACATGCGGGCCTCGGCTGAATTGTCGGCCGGATTCCAGAAGCGGGCATGCTCCAGCCCCTCGGGGAGATATTGCTGCTCCACGTAGTGGTCCTTGTAATCATGCGGATACTTGTAGCCGTCGTGGTAGCCGAGCTCTTTCATAAGCTTTGTAGGGGCGTTGCGCAGATGCAGGGGCACTGGGAGATTGCCGCTATTTTTCACCTCGGCCAGGGCGGCGTCGATGGCCAGATATGCGGAATTGCTCTTTGGCGACGTGGCGAGATAGACGGCGCACTCGGACAGGATGATGCGACCCTCAGGCCAACCGATTTTGGCAAGGGCATCGAAGGTGGCGTTGGCCAGGAGCAGCGCGTTGGGATTGGCAAGTCCTATGTCTTCGGCAGCAAGAATCACCAGACGGCGTGCTATGAATTTAGGGTCCTCGCCTCCGGCCACCATGCGCGCAAGCCAGTAGACGGCAGCCTGCGGGTCGGAGCCGCGTATGCTCTTGATGAAGGCGGAGATGATGTCGTAGTGCATCTCCCCACCGCGGTCGTAAGCGGCCGGGTTCTCCTGCAGGCGCTCGGTCACCACCTCATCGTTAATCACTATCGGTTCCCCCTTGGGAGTGCTCTGCTCCAGCAGGTCGAGGATGTTGAGCAGTTTGCGGGCATCGCCACCGGAGTAGCGGAACAGAGCCTCGCGCTCCTCCACTCTCACCTCGCGCTCACGGAGCACCTCGTCTTCGGTCAGCGCTCGCTGCAGCAACGTCTCAAGCGAGTCATTGTCAAGAGGTTGCAGCACATAGACCTGCGAGCGGGAGAGCAGGGGCCGGATTACTTCAAACGAAGGGTTCTCGGTCGTGGCGCCGATGAGCGTCACTGTGCCATCCTCCACAGCGCCGAGCAGAGAGTCCTGCTGGCTCTTGTTGAAGCGATGAATTTCGTCGATGAACAGTATGGGGCGCCCCTTTGAGAAGAGGCTTCGCGACTCGCTCTTGCAGCGGTCGAGCACTTCGCGCACATCCTTCACGCCGCTGCTCACTGCCGAGAGGGTATGAAAAGGTACCTCCGTCTGCTTGGCTATGATTTTTGCCAACGTAGTTTTGCCTACCCCGGGGGGGCCCCAGAGGATGAAGGAGTTGATGCGTCCGCTCTCAATCATTCGTCGCAGGATGGCCCCCTCCCCTACCAGGTGAGTCTGGCCTATGTAGCCCTCAAGCGAGCTCGGACGCATGCGCTCTGCCAGGGGCTGACGGTTAATGCTGCTCATGGCCGGCGCCTTTCACTTTGTTGATAATACTCTGCAAATCAATATCTTCCAGCGAATCGTAAGCCACATCCACACGCGGCTCTATCACTTCGCGGCCGAGGGTATCGGTCATTCCCACTACGTAGGCGCCGGCCCTGTGACCCGCTTCTATGCCGGTCAGCGCATCCTCCACTACCACGCAGTTGCGCGGGTCCACACCAAGCAGGCGCGCCCCGGTGAGGTAAGGCTCCGGATCGGGTTTGCCGTGGGTCACCATGTCGCCATCCACCACAGCGTCAAACCAGCTGAGGATGCCGGGCATCTTTTTGCGCAACGATGCCATCTTGACCTCGTCGCTGCTGGTCACGAGCGCCATGGGCACCCCCATCTCCTTGAGACGCGTCAGCAGCCTCTCGGCACCGGGCATATAGGCATACTCCATCTTTTCCTCGCCGGCAAGAAGTCGCTCCTCCACCTGCTTACTCACCTCAGGGTCAGGGAAATACTCCGCCAGAATGTTCTGAAGTGTCATCCCCTTAATCACCCGGGGCAGGTCAGCTACGCCGCTGTGGAATTCATCATCAATCCCCTGCCAGATGCGTGTATAGCGGCGCTCGGAGTCAATCAGCACGCCGTCGAGGTCAAAGAGAAAAGCTATGTCGTGTGTCATTTAAGTTAGAGTTTTCAGGGCAACACACCCGTATCGCCAAAGGCTTCGTGAGCCCTGCGACACGGGTGTATCGTTCTGTGGTTCAGAGTGTTTTTTACTTCTTAATCTGCTTGCCCCAGGAGTCTTTCAGACCTATCGTGCGGTTGAAGACGATGCGGTCGGCAGTGGTGTCGGGATCCACAGTGTAGTAACCTATGCGCTGGAACTGGAAGTGGTCGCCCACCTTAGCCTGCTCGGCCAGCCAGGGTTCCACCTTCACGTTGGTGCGCACTTTGAGTGAGTCGGGGTTGAGCAGGTCGCGGAAGTCACCCTCCTCGGCCGAGGGATTCTCCACAGCAAAAAGACGGTCATAGTCGCGCACCTCAACCTCTACGGCAGTCGGCACACTCACCCAGTGGAGGGTGCCCTTCACCTTGCGGTCAGCACCGGGCAGGCCGGAGCGGCTGTCGAAGTCAACCTCGGCATAAATCTCCTCGATGTTGCCGTCGGCATCCTTCTTCACGCCGGTGCAGTTCACGATGTAAGCACTCTTGAGGCGCACCTCCTTGCCGGGAGTCATGCGGAAGAACTTCTTGGGGGGATTCTCCATAAAGTCCTCACGTTCAATCCAGAGCTCGCGGCTGAAGGGCATCTCATGAGTGCCGGCCGTGGGATCTTCGGGATTGGAGTCCATGAGCATGGTCTCGGTCTTGTCCTCAGGATAATTGGTGAGTACGAGTTTCACGGGATTGACCACGGCGCTGACGCGGGTAGCGTGCTTGTTGAGGTCCTCGCGCACAGAGTGTTCGAGCAGCTCGATGTGGTTGAGCGCCTCATACTTGGTGTAGCCTATGCGGCCCACGAAGTCTTTGATTGAGGCGGGTGTGTAACCACGACGGCGCAGGCCGCAGATTGTCGGCATACGGGGGTCGTCCCAGCCATTTACCAGACCCTCGTTGACGAGCTGCAGCAGTTTGCGCTTGCTCATCACGGTGTAGGTGAGGTTGAGGCGGTTGAACTCAATCTGACGCGGGCAGTAAGACTCGTCGGCAAGCTCCTTCACGAAATAATCGTAGAGGGGGCGGTGAGGCACAAACTCAAGGGTGCAGATAGAGTGGGTCACACCCTCGAAGTAGTCGCTCTGGCCGTGGGCGAAGTCATACATGGGATAGACCTTCCACTCGGTGCCTGTGCGCCAGTGAGGGGTCTTGATGATGCGGTACATGATGGGGTCGCGGAAGTGCATATTGTCGCTCGCCATGTCGATTTTGGCGCGGAGCACCATAGAACCCTCCTCAAATTCACCGGCATTCATGCGATGGAAGAGGTCGAGGTTCTCCTCGGGTGAGCGGTCGCGATAGGGGCTGTTGGTGCCCGGAGTGGTGGGGGTGCCCTTCTGCGCCGCTATCTGCTCGGAAGTCTGCTCGTCCACATAGGCTTTACCCTCCTTGATGAGGCGTTCGGCCAGAGCGTAGAGCTTGGGGAAATAGTCTGATGCGTAATAGAGGCGATCTTCCCAGTCGTAGCCGAGCCAGTGGATGTCGCGTTTGATTGCTTCCACGTATTCGGTGTCCTCCTTCTGGGGGTTGGTGTCGTCGAAGCGGAGGTTGCAGGTGCCTCCAAACTTCTCGGCTGCGCCGAAGTCCATGATGAATGCCTTGGCGTGGCCTATATGCAGATAGCCGTTGGGCTCGGGCGGGAAGCGGGTGTTGAGTCGGCCACCGTTTTTGCCGGCTTCGAGGTCCTCTTTTATAATCTGCTCCACGAAGTTGAGGCCACCCTCATTTACCTGTGGCCCAAGATTCTCTGCTGCGGGAGTTTCCATTGTTTCTGTTGTTTAAGAGAGTGTTTGAAAGAGTTAATCAAGCTTGAGCACAGCGAGGAACGCCTTCTGGGGCACCTCCACGCTGCCTATCTGCTTCATGCGCTTCTTGCCTGCTTTCTGCTTCTCGAGCAGCTTGCGTTTGCGGGAGATGTCGCCGCCATAACACTTGGCGGTCACATCCTTACGCACGGCCTTGATAGTCTCGCGCGCTATGATTTTGGCGCCTATGGCTGCCTGGATGGCTATGTCAAACTGTTGGCGCGGTATGAGTTCCTTGAGCTTCTCGCACATGCGGCGACCGAACCTGACGGCGTTATCCTGATGGGTGAGCGTGGAGAGCGCGTCTACACTCTCGCCGTTGAGGAGCACATCGAGCTTAATGAGCTTGCTCTCGCGGAAGCCGTTGAGGTGATAGTCAAACGATGCGTAGCCCTTGGATATTGATTTTAGCTTGTCGTAGAAGTCAATCACGATTTCTCCCAGAGGCATGTCGAAGGTGAGCTCCAGGCGGTTGCCGGAGATGTATTCCTGCTTCACCAGCTCGCCGCGCTTGCTCAGGCAGAGGGTCATGATGGGACCGATGTAGTCAGCCTGCGTGATGATGGAGGCGCGGATGTAGGGCTCCTCAATGTGGTCAATGAGCGTGGCTTCGGGCAGCCCGGAGGGGTTGTGCACCTCGGTCACGTTCCCTTTTTTGTCGTAGACCTTATAGGACACGTTGGGCACCGTGGTGATGACATCCATGTCAAACTCGCGCCCCAGTCGCTCCTGGATAATCTCCATGTGGAGCAGCCCCAGGAAGCCGCAGCGGAAGCCGAAGCCGAGGGCTGCCGATGACTCGGGGGTGAAAGTGAGCGACGCATCGTTGAGCTGAAGCTTTTCGAGCGATGCACGGAGGTTTTCAAAGTCCTCGGTCTCAATGGGATAGACACCGGCAAATACCATAGGCTTTACCTCTTCAAAGCCCTCGATGGCATTCTCGCAGGGGCGCGCCACATGGGTGATGGTGTCGCCCACCTTGACCTCGCGGCTTGTCTTGATACCGGAGATGATGTAGCCCACATTGCCGGCGGAGAGCTCCTTGCGGGGCTGCATGTCGAGCTTGAGCACACCTATTTCGTCGGCATGGTACTCCTTGCCGGTGGCCACGAATTTCACGAAGTCGCCGGTGCGGATGGTGCCGTTCACTATCTTGAAGTAGGCTATGATGCCGCGGAAGGGGTTGAAGACGGAGTCGAAAATCAACGCCTGAAGCGGTGCCTCGGGGTCACCTTTAGGTGCGGGAATCCTCTCCACAATGGCGCGCAGCACCTCGGGGATGCCCATGCCAGTCTTGCCCGATGCGCGGATTATCTCCGAGCGGTCGCAGCCGAGCAGGTCCACAATCTGATCCTCCACCTCGTCGGGGTTGGCGCTGTCCAGGTCACACTTGTTAAGCACCGGGATTATCTCCAGGTCATTGTCTATGGCCATGTAGAGGTTGGAAATGGTCTGAGCCTGAATACCTTGCGTGGCGTCTACTATCAGCAGAGCGCCCTCGCAGGCGGCTATGGAGCGGGACACCTCGTAGGAGAAGTCCACGTGCCCCGGGGTGTCGATGAGGTTCAGAGTGTAGTGCGTGCCCTCCTGCTCGTAGTCCATCTGAATGGCGTGGCTCTTGATTGTTATGCCACGCTCGCGCTCCAGGTCCATGTCATCGAGCACCTGGGCCTCCATATCCTTGGCAGACACGGTGTTGGTGTATTCCAACAGGCGGTCGGCCAGGGTACTTTTGCCGTGGTCAATGTGGGCTATTATGCAGAAGTTGCGGATATTCTTCATATTCTTATTTATTAGAGAAAGCAGGGTCGTGGGCTATGAGCCACTGAGCTATCTGCACGGCGTTGAGAGCCGCGCCTTTCTTGATCTGGTCGCCTACGGTCCAGAAGGTCAGCCCGTTGGGGTTGGTCAGGTCAGAGCGCAGACGCCCTACATAGACGGGGTCTTTGCCGGCCATGTCGCCCGGCATGGGATACTCGCGTTCGGCGGGATTGTCCATCACCACCAGGCCGGGAGCAGCCTCCATGGCTTTGCGCACCTCGGCCACCTCAAGTTTTTTTTCAGTCTCTACCCAGATGGCTTCGCTGTGAGCGCGGAGCACGGGCACTCGCACACACATGGCCGACACGCTTATGTCGGGGGAATGCATGATTTTGCGGGTCTCGTTAAACATCTTCATCTCCTCCTTGGTGTAGTCATTGTCGGTGAAGACATCTACCTGCGGAATGAGGTTGAAGGCCAAACGGGCGGAAAATTTCTCTACGGTGGGTTCCTCGCCATCGAGTACCTGACGGGTCTGAAGCATCAGCTCGTCCATAGCCGCTGCGCCTGCGCCGCTCGCCGCCTGATAGGTGGCTACGTGCACACGCTTGATGTGGCTCAGCTGCTCGATGGGGTTGAGGGCCACAACCATCTGGATTGTCGTGCAGTTGGGGTTGCCAATGATTCCCTTCGGACGCTCCAGCGAGTCGGCGGCGTTCACCTCGGGCACCACTAAGGGCACCTCGGGATCCATGCGGAATGCGCTGGAGTTGTCAATCATCACGGCGCCGAAGCGGGTGATGTCGTCGGCAAACTCGCGGCTTGTGCCCGCACCGGCTGAGGTGAAGGCTATGTCTATGTCGCGGAAATCGTCGGTGTCATGGCGGAGCTCGCGCACCTCAATCATGCGGCCACGAAACTCATACTGCCTGCCGGCGCTACGCTGGGAGCCGAAAAGCCTGAGCTCGTCTACCGGGAAATTCTGCTCGGTGAGCACCCTGAGAAGCTCCTGACCTACGGCTCCGCTCGCGCCTACTATAGCTACGTTCATAGTCTCTGCGTTACAATATAATAGGTGGCTTACTGGCGGCCGTCGGTGGCTACCTTGCGGTCAATCTTCTTCACGAGGCCCTGCAGCACATTGCCGGGACCGAGCTCAGTGAATGAATCGGCGCCGTCGGCTATCATGGCCTGCACATCGTAGGTCCAACGCACTGGAGCGGTGAGCTGCTTGAGCAGGTTCTCCTTGATTTCCTTGGGGTCGGTGTGGGGCTTGCCGTCCACATTCTGATAGATGGGGCAGACGGGGGTCTTGAACTCAGCGGCCTCAATAGCTGCGGCGAGTTCATCCTGAGCGGGCTGCATGAGGGGTGAGTGGAACGCACCGCCCACTTTCAGCTTGAGCGCACGCTTTGCGCCGGCTTCGAGCATCTTTTCGCAAGCGGCGTCGATGCCTTCGATAGTACCGGAGATCACTACCTGACCGGGGCAATTGTAGTTGGCGGGAGCCACAACGTCGTCAACCTCTGCACAGAGCTCCTCTACCTTCTCATCGGGGAGAGCGAGCACAGCAGCCATGGTTGAGGGGCGAGCCTCGCAAGCCTTCTGCATGGCGTGAGCACGGGCAGAAACGAGCTTCAGACCCTCCTCAAAGCTCAGAGCGCCTGAGGCCACGAGAGCGGAGAATTCGCCGAGGCTGTGGCCGGCTACCATATCGGGTTTAAACTCGGGGTCGGTGAGCGCCAGGATTACGGAGTGAAGGAAGATGGCAGGCTGAGTCACAGCAGTCTGACGCAGGTCCTCCTCAGTGCCGTTAAACATCAGGTCAGTGATGCGGAAACCGAGCACTTCATTAGCCTTCTCAAAGAGTTGGCGGGCAGTCTCATTATTGTCATAGAGATCCTTACCCATACCTACAAACTGGGCACCTTGCCCCGGGAATACATAAGCTTTCATTCTGTTACTTATTTGGATTACGATACACGCAATTTGATTATGAAACGCGCACATGCCGCCAAGCGGACACCAGCGCTCTGACAGCAAACCGTTTGCTATCAGCCCGCAAATTTACAAAATATTTCCCACACTTGCAACTGCTCGATTTCAGGTTTCGGGTTTTGAGTTTTCAGGGAGGCAGCGGGGGAGACGATTTGGTGCCAATCCCGATGGGATTTGCACTTTACTACCGCTATGCACCCTTGATTTACCTTAAAGGCCTTGATGTGAAGTCAACCCGCGCTCCATAACCCCTACTCCTTAACCCTTAACCCTTAACCCATTAAAAAACAAAAGCGGGAAGACTCACGTCTTCCCGACAATTGCGCTTCAAGATGGGCTTGAACCAACGACCCCCTGATTAACAGTCAGGTGCTCTAACCAACTGAGCTATTGAAGCGTGTTTTAAGCATTCGGGAGCGACTCACTTGTCTTCCCGTTTGCGCAGCAAAATTACTGATTTTTTCTCACCCCACCAAATTTTTGTGCACTTTTTTTATATTTATTTTTTATCTCTTTGGTTTTCAGTTTTTTGCAGCGAGTCAATTTTCTCTGCAACTATGCCTGTGAAGAGGCATGCACCCCGGCTATTGAGGTGGTTTGTGTCATAAAAATACCTGTGTTGCCCCAGGAAGCGGGGGTCGCGACTCATATCTATGGGCTCCACGCCGTAAGTGGCGAGAATGCTACGCACGCGCTCCGGAATCTGCTCGGAGGGGAAAGTGGAGTAATATGGCGACACCACCACGTAGAGCTTCACGCCCCTCTCCCGGCAGCGCTCGGCCAAGCGGCGGAGGTATTCGAGCTTAAGGGGGTCAAGTTCTGTAGATGGCCAGGTCAGGTCGGTGGCGGCCTTGGGGTCAAGCTCCCCCTCCTCGCCTCGGTAACCATGATAGTCGGTGGTGCGCGAGGCAATATTGTCGAAAATTACCTGCACAATTCGGTAGTTGTAACGGTAGGCGCCGCTGAGGTTTTTGAAGCGCTCGGTGGGGTCGGCATCGTCGATCACGGAGTCGAGGGCTTCGCAACCTTTGCCGTAGAAGATTCTCGCCCATCCCAGATAGCGGGAGTAGTCGGCCTCGCGCAGGAAGTCGTAAGGGCCGTAGAGGTCCATTATGACTGTTTTGGGGGTGTAACGCTGCAGGATGGAGGAGAGCTGCATGTAGTTGAGCAGTATGCCACAGCCATCGTTGCCGGCGTTGTAGACGGTGGTTCCCCAGTGCTTTTCGAGCACGGCGGGGTCGTAATGATGCAAGGCGCGTGAGGAGCCGAAGATGAGCACATCGGCCTCCGTGCGCTTATTAATATGGTATGCGCGCTGAGAGTCACCGCTGCGGGCAGTGCCCATCAGGCGGTATGCTCCGAAACCTATGAGCAGGTCGATAGCCAGGGCAGCCAGGGCCATTATCAGGAGCATTTTCAGGAAGCGTCGTGCAGTCATCAGAAGTTTACGTATATGAAGTTTGACGAATCAAGCACGCCGCAGAGAAGTATGGCGAAGATGAGGGCGATGTAGGTGATGATGCGCACTGCCGGACGCCGATGGTTGATGAGCGAATAGCCGGGGGCCCACTCTTCGGCTATCTCCTTGATGAGCACGGTCAGTATGGCCAGGGTTATGAACAGCAGGCTCACGCGCGAGAAGGGCACGGAGGCCCCGGGGGCGCAGGTGAAGATGCGGCGCAGCATGCCGAGGGCGTCGCTGAGGCGGGGCATGCGGAAGAATATCCAGGCGAAGTTTACGAGCAGAAAGGTGATGATGATGCGCAGGGTGAGCAGGAGGCGCCCGTCGGGACGCTTGGGCACTTTGAAGAATTTCTCTATGCTCTGGAAGATGCCGTGCAGCGCGCCCCAGACTATAAAGGTAAGATTTGCGCCATGCCAGATGCCGCTTACCAGGAATGTCACGAAGAGGTTGACGTAGCTGCGTCCGCGCCCTTTGCGGTTACCTCCGAGGGGGATGTAGACGTAGTCGCGTAGCCAGGTGGAGAGGCTGATGTGCCAACGGCGCCAGAATTCGCTGACAGAGGCGGAGAGATAAGGGCGCTGGAAGTTGTTGATGAGGCGAAAACCGAGCATACGCGCCACACCTATGGCCATAAGGGAATAGCCGGCGAAGTCGCCGTAGATCTGCAGCGAGTACATGATGGAGCCGATAAAGCAGTAGAAGCCGGAGTAGTGCTCCCACGCGCCGAAGACTATGTCGGCAGTGATTGCCATGCGGTCGGCAAAGACAGCTTTCAGGAAGTAGCCCCAGAGCAGCAGCTTCATGCCGGCGGTTATGTCGGGCCAGCTTAGCGGACGCGGTTTCTTGATCTGCGGAAGCAGGTCCTGAGCCTTGCTGATGGGTCCGGAGGCTATCTGGGGGAAGAAGGCCACGAAGAGCATGTAGTCGGCAAAATTACGCTCGGCCCGGATGCGGTCGTAGTATACGTCCCACACGTAACCCAAAGCCTGAAAGGTGAAGAAGCTGATACCCAGGGGCACTATCCAGCTGCTGCGGGGAGCATGCCAGTCTATACCCATAGCCGAGAAGAGGTCAAGGCTGAGGTCGAGCAGGAAGTTGTAATATTTAAAGAAGAGCAGAGGGAGGATTACGAGCAGCACCGCCAGCGTGATGAGCCCCCCTCGCTTGCGCTTTGCGGATTGCGGAGCGCGGCTGTCACCCTTCTCGCCGCGGTCGAAGAGACGCCCGAAGAGGTAGGTCAGCAGCGTCAGAGCAAAGAGCAAGAGAGTGTAGGCGGGCTGATTATAGAAGAAAAACGCGTAGCTTATGCCCAGCAATAGAGCATTAGCCACGCGATTTGTAAGTCTGTTTCCTTTAGGCGAACATGCGTGGATGGCCAAGTAGTACACGAACAGCACTACGGGGATTACACACAGGAACGCAAAGGAATTGAAAAGCATCAGTATTCGTTCCAGCTCTTGATGGGTACCTGGTCAAGGCTGATTTCGCAGAAGGCCTGAATGAAGGCAGAGGCCAGGCGCGCGTTGGTAATCAGCGGTATGTTGAGGTCCACGGCGGCGCGACGCACCTTGTAGCCATTGCTCAACTCCTTGGGAGTCAGATTCTTGGGAATATTCACCACGAAGTCTATCTCCTTGGAGTGAAGCATGTCGATGGCTTGGGGCTTGCCCTGCTCGTTAGGCATATAGACGCGCACTGAGGGGACACCGTTTTCGCTGAGGAAGTCGTGGGTGCCTTCGGTGGCGCAGATGGTGTAGCCCTTGCGGTGAAGCAGACGGGCGGCATCGAGCAGGCTCACCTTTGACTTGACGGTGCCGGAAGAGATGAGTATCTTGCGGTCTTTGCGGGGGATGGTGTAACCCACTGAGAGCATGGCCTTAAGCACTGCTTCAGAGGTATCATCGCCTATGCAGCCCACCTCGCCGGTAGAGCTCATGTCCACACCGAGCACGGGGTCGGCGCCCTGCAGACGCGAGAAGCTGAACTGGCTGGCTTTCACACCCACGTAGTCCAGGTCAAAGGCGCGTCCGGCGGTCTTCTCCACAGGGATTCCGAGCATGACGCGAGTGGCCATGTCTATGAAATTCTGCTTGGAAACCTTGCTCACGAAGGGGAACGAGCGAGAGGCACGCAGGTTGCACTCTATTACCTTGATATCGTTGTCCTTAGCGAGGAACTGGATGTTGAAAGGTCCGGAGATATGAAGCGCGCGGGCAATCTTGCCGGAAATTTTCTTTATGCGGCGCATGGTCTCCACGTAGAGCTTCTGCGGGGGGAACTGTATGGTGGCATCGCCGGAGTGCACACCGGCAAATTCTATGTGTTCGCTGATGGCGTAGAGCTTGATTTCACCCTCCTGAGCCACGGCGTCGAGCTCTATCTCCTTGGCACCCTGGATGAATTCGCTCACCACCACGGGGTGCTGCTTGCTCACATTGGCGGCCAGCTTGAGGAAGCGTTCGAGCTCATCCTCGTTGGAGCAGACATTCATCGCCGCGCCTGAGAGCACATAACTGGGGCGCACGAGCACGGGGAAGCCAACCTCGGCCACAAACTCGTCAATGTCGGCCAGGCTCGTAAGCTCACGCCAGCGGGGCTGGTCCACGCCGATTTCGTCGCAGAGGCTTGAGAACTTGTTGCGGTCCTCAGCGTTGTCGATGTCGGCAGCCTGAGTGCCAAGAATGTTTACGTGGGCGGCATCAAGGCGCATAGCCAGATTGTTGGGAATCTGACCGCCGGTGCTGAGAATCACGCCGTGGGGAGCTTCGAGGTCGAGTATGTCCATGACGCGCTCATAGGTGAGCTCATCGAAGTAGAGGCGCTCGCACATGTCATAGTCCGTGCTTACGGTCTCCGGGTTATAATTTATCATCACGGGGCGGTAACCCTCTTTGGCACAGGTCATCAGCGCGTTTACGCCACACCAGTCAAACTCCACGCTGGAGCCGATACGGTAAGCGCCGGAACCAAGCACCACCACCGAGCGGTGGTCACCCTTGTAATCCACATCGTTGTGGGTACCGTTGTAGGTGAGATACAGGTAGTTAGTCTGCGCGGGATACTCAGCGGCGAGTGTGTCGATCTGCTTCACCACCGGAGTGATGTGATGCTGCAAACGGCATGCGCGCACCGTGTCGCTCAGCTGAGCGCTCTCCTTGTGCATGCGGTCGCCATAGAGAGCGCGGGCCACCTGGAAGTCGCTGAAGCCCTGCTGCTTGGCCAGACGCAGGAGGTCGGCGGGCAGAGCGTTGATGTCGTCATACTTCTCCAGCTCAAAGTTGGTGCGGATTATGTTTGAGAGCTTCTCCAGGAACCAGCGGTCAATCTTTGTGAGCTCATGGATGCGCTCCACCGTGTAACCCTGACGCAGCGCCTTGGCTATCACGAAGATACGGCGGTCAGTGGGTTCGGCAAGCGCCTTGTCTATATCGGGGATGCTAATATTCTTGTTCTCCACGAAGCCGTGCATGCCCTGACCAATCATGCGCAGACCCTTCTGAATCACCTCTTCGAAGGTGCGGCCTATGGCCATCACCTCGCCCACACTCTTCATGGATGAGCCGATTTCGCGGCGCACACCGTGGAATTTGCCGAGGTCCCAGCGGGGAATCTTACACACTATATAATCCAGAGCGGGCTCGAAGAAGGCCGAAGTGCTCTTGGTCACAGAGTTCTTGAGGTCAAAAAGGCCGTAGCCCAGGCCAAGCTTCGCAGCCACGAATGCCAGCGGGTAGCCCGTAGCCTTCGAAGCCAGCGCCGATGAACGAGACAGGCGGGCGTTCACCTCAATCACGCGGTAGTCCATGCTCTGCGGGTCATAGGCATACTGCACGTTGCACTCACCCACGATGCCCACGTGGCGGATAATCTTGATGGCGAGCTTGCGCAGCATGTGGTAGTCCTCATTGCTCAGAGTCTGCGAGGGGGCCACCACGATGCTCTCGCCGGTGTGGATACCCAGCGGGTCGAAGTTCTCCATGTTGCAGACAGTGATACAGTTGTCGAAGCGGTCACGCACCACCTCATACTCCACCTCTTTCCATCCGCGGAGCGACTTCTCCACAAGCACCTGCGGAGAGAATGCCAGCGCCTTCTCCACGAGAGAGATGAGCTGCTCGCGGTCGTCGCAGAAACCGGAACCGAGGCCGCCCAGAGCGTAAGCCGCACGCACAATCACGGGGTAGCCGAGCTGGTCGGCAGCCGCCAGAGCGCTCTCCACGCTCGTCACAGCCTCACTCTTGATGGTCTTCACGTCGATTTCGTCGAGCTTGCGCACGAAGAGCTCGCGGTCCTCGGTGTCCATGATAGCCTGCACCGGTGTGCCGAGCACACGCACGCCGAATTCCTCCAGAGTGCCGTCTTCATAAATCTGCACGCCGCAGTTGAGAGCCGTCTGTCCGCCGAAGGCCAGGAAGATGCCGTCGGGGCGCTCCTTCTCTATCACCTTGCGCACAAAATAAGGGGTCACGGGCAGGAAATAGATGCGGTCAGCAAAACCATCGGAGGTCTGCACCGTGGCTATATTGGGATTGATGAGGATAGTCTCAATGCCCTCCTCCTTCATAGCTTTCAGCGCCTGAGAGCCGGAGTAGTCAAATTCGCCGGCCTCGCCTATCTTCAAAGCTCCGGAACCAAGCAGGAGCACTTTCTTAATCTGTTGCATATCAGGAGGATCGTATTAAAGAAGCTTAATAAATTCGTCGAAAATAAACTCTGTATCCTTCGGACCGGAAGAGGCCTCGGGGTGGAACTGAGCGGAAAACCAGGGCTTGCTGCGGTGGCGGATGCCCTCGTTTGTACCGTCGTTCATATTAATAAAGTGGGGTTCCCAGTCGGCGGGTATGGTGTCGTTGTCCACTGCGAAGCCATGGTTCTGACTTGTGATGTAGCACTTGTCGGTGCCCATGAGGCGCACGGGCTGATTGTGGGAACGGTGGCCATATTTGAGCTTGTAGATCTTAGCGCCGGCAGCCTTTGAGAGGAGCTGATTGCCCATGCAGATGCCGCAGATGGGCTTCTCGCGACGCATGGCCTCGCGAATATGCTCCACAGTCTTTTCGGCAAACTCGGGGGAACCGGGACCGTTGGAGATGAACAGGCCGTCGTAATCAAGCGTGTTGAAATCAAAATCCCAGGGCACAAGCGTCACCTTCACGCCGCGGCGCGTCAGACAGCGGATAATGTTGTACTTGGTGCCGCAGTCCACGAGCACCACTCTCTTCTCCCCTTCTCCAAACTCCTTCACCTCCTTGGTGCTTACGCGGGCTATGAGATTCTCCTTGTTGGGGTCATAGAAATCAGTGTCCTCGCCACCCTCGAAGGTAATCTTACCGAGCATGCTGCCCTTTTCGCGGAGCAGCTTGGTCAGCGCGCGGGTGTCAATGCCGTAGATACCCGGAATCTTCTCCTCCTTGAGCCAATCCTGCAGCGAACGTGTTGCCTGCCAGTGACTCGGCACGAAGCTGTAGTCCTGGCAAACTATTGCTTTACAGTGAATGTGACTTGATTCAAAATAATCACTGACTCCGGCCTCACTCTTCACCTCCTTGGCCGGCACGCCATAGTTGCCAAGTATGGGATAAGTGGTGACAAGGATCTGCCCCTCATAGGAAGGGTCGGTCAAACTCTCCGGATAGCCGGTCATAGCGGTGTTGAAAACTACCTCTCCGGCTGTGGGCTGCTGGTCGTAGCCAAAAGAAAAGCCCTCAAAACGGCTGCCATCTTCAAGAGTGAGTACAGCCTTCTTCGGTGCGCTGTTTGCTTGCATCGGTTCTATATGAATTTCGGTTGCGCAAAGTTACAAATTTTCCCGCACCTGACAAAATTTCTGCCAGGCTCCCCTATTTCCACCAAGCGCCGCCACTGTTGCGACATCAAAATAACGGAGCGGTCCGCCCTTAGCGCACCGCTCCGTCCAATTCATTCACTTATCATCTATTGGCTTACCGGGTAATCCTCCCAAAAGGCTTTTGCATCTGCATCAGATACAACCACATAAGTAGCCTTTGCATAAGAATCATCATCCCGACCAAACTCACCGGTATATTCCATACCGTGAGCAAGCTCATAGATTCCCAAAGGTACTATGCCAAACTCTGTGCGCACTGCAATCTGAGTCTCTGCCACAGACTCTATAACGCATCTGTACTTATATTCATAGCCATCCATACTTAGCTTGGCCTCTAACAGTCCGGTAGCTTCGTCGTAAGTCCAAGTACCGACATCGCTAAATGAAGGGGTATAAATGATATGTCTTGCTATGCGTACGTTGTCATCATCAAATGACAGACCGGCTAAGCCAAAAACATAACCTGCAATACCGCTATGCTTCCAAAATTCATCAACAGAAATTTCACGACCTTTAAAGTCTACATAGGTCTCTTGTGTATGGCCGGCCTCATCTAAGTCGCATATAAACGTCTTGCCTTCTACACACCTCTTCACCTCGTCAAAGGTAGGGAACTCAGAGCTAACGACCGGAGTTTCCGACTGGTCGGGTTCACCCTCTGCCGGAGTAGTTACACTCGGCTGCACCTCCGGAGCATCAATGCTATCTTTGTCGCACGCGCAAAAGATGCAAGCCAACAAACACAAAAAAGAAAAAAACTTATTATTCATATTCAATAAAGTATTAACATATTGTTTAAAGTTTTACACCATTAATGATAAATATTTTCCATTTCGGGATACCTGTCCCAAAATGCGGTCACTTCATCGGCTGGCACAGTTTTATAAACTGCACGACCATAAGAATCTGCATCTACTTCTCTTTCCGCACCTTCAGGAATCGGCAACTCATTTATATATTCATAATCATATTTACGGAGGCAGCCAAATTGTCCTCGTAATACTATTTCATCTTCTGTCAGAGACTCAACTAAATAGTAAGCAGACGAATTCCATGAAGCCGGTTTCACAATTTCATTTGAAAATAGAGATACCCTACCTGTCTTCTCATCATAGACCCATGTCCGTTTATAGCACATCTGCGGATACAAAAACGGGGTACCTGCATCTGCAATCAGACTTGAATCGGTCTCAAGCTTAAACCCCCAAGGCTCAAATAATCCACCACCAATCCATAGGTGAAAAGGTAATTCATTTCCGCGAGAATCCAAATAGGTTAAGGCCTGCTTTTCCCATGTTTTGCCTAAGACAAGGCGGTCGAATTCGGATTTACTCGGGGCATTTTCAATCCATCGCATGCCATCATCAGGCATCTCGGCATCATCTGTTACTTGCTCCGTGTTATCTTCTTGATTGTCCATTACCGGCTCATCATTACGCTCTGAATCGCATGCAACAAACATAGCCCAAAATGGCAACAAACCTATTAAGAACTCTTTGAAGCCTACTAATCTTGCCAACTTTGTCATGAGGATAGAGTTTTTAAGTTAATTATTTTAAAGATATTCGCTCCAAAGTTAATAAATCAAAATCATTTTTGCAAACTTTTGCTCGGTTTTTTCTGCAATTATTTTACAGTAATTTTATAAGTTATTGATTATCAGGTACATACATCGCTTTAAGCAATTGATTTTATTTTCATTTCGGCGGAATTGAGGAGCTTTTTTGTTTCCAAATCAACTTTTATTGCGCCAATAGCGTATCACTAGGCAAGAAGCCCGGGCTTGATTTTTGACATCTGCACACCATGCAATAATCAGCCGAAAGGGGCGTTAATTAATCAATGAAAAGCTTACGGCTCATATTTTCCTGCCTGCTGGCTGTCTGCGCTCTGCTCCCCGCGGCGGCGCAGCGTAATGATTTTGTGCCCAACAGGCCCTATGCCGATCAGAAGCCGCTGCATCTGGGCTTCTCGGTGGGTATGCACTTTCAGGATCTGAAGTTCACTCATAATGGCTATGTCACCCCCGAGGGGCAGTCGTGGTGGAGCGAGGTGCCGGCTTATTCGCCCGGCTTCTGCGTTAATGTGCTCGGCGACCTCAGGCTCGGAAAGCATTTTAATCTCAGGCTCAGCCCGGGCATGTATTTCGGCAACAAGACGGTGACGTTTCGCGAAAGTGTGAGCGGTGTGGAGGAGCGCCAGGATGTGAAGAGTGCTTACGTGGTGCTTCCGCTTGACCTGAAAATCTCGGGCGACCGCTGGCTAAATTCGCGCCCTTACGTGACGGTGGGCGTGATGGGAACACTTGATGTGAGCAAGAAGCGCAGTGACTATCTGCAGTTTAACACGGCCGATGCTTATCTCACTCTCGGCCTGGGCTGCGATTTCTATCTCCCCTTCTTCAAGCTCAATCCGGAGATAAAATTCTGCTTCGGACTGACCGATGTGCTCAAGCATGACCGTCCGGACCTGGTGGACGACCCGCAAACAATGAAGATTACCGACTCGCTCAAGAAGGTGAAGAATAATATGATTGTCCTGACTTTCTATTTTGAATAGAGATTAGGTTTTAGGTTTTAGAGAGAACTACGTGAAAAGATTTCGTATATACATATTAAGTCTGCTTCTGATTGCAGCAGTCCGCATGGCTTCGGCGCAGGATTTGGAGCCGGTAATTTCTAATTACTGGGCAATGCCTACGCTCTACAATGCCGGCGCTACGGGCAACACTGACTACATACGTCTGCGCGGCGATGCGCGCCTGCAGTGGCTCGGGATTACTAACGCGCCGAAGACGTTTACGGCCACGGCTGACATGCCTGTGAAGCTTGGTTCGAAGCGCATAGGTGTAGGTGTGGCAGCTCAGCAGGAGAGCCTCGGTCTGTTTGCCAATCTGGAGATAGGCGTGCAGGCTTCTTACAAGCTCAAGCTGCTTGGTGGCACCCTCAGCATAGGTCTGCAGGGGGCTTACCTCAACACTAAGTTCAAGGGCTCGGAGGTGGTGCTACCCGATGACGACGACTATCATGAGGGCACCGACGAGGCTATACCCACCCAGGACCTTTCGGGCAATGCTTTTGACCTATCGGCCGGCGTGTGGTATGAGCACAAGAGCTTCTATCTGGGCATCTCGGGCAAGCATCTGCTCGACCCCACCATAGGCATGAAGCTGGAGGGCTCGGAAAGCACCGAGACTCAGGAATATGAAACGAAACGTGCGCGAACCCTTTATTTTACAGCCGGTAGCAATATTCCAATAAAAAACACGTTATTTGAATTGCAGCCCTCACTCATCGCAGCCACCGACCTGCATGACTTCACTGGCATAGTGGACCTGAGGGCTCGCTACAACAAATTCCTCTCCCTGGGCATCGGCTACCGCTATCTGGCGGGTATCAGCGTAAGCCTGGGAGCTGAATTCAAGAACTTCTTCGTGGGCTACAGCTATGAGTATCCGCTCTCGGCCATCGCCAAGGCGTCGTCAGGCAGCCACGAGATTATGGCCGGCTACCAGCTCAAGCTCGACTTCTCGGCCAAGAACAAAAACAGGCATCGCTCCGTGCGCCTGATGTAATAATTAGTAACACACGCAGATACACGATAAATGATGAAGAACATAAAGCAACCCCTCAGGCATATATCTCTGCCCGGCATTAAGAGCCTCGCGCTGCTGGTGCTGTGCATAAGCCTCGGCCTGGTGGCTCTCACCTCCTGCATGTCTCCACGCTCCAATGCCTATGGCGGCGAAGTGGTGGGCGTAGGTGGCACCTCATACTCCGAAGCTACACCTTACGGCATGGTCCTCATCGACCGCGGCACCATCAAGATGGGCCCGGCTGAAGATGACTCCGTGTGGGGAATTCGCGCCGATGCCCGCGGCATCAGTGTGGACGCTTTCTGGATGGACGAGACCGAAATTACCAACTCCAAGTATAAGCAATTTGTCTTCTGGGTGCGCGACTCCATCATCCGTGAGCGCCTTGCCGACCCCGCTTATGGCGGCAACGAGGACTTCAAAATCGAAGAGGACAAAGAGGGTAACCCCGTGCGCCCCTATCTCAACTGGAACAAGGCTATACCCTGGCGCAACGCCAATGAGGATGAGCAGCGCGCCATTGAGAGTGTCTACCGCACTAACCCCATAACCGGACGCCGCGAGCTTGACCCCACTCAGCTCAACTATCGCTACGAAATCTACAACCACACGGCTGCCGCTCAGCGCCGCAACCGTCTGGACCCCGCCATGCGCGACTATAACACCGACAATGAGGTGAGCACCGATATGCCCACCATCAGCAAGGACACCGCCTATTTCGACGACGAGGGCCGCATTGTGCGCGAGACCGTATCTCGCCCCCTCACCGGCGACTACGACTTCCTGAATACTTACATTGTGAACGTCTACCCCGACACCACCTGTTGGATCAATGACTTCGACAATGCCTACAATGAGCCTTACACCCGCATGTACTTCTCTCACGCCGGCTACAATGACTACCCCGTGGTGGGCGTAAGCTGGGAGCAGGCCAACGCTTTCTCTAACTGGCGCACCGACTTCCTGCGTCGCTCGCTGGGTCGCGAGGGTGTCTTCATCGAACCCTATCGCCTCCCCACCGAAGCTGAGTGGGAGTATGCCGCCCGCGCCGGCAACTCTGAGAGCACTTACCCCTGGGAGGAGACTCTCCCCATGGATGAACGCGGCTGCTTCTATGCCAACTTCAAGCCGATGGAGGGTGACTTCATCCGCGACGGCCACTTGATTACCTCGCGTGTGGGCACCTATTCTCCCAACGCTTTCGGCCTCTACGACATGGCGGGAAATGTGAGCGAATGGACCTCTACGGCCTACACCGAGAGCATAAACCGCCTCACCTCCGACATGAACCCGGAGTATCGCTACGATGCCGCCAAGGAGGACCCCTACAAGATGAAGCGCAAAATTGTGCGCGGCGGTTCCTGGAAAGATGTGGCTCACAACCTCCGTTCCGACCTGCGCCAGTGGGAGTATCAGAACGAGCAGCGCTCCTACATAGGCTTCCGCAACGTGCGCTCGCAGGTGGGCTTCGCCCGCGGCAACAAATCGCGTCAGCAAAACAGAAAGTAACACCTCAGTCATAACTCTATATACATATGGGAAAGATTAAGAAATTCGGCAACGTAATAGAGCGCTTCATGCATGGCAGCAAGGGCCAGCGCTTCTTCAACTTTGCCTACTCCATAGGCGCCGCCATCGTAATCTGGGGTGCACTCTTCAAAATCCTCCACCTGCCCGGTGGCAGCACCCTGCTCTGCATAGGCATGGGCACCGAGATCGCTATGTTCATTCTCACAGCCTTTGACCGTCCCCCTCGCGAATACAACTGGGAGGAAGTCTTCCCGGTGTTTGACAGCCACAACGCCGAGGACCGTCCGGACTTCGCCGGTGGTGGCGGAATAGTGATAGGCGGCGGCAACGGTGCGGCAGGTGGCGCCGACAGCGCCTATGCTCCTGCCGGGGGCCCCACAGTGACAGGCGCTCAGGCCATGGCTGCCGCAGGGCTGCCCGCCGGCATAGCTCTGAGCGAGGAGGACACCCTCTCGCTGCGCTCAAGCATCGAGAAGATGTCTGCCGCTGCCGACCAGCTCTCGCAGATGGCCGAGCTCACCACTGCCACTCAGAATTATCTCTCGCAGATGTCAGGCATAGCCGAGCAGATGACCGCCCTGCGCGACACCACCGAACAGCTCAACAGCGTGAGCACTACCCTGCTCAACTCCTATGCGGCCATCACCAACAACTCCGAGAACATCCAAAAGAGCTCCGGAGGCTACGTGGAGCAGATGGAAGCACTCAACCGCAATGTGAGCGGCCTGAACACCATCTACGAGATTCAGCTCAAATCCATAGCCTCGCAGCTCGACAGCATCGACCGCGTGAACCGCGGCCTCAAGGACATACGCGACATGTATGAGAAGAGCGCCAACGAAAGCTCCCGCTACTGCGAGGAGACCGAGAAGATGGCCCGCTACATGAAGCAGCTCAACAGTGTCTACGAAAAGATGATTACCGCCATGACCATCAACATGTATAACCCCATGATGGGTGGTGCGGCAGCCCAGCAGGTGCAGAACCCCTTCGCTCCCCGCGAAGGAGAAAATAACAACGATTAAAATCAGGGAGAACCAGACAAATGGCAGGAGGTAATAATGTAGCAAGAATGTCGCCCCGCCAGAGGATGATCAACCTGATGTATATCGTCCTCACGGCCATGCTCGCGCTCAATGTGTCGAGCGATGTGCTCAATGGCTTCAGCCAGGTGCAGAGCGGCTTGCAGAAGACGACGGAGAACCTGACGGCTAAGAATGCCGCCCAGTATCTCTATCTCAAGCAGCTCTATGACGACAACCCGCAGAAGGTGGGTCCCTGGCTCGCTGCCGGCACTCAGGTGCACGAAAGCACCGACTCTCTCTACAAGGCGATAGAGACCCTTAAGATTGAGATTGCCCGCCAGGCTGACGGCCCCCAGGCCGACTACCGCAATCTCGTGAACAACGATGACCTGGAAGCCTCGTCTGCATGGATGCTCAACCCCGTGACGCAGCGTGGCGCCAAGCTCCGTCAGGCCATCGACGCCTACCGCAAGCAGGTACTGACCCACATAACCGACCCCGACAAACGGAAAGCTGCCGAGCAGCTTCTCTCCACAGCCGTTGCCACCCCGAAAGGTAGCGTAGGCCCCGTCACCTGGGAGCAGGTTAACTTCGAAAATATGCCCGTCATAGCAGCCGTCACTTTCCTCACTCATCTGCAGACCAACATCCGCCAGACGGAAAGCGACGCCATGACCTCAATAATCAACAACATTGACATGGGCGACATGCGCGTGAATTCACTCAACGCTTACGTTATCCCGCAGAGCACCATGATTATGCAGGGTGGCCGCTACAGCGCCGACATTGTGCTGGCAGCTGTGGACACCACGAAGCGCCCGCGTGTCTTCGTGGGGGGACGCGAAATCAAAAACGGACGTTATGAATTCAGCCCCGGTGGCACCGGTAATTTTGACTATTCCGGCTACATTGAGGTGCTGAAGGCCGACGGCTCCATGCAGAAGTATCCCTTCAAGAGCTCTTACACCGTGATCGAACCGATGGCCACCATCTCTCCGACTATGATGAATGTGCTCTACGCCGGCATCGACAACCCCATCAGCATCTCCGCGCCCGGTGTGCCCATGAGCGCCATCACGGCCACTATGACCAACGGCACGCTCACTCGCAGCGGCGACCACTGGGTGGCCCGCTCCGGCTCCGTAGGCTCTGAAGCTGTGATAAGCGTGAGCTCCACTCTCGACGGTCGCACTCAGCAGCTCGGCAGCATGACTTTCCGTGTGCGCAAACTGCCCGACCCGCTCCCCTTCATAGCCTACAAGGATGCCTCCGGCAATACGCAGCACTACAAAGGGGGACCCCGCCGTTTGGCCAAGGCCGCTCTCATGAGCGCCTCAGGCCTGGGTGCAGCACTCGACGACGGTGTGCTTAACATCACCTACCAGGTAGTGTCCTTCTCCACCGTCTTCTTCGACTCCATGGGCAACGCTATCCCCGAAAACTCTGCCGGCGCATCATTCTCTGCGCGCCAGATAGAGCAATTCAAGCGCCTGAAGGTGGGCAAGAGTTTCTTTATAACCGACATCAAGGCCAAGGGCCCCGACGGCATCACCCGCGAAATTCCACCTATGCAGGTAACTCTCAACTAATCAGCAAATCCACACGACTATGATACGCTTACGCCACTACATAACCATCGCAGCTCTCCTGCTCCTCGCCGGCGCCACTATGGCTCAGGTGGAGACCGGAGGCACTGTAAGCCGCCGCTCCGGAGCCTCGCGCGACCGCAAAGCCCGCCAGACTGCAGCAAGCAATGCCGGACCTACCATCACGGAACGCATGGAGAGTTTCTACGATTCACGCGACCCCCACGATGCCGACCTCGAATGGACCCGCACCATATACCGCCAGATTGACCTGAGCAAGGATGTAAACGCTCCCCTCTATTTCCCTGAGGATGTGATTGACGGCCAGGAGAATCTGTTCCGTATCATCCTCGGTCTCGTGGTGGATGAGAAGATTCCGGCCTACGAATATCTGGACGGACGTGAGCTCTTCACTGAAAAGTATCAGATCAAGGTGCCCGAAATGCTCGACCGCTTCGGCATCTATTATCAAAACAACGGCTCGGGCCGCGGCCGCTCGGGCATAACCATTGAGGAGGCCGACGTGCCTACCTCTCAGGTGCTCAACTACTACATCGTGGAGAAATGGGAATTTGACCGCCGCTCTAATCAGATGAAAGTGAGAGTGGAGGCCATCTGTCCCGTGCTCAACAAATATGGCGACTATGGCGGCGAATCGAAGTATCCCATGTTCTGGGTGAAATTTGACCAGCTCCGCCCCTATCTGGCTCAGCAATATGTATTCCTCTCCGACGACAACAACCTGGCCCGCTATTCGCTCGACGACTATTTCAATATGGGCATGTATCAGGGTGACATCTACAAGACCAAGAACCTGCGAAACCTCTCGCTGATTCAGCTCCACCCCGATCCGGACGACCTCAAGCATGCTCAGGACAGCATAGAGCAGCGCCTGCGTTCGTTTGACAAGAATCTGTGGGTACCCACCCGCGAGGAGTATCTCGCGCAGCGCGAAGCCGAGGCCAACGCTAAGGCTGCCGCCACTGAGGCCAACGACTCCATAGAGCCCGGCTCCCGCGACGAGCAGGCAGCTCCGGCAGCCAAGCCCGCTGCCCCCAAGGCCGAGCCGCGCAAATCTACCCGCAAACGCGCTGCTCCCAAGCAGTCGAAAGCACCCAAGGTGCAGAACTCTTCGGAGCCCAACTCCGGCGCCGCCAAGTCTGTGCGCCGCCGCAAACGCTGACCATTCCTCAATAACAAATCTATAGCACCCGCACCACCCGCCATCATCTATCTGGCGTGTGGTGCTTTTTTTACGGCCCGGTGCGCGGGGAGGCTCTTATATTGAAAGGGGGCTATCTGCGAAATATTAAGTACCGGTGTTGATTATCTGCTATACTTTTACTACCTTTGCAACATGAAACTTTTCCCGTCGCAAGTACTGAAAGAGATAGATGAGGCAACTTGCCGCGCGCAGAATGTGGACTCCATCGAGCTGATGGAGCGCGCTGCCGGTGCCATTTCGTGCGAAATCATCAGTCGTTTCCTCCCCTCGCAACGCATTGTGGTCATTGCCGGTCCGGGTAATAACGGCGGCGATGCGCTGGCTGCCGCCCGCATGCTGATTGAGCAGGGCTACAAGCGTGTGGAAATATTCCTGTTTAATGTGCTCGGCCACCTCAGCCACGACTGCAAAGAGCAGCGCAACAAGCTCATAGAGCTCGACAACGTGGACTTCACCGAGGTGACCAAGGAGTTCAATCCCCCCTATCTCAGCAAGGGCGATGTGGTGCTCGACGGCCTCTTCGGCGCCGGATTGACCAATCCGCTGCAGGGGGGCTTCATGACTCTCGTGCGCTACATCAACGAGAGCAAAGCCTACGTGATTTCCATCGACATACCCTCGGGCCTATACGGCGAGTGGAATGACAATGTGAGCCTGCGCGACGTGGTGCATGCCAATCTTACGCTGGCCATCTCTGTGCCCCGCATAGCCTTCTTCTTTCAGGAGAACGCCGACGTGGTGGGCGAATGGAAGGTGCTCGACATAGAGCTCGACGCTACAAAAATCAAGCAGACCCCCGCCACTTTCTTCTACGTGGACCGCGGCAATGTGCACCGCGCCATAAAGCGCCGCCACCCCTTTGCGGCTAAGCGCGATTTCGGTTCGGCTATGATTATGGCCGGCTCGATGGGTATGATGGGTGCGGCAATCATGTCGGCACGCGCCGCCATCAAGTCAGGCGCCGGCCTCGTGACCGTGCACTCCGCCCGCTGCGGCATGATTCCGCTGCAGACTGCCCTGTGTGAAGTCATGTTTGAGCCGGACAAGAATGAGCGCTATATCTCTGACATGCGCCTCCACCACTCCCACAAGGCTGTGGCGGTAGGCCCCGGCATCGGCACTTTCGACGACACTATTAACGCTCTTGAGGGGCTCCTGAAAAATGCCGATATGCCGCTGGTGCTCGATGCCGACGCACTTAACTGCATAGCCAAGCGCCCCACGCTGCTCTCCATGCTCCCGGCCATGACCGTTATTACCCCTCACAAGGGGGAATTTGACCGCCTGTTTGGCGAGCAGGTCAACGATGAAGCCCGCCTGCGCAAAGCCATAGAGGTGTCGCAATACTACAATATCATAATTGTGCTGAAGGGCCACCACACCGCCATAGTGCGCCCCGACGGCAAGGTCTACTTCAACTCCACCGGCAACCCCGGCATGGCCACTGCCGGCAGCGGCGATGTGCTCACCGGCATAATCACCTCATTCATAGCACAAGGCTATCAGCCGGAACTCGCCGCCACCATCGGTGTCTTCCTCCACGGCTACGCCGGCGACATGGCTGCCGAAGACCTGGGGGAACCGGGTCTCACAGCCTCCGACATAATCGACAGACTTCCCCTGGCAATTAAAGAGATAATGAAATGAAAAGACTCTCGCTTCTCGCTATACTCTCGCTCCTCTGCGTCACGCTCGCCTGCGCTCAGGCCACCCGTATGCTCACCGGCGACAAGTCCAACGAATACGGACTTATCTACTCTCTCCCCCTCACGGAGCTCAACATTGACCTGACCGCTAACTTCACCGAGCGTGTGGCCGGTCCCTATCGCCAGTATGCGCCCCGCTATCTCGGCAAGGTCGATGTGATAGAAAACGACTCCCGCAGCTGCGAACTACAGTCCGCCGCCATCTACACCCGCGGCACTGCCGGCCCCGACAAATATCTGATGACCATCAAGCCGGGCGCCACCACTTCCATCTGTGTGGATGCCGACGGTATGCTGCTGGCCATCAACACCGAAGCCTCGCAAAGCCCCATCCCCGCGCTTCCTGCCGACGTGACCCCGCAGCGCCCGGACATGGACGAGTATCTGAAATATGTGGACGAGGACTTCCTCGTGAGCCTCTCCGACGCCAAGAAGGCTCAGATGCTCGCACGCGCCATCATGGAGATTCGCGAGAGCCGCCTGAGTCTGTCGCGCGGCACTGCCGAAACGATGCCCACCGACGGGCGCCAGCTGGAGCTGATGCTTCAGAGTCTGCAGGCACAGGAAGACGCCATGATGCGCGCTTTCACCGGCTACGAGTATTCCTACACCGAGTCACGTCGCATCACTGTGGTGCCCGACTCCACCGACCTGCCCGAAACCTCATTCGTGGTGGCGCGACTCGCCCCCGGCGACCATTTCCGCAATTCCGACGACCTGGTGGGTGAGCCTATCATACTGAGTATCACCGGTATATCCACTCCCGAACTTCCCCTTAATGCCAAAGGTGAGCCCAAGGCTATGCCGAAGGAGGCGGTGGTCTACCGCCTCCCCGGCACGGCTAACATCACCCTGCAATTCCGCGGACGCAACTTCCTCAACTCCGAAGTGGAGCTCGCGCAAAACGGCATTCTCTTCGGCCTCGACCCCAAGCTGTTCACCGACAAGCGCGCCCCCTCATGCGCCATCTTCAACCCCGCTACCGGCGCCGTTGAGAAGATTGCCACATTAGGCACAAACCCCTGATTATGAAGCAACTCAGCCTCAGATTCATCCTGCTTACCCTGCTGACTGTCCTGCTCCCCACGGCACTTTGCATCGCACAGGAAAATGCAGCCGAGAGCCGACCCGATTCGCTGAAAGTCAGCCTGCTGATATGCGATGCCGGTCCCGAAATCTTTGAGCTTTACGGCCACGCAGCCCTCCGCGTGACAGGGCAATATGAGGGGCGCCCGGTTGATGAGGTCTACAATTACGGAGTGTTTGACTTCACCTCCCCCGGATTCGTCTACCGCTTCGTGAAGGGAGAGACCGACTACATGGCTCAGGCCTCTCCCACCCCACTCTTCCTTTACTCTTACGCTCAGCGACGCTCACGAGTGACACTGTATCAGCTCAACTTCACGAAGCAGGAGACCGACTCGCTACTCGCCATCCTGCGCCACGATGCCGACCCACGCTTCTGCACCTACCGCTATCAGTACTTCAGCCGCAACTGCTCCACCCGCATACTCGACGACATTGATGCCGCTATGGGTGTCACGGCCACATATAGCACTGACACCACAGCCGATTACCACACTTACCGACAAATGCTTAAGCAGCTCAACGCCGGCTACCCGTGGTATCAGTTAGGCATAGACATGGCGCTGGGCAGCTCCATAGATCGCCCAATACAGCCCCGCGAGCAGGCCTTTGCGCCCGTGGTGCTTGCCTCAAACATAGACCGCAGCAGGCGCGCCGACGGCTCACCGCTCGTGGAGGGTGCGGAAGTGCTCTATCCCGGCGAAGGGGACATGCGCCTGCCCGCCACACCCTGGTATCTCTCCCCCGACTTTATACTGACCTTAGTGGGACTGATAGCCGTAGGAATAGTTTACATAGCGTATCGCAGAGGGAAAAGCCCGAGAATACTGTGGGCCGCATGGGGAGTAATCTGCGGCTTACCCGGCTGCCTCATCTGGTTCCTGGTGTTCATGAGCGAGCACGAAGGCACATCGCCCAACTGGCTGGCACTCTGGCTCAATCCGCTATGGCTGCTTGTGCCCTGCCTCTGCTGGAGCAAACGACTGGCAAAGCCGCTGAGCTACCTCTTCCTGCTGCAAGCCCTGCTGGCGCTGGGCACCTTCATAATCTGCAAATGCGGTGTGCAGACTCTCAACACCGCCCTAATCCCAATGCTCGGCGCCACCCTCGTAATCACCCTCCGCGCCTATTGGCAACTCACCAAAAACAAATAGAGGCTACGTGCTCTCTTTTCCTAAAGAGGTGAGTATAAGTCGGGTCTGAGCATAAATGTTTGGGCTTAATCATGGTGCTTTCTGCTGCGGGATCTGTTCCGGCAATAGATTAGCAGTCCTGTGACGGGTAGCGAGCCTCCTAACAGCACGGCGGCTGCCCACAGCAGTCGGGAAAAGAGGCCGTCCCAACTCCCTACGTGCAGGGCATGAATCGTATGAAACAGATTAGTGCCCCAACTCCCGGATGCTCCGGAATCAAAAAGCATATACATTATATCGTTATACCATCCGAAGCTCCAGGTCAGGGCTGTTAGAATCATTATCAGCAGGGGGACGCCGCTCCACACACCGGCCCCATTATGCAAGCCTTTGACGGGACTCGGATATTTAAAGCCAATCATTTTCCACACGGCAGCCCAGGCGCTGCGCCCCTTCTTACGCATGGAGCGCGCCAACGCCGCTGTCATTTTGCCCCACAGCCAATAGCCCGTGACTATCTCCACGATGGCCAGTAGTGTGGCTATTCCAAGTATTTCCTTGCCGGTTTTACTCAGGAAGAGGGAGGTGTGGAGGTGGTTGAAGAATTTAAAAAACGGGGCATAGGAACCTATAATCTTCCCGACCACAATCATTAATCCGGACAGACAGGATATAAGAAAGAACAGACCTATCAGAAGGCCTGTCCATCTATGAATCAATCGAATCAGACGCATGGGATTATTTACTCTTCAAACCCTCTACCCACTCTTTAAATGAGTCGGTGGAGGTCACGTTGAGAAATTTTCCCTCCTGCATATCCAGTGAGGGGTATGCGGCTTTCAGCGCTTCGTAGCTGGGATTCAAGCCGCTTGAATGAGCTGTGGCGAACACCACGATCTTCTTGCCTGAAAAATCGTAGGAATCAAGGAAGGTGTAGACCACCAGCGGGGCCTTATCCCACCATACGGGGAAACCGAGATATATAGTCTCGTAAGGGGCTACGTCCAGACCCATCTTGATGGCCGGACGCATATCGGGGTTCTTGTTCTCCACCGCGCTTCTGGATTTATCATTCTCATAGTCCAGGTCAGCGTCAGTGTACTTCTGTTCGGGTTCAATTTCATAGAGAGTGCCGCCGGTGGCCTTTGCAATATCGTCGGCGGCTTTGGCCGTATTGCCTGTTGCGGAATAGTAAGCCACCAACACTTTTGACCCATCGGTCTGAGCCGCGGTCTGCACCGCAGAGTCAGAGGCGCCACCTTTGTCGTTGGCACAAGCGCATAAAAGTATTCCCGCTGTCATGGAAGCGGCCATGATTGTTTTCTTCATAACATAGTATTATTTAAGCATTGAACTCATTTATGCAACCAGACCTCGCTCCTTGTGGTGCGGGGTCTGATAATTTCGTCCGGTAGCCGGGGGGGGTACCGTTTCATGCTGTCAGATTACTTACCGAGGTCAGCGCTGGGTTTGAATTTCACAACCTTGCGGGCGGGAATCTCGATTTTCTCTTTTGTACGGGGGTTGATGCCGGTGCGCGCTTCCTTTTCTACTACTGCAAATGTACCGAAGTTGAGAAGAGCAACCTTGTCTTCATTGGCCAGGGCCTGAGCGATAGATTCGAGACAAGCATCGAGAGCAGCCTTTGCAGTCACCTTATTGAGATTAGCTTTTGCTGCGATTTCATTTACTAAATCTGTTCTGTTCATAGCTTGAGTTTATTACATAAATATATTTGGGGGCAAATATACTTAATTTCTAATTTAGTAACAAATAAATCGCCAAAATATTTTTAAGAAGAGCTAATTTTTTGCTGAAACCCTGTACTTTTTCGTAAAACACCCACAAAAACCAAGAATAATTAGTACATTTGCACTATGAATAACAACGGTTTTATGCGGGGGGTACCTGCTGTTACCCGTAACCTGCTTATTATCAATATTGGCCTCTGGATACTCGGGGCCGTGATGCCTGCCTTCAACGAGGGCACCATCCTGCCGCGCCTCGGTCTGCACTATTGGGGCTCCGATGCCTTCAATCCTCTGCAGTTCATAACCTACATGTTCCTGCAGGCTCCCGCCGGCCAGGGTGGCATAGCTCACATCTTCTTCAATATGTGGGCGCTATATATGTTTGGCCGCATACTGGAAGCCACGTGGGGCTCACGCCGCTATCTGCTCTTCTACTTCGTCTGCGGCGTTGGCGCGGCGCTTGTGCAGGAGATAGTCTGGACCTTCAGCTGGCAACATGACTATATCAGCGCCATAGCCGGCGCCAACCATCTGACCTACAGAGAGATGGAAGCGGAAGTCACCGAGATGCTCGCCGACAACAATTCTATGATACTCTCTGCCATAGCGCAATTTAAGTATGCGCTGATGACGATAGGGGCAAGCGGAGCCATCTTCGGTCTGCTGCTCGGTTTCGCCTGCGTGTTCCCCAACGTGCCTATGTACATCATGTTCATCCCAGTGCCTGTCAAAGCCAAGTGGCTTGTGGCCGGTTACGCCGTAATCGAGCTGTTCTTCGGGGTCAGCGGCACGCTCAATTCCGTGGCTCATTTCGCTCACCTGGGGGGCATGATTTTCGGCGCCGTTCTGATTTATTATTGGCATAAGCAGGGCACACTCAATGGCAAACGTTACTGACATCATCAAGCGCCACGGAGTGCTCGGCTCGCTCATAGGCATCAACGCAGCGGTGTTTCTCTGCGTAGGCCTCTCCGTGCTCTTCAGCAAATTCGGTGCCGGTATATCGCTTGCGCCCTATTTCGCTCTGCCCGATTCGTTCAGCGCTTTTCTGCGTTGTCCCTGGACGCTGCTTTCCTACATGTTCACCCACATTCAGCCGCTGCACATTCTCTTCAACATGCTGTGGCTGGCATGGTTCGGAGGGCTTCTGCTTGAGCTGATTAGCCCGCGCAAACTGTTGGGCCTCTACTTAGGGGGTGGCCTGGCGGGTGGCTTACTCTACCTCTGCGTAGCCTCGGCATTTCATTTCTCCGGCGGGATGCTGATGGGGGCGAGCGCCTCGGTGCTGAGCATCATGGCAGCAGCCGCGGTGCTTATGCCCAACTACACTTTCCACCTCTTCTTCATAGGGGATGTGAAGCTCAAATACATAGCCATCATCATGATTGTGCTGGCATTCATAGGTCTCGGCGGTGGCAACAGTGGCGGAGAGATTGCTCACTTAGGGGGCGCAGCCTTCGGACTCGTGGCCGCCTTCATACCCGGCTACCTGCGGGGAGGGAAGAAAACTGAGCGCGAAATCAAACCAAAACGCGTCTCCCGCGTTATATCAGTTATGGAGCGACACCGTAAAGACGCCGAAGAGCTGGACCGCCTGCTCGACAAAATCCGCGTCTCCGGCTATGACTCCCTCACCACTCAGGAACGCCGCAATCTCCGCGAGCTCTCTCAACGCATTAAGTAAAAGTAATTTATGAAAAATCTCATCAACTCTCTGCTTATTCTGGTGTGCGCAGCTTTCATAGGCGCATGCAGCAACAATTCCAACTCCCGCAGCACCGATGGCGAGTCTGTAACCGCGGCCGCCCCCACCGATTCTGAACGCGCTCTCGCCCCTGATTCCGCAGCTTTGGTGGCCTCTCGCATCCCCGCCAAGAAGGGCATGCCGCAGGTGCTGGAGTTCTCCGCCACTTGGTGCGGCCCATGCCAGGCCATGAAGCCGGTGTTTGAAGAGGCTGTAAAGAAATATGACGGCAAAATCAAAATGCAATCAATCGATGTGGATGAAAACCCCGCACTGACCGAAAAATATAACATTCACTCCATACCCGCATTTATTCTCATTGACGCCTACGGCAAGGTGGTGGAACGCCACGAAGGCCTCATGCAGGCCGACGAGCTCGACTCCATGCTCAATTCCCTCCTTAACCGCTGACCGACATGAAAGCTCGTAAGACCGCGAAGATAGCCGCTGTCACTGCCACGGCTTTCCTTCTGATATGCACCATAATAGGTGGATATGCCCACATCATTCCCCCCTCCGTCTGGGCACTTCCGCAGCTTATCTGTCTGTCGCTGCCTGCACTGTCGGTGCTCACCCTTGTTGTCGGCATAGTCTGGCTCATAGGGCGCCGCTATGTCATGGCGGAACTCTGTGCCGCCGCACTCATCATAATCATTCCGGCACTGATGGTAGTTTTCCCTGTGAGCTTCCCCAAGAAGCCCGCGCCGGAAGCCCCCACTCTTTCGCTACTTACTTATAATGTGCACAACTGTATGGACATAGATGACTCGAAGCGAGGCGCATCGCGTACGCTCGACTACGTCATCAACAGCAATGCCGACGTGATCTGTCTGCAGGAGCTTTACAGCCTGGCCGAAGCGCTGCGCCATCACGGAGCCACCATACAGCAGGTGCGCGCCATCACCGACATCTATCCTTACACCGTGGAGCCATACAATGGCGACATCGATGTGTGCATCCGTTCGAAATATCCCCTCACCAAAATAGCTGCCAAGGCTGAGCCGGCGCTCGCTTACTTCATGTTTGAGGCCGTGAGGGTAGAGAAACCTGGGCACCCGGTCACTGTGGTCAACGTGCACCTAACCTCCTACGGTCTCTCGGACAGCGAACGCAACGTGTTTGCCGACCAGACAGGCTTTGAAAGCGTCAAGCAATCGGCTGGCCTCTTTGCCGGCACAATCTACGGCAAGCTCAAGCATGCCTTCGAAAACCGCGCCCGTGCAGCCAAATTACTCGCCGAATTTCTTGACACGCTCGATGGTGACATAATAGTATGTGGCGACTTCAACGATGTGCCGGCATCCTATGCTTACAACACTATCACCAAAGAGGGCTACCACGATGCATTCTGCGAGGCATCCATTGCCCCGACTTTCACCTTTAACGCCCACCACCTTTATTTCCATATAGACCAGATTCTCTACAAAGGGCACCTGAGGCCTTATGACATAAAACGTGGCGACCTGCGTGCCTCCGACCACTTCCCCCTCACGGCTTACTTCGAGCTTATGTAACGCGGAGAAGCGCCCCCACAGAAAAGAAACTAAACTAATTCAACATTTATTTATTCAATGCCAATGAAACACAAATTCCTGTTAACTTCAGCTCTGGTCCTCGGGCTCGGGCTGTCAACCTCATTGCCTATGCAAGCTGATGCGGCTGCCAATCCTTTCCTGCAGCCTTACACCACTGTCTACGAAATCCCACCCTTTGAGCAGATAACCACTGCCCACTTCCTGCCCGCAGTGCAGGCCGGTCTTGAAGAGCAGAAGGCCAATATCGCCAAAATCGTGAACAACCCCGATGCTCCCACATTTGAAAACACTATCCTCCCGCTTGAAAATCTCCAGCCCATTCTGGACCGCGTGGGTGGTGTGTTCTCTCATTACGATGCAGCAATGAAGACTCCCGAAATCTCCGAGCTCGGTGAGGAAATCATGCCGCTTTTCAATGAGGCTGAGAACAATGTGATGCTCAACGACGCCCTCTTCGCCCGCGTAAAGGCCGTCTACGACAATCTGAAGAAATCCAAGCTTAACCCCGTGCAGAAACGCCTGGTTGAGAAATACTATCGCCAGTTTGCCGAGGGTGGCGCCGCCCTTTCCCCTGAAAACAAGGCTCGCCTGGTACAGGTCAACGATGAGCTGACCAAGCTCTACATGCAGTTCACCAAGAACCTGCTCAAAGCTACCAACGATTTCTCAATCGTGGTCTACGACAAAGCTGACCTGGCCGGTCTCCCCGCCTCAACCATAGCCACCGCTGCCGAGACTGCCAAGGCCCGCGGCCTCGATGGTCTCTACATCTTCACCCTCCATGCTCCCAGCCGCCTCCCCGTGCTCCAGTATGCCGACAACCGCGGCCTGCGTGAAGCCATGTGGAAGGGCTACACCTCGCTGGCATCTACCGGCGAGAACTCCAACATCCCCGTAATCGAGCAAATCATCAAGCTGCGCGCCGAAAAAGCCAAGCTGATGGGCTTCGACAATTTCGCTCAGCTCATGACCTCTCGCGTTATGGCCAAGACCCCCGAAGCTGCCGAGGAATTGCTCATGAAGGTCTACGAGCCTGCAAAGGGCCGCGTGAAGGAGGAGGTAGCCGAAATGCAGGCTTTCGCCGATGCCAACGGCGCCGATTTCAAGATTCAGCCCTGGGACTATTACTACTATTTGGGCAAGGTTAAGGAGCAGAAATACAACCTGACCGATGCTGATATTCAGCCCTATTTCGAACTCTCTCACGTGCTCGACGGCCTCAAGTATTCCGCCAACAAGCTCTACGGCATAAACTTCACCGAGATGCCCGACGCCCCCAAGTATATGGACGAAGTGACCGTCTACGACATCACCGACAACAAGGGACAGCACGTGTCTGTCTTCATGACTGACTACTTCCCCCGCGCCACCAAGGTGCAGGGCGCCTGGATGGAACAGCTGCAGAGCGCCGGCCTCTATGGCGACGGCTCTATGAAGCGCCCCATCGTCTACAACGTAGGCAACTTCACTCCCCCCACTGCCGACAACCCCTCGCTGCTCACGCTCGATGAGGTGGAGACCACCTTCCATGAGTTTGGCCACGCACTGCAGGGCATGCTCACCCAGGCTCCTTACCGCTCACTGGCAGGCACTAACGTGGACCGCGACTACGTAGAGATGTGCTCACAGATCAACGAGCATTGGGCCACCGCTCCCGAGGTGCTCGCCGTCTACGCCAAGCATTACCAGACCGGCGAACCTATGCCCGCAGAGCTCATAACCAAGATGGAAGAGGCTTCAAAATTCGGCCAAGGCTTCGCTGCCACCGAACTGGCCGCAGCCGCTCTGCTTGACCTGGCTTGGGCTCGTCAGAACCCCGATGAGGTGAATGTGGCTGAGTTCGAGCAGAACTTCGCAAACGAAATCGGTTTGCCCGCAGAGCTCACCTTCCGCTACCGCTCACCCTACTTCAAGCACATCTTCGGCGACGAAGGTTACGCCGCGGGCTATTACACCTATCTCTGGGCACAGGTGCTCGAAGCCGACGCCTGGGAACTCTTTGAGCAGAAGGGCATCTTCGATCCCAAGACAGCCGCATCCTTCAAGAAAAACATTCTTGAGAGCGGCGACACCGAAGATCCCATGACCCTCTTCGTGCGTTTCCGCGGCCACAAGCCCGACCCCGCAGCCCTTCTCCGCCTGCGTGGCCTAACCCCCGCCTCAAAATAACACTCCTTAACACATGTGTGCCGGCAGTCGGCACACCACGTGTCGTAACTTTGCATCAGTTTCCCGCACCATCGGGAGGCTGATGCTAATTTTTTACCGTAACTGTTATGACACAACGACTTGATTACACCGATACTCTTCACGCCCGTCTGACGCTGCATGGGCGCACCGTGGCCGAAATCACACGCGACCGCTTCCCCTCCGTGCCCTCCATCATCGCCGCGCTGCGCGCCATGGTGCCCCACGCCTCGGGGCTCGCGCGCCTGGCCATCCGCAACATGTCGCGCGGATGGACCCTGGACCGCCCCCTCATGCTCTACGTAAAACCCACACAGCAACCCGCCGCAACCAACCTCTGGGCATACCAGTAACCGCCACTACTTACAGGGGGAAATGAACAAATCGGGGGGCTGTGAGTTTAAAAAATAGAGCATTTAAAAAATTTTTAGTACTTTTGTGGCCGAAATTGCAGCCATAAGGGCTTTAAAGGCTCCCAGCCGGGGCCTTGATATGCAATGTTTTAAACTCATGAGCAAGAACCTTATCATAGTGGAGTCTCCTGCAAAGGCTAAGACTATCGAAAAATTTCTCGGACCTGACTATAAGGTCATGTCCAGTTTCGGTCATATTCGCGATTTGCGCAAAAAGGACTTCAGCATTGACGTAGACAGCAACTACGAACCTATATATGAGATTCCGGCCGAGAAGAAGGAGCTGGTAAGCAAGCTTCGTGCCGAGGCTGAAAAGGCAGACACGGTCTGGCTCGCTTCCGATGAAGACCGCGAAGGGGAAGCCATAGCCTGGCATCTGGCCGAGGTACTCAATCTCGACCCGGCTACAACCCATCGAATCGTTTTCCACGAAATAACTAAACCGGCCATAGTCCACGCGCTTGAGAACCCGCGCACCATAGACCTTGACCGCGTAAACGCGCAGCAGGCCCGCCGCGTGCTTGACCGCATCGTGGGCTTTGAGCTCTCGCCGGTGCTCTGGCGCAAAATCAAGCCCGCCCTCTCGGCAGGCCGCGTGCAGAGTGTGGCCGTGCGCCTCATCTGCGAACGCGAAAAGGAGATTGCCGCCTTCACGCCGCAACCCTTCTTCCGTGTGACCGGCTCTTTCGGCATACCCTCGTCGCCCGCCCCGCTGCGCAGTGAGCTCAACACCCGCCTGGAGTCTGAACAGGAGGCCTTGCAGCTGCTCGAAGCCTGCAAGGAGGCCACATTTACAGTGGAAGAAGTAACCGTTAAACCCATACACCGCTCGCCGGCTCCCCCCTTCACCACCTCGACACTGCAGCAGGAAGCGGCCCGCAAGCTCGGATTCACCGTGTCGCAGACCATGCGTGTGGCTCAGCAGCTCTACGAGGCCGGTCACATCACCTACATGCGTACCGACTCGCTCAACCTCTCCGACCTGGCCATCAAGGATATCTCCTCATTGGTGACAGAACAGTATGGCGAAGAGTACCTCCACGTGCGTCATTACCACACCAAAAGCAAGGGCGCGCAAGAGGCCCACGAGGCAATCCGCCCCACATACGTAGCCAACAGGGATATTGAAGGCACCCCCCAGGAGAAGCGTCTGTATCACCTTATACGCATGCGCACGCTCGCCTCGCAGATGGCCGACGCCCGCATTGAGAAAACCACTCTCGACATCAGCATCACCCCGGCCGCACCCGCTATTGTGTGCGACGGAAAGAATTTCGTGGCCCACGGCGAGGTCATCAAGTTTGAGGGCTTCCTGAAGGCTTACGCCATAGAGGGTGAGGGCAACGCTCCCTATTCGCTCCCCTCGCTCCCGGTGGGCACTCGCCTCTCCGCCGAAACCATCACCGCCACCGAACGCTTCACGCAGGCACCCGCCCGCTACAATGAGGCTTCGCTGGTGAAAAAGATGGAGGAACTCGGCATCGGTCGCCCCTCCACTTACGCCCCCACAATCAGCACCATCCAGAGCCGCGACTATGTGGAGCGCGGCGAGAAGGAGGGTGTGAAGCGCGAGTATAAAGTAATCACCCTTACCCCCGCCGGCATCAGCACCGCCACTGACACCGAGACCACCGGCTCCGACAAGGGGCGCCTCGTGCCCACTGATATCGGCATGGTTGTCAACGACTTCCTCACCGAGTATTTCCCCGACATACTTGATTACAACTTCACCGCGCGCATCGAGGAGAAGTTTGACGAGATTGCCGAGGGTTCTCTCGGCTGGCACAAGGAGATTGATGACTTCTACAAGGGATTCCATCCCGACATTCAGAAAATCAACACCATGCGCATGGAGCACAAGGTGGGTGAACGCGCCCTCGGCACTGACCCCAAAACCGGACGCCCCGTGAGCGTGAAGATAGGCCGCTTCGGCCCCATGGTGCAGATAGGCTCGACCGACGATGAGGAGAAGCCTCAGTTTGCATCGCTGCTCGACGGCCAGAGCATAGCCACAATCACCCTCGACGAGGCTCTGAAGCTCTTTGAACTCCCCCGCACACTCGGCGATTTCGAAGGCAAAACAGTGGTGGCCGCCATCGGCCGTTTCGGTCCCTATATCCGCCACGACTCCAAATTCGTGTCCATCCCCAAGGAGCTCACTCCGCAGGGCATCACGCTCCAGCAGGCCATTGAGCTCATTGAGAAGAAACGGGCTGACGACGCCTCAAAAATCATCAAGGACTTCCCGGAGGTGCCCGGACTTCAGGCACTCAACGGCCGCTTTGGTCCCTATCTGGCTTTCAAACCCCTCGGCGCCAAAAAAGCCGTGAACTACAAGCTCCCCAAAGGCACCGACGCCGCCTCTCTGACCGCAGAAGAAGCCCAAAAGATAATGAAAGAGCAGGACGAAGCACCCGCCAAGCCCCGCGCCACCCGCAAAAAGGCCGCAAAAAAGTAGTATGTCCAACATATTTCACTGACAACACTAACTCAAAAACTGATGCGCGACTCGCCGACCCCGGCGTATCGCGCATCATTCATTTCTAATCGACTCGGATTACTTAGTGTCGGCGGCTATCAGGGCAAGTAGACGGCCGATGGCTTCCTCCTGAGGGATATTTTTTTCTACACATTCTTTGCCGCGGTAGAGGCTTACGCGGCCTGCGGCAGCTCCTACGTAGCCGTAGTCGGCATCGGCCATTTCACCGGGGCCGTTGACTATGCAGCCCATCACACCGATTTTCACACCGGGCAGGTGGGCGGTGGCCTCCTTCACGGCTTTCAGAGTGCCCTGCAGGTCAAAGAGGGTGCGTCCGCATCCGGGACACGCTATGTACTCCGTCTTCGTGAATCGCAGACGGGCAGCCTGCAGAATGGCAAGCTCCGTGGCAGCTATCTGTTCGCGGGTCAATGCCGGAGCATCGAGCAGGATACCATCGGCATAGCCATTGAGCAGCAGGGTGCCGAAGTCGGCGGCGGCTTTGAGCTGCACGTCAGCCACGTCAGCGTCCGCATAGGTCAGCTTCACAATCACGGGAGCTTTGCCTCCATTCTGACGATAGCGCACGATGAAGCTGAGCATCTCACCGGGGGCGTTGAGGTTGGAGGATGTCAGGATGACGGGAGCGTCATCTGTGGGCATCACTTCAGAGGCGGCATCAATCTCGCGCCAATCGCAAGGGAGCTCCGGATAGTCGGCGGTAGCTGCCACTACTTTCTGTACTCGCAGCTCGGGCACCTCCCCCTGAGCAGGCTCCACCACAGGTTTATGGCCGCCGCGGGTGCAGATATGCTCCACAAGCGCCTTTGCCACAGGAATTTCGGCTTCCGGCTCCTCGCTCAGACTCACGCGGATAGTGTCACCGAGCCCCTCGGCCAGCAGTGTGCCTATGCCCACAGCGCTCTTGATGCGTCCATCCTCGCCATCGCCGGCTTCAGTCACGCCGAGGTGAAGCGGATAGTGCATGTCCTCCTCATCCATAGCCGCCACGAGGGTGCGTACGGTCTCCACCATCACCGCCGTGTTCGACGCTTTTATGGAGATGACTATGTTGTGGAAATCAGCCTCTCTGCAGATGCGCAGATACTCCATCACACTCTCCGTCATGCCGGCGGGAGTGTCGCCGTAGCGGCTCATGATGCGATCTGACAGGGAGCCGTGGTTAACGCCCAGACGTATTGCCGTGCCATTTTCACGGCAAAGGTCCAGGAAGGGTATGAGCGAGCGGCGTATGCGATCAAGCTCGCCGGCATACTCCTCGTCGGTGAATGTCAGCTTCTTAAATGTGCGGGCGGCATCCACGAAGTTGCCGGGATTTATGCGCACCTTGTCACACGTGGTGGCAGCCTTGAAGGCGGCCTTGGGGTTGAAATGCACATCAGCCACGATGGGCACCTCGCAGCCGCGCTCACGCAGAGCTTCGCGCACCAGCCCGATATTGGTAGCCTCCTTGACACCCTGAGTGGTCAGGCGCACGAGCTCACCACCGGCATCGGCAATGCGCAGAGACTGCTCCACGCATGCCTCCACATCGTTGGTGTTGCGGTTGGTCATGCTCTGCACCCTCACCGCGTTTTCACCGCCGATCTTGAGGCCCCCTATTCTCACCTCGCGTGAGGGGCGACGCACATAATTATAACGGCTCATTAATTTGTCTTAAAGTTATACTTAACCTCGGCCAGGTCCGCGTTAGCCTTTACAATCTTGGCGGTGAGGCCCTGCTTGTAGTCATGCACGCGCTCTCTGACGGCATCATCGGAAAGGGCTATAATCTGCGAAGCGAGCACGGCGGCGTTGAGCGCACCGTTGACACCCACAGTTGCCACCGGAATGCCGGGAGGCATCTGCACGATTGCAAGCAGGGAATCAAGGCCATCAAAGGAGCTGCGGATAGGCACACCGATCACGGGCAGGGATGTCAGCGATGCTATCACGCCACCCAGATGGGCAGCCATGCCGGCAGCGGCAATGATTACCTTGATGCCGCGTGCCTCGGCGCCGGAGGCAAACTCCTCGACCTCGCGGGGAGTGCGGTGAGCCGAGAGAGCCAGCATTTCAAAGGGTATTTCAAGTTGGTCAAAATACTGAGCAGCTTTCTCCATGACGGGAAGGTCAGAGGTGCTACCCATTATGATACTTACGATAGGTTTCATATCTCTTTATTATTTATCAGCACTTTTCTTTAACACCCCACTTTTAATCAAGCCGGCGAAGCGGGTGGGCACCGGCAGGGAAAACTCCATGAGTTTGCGGGTTACGGGATGCGCGAACTTCAGTGAACGGGCATGAAGCGCAAGGCGATGGATGGGCGACGCCTGCGCGCCATATTTACGGTCGCCCACTATGGGGTGCCCCAGGTCGGAGGCATGCACACGTATCTGATTCTTACGGCCGGTGTCGAGCGAGAACTGCACCAGAGAGTAGCCACTGCCGCGCTCCAGCACCTTGTAGCGCGTAACGGCCAGTTTGCCCTTACCCTTCTGATGAGTGGTGTAGACCTCAAACCGGGAATTCTCGTCGAGGTTGGAGCGGATCACGCCGCTGTCCTCCTCGACCACACCCTCGAGCACAGCCAGATAGTTGCGTTCCAGCACCATATTATTCCAATTGTGCTGCATAGCCTCCTTGGCCTCCTCGGTGCGGGCAAACATCATCAGGCCGGAGGTGTCGCGATCCAGGCGGTGCACTATGAACACCTTGTTGCCGGGATGCTGCTTCTTCACGTAATCACGCAGAATGGAGTAGGCCGTCTCACTCTGGCGTCCGGTGTCGGTGCCCATGGAGAGCAATCCGTAGCCCTTGTTGATTACTATCACGTCGTCATCCTCATAGACCAGCTTCATGCGCGGATGCTTGAAGGTGGCAAAGGGACGTGTGTGGTTGATTTCCACTACGGCGCCCGGCTCCACAGGAGTGTCATGGCGCGGCGAAGGGTATCCGGTCACTCGCACCTGACCATACTTGAGCAGCGACTTAAGTCGCGTGCGGTTAAGCGAGGGGAAGGCCTTGGTCATAAACGCAAGGAGCTCCACGGGTGCATCGCCGCGGTTCTCAGCGCGCTCTATTACATCAGGCTTCCAGCCCCCGTTATGTTGATTTTGTCTCATTTCTTCTATTTTTATAAGTGACGGGGAGCGACTGCAGGACTCGCAAAAGCGCTCCGAAGCAGGGAATATGCCCCTCGGGGGCACCCCGTTTTCACCATTTAATACTGCAAAATTAATCAATAACCGCAGATTCAACAAATAAATAGGTCTGTTCTTTGCAATATCGAGTAATTTAATTAATTTTGTAATTTGAAAGCAGATTGTGTCCGCTACGATTCGGCACATGAATCAGGCTTGACTTCAATTTATGAAGATACACAGAGAAGGAACCAACATACTCATAATCCTTTTTGGCATGCTGCTGATGCTCAACATCGTGGTGTGGCTCTTCTTCCCTCCCTACATTATTCCGGGGGTGCTCAGCGCTATATCTATAGTGATTTATGGGTTCGTGTTCAACTTCTTCCGCTGCCCGCGCCGCCACTACAAAGGGGTGCACAAGGACATGGTGATCAGTTCTGTCGACGGCAAAGTGGTGTGTGTAGAGCGCGTGAAGGAACCTGAATACATCAAGGGTGAAGCCATTCAGGTGAGTGTGTTTATGAGCCCTCTGAATGTGCACGCCAACTGGTATCCGGTCGATGGCACTGTGGATTACGTAAAGCATCACCGCGGCCGCTTCCTCTCAGCCTATCTGCCCAAGGCGAGCACGCAGAATGAGCGCAGCACAATAGGCATAATTTGCGACAACGGACAGAAAATAACCGTGCGCCAGGTAGCCGGGGCTATGGCACGCCGCATCGTGACCTATGCACGCCGCGGCCATCAGGCTACAATCGACAAGCACTTGGGTTTCATCAAGTTCGGTTCGCGTGTGGATATCTACCTGCCCTTAGACGCCGAGGTGCTCCTGGAGCCCGGCATGATTACCCGCGGCGGCCTCACTCCCCTGGCCAAACTTAAACCGGCGAAATAATCCGGCCCCTACCTACTGCGACAAAGGGGCAATGTTCTTGCAGATTACCCTCAGCCGGCAAAACATTTTCAGTCCCCCGCCGTTAACTAAATGAGCCCTAAGACCCAAGCGGCACCGGCCACTCCTCATTTGATAGATTTATGAAGAAATACATCCCAAACACCATTACTCTTCTCAACCTCCTCTTTGGCTTCACAGCACTGCTGTGTGCTTTCCACCCCATGAAGATGTTCGGCTCCACACCCGGCTATCTGATGTGCTTCTACTGCATATTGCTGGCTGCCGTGGCCGATTTCTGCGACGGCTTGTGTGCCCGATTGCTGCATGCCTATTCCGACCTCGGCAAGCAGCTCGACTCCCTCTCTGACCTCGTGAGCTTCGGCGTAGCTCCCGCAGCGCTGCTCTTCAATCTCTTTGAAGCCGGAGGCGCACCCTTTGGGGCAAGCTTCACTTGCGCGCTCATCCCCCTGATGGCCGCCTTAAGACTCGCCCGCTTCAACATAGACCCCGAGCAGGCCACCACCTTCAAGGGGCTCCCCGTGCCCTCCTGTGCACTCTTCTGCATCGGTCTGGCGGCCATGATAGCTTACACACCCACAGGAATCAACCTTTATGCAGGCGTAGGCTCCGTTGTGGCAATCGCGCTGCTCATGGTAGCTCCCGTGAAGATGTACTCACTGAAGTTCAAGTCATTAGCTCCCAAGGGCAACCTGCTTCGCTACTCACTGATAATCGTAGCTATAGTCTGCATAAGCATTTTCGGCTGGCAGGGCCTGTATTACACCATAGGCTACTACGTGATCAGCTCCTTCATAGCTAACCTTTTTTGCACTGACATCTGATGATTTTAGTCTGGATACTACTCATAGCCTGGGGCTTATGGCTGCTTGCTCCCCGCATTGGCAAATGGGCCATGCGCAGGATGCAGAGAAAGATGCAGGACCAGATGTTCCGCAGCATGGGCCTAAACCCCGATGATTTCAGGGAGAAGACCTATTCAGACAAAAAACAATCTGACAAAGCCCGGAGCGAACAACGCCGGCGAGCCTCCAAGCGAGCCTCAAGAAAAATTATTCCGGAGGGCTACGGCGAATATGTGCAGTTTACCGTACTGACACTCACCGGCACAGAGCCCTGGCTCGACACCTCCGCCTCCCCCATCTACGTGCACTACAAGGAGACTCAGGTTACCGACATTCGCTGGCACGAAATCAAATAAGGAAACAATGGAAAAGCCGACATTCACACACGACCTGCTTAAGACAAAGGTGCTCTACGTTTCTGACCTTGACGGCACTCTGCTTGACCCCACCTCGCAGGTTTCAGCTGAATCAGTCAGGCTCCTCAACGAATCAATCGAGGCCGGAGCACACTTCACAATCGCCACGGCCCGCACTCCCGCCACCCTCATCGGCTTGATGCGCGACGTGAATCTAAGGCTGCCGGGGGTGGTAATGACCGGAGCTGCCCTCTATAATTTCTCCGAGCGCCGGTTCTCTCGGCTGCAGTTCATGCCCCCGGGGGTGACAGACCGATTAGTTAAGCTCTATCGCAAGCATGACACCGGCACTTTCATCTACACCTTTGCCGACGACATGCTCAAAGTCTACCACATAGGGGAGCTCAATGAGCTGGAGAAGGGCTTCATATCTCAGCGCGCCCACACCGGAGTGAAGCGCTTCATTGTGCCCCCCTGCGGCGAATCGCCTCTCCCGGCAAATCTTGACAACACTCTGCTGCTCTACAGCGTGCAGCCCTGGCTCCGTGCCAAGGCTGTGTATGACGATATTATCCGGGAAAAGACTCCGGTGACCCCCCTCTGCTATCACGACAATTTCGGCGACGACTGGGGGCAGCTGGAGATGTTCTCCCCTACTGCCAATAAGGCCGCGGCTGTGGAGGACATAGCCTCGCAGATAGGCGCCGGGCGCATTGTGGCTTTCGGAGATAATGTCAACGACATCCCCCTCTTCCGTCTGGCCGACGTGGGGATTGCTATGGGCAATGCCGTGGATGAATTGAAAGAGATAGCCAGCGAAGTGATTGCCTCCAACGACACTCCGGCAGTGGCCGACTTCATTCGCCGACACACTATTTAGCCCCCAACCACACACAAGAAAATAAGCGCCAACCGGGAGTCCCGATTCGCGCTTTCTATTTTTCTATAAGTTCTGATTTTACTTGCCGAGAGCATTAGCACCCTTTTCCAAAGCTGAAGCAGCCCTGGACTTTGCATTATCCACAGCCTTCTGACCCGCAGCTTTAGCATTATCTACAGCTTTCTGACCGGCAGCCTTAGCATTGTCTACAGCTTTCTGACCGGCAGCCTTTGCATCGTCTACAGCCTTCTGACCGGCGGCCTTTGCCTCATCTACTACAGCGTTACCTTTGGCAGCTGCTTCTGCACCGGCAGCTTTTGCCGCGTCACCGGCATCTTCCGCAGCTGACTGAACATCGCCGGCCGCATCGCTCATTGCGTCGGCGGCATCGCTCATTGCGTCAGCGGCATCATTACCCTCTTCTACAATAGTTCCTTCCACTACCTCAGCAACCTCCACATTAGCGGTGTCCTGAGCCTTATCCTTGCTTCCGCAGGAAGCCATGAGCATAGCTGATACAATAGCTACAGAATAAATTACTTTTTTCATAACAATATAGTTTTAAAAGATTAAAGATTAAGAATTAACCGTAAGTTGGCGTCGTGCAAAGCCTGATGCTACAAGCGCCGTTATTATAGCAATCACCACTGAGGGCAAGAGCACTATAAGCAAATCGCTAAGCTTCACCTCCACGGGATAGGTTGTGACCATCAGCAAATCGGGGTCACCCCCTATGCCAATCAGGCCGAAATGCTTCTGAATCAAGCAGAGAACCACGCCGAGAATCATGCCGCCGACCGTGCCGGCTATGCAGACATACGCACTCTCCCAACAGAAAATCTCGCTGATAAGCCCCTTGGAAGCTCCTATGCGCGAGAGGGTGTTGATATCCTTTCGCTTGTCCACTATCAGCATAGAGATGGTGCTGATTACATTAAACGAAGCTATCAGGAGGATAAAGCTCAGCAGCAGAAACGTAATCCACTTCTCTATGGAAATCATGCGCAGATGCAGTGTCTGCTGCGTCAGCCGATCCTTCACCACAAAGCCGGAGCCCAGTGCTTTCCCTACGGCCTCAGCCACTTTAGCCTCAGAGCCGGAAGTCTTCACATAGATGGCCGAAGCCTCGCGGTTATATTCCAGAAGCTCTCGCGCCTCGTCGATATCTATTATCACCGTGTTGGCATCGAAGTCATTCTGCCCCGACTCCACCACGCCGGTCACTGCCAGCGAATCGAGCATAAAGGAGGCAGCCGGGTTACTCTCGCTTATCACGGTGGCTGTGCGCCGCGGCATATAAATCATAACCCCCTCGACTTCAAGCTCCTCCGGCAACAACGCCGCGGAATATCCGAGTCTGGCGGCAGCGCCGGTGGTGAGCACGCTCTCGGTCACGGTGGCCGGTTCCGGAGCTTCGGACACCTCTGCGCCGGAATCCATAAAGAGTGCATCTTCGCTGAAAGTGCCGGAGGCGGCTTCAATCTCATCGGGAGCAGCCGATTCATCGGCACCCTGAGGAGCGGCTATGAAGCGACCGCCATTTTTCAGCATACCGGTTATGCCGGTGATTTTTCTGTAAGCCTCCGGCTGAACGCCGAGAATCCTCACAGGGAGCTGAAGGCCTCCGCGGTAAGCTACCGCATTGTCTTCGATCACAGGCGATGCTATCTCCACGCCCTCCACTCCGCTGATAATATCGGTGAGTGAATCGGCGTTGCTGATTACGGACCCTGTGGCGGCTGTTATAGCCAGGTCAGGAAGAATCCGGGCATCGCGGTCAGAGATTATGCTTCTGAAGCCGTTGAATACAGACAGTACGCAGACTATCGCCATCGTTGCGAGGGCTACCCCGCACACACTGATGATGGCAATGATGCTGACTGCGCTATGTGATTTGCGGGCGAAGAGGTAGCGCGCTGCCAACTTCGCCGCCAACAGATGTGCTATGCTTCTTCTGCGGGTTTATCTGACGCCAGAAGGCGGTCGATGTTTTCAATATAATCCAGTGAATCATCAAGATAAAAGTTCAGATCCGGGCATTTGCGCAGAATCTCCTTCACTCTCGATGCAAGCTCGTAGCGCACGGTCTTGTGCTGAGCCTTTATGTTTTCAAGAATCTCAGCGGCGCGCTGCGAGGGGAAGATACTCAGGTACACGCGCGCGATGCTCAAGTCGGGACTCACCTTCACGGCGCTTACGCTAACCATAACGCCACCGAGGGCGGCAGTCTGGCGACGGAAGATTTCGCTGAGTTCCTTCTGCAGCATGCGCTGTATTTTTGCTATTCTTTTGTTTTCCATAATTTCTATCGTTTAGAGTAGTAACGCCCATGCAGGGCTAAGTGTTCCCGAAGAGGTGAATTAATCCTTGTAAGGATTGGCGGTGAGGAGCTATTTTATGTAAATCAGCGTCAGCCCGTCGCGCATAGGCAGAATCACCTTTTCCACACCGGGATCAGCGGCCACCATATCGTTGAAGCGCCTGATGCCCTCGGTCTGAGCGTCATGATTGTCAGGCTCCACCACGTGGCCATCCCACAGAGTGTTGTCGGCTATAATCAGTCCGCCCAGATTCATTCGCCGCCTAAGCGCTTCATAATAAGCCGGGTACTCGCGTTTATTGGCGTCCATAAAAGCCAAATCGAAACACTGACCGGGAGCTACCGTCTCAAGCAGGCTGAGCGCAGGCCCGAAGTGCACGCTCACCTTGCTTCCATGCGGCGAACCGGCCAACGACTCTTTGATGAAATCCTCAAGCTCATCGTTCACCTCAAGCGAATAGAGATGCCCGTCAGCAGGCATACCCTCGGCTATGCACAGTGTGGAGTAAGCGGCATACGTGCCTAACTCCACGGCCACACGCGGCTGCTTGAGAGTGGTGAGCATGGTGAGCAACCTCCCCTGCAGATGCCCCGAGCACATGCGCGGGTTTAGCAGCTCAAGCTGAGTGCGCCGCCCTACTTTCCGCAGCGGCTCCGGCGCCGGGGAAATGTGGCTGTCTATGTATTCATCTATAGTCATGAAGCTGATAATGAAACAGGTATAGTAATGCGTCCGAGAAATTTATCGCTGATAATTGCGCAGCAGCCCCTCTATGGCCAGGAAATAGGAATCCAGCCCGAAGCCGCTTACCGAGGCCTTGCAGACCGGAGCTATCACCGACTTGCGGCGAAACTCCTCGCGGGCAGCCGGCTGCGAGATATGCACCTCTATGACCGGGATGTCCAGCGCCTCGATGGCATCGGCTATAGCGTAGGAATAATGCGTGTAGGCGCCGGCATTGAGCACCACGCCATCCACACGCTCCAGATCAGTTCCATAGGCAGCGCTGTGAAGCGCGTCGATAATCTCACCCTCAGAATTGCTCTGCATGCAGCTCAGCGTGGCGCGGCTCATGCACTGGCAGAGCAAATCATAATAAGAGGCCCACGACTCGCGCCCGTAGATGTGCGGTTGTCGTTGGCCTAACAAATTGAGGTTCGGACCATTGATTATAAGAATCTTCATGGCGTCCGTAAAATTATTTCACAGACCACTCCACACCATTCTTCGTGTCCTTCACATTGAAGCCTATGGCGGCGAGGCGGTCACGGATAAGGTCGGAAGTAGCCCAGTCCTTGGCATTTTTGGCGTTGGCGCGAATCTCCATAAGCAGATCCACCGCTTCGGCATAAGGCTTGAGCGAATCGGCAGCGTTTTCACCGCCGGCGGCCTCCACGCGAATACCGAGCAATTCAATCAGGAATGTGTCGAAGAGCTTGCGCAGCTTCTCAATGTCAGCGGCAGAGAGCTTGGTGTCGCCCGACGAAGCGGCATTGATGATGCGGCTTGCCTCAAACAGCTGAGCTATCACCTGCGGAGTATTGAGGTCATCGTTCATAGCCTCATAGCAGAGTGCTTCGAAATCAGGCAATTCCACCGAGCTCTTGTCAGCCGGTTGCAGGCTTTGCAGACGGCGGTAAGCGTCAAGGAGCTTGCGGAGCGCCTTCTCGGCACCTTGCAGCGCAGCATTGCTGAAGTCTACAGTGCTGCGGTAGTGAGCCTGCAGAATGAAGAAGCGGATCACCATGGGGGAGTAAGCCTGTTCCAGCTTGGGGTGGGAGCCGGTGAAGAACTCTTCAAGATTGATGAAGTTGCCGTAGCTCTTACCCATCTTCTTGCCCTCGATGGTAATCATATTGTTGTGCATCCAGTAGCGCACGGCGGGGTGCCCCTGCGCGGCCACGCTCTGAGCTATCTCGCACTCATGGTGGGGGAAAAGCAGGTCCAGACCGCCGCCATGAATATCAAACGTCTCGCCCAGATACTTCTCACCCATAGTGGAGCACTCCAGGTGCCAGCCGGGAAAGCCCTCGCTCCAGGGTGAGGGCCAGTGCATGATGTGCTCCGGCGATGCGCATTTCCAGAGAGCGAAGTCAAAGGGATTGCGCTTCTCGTCCTGACCGTCGAGCGTGCGGGTGTTGCTCTCCAGCTCATCGATGTTGCGGCCTGAGAGCACACCGTAGTTGTGGTCGCGGTTGTATTTCTCCACATCGAAGTAGACAGAGCCCTTGCTTTCGTAGGCATAGCCGGCATCAAGAATCTTCTTGATGTATTCAATCTGCTCGATGATATGGCCTGACGCATGAGGCTCGATAGAGGGGGAAAGCACGTTGAGCGCCTCCATATCGTGGTGATAGCGATTGAGATAACGCTGCACCACCTCCATGGGTTCCAAACGCTCCAGTCGAGCCTTCTTGGCTATCTTATCCTCACCCTCGTCGGCATCGTGCTCCAGGTGGCCCACATCGGTGATGTTACGCACATAGCGCACCTTGTAGCCGAGATGAGTGAGATAGCGGAACAGGATGTCGAAGGTGATGGCCGGACGGGCATGCCCGAGGTGCGCATCGCCGTAGACAGTGGGACCGCATACATACATACCCACTCTCCCCTCATGAAGGGGCTTGAAAAGCTCCTTCTGACGGGAGAGAGAGTTATATATCAAGAGATTGTTTTCCATCAGTTGTTGCTGAACTTGGGGCCCTGAGCAGCACGTTTCTGCTTGATTTCGCCGAAGTTAGCCTCATACTTCTGCACATTATCGGTGAGGGCATACATCAGCTGCTTTGCGTTTTCGGGAGTCATGATGATGCGGCTCACTACGGGTGCCTGAGGCATGCCGGGGGCTGCGAAGATGAAGTCGATGAGGAACTCGTTGGGACCGTGGCCAATCATTGCGAGGTTTGAATACTTGCCGTCGGCCACTTCGGGCTTGAGCTGAATCTGAAGCTGGTTCTTGTTCTCTTTGTTTGCGTTATTTTCCATTGTGGTAAAGTTTTTTTCGTTAATAAATTCACTTCGGGAGAGGACCACAAAGTTACAAAAACTTTCCCACACATGAAAATTTCTTTTCAGGGCGAGACACAAAATAATTGGCAAAAAAGTAAAAACGCGACGCAAGATGCTCACGCACCCTGCGCCGCTACATTAATAAAAGCTAAATAATAATTTTATCTTACTGTTACTTTGACTATTTTTCAATTATTTTAACTACATGCTTTCCTTGCCTCATGATGTAGATGCCGGAAGCTATGTTGCTAAGGGCGATCATTTGATAAGGACTTTCACCGACGATGTGCCTCGGCGCATAATGTAGATACCGGGTTGCACTTTTGACGCATTGACTTTCAGCCCATTAATATCATAAAGCTCGATTTCGCCGTCACCGCTGTTCAAATCGCCGTCGAGTGCCTCAATCCCTCTGATTTCCGTCATAATCCCGGAATCGGTAACGACCGCGAGAAACGAGGATGAAAGATTACCTATGCTGGCGGTAATCAACGCATTACCCTCTGATACGCCCTTGACCATACCATTGTCATTGACATCGGCAACGTTAGGGGCTGATGATGACCACTTCACATTCATCAGTTTTCGGGCATCCATTTCATTTCCTACGTCTAACTTAATCGTCCCGGTAGCCGGGTCATCGGGATTTACAGACGTAAGGTTAAAGACATCTGATTGGTCTATCACCGCTACGTGGATATCGGCGCTTTCACCATCGCACTCCGCAGTAATTGTGGCCGACCCGGGTCCGATGGCGGTAATCTGAGCAAACGCCCGCCTATCAGAAGTGACTCCGGGAGCTCCGTAATAGGCAGCATACGCAGCGTCTATAGGAGCTACGGTAACCACGCTTTCATCAGACGATTTCCAAGTGACCGCAGCATCCTCAGGAAGATAGATAAGGTTAACATCAAGCAATGTAGATGTCCCGGTGGTAAACGTGACGGCGCTTTTAGCTACTGAGACCTCCGGTTTAACTACCGTCAATGTGACCGTAGCGCTCACGCCATTGGCTGAAGCCGTGATTGTTGCTGTGCCTGAAGAGATTGCCGTTAACAGGCCGGAAGTCGAAACTGTGGCTACATTCGGATCAGACGTTGTCCAGGTGACGGTACTGCCGGAAGGCTCAGTCGTGGCAGTAAGCTGTTGAGTCTCACCGACATTTAGAGTCAGAGACATCGGCGACAAAGAAATGGTAGGCTTATAGACCGTCACCACACAATCAGCATAGGCGCCATTGCTGCGCGCTGTAATTGTGGCCGTTCCAACTCCGGTAGCCTCCACAACTCCGTCAGAATCCACAAAAGCAACAGCCAAATCATCTGATGACCAACTATAGGCAAGCGAAGTACCGGCAGCCACATTACCCGCTGTTGGCTTAATCGTCTGTGTCTGACCGACATACAGAGTTACTTCGGCCGGTGACAGGGAAATGGTTGGTTTGCTGACCGTCACAGTGCTTGTGGAGCTGACTCCATTGGCGGTTGCCGTGATTGTGGTAGTTCCGGCAGCTTTTGCCGTTACCAGGCCGGACGAGGATACCGTGGCTATATTCGAATTAGATGTTTTCCAAGTAACAGTGCTGCCGGATGGCCCGGTTGTAGCCGTCAGCTGTTTAGTCTCACCTATCATGAGAGTTGGAGCAGTCGGTGACACTGAAATAGTAGGATTGCTGACAGTCACAGTGCATCGGGTACTAACTCCGTTGGCGGTTGCCGTGATTGTCGCAGTTCCTATCCCCTTTGCAGTTACCAGACCGGAGGTTGACACCGTGGCTATATTGGAATCAGACGATGTCCAAGTGACAGAAGAGCCTGATGGCGTTGTTGTGGCCGTCAGTTGCCTGGTGTTACCGGTAGTACCTAAGTAGAGAGTAGCAGATGTCGTATTCAGAGAAATTGATGGCTGGATAACCGTTACGGTACAAGAGGAGCTGCCCCCGCCGCTATATGCTTGTATTTTTGCTGTGCCGACACCCTTTGCCGTTACCAGGCCCGATGATGATACTGTGGCTACACTCGAATCCGATGATGACCAGGTGATAGAATTTACGGAAGGATTGTTCACCGAAGCCGAGAGCTTTATGGTCTCGCCTATTCTGAGTGTAGCAGTACTCTGGGACACACTAACATCAGGTGGAAAAACATATACGTTGAATGAGGTGGATAGGCTCTGAAAATTTACAGTAATCACAGCATCTCCTTTGTCAAAACCTAAGCCGGTAGTAAATTCTTTACCGGTAATATAAACTGTTTTACCACTTGTGGAGACCGATACAGCGCTCTTAGATGAGCTTGCTGTGACACTTGAGTAAGATCCTAAATTAGTACCCGAGATAGTTACAGATGCAGTTTCTCCCACACGAATAGATCTACGGCTTGGCGCAGTTAGGCTACCACTGCGCACTGTAACATCACAAGTCGCTCTATATGTCTGACCGTCATCGGCTACGCATTTTGCAGTAATAGTACATGACCCCGCAGCTTTGCCAACAATTCTACGACTGTAATCATTAATCTGCGACATATCAACAGACGTATACTCTGATCGAACAAAAGTCAGAGTACCTGATATGCCATCGAGTGTGGCAGTAAGTTCAAGCGCCTCGCCAATGTTTATAGTTGCAGATGTTTTGTTTAGTTTAATTCCTCCTGCTCTGACGTGTAGGATTGAAAGGATTGCAACAGCTATGAGTACTGCAAGCCTCAGAAACGAAAATTTGTGAATTTGTTGCATTTAATTTTACACTCTTCCCCTGACTCCCTTGGGGGATTTTGTTAAAAAAAGAAAGCGTAGGAATCTGTGTCAGTTACCATCCTACCATTTGAGGCTTCTAGCATTGCCCTATCTACGTTGGATGGCAACTGCAGAAGCCCACGCCAGTGTATGCAATCAATGATTCGGCTGCCGACTCTCATACGAGCAGGCAGACCGAATTACGGTCAATCACATATGCTGATGCCATACATCTTCACGATGTACAGCCCCGGGCGTCTACCGTTGCTTAACCCTTGACGTAGATAAATGAATTTTGCTAGAATTCCAAATGGTCAAGAATTAGCGCTGATACACGCTTTCTATGTATGTCAAATACATCCCACCTCACGCCCCGTACCATTTCCTTTTTATAGGGAGAGTGTTGCCAATTTATTTTGCAACGCCCTCACTTTGGTTGGTACAGGCGTGGCGAAATGGTCTGCGGGGCAAAGTTAGTAATTTTTTCTAATACGGCAATCACCTCATACTATTTTTTAACATTCGAGTATGTTGCAAGGGCTACGGACTGAAGGAAATGTTCTCACAGCAGTGACAGGTAAGCTGCGCGCATGCGGCAACAATCCATAAGATTTTTATACAGTTTTTATAGAACACTTGAATAACCCGCCGAAAATGATTAATTTTGCAGCATGAATTCCTTGCGCCGCATAGCATCTTCGGCAACCGCACTGTCATCTGACCGCGCCCTGATTATGGCCGCGGCCGGCTCGTGGATGTTTGTGGCTATGGCGGCGCTGATTATCACCGGCGCCTCACAGATGACTGCTCCCCCGGAAGCTCTGGAGCTGGCGCTGCAGTGCATAGGGAGCTCGGCTGTGGTGATTATAGCCGGGCTGCTGATATGCCGCCTCTCTTTACGCCGCGTGTGGAGCAAGGGGCTGCTGGCTGTGTTTGCCCTGCTGGCTACGCTGATGTGCGTAGGTGTCACTATAAACATTCAGGGCTGGTGTGAGGGCACCGGTGTGTGGGCTCCCCGCTTCCCCGATTACTCCGACAGCGACATAATCTGGCGCTCCACGCTCGCTCACTACGGCGCAGGCTACTTCCCCTGGCCTCACAACACGGGCTACCCGCTGATTCTCACCACTCTGTTCAGAGTCTTCGGAGGGGGTGCGCTTACCGCCGCTCTCGCAAGCGCCATGTGCATACTGCTCTCCACAGCTGCCACGGCTGCCACGTGCGTCCGCCTCTTCCCGGCACACTCCCCGCGCAAGGTAGCCATAGCCGGAGCGGCGCTCTTCGCCGTGATTCCCTCAATGGTCTGGTACGGCACTCTGATTATGAAGGAGGCACCGGCCATTCTCGGCTTTGCCCTCTGCACATACACCTTGGCCACCGCCGCCAAGGGGCGTCTTACTACCGGAAGCATACTCACCGGCGCAGGGGGAGCTGCACTGCTTATGCTTGTGAAGTGTCCGCTCGGGTGGCTTCTGCTCATCGGCGTGGTGCTCATTACTATCAAGACATTCATCGGGCTCCTCCGCAAGGGGGCGCTGCGCCACGGCAGCTTAGGCTCTCTCAACGGCATGCTCTACCTCCTGCTCCTCTGCGGAGCAATAATAGTCGGCGGGCGCAACTTCCGCTTCACCACCGACACTGAACTGCTTAACGCTCGCACCTCCACTGCCTACGCGCCCGACGCCGACAAGCATGTGGAGAGCACCGAGCAGGTGATGCTCGGCTATGAATCCGTAAAAAATTATTCGAAAATTCTGGGGGACTATTACACCACTCCCCTACTTTCGCGCGTGATGCGCCTGCCGCTCACAGCCTCCGCTCAATATTTCCCTCCCTTCCCCTGGAATTTCAATCGCGACAAAGACCTCAGCCACTTCGTGCCCTGGGCTCATCTTCCTCTCTGGTATCCTGTAGGGGGGCTTGTGCTCGGCTACTTTGTTCTTTGCCTGTGGAGGCGAAAGACACGTGGCGACTTAGGCACCTGGAGTCTGTGGGTGCTCATCTGCTGGTGTGGCATAGCGCTGGCATCGGCAGGTTCCGTGGCACGCTACTGGCTGCCGATAGTTCCGGCGATGATACCCCTTGCCGTGCAGGCACTTGTGTGTATGCGCAGCGGGACAGTGTCACGACGAGTTATAATTTCTTACTGCTCAGCCTACGCAGTGCTGCTTGTGGTAGCGCTCATACTGGCTTATCACTTGTTATATTAATGTCGATTCCTTTCATATCTCTAATAACCCCTGTGCTTAACGAGCATGACACGTTGCAGCAAACGCTCGACAGCGTGCTGTCGCAATCTGTAGCTCCCTTTGAGCACATAATTGTAGACAGCGGTAGTACCGACGGCTCTCTGGACATTATAGCCGACTACATAGCGCGGGCCCCTTATAGCGTTAAGCTTGTGCAGACACCCGCCGAGGGGGTCTACGCTGCGCTCAACGAGGGCAACCGGCGCGCCGAGGGGGAGATTATCGGTCTGCTGCATGGCGATGATTTCTTTTCCTCCACCCATGTGCTGGAGTTTGTTAGCGCCGCCTTCTCGCGCCAGCCGGATATTGATTTGATTTACGGCGATGTGCACTATGTTAACAAGCATGGTGCCCGCACACGCTATTATTCCGGAGCGCATTTCCGCCCCGAGACCCTCCTTCAGGGGTTTGCCTTCCCCCATCCCTCCATGTATATACGCCGCGAGCTCTGGAAGAAAATAGGCACCTATGACACCGGACTGCGCATAGCCGCTGACTACGAGTGGGCGGTGCGGGCCACGCTTATCAATAAAGCCAACACTCTCTATCTGCCGCTCGACATGGTGGCTATGCACGAAGGGGGGCTTGCGTTTCAGTGGACCAACCGATTCTTCAGGCATATTCCCGAGCGCCGCAAAGCATTGAAGCAGAACGGCTTGAAGGCTCCCATGCTGCGTCTATTGGGCCGATACATGTATCTATTCCGTCATTAAGTAAGTGTCAAAAATTAATGAACATATAACACTTACTTCAGAATTTGATATCGTTTAATTTTTGATACTTACTTAACTCCGCCACTTTCATGAAATTCATCAGCCACTTAGGCGCCACAGCCGCCTCTCTCGGCAAGATTTTGCTGCTCTCACGCAAGCCCTTCGGACGCCGGAAGCGCCCGGAGACTGACCGCCTGATTATTCTGGGCAACGGTCCCTCGCTGCGTGCAGCCATTGACCACAATCTGCCGGAGCTGATGAATGCCTACCGTCTGGCGGTAAATTTCGCAGCAAATGCCCCGGAGTTCTCCACCCTCCGTCCGCAATATTATGTGCTGGCCGACGGGCATTTCTTCCGCGGGCTCCGGAGCGACAACAATGTGGCACGTCTCTACGACAATCTGAACAGCGCTACCCACGAGATGACGCTCTTCGTGCCGGCAAAATTCATGTCGGCAGCACGCTCTCTGATTTCCAATAAACTCATCAACCTCTCACCCTTCAACCTCACCCCTGTCGAGGGTTTCCCTGGGGTGACAGCCACCCTTTTCGACTTAGGTCTCGGCATGCCGCGCCCCCGCAACGTGCTCATCCCCTCCATTATGATAGGCATACGCCTCGGCTTCCGCCACATTATTCTGTGTGGCGCCGACCACACCTGGAGTCGCACTCTCGGGGTGGATGATGAAAACAGGGTGATTTCCGTGCAGCCTCATTTCTACAAGGACACGGCCTCGGAGCAGAAGCGCGTCAACACCGAGTATGAGGGCTACCATCTGCACGACATACTCAAAAGCCTCTACATAGCCTTCCGTTCCTACCACGAGATAGCAGCCTATGCCTCCCGCCGCGGGGTCAGCATACTCAATGCCACCCCCGGCTCCATGATTGATGCGTTCCCTCGCTGCTCGCTCTGAAGAACTTTATTGAGCGCGGGGCCGTTATAATAGAAACTATTAATTTCACACGGTATGAAACGCTCTCTCAAACTTATAGCTACCTCTCTGCTTCTCGGAAGTGCGGCATCGGCCTCCGCTCAATACTACGATATGGCCAACCAGCTCGTGAGCATGGTGCAGCCGGCGCTCTCCGGCGGTCTTAACTATCGTGGCTTCGTGGATGCTGGCTACACCACCGGTGTGGGGCGCAACGGCGTCAGCTCCCTTGAATTTTCTACAACTCAGGGCTTTAAATATGGCTCCTGGTTCTTCATGGGTGTCGGTGCCGGCGTCAACATTATGTTTGCCGGACAGAAAGATGTGGATTACGCCAACGGCATCAACCGCCCACAGTGGGGCAACGGCTATGACCCCAACTATAAGACGCGCGACACGGGCGTGATGATACCTCTCTACTCCGACTTCCGCTTCAATATCGGTGGGGAGCAGAACGCCTCCGTCTTCATCGACCTTAAGGTAGGTGCGGCATTCCTCGTAGGCAAGAACTACCTGCTGACCCCCGACGGCGTGCTCGACAATTCCGAAGGCTTCTACTTCAAGCCCACCTTAGGCGTACGCATACCGGTGAACAGCAAGGACTCCCGCCAGGCTGTGAACATAGGTGTGAGCTATCAGCTCATAACCAACGACTACTGGACCTATGGCGGCTATTACAACAACACGACCATCAACTCCGTAGGCGCTACCATAGGTTACGAATGGTGAGCCTTGCGCCTCCCCATCAGTGACCACACGCCTATAAGCATGCAGACGATGAGGCCACCCACGCCGACTTCAAATATTACGGGGGTGGAGGTGGCATCTGCCAGCAGACCCCAGCCACCCGAGGCGAGTGCTCCGCCGGCAGCAAGCGCTATGGAGATAATAGAATAGATGCGCGCATAGTCTCGACTTCCGAAGACTGTGCGCGTTAACATTGCCGTCTGCACAGTCACGCCGGCATATTCCCAACCAAACAGGAAGGCACCGCAGAGAATCATCAGGTAGTTGCCGGCACCCATCAGAAGCACCCAAAGGCCAAGCGCGCCAAACAGGGTGGTGACCAACACGCCATAGAGGCTGCTCCGGTCATTAATCCAACCCAAGACAATCTTGCCCACTGTCACACCCGCCATAACCACGGCGGCTACCACGGCGGCCTCCTCGAGCGTAAAGGAGTGGTCGGTGACGTAACCGGGGATGAACAGATTCAGGGTGGAGATACCCATCATGAGAAACGCAAAGAGTATCAGCGCATAAAACAGCGGAGAGCGGGCGGCCTCCTTAAATGTGCGCCCCTCGGCAGCCGCCACTTTGCTCTTGGCTGTGCTGCTTTCGGGCTTCGCGCCGTAAGGGAGAAGCCCCTTGTCGGCCGGATGGTCGCTGAGAAAGAGGAACAGTAGCGGGGTGACGAACACAAGTATGATAATACCGAAGACGGCGTAGCCCCAGCGCCAGCCCCAAGTAGATATAATCCAACCGGCCATAGGATTGAAAATCATGCCCCCTACTCCGGAAGCTGCGCTGCAGATGCCTATCATTAGCCCCACTCGGGTGTGGAACCAGCGATTTACAAGTGTCGGGAAACTGAGGTAGAGGAGGAAAGCGAGGGTGATGCCGAGCACTCCGCCGGCCACATAAAAGCCCCAGACACTGCTGAAGGTGCTCATGGCCAGGAAGGTAAGACCCATCACTGCGGCATTGCCGGCAAAGAGCTTGCGGGCGCTATATTTCTCTATCATGTTGCCGGCCACCGAGAGCATAAGGGTGGAGGTGATATACATCACCGACATGTAGATACCGAACTCACCCACAGGCACTCCGAGCGATTCACTCACAGGCTTGTAGAAAATGCCGGCGCAGCTAAACGTAAGGCCTACGCAAACACCCATCATCAGGCAGCAGCAAGCCACAATCACAAATCCATAGTGCATACGGCTCTCTGCGGCGCCTACTTCTTTATTCTTCATGGTAATAGATCATAGATTATTAGGCCGCAAAAGTAGTCAAAATTCCCCACAACCACAAAAAGATTGGCCGGCCCCGCAAGAAATGTTAAAAATTTGAGACTCTGAACTTAACCCGCGCCCCCGATGTTATAATATCAAACGTGAAACTTAATCACTCTTAATTATAAACTTAATACTGTAGATATTATGAAAACACTTGCAATTATTTCCTACATTATCGGAGCATGTTTGCTCGTTGCCTCATGCTTCACTACCGGAGTCGCACTCACTTGGTGGCTCGGCGGAGCAGCAGTTGTTCTCCTCGTTCTTGGTTGCATCTTCCAGTACAATGTGAAGAAACATGAAGTCGACGACATCATCGCAGCTGAACGCAACACCCACATGCATGCATAATTGGCCCCAAGGTTTCTGCTGAGCAGAACCTGTCTATTATACTCTGTCCCTGTCGGTCTCTCACCGACAGGGACAAAGTTGTTTTTAGAGAGTCGTGCATTTGTGCGACTCTCTTAGATGCCCAGTGCTTCTGCTTGCGCCAGTGTTGCCGGTTTGCCTATGTCGAGCAGCCGCAACTCCGGACGGCAATTGTGGCGAATGTCATGCCCCCTCTTCGCAAGCGCCAGATAATAGTCAATCACGCTGAAGGAGCCGCTGAATCCGTCGGCCTCCATCGAGGCTATCAGCCCGGGTTTTATGATATGTATGCCGCTGAAAGCCTCTTGCGAATCGGTAGCAGCTGCCCTGAACCCCTCAGGCTTCCACTGGTCGGCACTCAGATTGTGCCACCCCCGCAACCTGCCGGCAGCGTCAAAGACCAGCCGGCGCGATGAGTCCCTGTGTGAGGTAAGCAACGTGGCCTCCCCTCCCCCGGCTTCATGCTCAGCCATCAGCTGCTGCAGAGGCGCGTCAGAGAGTATGTCTACGTTATGCACCAGCACCGGGCGCGAATCGCGCAGCAACAGCGGAGCGGCATGCAGGAGCGCACCCCCGGTGTCGAGGAGCGCCTCGCGCTCATCGCTTATGGCAATCTCCACCCCGAAATCGTGGCCGGCGAGGAAGTCGATAATCTGTTCGGCAAAGTGGTGCACATTCACCACTATATAATCAGTACCGTTGTCGCGCAGTCGGCAGATTACCCTTTCGAGCATAGGCACTCCCCCCACCGGTACAAGCGCCTTGGGGTGGGTCAATGTCCAGGGACGCAGACGGGTGCCAAGACCCGCTGCCAGAATCATGGCTTTCATAGGCGGTATTCTATGTTTTGTTCGCGGTGAGTTACGAGTATCTCTACCTTCTCTTCCGAAAATTTCTCACGGAGCATCTGCGCCAGGTGCTCTGCGCAATAGACGGAGCGATGACGCCCACCGGTGCAGCCGAAGCCCACCTGCAGATGCGTAAAGCCGCGCTGCGAATATCTCTCCACGGCGGGTGCAACCAGTGACATGGCCCCCTCCAGAAACTTTTGAACCTCGCCACGCTCCTCAAGGAACTCTATCACGCGGCGGTCTCGGCCGGTCAGCGGCTTGTATTCATCATAGCGCCCGGGGTTGTGCATGGCGCGGCAGTCAAACATGAAGCCGCCACCATTGCCGGTGAAGTTTTCCGGATACCCTTTCTTATATGAAAAGCTTCCCACCGACACCAGCAGGCGCCCCTCAGCGGGCTCCGGCTGACGCAGGCTCTTTATCTCCAACACTGCCTCCAGGGCCTTGCGCATTTCCGGAAGCTGATTGAGCAAGGGATAGGTCAGAAGTTCGCGTATGTTGCCGAGCGCGGCCGGGATGCTCTGCAGAAAGTGAGCCTTGCGCTGCGTGATGCCACGCAGTCCGTAGGCGCCGAGCACTTGCAGCGTGCGGATAATGACCATCAGCCTCAGCGACTCCTCCAGATTCTCGCGGCTTACCTTGCGCTTACCACTCAGCGCCTCGAAATAGACATCGGTCATGCGGCTCCTGAAATCGGCACTGAATTTAGCACGCGCCTGCCAAAGGAAGGAGGCCACATCGTAAAGCAACGGGCCGCGGCGCGCACTCTGGAAATCTATGAAAAGCGGCTTCCCCTCATGCACCATTACGTTGCGGCTCTGGCAGTCGCGCAGCATGAGCCCCTGAAGGGCTGCGGGGGTGGACTCCACCATATTAACTATAGTGCGAAAATCGCGAAGAATCAGCTCCTCGTCTACCTCCACACCCACCGCTTTCAGAAAGCAATAGCGGAAATAATTCAGGTCGGCCATCACGTGCTCGCCGCTCATGGCTTTCACGGGGTAGAGCATCTCATCGGTAACCTGCGCAGCCAGCTGCAGCACCGGCAACGCACGCATTGTCTCGGCCACCATCGCCTCACCCTCGGCGCTGTGTAGCATGCTGAACAGGGAGGTGTCACCCAAATCCTGCTGCAGGTAGCAGCCACTGTCCGGAGCCACCTCAAGCACCTGGGGCACATTAGCACCGGCCGCGCCAAATGCCTCGGCAAGCGCCACAAATGTTTCATTTTCACGACAATCAGGCCCGATGGTGCCGATGGCGCTACCGGGCGCCCCGCTCAAGCGAAAATAGCGGCGCGCACTGCCGCTCCCGGCCAGCGGAATCACGGTTTCCGGCTCGCTGCCGTAGTGATTCGTATATAGTTTTATGAGCTCGTTCATAATCTTTTCAGCTTTGAGAGAGCAAAATTAACAAAATACTTTTGAAATTTCCTAAAGATTTTGTAACTTCGCGCCACAAAGCGTCAACATTTTCCGAGTTGGCGCGTCTAAAAGATGAACCCAAATTTCATTTAAGAATGGCAAATATTGATAATTACAACTTCGCAGGGAAAAAGGCTATCGTACGCGTAGACTTCAATGTACCCCTCGATGAAAACGGCCACGTAACTGATGACACCCGCATCCGTGGCGCCCTTCCTACCCTCAAAAAAATACTGGCCGACGGCGGCTCTCTCATCCTTATGAGCCACATGGGCAAGCCCAAAGGCAAAGTTAACCCCAAGCTCTCGCTCAGCCAGATTCGTGAAGATGTAGCCAAGGCTCTCGGCACTGAGGTGAAGTTTGCTGAAGACTGCGCCAAGGCTCAGGAAGCAGCTGCTGCCCTCATGCCCGGCGAGGTGCTCCTGCTTGAAAACCTCCGCTTCTATCCCGAGGAGGAGGGCAAGCCCGCACTCGACAAGAAAGACCCCGCTTACGACGAAGCCAAGAAGGCTCTCAAGGAGTCACAGAAGGAGTTCGCGAAGACTCTGGCTTCTTACGCCGACGTTTATGTGAACGACGCTTTCGGCACCGCTCACCGCAAGCACGCTTCCACCGCCGTGATCGCCGACTACTTCAAACCCGAAGACAAGATGCTCGGCTACCTCATGGAGAAAGAGGTGAAGGCTGTAGATAATATTCTTTCTGACATCAAGCGCCCCTTCACCGCCATCATGGGTGGTTCTAAGGTGAGCACCAAGATCGGCATCATCGAAAACCTCATGGACAAGGTGGACAACCTCATCCTCTGCGGCGGCATGACTTACACCTTCGCCAAGGCTCTCGGCGGCAAGGTTGGCCTCTCTATCTGCGAGGACGACAAACTTGACCTGGCTCTCGACATCATCAAGAAGGCTAAGGAGAAGGGTGTAAACCTCGTGCTCGGTGTGGACTGCGTGGCAGCAGACGCTTTCAGCAACGATGCCAACACCATGATCTGCCCCAGCAACGATATCCCCGACGGCTGGGAAGGTCTCGACGCAGGCCCCAAGACCCGTGAGCTCTTCCGCGAGGCCATCCTCCCCGCAAAGACCATCCTCTGGAACGGTCCTGCAGGCGTATTCGAGTTTGACAACTTCACTGCAGGCAGCCGCGCAATTGCCGACGCTGTGGTGGAAGCTACCGAAAACGGTGCATTCTCACTCGTAGGCGGCGGCGACTCAGTAGCATGTGTTAACAAATTCGGCTTGGCCGACAAGGTTAGCTACGTGTCTACCGGCGGCGGCGCACTGCTTGAGGCAATCGAAGGCAAAATCCTCCCCGGCATCGCTGCCATCAAGGGATAATAGCCCCGAAATAAGTATTTTAAGCCCCGCGTGGCCCACCGGCCTCGCGGGACTTGCATGTATACCTGATTGCAAAAGGTGCCAAAACATGTTGCAAAACATATTTTTTACCACTCATCACCCTTTGCAGTATGTGAATAATTAAGTAATTTTGCAAAGTTATATTTACCGAGCAATAAAAGGCATCAAAACCGCGTATATAAATTGTTTCGGTCACAACCGCTCCCCTGCGGCCAAACCCAAAATTTGAAACAAAGTAATCACTTATAACTAAATTAACAAACAAATTTCTCAACACACTATGGAAGCTACCACTCCCAAGCCCGCAGCACCCAAGGCTGCTCAAAAGAAAGAAGAGAAAATCTCCAACATCAAAGGTATCGGCAACGCATTCCTCGTAATCCTGATTTGCGCAGTATTCGCCGTTTGCCTCTTCATCTTCGTTCTTGGCGATCCCTCTAACTTCTCCGAAAACGATCCCGCAAACGGTCACCCCCTCAACTACGCCGGTACCGTTTACAAAGGCGGTTTCATCGTACCTATCCTTATCACTCTTCTCTTCACCGTAATCGTTCTCTCTATCGAGCGCTGGATCGCTCTCAGCTCTGCTAAGGGTAAAGGCTCAGTGCCCAAATTCGTAATCGACATCAAGAGCGACCTCGCTGCCGGCAAAATCGACCAGGCTCTCCAGCGTTGTAAGACTCAGAAGGGTGCTGTTGCTTCCGTAGTACACGCCGTTCTCGTGAAGTACAAAGAGATGGACGCCAACACCGTACTCTCTAAGGAGCAGAAGCTCACAATCCTCCGCAACGAAGTGGAAGAAGCTACCGCTCTCGAGATGCCCTCTCTGCAGCAGAACCTCCCCATCGTAGCTACCCTCACTACTCTCGGTACTCTCGTAGGTCTTCTCGGTACTGTAATGGGTATGATCAAATCATTCCAGGCTCTTGCTAACTCAGGTGCTCCTGACGCAACTCAGCTCTCAACCGGTATCTCTGAGGCACTTATCAATACCGCTACCGGTATCGCAACTGGTGCTCTCGCAGTTATCTCTTACAACTTCTACACTAACAAAATCGACAACCTCACCTACGCTATCGACGAAGTTGGTTTCTCAATCGTAGCTACTTTCTCTGCTACTCACTAATTCACCTTCCGTGAGTGACGTAACAGATTAATTCACTGCTTTAACCAATCTTTTTTAAGTCAATAGCAATATGGGAAGAGTTAAACAAAACAAGAAGAGCACGTTTATCGACATGACCGCCATGTCCGACGTGACTGTGCTCCTGCTGACCTTCTTCATGTTGACTTCAACGTTCTTGGCAAAAGAGCCCTTCCAGGCCAACACTCCCCCTTCAGTATCCACTGAAGAGATGCCGATGAACAATGTTGCCCAGGTACTCGTAAACCCCCAGGGAAAGGTGTGGATTACGATGACCAACGACACCACTCAGGAAGCCTCCAACGAAAAAATGCGTCTGGAACTTCTTGAAAACATGACGAAGGAATACGCTCAACAGACCGGCAAGACCGTAAGCTTCACTCCCGAACAGAAACTCGCTTTCACTAAGCTTGGTTCATTCGGCGTCCCCTTCCAGGAGCTCCCCGCATTTCTCGATGCTGACACCGAGACTCAGGACAAATGGATAGGTGGTCAACTTGAAGAAACCGGCCGCCACACCGGTATTCCGGTGCACTATCTTACCGAAGCTGAAAAGGAACGCATCTCCGCCTCCAAGTATCAGAAAGGCCTCACAGAGTATCAGATGTGGATTATGGCGATCTCTCGCACCTCCAACGACGAACTCAAGAAAGCTATATCTAAAGGCGTAGGCTTCTCACTCAAGGCTGACCAGAGCACCCGCTTTGAGACCGTGCACATGATAATGGATAACATGCAGACCATAGGTAAAAACAAATTTACCCTTGTAACTGCTCTTAAACAAGAAGAATCTTAAGACATGGCTCAGATAGAATCAGGCGGTGGCAACGGCAAAGGCAAGAACCACCAGAAGAAAATGACCATCCGCGTGGACTTCACGCCCATGGTAGACATGAACATGCTCCTTATCACATTCTTCATGCTGTGTACCACGATGATTAAGACTCAGACTCTGAACATCGCACTCCCTTCAAACAAGGAGAACCTGCAGACGGAGCAGATGAACCAGGCCAGTGCAGCCGACGCTGTGACAATCATAGTCGACGCTAAGCGCCTCCCCAACGGACAGCCCGACACTATCGGCGGAATCACCCCCGTAATCTACTATTACGAAGGTAAGCCCGGCGAAATCCCCACCGCTGACGGCGGCATCAAAATCCTTGACGAATCCGACCCCGCTAACATCAAAGTTAACATGCCTGCAGGCCAGGAAAAACTCGTCAAAGCCACCTTCAACATGGGCGAGAAAGACGGTATCCGTAAGCTCATTATTAATCGTAACAAAAAAGTGCTCGAAGCCATTGACCCCATCCGTAAGCAATTTAAGGAGGGTCAGCTCACTCAGGCACAGTTCGACAGCCTCGCACGTATCGTCCGCAATGACGAGCAATATGGCAAACTCACCATCATCATCAAGGCCACAGATGCCGCATCTTACGGCTCGCTCGTAGCCCTGCTTGATGAGATGCAGATTAACCAGATTGCACGTTACCAGATCGACAACATGACGGCTCAGGACAAAGCCCTGCTTGAAGACTTCCAGCGCCGTAATAAGTGATGAAAGTAAGATTTATTAACCGATAAAACACAGAAAAGAAAATGGCAAAAGGAGTAAATCTTACATCCAGAGAATGGACCGACATAGTATTTGACGGCAAGAACAAAGAGTTCGGCGCATACGTAATGCGTAAAAACTCAACCCGTCGTCACATACTCGCAATCATCGGCATCATTCTTCTTCTCATTGCTGTAGCTGTAGCTGTCATCTCCTACAGCGCTTACCTCGACTTCAAGAAAGCCGAAGAAGAGGCCCGCGCCAAGGGTGAGCAGATGAGTCAGATTGAAATGCTTCAAGACGATGCGGCAGAAGAGGAAGAAGAAGAAGTAAAATACGAAGAAGAAACTCCCCCCGAGGAACAGACCGTGGAAGAGCAGGTAGCCTCTCAGCAGGTGACTGCCATCGCAATCGTTGATAAGGCTGATGCCGACAAGGAGGTGCGCAACATGGACGAAATCCAGGAGAACGAAGCCCAGGTGGGTGCAGTTAACCAGGAGGGTAAAATCGACGTAGGCCAGGTGAACGACGCTGTGAAAGCAGTCCAGGTAGTAGAAGAAGTTAAGCCCGAACCCAAAGCAGCTCCCGAACCCGAAAAGATTTTCGAGGTTGTAGAGCAGCAGGCAGCCTTCCCCGGCGGTCAGGGCGCACTCATGAAGTGGCTCAGCAGCAACCTCCGCTACCCCGAACTCGCTCAGCAGAACAATGTGCAGGGTAAGGTAATCGTGAAATTCACCGTTGAGAAAGACGGTTCAGTTACCAACCCCGTAGTTGTACGCGGCGTTGACAAGGAACTTGACAAGGAAGCTCTGCGCGTAGTGCGCAAGATGCCTAAGTGGAGCCCCGGTAAGAACAACGGTGCAGCCGTACGCTCTTACTTCACCCTCCCCGTAACCTTCAAGCTCCAGAACATGTAATTCCCCCATCCCCATAAGGACCCAAGAGAGACCCCGCCCCGCGAGGTCTCTCTTAATTTATATATCCATCCACCAAACCAAGCATCCCCAAAAGCCAACATCTATATGCAGTATAGATTGTAATCATCCGAAATAATTCGGCTTTCCCAAACAGAATTTGATTGCGAACTTCGCAACAAAACCGAAAGGCAGCCGTCAAACCCCGGCTTCGGAGATGCCATCAGCAACAATCCACGCAAAAAGTAGAATTAAGTTAAAATAACCGGCATACACCCACAACAACCAAACCGAATCGCCAACCGATTCCCACCACCAAACCCGCAACCTCTGGACATGAGGATTCCATCCTCCTCTCCATGCGCTACGGATTTGTTAGCTTCTCTAAAGTCCTTCCTTTCAGGAAACAAATCAATGCGCAAACGCAGTGCCGGAATGGCAGGCGTTTGCGCATTGATTTAATTGTGTATAAGGGGGAATTGCTGAGCGCAGATGCCACCCTCTTAGGCAAATTCAACAGATGCTGTGGAATTACTTTCCAACGGAATCAAGAATCTGTGTGGCGTGAGTCTTGGTCTTTATCTGCTTGGGCAGATAGATCTTTTCGATTTTATGGTCGGGGCCGATGATGAAAGTTGTGCGGAAAGTACCCATGTATTTGCGGCCATACATGGACTTCTCGCCCCACACACCCATCTGCTCCACAAGTCTATGGTCAGTGTCAGCAATCAAGGGGAATGTCAGCTCATTCTTGGCGGCAAACTTTTTGTGGGAATCAGCGCTGTCCACACTTACCCCTATCACTTGATAACCCTCATGCTCCAGCGCCGGAAGATTGTCGCGCATGCTGCATGCTTCAGCCGTGCAACCCGAAGTGTTGTCTTTGGGATAGAAATATAAGATTACTTTTTTACCGGGAAAATCGCTGAGCTTAACCTCGCGACCCTCGGCATCCTGCCCTAACAAATCAGGCACTATATCACCAATATTCATAAAACTTAAAAAAATTTTTTCCAAGAGCAAAGTTAGCGCAAATCGGGCAAACGAGCAAATTTATTAAGCGTCTTCAAATGTAGTCCCACAATTACCGGGAGATGAAAGCGAGAAATGAAGCATGACACTGTGTGAATTTTATTTTCTCGGTTTATGATTTTTTATTCTCAAGAAAATATCCTAAATTTGTACCCGACATACTGATTGAAGCGTTCTTGCTTTACCTTTAACGGAAAATCGCCAATTCATCCACTCACGAAGGGAAAGCAGTCAAGCAGCGCTCATGCTGATCGCATATCCTCTTCTGCCGCAGGAGACCTGATATCGAAATGGCGTGGGGGTGGACTGTTTATTTCGTGAAAGGCGTTTGGCGATGCCTCCGTTATGATAAACAGGACATCGCTCCACGCTTTTTGCATTTTTATGGTGCAGCCTTCCCGGGCGCTTTTACACCATTAATTTTTGACACTTACTTAACCCTTTCTCCACAATCTTCAAAAGGACCTAAATGGACGAGTGACAAATAGGAAATGAGTTGTAAATTTGTGCTGAGAATTAAAAACGAACCTATGCACATAGGAGCATACATAAAAGAGGTCTTCGACAACGGTCCGAAAAATTGGACCGTGACTTGGCTTGCTCGGCAACTCAATTGCGACCGGCGAAATATTTATAATATTTTCATCCGCCACTCCATTGACACTGAGTTGCTGATGAGACTCTCCGTTATTCTGCAACACAATTTCTTCGCATCTCTGGCTCGCGAATACAAGGAGGAGGTCAAAGCTGCCCAAATGTGCGGTGACATGCCTCAAGTATAAAAAATATTTCTCATAGTGAGAAATATTTTTTCACACTCAAAATTAGTTTTTTCAATATTTTACTATTAATTTTGCATCATAGCATTATTGATTGTAATTGGATGCTCTTTTTCTTCTTAGCAACCGGTCCACAAGAGCATTTTGCTTCGGCGCTACCTATGCTTCTACAGCTAAAATCTCCATAATACTTTCAATAAAAGTCTAATGACCTGGGAAAGACTCGCTAACCTAAATCATGATATGATTGTAATAGTTTTTTCTTGCTTACTAACTAAATAAAATCTAATTAATCAACGCAATATGGCACTTTTCAATAAATTGAAAAATTTAGCTGACAAAGCAACAAGCATAGCCAATGGTGAAATGCCGGATCTGGGCGATATCGCATCCTTTGCACTGGATAAAGCCAAAAATAGAAAACCGAAAGTAAAAGAGCGCGACAACATGGGTGTGCTCTCCACTCCCCCGGCTCCTCCGGTGCCCAATCATGAGCCCCAGATGAGTGTTAGCATCGCCGTTAACGGTCAGAGCTACGGTCCCTACGAGCGCGCCACTCTGCTCGATATGATCAGCAAAGGCTCCCTCACTCCCGCTACGCTGGTCTTCATGAACGGTATGTCGCAATGGCTCCCCGCCAATAAGGTGCCCGAAGTGAACGCTCTGTTTCAACTCAACGCTCCTGCGCCCCCTGTACCCCCTGTGCCCTGGACAGGTCCTGCCGGCGCAACCCCTGCCGTCCCCGCTGCCGGCAATGAGGACAACAATGTACTATCCCCCCGCCTTAACCGCCTGATTGATGCGGCAGTAGCCGACGGCGAAATCTCCGACATGGAGCGCGACGTGCTCATTCGCAACGCTCAGGAAGAGGGTGTGGCTATGGATGAATTTGTGATGATTCTCGAGGCTCGTCTCTATGAACAGCGCCAGACGCTTATAGCTCGCGAAAAAGAGTTGCAGCACAAGCAGGAATTGGAACGAATCAACGCTCAGGCTAAGGTACCCCCCACTCCCGCTGCTGCTCCTGCCGCTCACAATCAGCCTAAAAAATGCCCCCACTGCGGTGCCCCCATAAAACTGCTTGCCGCCTGCTGCCCCGAGTGTGGTTGCGACTACGAGGTGACTGGCGAAGCTCAGACCTCAAATTCGGCTGAGCGTCTTGCAAAACTGCTCCGCGAGCTTGATGAGAAGCAAAGTCATACTTCCGGATTTTCTGATGCAATGTCTGGTCAAAACATTTATACCAAAAGAGCAACCATCATCGAGAGTTTCCCGATACCCAACAACAAGCTGGATATCTTCGACCTCTTTACCTCCTGCGTAACTAAGTCTAAATCGGGCCTGTTCGCTACTCCTGACCAGAAAGCTTACTATAAGAAATCCAAGGAGATTCTTATTAAGGCCCGCGTGGTATTGGACGGTGATCAGAAACTCCTTAATCAAATCAACGAATTAGCTGCAAAATATAAAATCAAAGTATAATGGCACTTTTTGGACGTGGTAAAAGCGGCGGTTTAATGAACGTTATCCGCTGCGATGAACAAGAATATTTAGTGTGGAAATGGCGTCCTGCAGGGCAGGAAGCTAACTCCACTTCCCGTGAAAACAGCATCCGCTATGGCTCCTCTCTGCGAGTGAAAGATGGCGAAGTCGCCGTATTTGTCTACAAGCAGAAAGACGGCACGATGCAGGACTTCATTTACGGTCCTTTCGATGACACCATCAAGACCGCTAACTTCCCCGTGCTTTCATCTATCGTGGGAATGGCCTTCGGTGGCGAGTCACCCTTCCAGGCTGAAATCTACTACATCAACCTGGCCGGCGTAATCAAGCTCAACTTCGGCATACCCTATTTTGATGTCTTCGACCCCCGATTCCTCGACTTCGCTGTGCCCATGTCTGTTGGCGGCAGCCTCACCTTCAATATAGCCGATCCCCAGGCTTTCATCAAGACTCATCGACTCATCAACTTCACTCTCGATGAGCTCAAGGCTCAGATCAAAGACGCTGTGACAAGACGCATCAAGTCTGAAGTGTCAAACGCTCCCGAGAAACACCAACTCCCCGTACTCCAGATTGAGCGCCGCCTTGACCAAATCAACGACATGATCAAGCCGCTCATTAAGGAGGACCTCGAAGACTTTGCCGTGAGCCTCAAGCGCCTTGACATCTCCCGCATCGATGTGGACAAGCAGTCGGAGGGCTACCGCGAACTCCGCTCCGTTACGGCAGACCAGCAGAAGGCCACCATCGCTGCCCAGACAGCTGTCAACGTCAAGAATCTGGCCGACATGCAGGACATCAACGCCCGCAATCTCGACGAGACTCTGGCCATCCAGCGCGAGGAAGCTCAGCGTGCCCAGCGCCTCCAGACCGAGACGCAGTTTATCGGTGCGCACGCCCTCAACCGTCAGGCCGACGTGATGCAGACAGCCGCAAAGAGCATGGGTAGCAGCAGCTTCGGCAGCGGCGCAGGCTCCAGCGGCATCAACCCTGCACAGTTCATGACAGGCATGGCCGTAGGCGGCGCGCTCGGCAACCAGATGGCCGGCATGGTTAACAACATGGGCCAGCAGATGAACAATCAGTGGCAACAGCAGGCCGCGCAGAACAACGCGCAGACACCCCCGCCCATGCCCGGCGCACCCACCAACACCCAGTACCACATAGCCATCAATGGTCAGCAGTACGGCCCCTACCCCGTGAGCACGCTCACTCAGATGGTAGCTCAGGGACAGATGAACGCCAACACATTCGTATGGGCTCCGGGCATGTCGCAGTGGCTCCCCGCCGGACAGGTGCCCGAACTCGCATGCATCTTCGCTCCCCCCATGCCTGCCGGTTGCCCCGTGCCTCCGCCCCCCATGCCCTAATAGGTTTATTAACTCTAACACCCCACAGAAATGAGTACAGATTTCAGCTCCATAGACCGTCTGATAGAATTCGGCATGGGAATGTCACTGGCGCAGCAAATGGTTAACACCATGAACTACACCATGAATAACATGCAGGTGGCAGGCGTAAACGCCGGCACAACAGGCCAGAGCGGGTGTGCCAGCGCTCCATTGACCAACACTCAATGGTACACCGTGGTCGACAACCGTCAGGCCGGCCCGCTGAACACTGCCGAAATGACTAAACTCATAGCCAACGGCAGCATCACCGACAACACCTTAGTGTGGCATCCCGGCATGTCCGGATGGCAGATGGCATGCAATGTTCCCGAAATAAACAAAATCATACTCCTGTCACCAAAACCCGAGGTGAAATAAGGGCACTATGGAAACCAATCAAACTCCGGTAATACTTCAGTTTAAACTGATTCCCGTAATATGCGTAGTGCTCGTATCCGGCCTGCTCGGCTGGAGCGTAACCTCCCTGATCGATGCTGAGAACATGCAGATTCTCATAGGCATCTGCACAGGCGTAATGGCCGCAGTGATGTTTGGAGTCGCCGTATGCTGCACAGGCGACCGCCAAGCCACCATGCTCAAAGTCTCCTGCATTAGCTTCGGCATAATCGGCCTGCTCCTCAACGCCCTGCTCGCCCTGCTCTGCGAGACCGTAAAGCCCTACGTGATAACAAGCGCCATCTACCTCCTCATCTGGCTCCTTATCACCTACCGCCTATACAAAGCCCGTACCGTCTGACCCACAACCCCAAGAGGGCCACCCCTCCAACCCATAACAAATGCCACCGAGCCCCCTCGGTGGCATTTCCATTCCTCAACCCTCCCCCCCCCTTCCCAAAAACCTCCACCTATGCAGCCCCCACCAACAAAATAGTTCTGCGACGGGCACAATGCCCGGTATTACCGGCCTGTGCTCAAATATGAAGCAACGCCTCCAGCTTCGGCAACCTTATTCTATAGTCTTGCGAGATAGTGTTTCATTAGTCCCAGTCGTTAAGGTTGTCAATAAAGTTGTTAATATCTGATTCGTTGAAAGCATCAGGGCCGCCGGTGTTTTCGTAATTATCGAAGTCCACCCACATATCATGTTCGGCGTCTCCGCTGTATGTATCTAAATCGTCGAAGTCGGTCATTATGATTTATGTTTAGCTTTAGAGAATACTTTAGAGAAGTAATTGTTTATGTATTCGACGAGAGCAGAAGATGAAGGCTCGACAGCAAACTCAGTTTTGATTTGCTTAATGGAGTTACCTTTGACGGAATCAAGAGGAACGAGCATGAACGAAGCAGGAGCGGACGGTGTACCACCTACGCCGAGAGCAAAGATAACCTTACGACGATTACTTCTTTGGAACTGACGATAGCGGTCAAGCTGCCAATCCTCAAAGATTACAGCTCCGTCTTTCCACTGCGAGCGATACTTACACTCAAGATAATAGTCAATCTCACTCTTACCTCGTTTCTGCTGAACGTGTAAATCAGGATTTTTGCATGACTCAGCTACGACGCCCGCAGTCGAGACAGCGTCCTGAGTGCGGTCGAGAAGTTTCAATCTCCAGTCGGCGAGAAGATTTACAACGAAATCTTCAAAAGCATCGCCTTTTTCTTTGGATTTGTCGACGGTTGGATTCTCTGATTCGCTGGGTCGAGATACACCATTCTCAACAGTGGTTGGCGAAGTTAGTGTGTCGTGTATATGCTTCTCCACAACTACCAACTGCGGTTGAGTATTTGCAGGTTCGACAGTATTGTGTTGATTAGTAGAAACCATAACAATCCCGCACACAAGAAGTATTGCACCTGCAACTATAAGTATAATTCCCATATTGCGTTTGTTCATATTTAGTTATTTTGATCGAAGTCGTTCAAAATGAGTTAGCTATTGAAGCCTTCCGGATGAGACATTAGGCTCATTTTACGGAAGCGCGGCGGCGATGCCGCAACTCCATAATTATAGGTCTAAAAAATCAGTATATTTCGATTGAAGACCCAACCTTAAATCGAAGCCACTACCTATGAAGACAGAGGTTGTGGAAAAAAGAGGATTAGGCTCTAATGATGGTGTGCTCATAATTTTAGTGCCATTATTCTTCTGTAATATGATAATTGGCAAAATATGATTTTTTACATTTATCATCTACGTCACCCGCAAAAACAATTTCACAATTAAGCCCTAAGCGTTGGAACGCATGCTCAATAGCACCTATACCACTGAAAGATGTGGCAAGGCGGATTTTCCTTTCGGGATGGGAAAATTCAAGATCTCTCCAATCTACGAGAAATTCATCCGCTGAGAAAAGACCATTGTATATTGCATGAGTTTCCGTCATTATAAAAAGCCAAAAACTTCCAGGTAGTGCTGACAGGCGACCAAACCTTTGTGCGACTACAAGGAAGTTCCGTTAATTGTAGAGTCAACAAGCAAGTGCAAAGTTAGAGAATATTCTTGAAGAACACGTTTTTTGGAGAATCGAAGTTCAGTTTTTCTCTTGGCCTACTGTTTATTTTCCTTTGGATGGCATCCATTTCCTTTTGTTCTACATGTCGGAAGTCGGTGCCTTTCGGGAAATATTGGCGGAAAAGCTTGTTTGCATTCTCCACCGCTCCCTTTTGTCCGGGGCAATAGAGGTCGGCGCAATAGACGGTGGCTCCGATTTTCTTGGCAAGCCATGCGTGCTCCCTGAACTCGAGCCCGTTGTCGGTGGTGATTGTCAGGACATGGTCTTTGTAGGGGAGCAGCAGAAGCCATGCGGCCCTGGCCACGTGGGAGGGCTGCTTGGACGAGAGCTTTTTCTGCAAAAACATGTTGGTTGACCTCTCCACTAGAGTCAGCACGGCGCTTTTCTGCCCCTTGCCGATGACAAGGTCCATCTCCCAGTCGCCGAAGCGCTTGCCGTCGGCTTCCTTCGGGCGTAGATTCAATTTCGAAGTGCAAAAATCTTCGCGCTGAATAGCCCCCAATATTTTTGACGCTTGAGACTTAATGGCGGATTGGGGACGGGGCTTCACAAGCCCCAGCCCCTCCCCAATCCGATATTAAGTCGTGCAAAAGGAAACTTTCAACTTGCAATACAAAAAAAGAGACCGAAGTCTCCCTGAGATTAACTAATTTTGTGTTGCAATGAAATATCATCAATTAACCTCGCAGCAAA
>JAAVFJ010000002.1 GCA_014800845.1 Bacteroidales bacterium | reverse complement strand
CAGATAAACCAATATAAAACTGACCCCGTCGGCCAATCTCTTTAGGGGTCAAAAATAAAATATTTTCAGGGGTCAAACCGACCTTGGCTCTGGGGGGCATCCGAGTCTGGGTTTTCCACCTGTATGCCGATCAGCCCAATCACCCAAAACAGAAATATCGTCTGACAGAGGCCGCAAAAGAATGGAAGATCCAGCGCGCTAATTCTTAATGCTTACACCAATGGCTAAAAAGAAGATAGATTATGTAGATTTACTCTTGTCTAAACTTGACAAGACTCAGCTTGCGGATTTTATCCGCAAGGAATGTGCTAATAATGGGCATTTGCAGGAAAGGTTTCTTGCGCTCGGGGCCGGGACACTATATAAACCAGATCCTAACACCTACGCCTCACGCGTCGAAGATTTGATTGAAGATTATTGTGGAAGAAGTGGCTATATCGTGTATCGTGACACTTTCGCTTTCAATCGTTCTGTAAGCCGTATTCTTGATGAAGCGGATGAAGCTGTGGAAAAAGGTCAATGGGAGGTTGCGGTGGCAGTGCTCACAGGTATCGCTTCTGTTTCGGAAGATATCCTTAACAGCGGTGATGATAGCGCCGGTGAGTTAGGAGCAATAGTTAGCGACTGCTTTGAAAAATGGCATGAAATATGCACTGATGAGTCAGTTCCCAAAGATATCAAGGACGAAATTTTTGAACTCGCGCTATCCAGATTCAATAACCGAGATCTAAAAGGCTGGGATTGGTGGTGGGATTGGATGGAAATGGCTATTGATCTTGCGGATACGTCTGAGAAACAAAGTAGGGTAATCAAGTCACTGGATTCCATCAAGCCAAATGGCGACGATTGGAGTTCAAGATATACAGTAAATACCGCACAAAAGTATAAACTTGATATGATGTCACGATGTGGCAACGAAGAAGATCAAATCAAGTTTATGTATGACAACGTATCCAATTCAGACTTTCGCAAGAGACTCATCCAAATTGCATGGGATAAAGCGGACTATAACGAGGTGATCCGACTTACCCAAGATGGTGTGAACCAGGACGCTGAGTATGCCGGACTTGTGAGTGATTGGTATAAATGGCAATATAGGGTCTATCGTGAAATAGGAGATAAAGACAATGAACTCAAATTAGCCCGTCATTTCTTTTTCAAAGGAGGTAGATGGGGAGAAAAGGAGTATTCAATGGAATCAATGTATTCCGTGATTAAGTCTATAATTCCTCAGAATGAGTGGTCAAAATATGTCGAAATATTAATAAGCGAGGCAAAGAATAAACGAGACACTTGTCGTTTGCTACATATATACATTGAAGAAAAGATGTGGCATGAGTATATGGACTACTTGCGAAATAATCCATCAATATATAATATTGACGATTCTCCGAAAGAAGTAAAGAAGCTCTTCAAAGATGAAATAATCAAACTTTATGCATCTGCTGTCAGAAGTTTCTTTCAAAAAGCTTCCGATCGCAAATCCTACCGCGATGGTGTAGATCTCCTCAGAAATCTCATCAAGTATGGAGGAAAGAAAGAAGCAGAGCTTATTATCGCAGAACAGAAGTCTCGGATCCCACGTAGACCCGCACTAATTGATGAACTATCAAAATTTTAGTAAAGGAACAATTTTGCTACAAGATTATATTAATCTATTTGATCAAATCGTTATATTCGCAGATGACAAGTGAGAGAGCTTGCTGGTAGGATAAGGCTGATTCTGATGGCATCGGCGGAGTAATAGGATGAAAAGTTAGGTAAGGTTTGTTTTGCATTTTAGCCGTTTTGTTTGTATCACAAATTAGTTGGGGAAAACCTAAAAACATGCAGATACATGTATGTTGTATGCTTTTTGTGATACACTTTTGATCAACGTGTGATACACATCGTAAGGGATAATAGCCGGGTTGGCTCTTTGGGGAAGTAGTAATCGGTGTCGGGTATGGGGCTCTTTAAAAACTCTTTCTACTTCGGATCGCGATTTTATCTGCTGCTTCTTGCAGGTTTTCTGAAATTCATTTTTGCATGCCTTTGATATCCCTCTGCTTGCGTCTTTCTTACAACGTCGGACGGCCGACTTTGCTCTGATTATTCTTGATAATTGTTTTATACGGGGGGCAATAGAAATAGCCCGACTGGCTTTGTGGGGTAGTCGGACCGGGGTGTCGGATGATGTAGATGAACGATGAGAAATTAACTACAAATTATCCGACAAATTTTGAATTTCGTATGCTATGGTATCGAGGGCTTCTTTTAGCTTCTTGCGCTCCTCTGTGGTGAATCCCGCTCGTTTGCCGTTCACTATGTCATTGTTGAGCTTATGACACAGCCAGGACCGTGAACGTCCGAAGAATCGCTCTGCTATGTAGGACACTTTCAGCACTTTTGAAATGTCCTCTTTTTTGAAGTCAACCACTAATTTATCCGGGCCAATCTCTCTGTTTTTATACGAGCAATGATATCATTGGCTAATTGCTTATCCTCTTCGGATTGCGTACGTTCCATTATCTCTTTTACTAATTCTTCTTCTTCGTTTATCATTTTTTAGGGGAACAGGGTTAATAATCTTGTTGTCTTATTGAGACTTCAAAGTTAATCAACATTGTTGAATTTCAAAGCTTTTGAGCAATTATTTCAAAAAATTCACTTATCCGCAGGAATAAATTTCACGCTCTCTTTGCACCCGCTGAACAGCCGGAAACTTGATGACCAGATTTCCGATAATTACTGTGTCAAGATATACTTATGCTGGTAAGGTGATTCGTTTAGTTTAAATAGGAATAAAAAAGGACGATTAACTTTGGGAGTCAATCGGGCCGGGGGCCGACTTATGCAAACGTTTGACAGATGAAGATTTTACTCTTATTGCAGGTTGTCGGCTGCTTCTTGCAACTCTATGGAGATGGTGTATAGTGCGTTTCTTAATGTCTCAATCTCAGCGGATGTAAGCTCAATGGGGGTTCCGTTCTTTACATGATTGTTGAGTTTCTGAGAAAACCAGCTTTTTGATTTGCCAAAGAAACGTTGAGCTATATAGGATGCGTTGATAACGCGCATGATGTCGCTTTCCTTAAGAGAGTGTTTGAATTTAAACCAAATTAAAGATTTGAGAATGGTTTATTAATTTTTGATTTCATCACAAAGGATCTTTTGGGTGCTTTTCCAAAGATTTCATCGGTCGCGATGCCCGCATCGCTCCCTCTTCAACTTTGAAAAATCATCCCAAAATCTCTCTTTGTGCTAAAATCATTTAAATCCAAACACTCTCTTAGTCCCTCAACTTTTGAGAGGATAGGGTTATCTTTGTGTTTCTCTCAAATTCTTCTTGTGTCGTGAGTGGGGTTATTTGCGGCGGTAGGTCAGGAGATATTTGTAGGTGGGGTGGGGGAGAGGGGTGGCGGTTTTTAGGATTTGGCCCTGGTGGCCGAGGTGGGTTTCGGTCAGGTAGAGGTGGGCCAGAGCTATGCCGCAGTCTAAGGGGGAGAGGGCGTTTTGGGGTTGGCAGTAGAGGTGCACGTCGCTTCCCTCTACGAGTATCCGCCAGGGTTGGGAGTTGGTGGATGAGGGGGAGAGACGGAGCATTTCCAGTGATTCGCGGAACGGGGTGGTCCGGGGCAGTGGGTGGCTGAAGTCACCTTCGAAGAAGAGGGAGTCCCAGGGTTTGCGATGGTCGCTGCGCATGGTGAAGCGTGAGAGTCGCTCTATGAGTCGCGGTTTGGAGGGGAGGCCTACGGGGCAGACTATCTTCAGGGTCTCTGCTTCGGGCCAAGGCTCACCGCCTGAGAATGTGGTGCCCTTGAATGTTCCCCCTATCCAGCATGTACCCAAGCCGAGTTCGCAGGCGCGGAGCACTATCTGCTCGAAGCAGAAGCCGGCGGCAAGCTTGGAGGTTTCATCGTCGGCTATGGCCATGAGGAAGTAGTCCTGTGCGCCCTGGATTATGCCGTAGGTAGAGGGTTTGAAGTCGCCCTGCAGGTCGAATTGCTTGAGACGGATGGTGAATTTTCCGCCGATGGGGTTAGGAACTGTGTCGGCAAATTCGGTGAGCTCCCGGCGCTGTTCGGCTGAGAGGGGTGTAGGGAGGTAGGAGCGCACGGAGCGTCGCTCTTTTATGGCTTGGATTATGTCCATCGGCTTTCGGGGTCTTGGGTTATGCTTTTTTGGCGCAGTCGGGGCAGATGCCTTTGACCATGTAGTTCACGGATTGCACGGCGTAGTTGTCGGGCAGCGTGATCGGTGGCACCGGTATGTCTTCGAAACACTTGACCGAGCGGCATTGTTCGCAGTAGAAGTGTACGTGCATGTCCATGTCGCGGTCTTCGTGGTGGGCGTGGCAGATTTCATATTTTATGACTCCGCGGCCATCTTCCAGGCTGTGAATGAGGTGATGCTCAAGCAGGATTGTGAGAACGCGCAGTATGCTCGACTTGTCGAGAGTGCCGAGGCTTTTCTCCAGGTCACCGAGGCTTTGAGGGCACGGGCTGTTGAGCAGGGTGCGCAGGACAAGGATGCGGTTGGAGGTGGGCTTCAATCCGCAGTTGTCCATCATGAGTTCTACATCGTTCATTCTCTTGTTAGTTTTCAGTGTTGGTGCTGTCACTATTTAATGCAAAGTTAGTTAACTTAGCCTAATTTTCCAAATGGTTTAGAGCTTTGACACCGAGTTGCGGAATTTTTGTTGTACATTTGCAGTTGTAAAGCAAGACATTTATTTATGGAATTATTCGATTCGTTATTGTTCATACTCAATGAGATGTCACCTTACATCTTGTTGGGATTCCTGATAGCCGGCCTGTTTCATGCCTTCATACCGCAGCGCACCTTTGCCCGGCATCTTTCCGGCACAGGCTGGAAACCGGTGCTGAAGGCTGCCATGATAGGTGTGCCTCTGCCGTTGTGCTCCTGCGGTGTGCTCCCTACGGCTATTGCTATGCGCCGCAACGGAGCGTCGCGTGCGGCTTCCACCTCATTCCTTGTATCTACCCCTCAGACGGGTGTAGACAGCATAGCCGCCACATGGTCGCTGCTGGGCCCGGCGTTTGCCGTAGTCAGGCCGGTTGCTGCTTTGGTTACCGCTTTCTTCGGCGGCGTGGCAGTGGGAAGGTCTGAAAAAGCTGATGCCGAGAAATGCGTAACGGTTTGTGAGACAGAGGGGGAGGAGCGGCTTTCGCTTGCAGGGAAGATTTCGGCTTCTTTGCGCTATGGATTTGTAGACCTGGTGGGGAGCATAGGGGGATGGCTTGTGGCCGGGCTTATTATTGCAGCGTTGATTACGGTTTATGTGCCGGCTGATTTCTTTGCGGTGATGGGCAAGAATCCGCTGCTCTCCATGATAGCGGTGATCGTGGTGGCTATCCCGATGTATGTGTGCGCCACCGGCTCCATACCTATAGCGTTGTCGCTCATGCTGAAAGGGCTTTCCCCCGGCACCGCATTGGTGCTTCTCATGGCCGGTCCGGCGGCTAATTTTGCATCGTTCACACTGATTGCGCGCGAGATGGGGCGCAAGGCGGCCATCATCTATCTTGCCTCTATTATTGTGGGAGCGATAGGTCTTGGTCTTGTCATAGACTATCTGCTCCCCTCATCATGGTTCATGCTCAGCATGCAGCAGGGAGTGGCAGCCCACTGTTTCCACTTCAATCTCTTCCCGAGCATCTGTTCGGGGGTGCTGGTGCTGTTGCTACTTTGGTCATTTATCAGAAGATACACTTCACACTCTAATATAACTTCAGACATGACTAAGGAATATGTTATCAAGGGCATGAATTGTCCTCATTGTCAGGCCGCAGTGGCTAAAAGCATTTCAGGTGTGGCCGGCGTTACGCAAGTAGATGTAAATCTGTCGAGCGGTAAGGCCACAGTAGAAGGCGACCACAGCTCGGAAGAGCTGATAGCCGCCGTGAGGGGTGCGGGCTTCGATGTGGCCTGACCCGGGTGGATCTGCGCGCTTGGCCTCAATGTTTTAGGCGGGTGCTACCGGTCAGTTGGACCGGTAGGACTCGCTTTCTTTTGTGCTGCGGTAGACGTTGATCACCTTGCTGCGTCCGAAGCTCCAGGCGGCCCGCAGGCCTACGGAGTGAGAGTGGATGTCGGAGCGAGTCACGAGGGTGTAGTTGGCAAAACGAGTGGTGGATTTGCTCACATTCCAGCCGAATGGATCGCTGACTGAGAGGGTCAGGTTGAGGCGCCCGTCGAGCAGGGCGTAGCGCAGTTCGCCGCTCAGCAGTGTGTAAGAGTCGTAGCGCGCCATCCCCTCTTGGCGCGGGAAGTAGTGACTGCATCTCAGGTTGAGCACCAGTGTCTTCGGGCGGTTGAGCATCCATGTGGTGTTGACCTCTAACTTGCCGCTCCAGCCATCCTCGGAGGTGTTCATGAAGTCCGGGGAATTAGATTTCACATGGGTGTAGAAGACTTCGCCGCCTACTTGCAGGTTCCACCACGGGAGGAGTGTGCGGAAATATGAGGCATAGAGGCCGGCTTTCTCGGTGTCAAGGCAGTTCTCAGGGGTAGTGGACTGTATGCCGTCGGTGTCAAAGCGGGTAACGTAGCCCACGGTGTTTTTGTTGAAGCTGTTGTAGAGCACTGCGTAAATGCCACGGTAGCTGTAGTTTATTTCGGCATTATGCAGGGTGGAGGAGGCCAGGTCGGGGTTGCCGGTGAAGTAGTCGTAGACGGTGGTGTAGTAACGGAACGGGTTGAGGTCGCCGAATATAGGTCGGTTTATGCCCGCGGAATACTGCGCCGTAAAGCGGCCAAACGGGGAGCTGTAGCTCAGAGTGGCGGAGGGGAGCAGACGTCCGTAGCTTTGACGGTTGCGCCGGTTTCCCACCAGCTGCAGGCCGGAGACGTCGGTGTGTTCGTAGCGCAGGCTGATTTTGCCGAAGAGATTGCTGAGGAAATTTCGCTCTGCTCCGGCGTAGATGACCGCTGTCTTTTCGGAGTAGCTGAAAGCGTTGCTCTGCGTGGAGTCATACACCCAGTCGGAGCCCACTTTGTTGTTGATAATCAGGTCGGTATTGTTGCCGATAGCTGTATAGGAGGCTCCGGCATCCAGCCGGAAAAGGCTGAAGGGCAGCGTGGCGTCAAACTTCACGGAGTGAATCTGATGGCGGTTGGCCGCATCTTTGGTGAGCGACTGAGGGGAGGCGTCGGGTTGCTCTGTGAGCACGTCGGCAAATTCAGAGGCGTGGCGGGTGAAATAGTTGTAGGTGAGGCTCAGCGTTTTCCCTTTGGAATCAATAGCGTAGTCGCTGAAGGCTGTGAGTGTCAGAGCGTTATTGTAATGCGGATGAACGCTGACGGTGGAGAGATAGCTGCGGTCGGCATCTTCTGTTGCGTCTGTCATCTTACCGGCGGAGTAGATGCTGCTGAAATTAATAATGGCTCCCGCGCTGAGTTTGGGCGTGAATTTATAGCGGAACATGGCGTTGGCGGCCGGCATGCGGAATGGGCCGCCATTCCGGCGGCGCGACGTGCGGACATGGTCGGCAAAGATGTAGTTTCGGTCGTAATCATTTATGCCGGGGAGGCTCATGTAGCTTGCATCAGCCGACAGCTCTATCTTGCGCGTGGAGTGGGAGATATTGCCCCCGGCCTGATATTTGAATTGATCGGAGAGAGTCCCTTTGCCCCACACATTTCCGCGGGTGCCCAGGGTCTCGTTGCGAGTGGTGATGCTGATGTAGGCCACGTCGGGATTGCCGGAATATTTTGCCGGGGGCGAAGTGAGCAGCTCTATCTTCTCAATGCCTGAGGCTTGCAGATTTTTGAGAAAGGAGGCTATGGCTTCGTCGGGCGTCTCCATCAGCTGTCCGTCTACGATATATTTCACCGATTGTTTGCCGACAACGTTTACGTCGTCGCCGGTTACGGTGATGCGGGGAATGCGGTCAAGCACTTCAATGCCGTTAAGGCCGGAAGCGAACGGGTCATTCTTGGCGATGTATGTGATGCGGTCGGCCGTCAGGCGCAGGGGTGAGCGCTTGGCTGTCACCACCACTTCGCCGAGGGTCAGAGTGCTGTCGGAGGGGAGAGAGTCTGTAATCTCGCTTGCGCGTAGGCACACAGGGAGTGCGGCCACTCCTAAGAGCAGCATGCGTAAAATGTTCATATTTAGCAGGTTAAAGGTGTCTGATGATTTCCCCGAAGGTAGTTATAAGGCGGGGGTTATTTAAAAGCCTCTTCGGGCCCTACGATAAACAGGTAGCCGTTTTTGCCGGAGGCATCGCGCTGCAAACCAACCTGGATAGTTCGGCCATTGTTGTTGATACGCATCACGGTGTAGTGCTCCTTTTCGTCGCTGTTATCGGAATAATAGTCCGCTCTCCGGGCATCTTTATTGATGGCCTCAACCATCTTTTTGACAACCGCGGCATTGCCGGTCACGGTCAGTCCGCGGTGATATTGCCCGCGGGTTTTGGCTATAGAGGTTTTTACCCCTTTGGTCTGTTCGTATTGCCCCTTGAAGAGCTCCTCGGAGGCAAGGTGAGGGGGCTTGGCAAAGGCTAAAACAGCTGATATGGAGATAAATAGAGTGAGAAGGAAGCGTTTCATTGTTGTGATTGAGTTAGGTTGATGAGTTTAGTTATTTTCTGCTGCTCGCGGGCTTCGAGATTACTGACGTAGGCCATCATCTCCTCGGCGCGTTTCATGTCCTCCTCCGCTTGGAGGCGCGACTGGGTGGCGTCTAACTTTTTGCCGTCGGAATAAGCTATGTAGACCTCCTCCTCCGAGTTATGTGGAGTGGTGAGCGAGAACCCAACGCCGAGCAGAAGCGTCAGGGCGGCTGCACCTTCCAGCAAATAACGCATTTTCCAGCTACGCTTGGGCTTGCTCTCAGCAGGTTGCAGGCGTGCTGCCGGCTGTTTGGAGGCCGACGCAGTGGCGAGCCCCATGAGCAGACGGGTGTCGTCAATGATAGGGGAGGTGTAAGCCACCGTGCCGAGCACATATTCCAGCTCAGCCTCTTCGAGCACCGAGAGCCGACAGTTGAGATACTGCGAGCACAAGAGCTCTATTTCCTTGAGTGTCAGGGTGGTATCTTGTTCTTTCATCGGTTTAGCTTATTGTAGTTGTCACGTATTCTTTTTCTTGCACGACACATGCTTGTGCGACAGGCCTCTACTGACAGATTCAATCTGGCGGCAATTGCCTCATACTCAAGCCCCTCGTGGGTCACCATAGTGTAGATGTTCCGTTGAGTGTCTGAGAGACCGGCAGTGAGCAGCTTTTCCAGGCGAACCATATCTTCCCCCGAAGTAGGCGGAGTGGTGAGATTCTCTGACACAGACTCCGGCAGCGGGTCGGTATGCTGTGTGCGCAGTCGGTCAATGCAGATATTCCTCAGCACGCGGAAGAGCATGTTCCGCGCCTCGGAGTCTGACGAGAGGCGCCCTCTGCTCCACAGCTTTGAGAATGTGTCCTGCAAAGCATCCTGCGCGTCAGCCTCATCCTGGAGGATACTTAGCGCCCGGCGATGCAGCTTCTCGCGCAGAGTCAAAAACGAATATGTCAGAAAGTCCTGTCTCATCGTGTCGTACATAAATATATACGAATAAACCCGCCAAACATTACAGCCGACTGGATAAAAAAGTAGCCGCCGAGGGGGGCTCGGCGGCTGCTGGTATTGGGGGGAGGGGGTTGGGGGTTGGCGGTTTTGGGCGGGCCGGGGGTTAGAGGAGGTTGGCTTTGATTTGGTCGGTGATGTAGCGGACGTGGTCGTCGGTTACCCAGGGGCCGGCGGGCAGGCAGATGCCGGTGGCGAAGAGGCGCTCGCTTACGCCGTTGACGTAGGCGGGGTTCTCTCGGTAGACTGGCTGGCGGTGCATGGGTTTCCACAGGGGGCGCGATTCTATGCCGGCGCGGTCCAGGGCCAGGCGCAGGGCCTCTACGTTGGCGTTGGGCTGGCAGTCGGTCTCGGCCGAGGTGGCTGCCCTGGTCACTCCGGCTGCTCCGCCTACGGCGCCGCTGACTGTATGAGCGTAGGCCTGCTCCTGACCTTTGACTTTGAGCTCGGGGCTGAGGATGGCTGTGCAGAGCCAGAAGTTGGAGTCGTATTCGGGACCCGGGTTGGTGTGCACAGTCAGGGAGGGGATGCCGGCGAGCTGTTCTTCGTAGAGTTTCTGCACGTGGCGGTGGTGGGCTATGTGCTCGTCGGCTATGGTCATCTGGCCGCGACCTATGCCTGCGCAGATGTTTGACATGCGGTAGTTGTAGCCTATGGCTTCGTGCTGGTAGTAGGGGTAGCTTTCGCGTGCCTGGGTGGCGTACCAGAGGATGCGGCGGGCCTCTTTTTCGTCGGGGCAGATGAGGGCGCCTCCGCCGGAGGTGGTGATCATTTTGTTGCCGTTGAAGGAGAGCACGCCGTAGCGGCCGAAGGTGCCGAGGGCTTGTCCGCGGAAGTTGGAGCCGAAGCCTTCGGCACCATCTTCTATGACGGGGATGCCGTAGTGGTCGGCTATCTCCATGATGCGGTCGGCGCGGTAGGGCATGCCGTAGAGGGCTACGGGGATGATGGCTTTGGGTTTGCGCCCGGTGCGGGCTATGCGGTCTTCTATGGCGTGGCGCAGCAGCTCGGGGTCCATGTTCCAGGTGTCGGGCTCGGAGTCGATGAAGACGGGGGTGGCGCCCAGGTAGGTCACGGGGTGGGAGGAGGCGCAGAAGGTGAAGCTCTGCACGAGCACTTCGTCGCCGGGGCCTACGCCGCAGCCTATCAGGGCCAGGTGCACGGCGGCTGTGCCTGCTGACAGGGCCACTACGTGTTTGTGAAGCGGGGCGGGCTGCCCGCTGCCGGCAGGCCAGGGCTGGCGGCGGTTGACGAAGGCTTCGAGGTCTTTCTCGAATCCGTCTACGTTGGGGCCCAGGGGCACTACCCAGTTTTGGTCGAAGGCTTCGCGGATGAAGTCCATTTCGCGTCCGCTCATGTGAGCCAGACACAGCAATATCCTCTCTTGTTTCATTGTACTCAGATGGTTGTGAAGTTGGTGTCTACGAGTTCGTCGGCGCGACAGATTACTACGTCGTCGTACATGAGCATGAGCAGGTCGCTGTCGTAGTCGCCCATGTTCACGGGGTTTTCTATGCCGTTGATGTTGTTGACTATGAGGCGGATGAAGTCTACTCCTGCGCCGTAGGCATGCAGGTAGGCGCCTCCGAAGCGGGGGTTGATTTCCGACAGGTAGTATTCGCCGTCTTTGATGAAGAAGTCCATGTCGAGCGGGCCGTTGAATTCAAACAGGGAGCAGATCTGCTCGATGAAGCTGAAGAGCTTGGGGTCCTTGAAGGAGATGGTCTTGCTGGCTCCTCCGATGCGTGTCTCGATTTTGCGTTTGGAGAAGGCTGCCACGGCTTTGTGGGAGATGGTGTCGACGTAGACGTCGGCATCGCAGTCGCCGCCGGTCATGAGTTCCTGGATTATGTAGTCATGTTCGCCTGAGAACCAGTCGGCTTCGGCCTGCTCGAGGGTGTGTACCTTGTGGGCGCCCACGCTGCCGCTGCCGCAGACGGGTTTCATGAAGATGGGGAAGGAGATGCGTCCCTGGGCCAGGGCTGCCTTGAATTCATCCCAGTCATGGAAGGTGAGCGGGGTGCGGATGCCGTTGGCGCTCAGGTACTTGAAGAGTTCATATTTGTCGAAGCAGTAGATGGCGCTCTGTGGGGCGGGACACAGGGGGATGACACCGGCCTGCAGGAAGCGTTCGCTGTTGGCTGCCAGGATTTCTATCTCGGGGTCGATGAGGGTGGTGACGGCTTTGATGTCGTTTTCGCGGCAGATGTCCAGGATTGTGTCGATGTAGGCGGGGTCAGTGATGCGGGGCACCACATAGCGGCGGTCGCAGTAATGCAGGGCGGGTGCGGTGCTCTGCAGGTCGGTGCCGACAAGAAGCCCCGTCTTGCCGATAGTCTCTTTTACGTTGCGCAGCAGACGCCCTCTGCGCCCAACGCTGCAAAATAACAGGTTGTTCATATAGCTTTTATAGCTGGTGCTTGTAAGTCTTTATTTAAGTATCAAAAATTAAACGATATCCAATTCATAAGTAAGTGTTATATGTCCATAAATTTTCGACACTTACTTATCAAAGGAAATTATGTCGTGGGCCCGGGCCGGGCGACGCACCTCTTTCAGGGTGCCGTCAGCGGAAAGTGCGTAGACACGCGGCCACAGGCGTATGAATTGCGGCGAGAGGGTCATGGTGTAGGCCCCCACGTTGTTGTAGAGTATCCGGTCCCCCCTCTCAAGGCGCGGCGCATCGGTCAGGGTGAACAGGCGGTCATACTCAAGACAGCTGCAGCCTCCCACTATCTGGAGGTTTTCTGCGGGGCGGTCCGGAGTCTGATACAGTATCTCTTTCAGGTAATCGCTCTTATGGAAGAAGGGGTCCACGTCGTTGCGGGAGCCGTCGGTGGTCAGGAAGCGTGTGCGGGAGTCAATCCGTTTTACATCGATTACCTCGGTGATGAATTTGAAGGCGCTGGCCGTAAGGGCATTGCCGGGCTCCACTATTATACGCAGGTCGGTAAGTCCGGCTGCATGCAGCGGGGTGTGGAATGCTTGTGCGTAGTGGGCGAATGTAGGCTTGCCAGGGAAGATGCCGAAGTATCCCCCTCCGACATCGAGATAGTCTAAGCGGAGGTCGTATTTTCTGATGACCGAGGCCGCGTAAGCCACCGAGTGCTCGTAGAAGCGGGGGGAGCGGGAATGGGCCGTGCGGTGAATGTGCAGCCCGGCGAGACGCACGCCCTCGATGGATTCGATCTGGCGGATCGCCTCGGCAAACTCCTCGCTTTCATCGGAGAAGCCGAAGCGGCTGTTGTCATCCTCGCCGTCGGCATCCTCAGCGGAGATGCGGGAGATATTGATATTCAGGCGCAGTCCGATATTGTAGCAGCCTGCGCCCTGCGGGGCGGGGAGCTCCTGCAGCCACTCCAGTTCGCGCTTGGTTTCGATGTTGACAATGGCTCCGCCGCTGACGGCTTCAATGAATGTCTCTTTAGACTTCATCGGGCCGTTATAGACAATCTCGGCGGGGGTAAACCCGCAGAGCCGCGCCAGCTCATACTCGTCATGGCTGACAACTTCGGCCATACAACCCTCCTTACGAGCCTGCCGCAAGGCATAAGGCAACGAATTGGTCTTGACAGAATAGCCGATACCAACGCGCACAAACCGCTGCTCCAAAGCCCCGCGAAACTCAGCCACTCCGCGCCCAAACTCCACCTCATCAAATATAAACGCAGGTGTCTGTAATCTAAACATTTTTAGCACTTTATTCTTTCTTAGTTGTTATTACCATCCTCCTACAAATTCTGTCCAGGATAGCGTTTTGTTGCGATTCTCAGCATAATGGATAACTTCTTCTACCCGATCTCCAAAAATGGAGTTGCGGCTCGTGAGTTGTTCCATTAGTATGCCCGGAAGCATTAAGTTTACTTCAATCATAACAGGTTGCTCGCGGTCATTAATAGCGAAGTCCCACGCTGCGTGACCAATATGAGGCATAAATTTTATATGAGCATCAATAGCGGTTGCCACTACATTTCCTATTGCCGGAATCATGTGTGCGCTATAGGATGTGCCATCCGGCAGTTTAGGAATCAGTTTCAGACTTGTATTATAATTGTTATCATTGAAACAGCCTTCTGTATTCATGCCGCAAACTACGCCGCCCACTGCAAAATTGTCAACTACGCTGCCATTTTGACCATGGCGCATCATCAGACATTCGCAAGTTACTTTTCCATTGATATTCAAGGTATTTACCCGGAATGTATTAAGTGACGACTTGTTAAATACCGCTGTATGTTTAGATTGGTTGACCACTTCCTGACATATATAATTTTGTCCGTAAGTGGCGAGAATTGTTTTAATTTCCTCTGTTGTGGCGGAATGTGAAATCATACTGACTCCGCGGCCACCGGAAGATGCGGTAGTTGGCTTAAGAATTTTATTCGTCTTAACACTACTAAGCAGTTGTACAGCGGAATTAAATGAAATAACATTCATGTCCCGGTCATATATTATACCACTAATTACATTTATCAAGACTTTCGGTTGATTTAATCCTTTAAATATAATCGGGTATAGGCTCTTGTTAATATATGTACGAGTGATACTTACGGGATTAAGAGTTCTTATAATTCGCGACCAGAAAATATTGTCCGGAACAAGCATCGGATTAACTCGCCCATTATTAAAGGCTTTATAAAAACGCCAATAATCAAGATCTATATGATTTTTTGAGACAGGATTCCAAGTTTTAACGATTGATTCAACTTCTGATTTACTCAAATCAGGTAGATCACTTCCGAGTATTTGAAGGCGTGGTTTCAGCTCAAGTTGCGTAGCTGAGCGCCCTAATCGGTTTGATAATGCTTTTAAAAGCAGGTTGTTGATTTTCAGCATAATTCCTTATAATTCGCCTTTGATTTTTTTCTTAATAAATCTGCATCCTCTCATACCAAAGAACAGCCGGCTATATCCGGGTATTTTGACTAACAGGTGTGAAAGTTTAAATAATGCGGGTAAGTGTCCTTTATATACACTTATGTGTGAGTGCTTGTCAAGGCAAGTCAAAATCCTGCTGATTTTTAGGACTCCATTCCCTAAAGTTATGTTGATAATCTGACCGGTTCGAGCTACGGGGCGCCATATCTTAAATGTTGGTTCGTCAACCATGGGGTACCCATGTGTCACGGGCATATTATTCAACTCAGGTTTCTTTTCCGGATAGTAGGTGGAACGAGGCGATGTAATAAATCTGTCGGGAAAGAAAAAATTACCGAGACTAAAAATTATGGGTTTGCTATGATACACAATCGTTGGTTGTATCTGATGAGAATGGCTTCCTATAATGCCGTCTGCACCCCAATTGATCATTTTTTTTGCTAAACTATTGACCTGAGGTGTAGGGTAGTAGTAATATTCTTTACCCCAATGCATCATAACGAAGAGGTAGTCAAATTTATCTTTTAGTTTAGTTATACTCTCCCGGATATTGTTCTCTTTCATTATATTAATTCCCGGATGCGTATCTGTCGCTTCGGGCACATATCCGCATGTGCCGGGTTGATTATCACAGTATGCTATAAATGCAACAGACTTTCCTTTAACTTTAATTACTGCAGGTTTAGATGCATCCGCGAGATTAAGGCCTGCGCCACAGTATTTTATACCTAATTTATCAAGCTCTTTAAAAGTTTGAATTATGCCATTTTCGCCTAAGTCCCACGCATGATTGTTTGCAAGGCTTACAACATCAATTCCTAATTCTTTTAGTCTGTAAAGGTTCTTTGTGGGGCAATAAATGACGTCTTTGTCGCGGGCCATTTTCTCTTTATCAAAATGAGGTTCATCACCCACTGCGGTTTCAAGCGTCGCAACACGAATATCGGCCTGACGTAATATGGTTAACAGGTCAGGATCGCAGAATTCGCAGGAAGTTTCATAATGCAATACCCCCCCCGGCATTGCATCACCCATACACAATATTGATATATTTGTTGACATAATCATAGATACTTTTTCAGTTTGTCATACCAGCCGATTTCACCGAAATATTCCATACAAACATATCCTGGATTATGGTTCCCCTCTATCAGTTCCACTCCGGTTGGAGTGATGGCTACGTCCCACCCTACATACCTGCAACCAGGAATGTGGCGAGCTGCTTTAGATACCTGGTCGAGCACTTCGCTCCATAAGGGAATTTGATAGCCTACCATTTTTATATCTGTGCCGGGGTGATAAATCTGTTTCAGTTCTCCGTTTCTGTATCCGGGCATAGTTATAATACCGGTTTTCTGGTCTATGGCATATTCTACTCCTCCGGCATTATAGTTATCTACATACGCGTCACCAACTCCGGCGCGTAATACAGGTTTGAAGAAATGAACTTCGCCATTCTTGTCAAGCAAAGTATTGATGCGAAGGGTGTTAACCGATTTGTTACCAAAAATCATACAGGGATGCTGTTTCAACTCTTGCTCAATTATGTAGGGGCTTTTTTGAAGTCTTTCAAGCAGTAACCGGATTTCTTCTTCAGTTGAAGGAGCCTCTATGCGCTCTATCCCTTTACCCTCATATGCGTCAAGAGGCTTTATGAATAGAAATCCCCCCCCCGCTGCATAAATTGCATAGTTTATCAAAATTCAAAGTATCGGAATAAGCCCATTCTCTATTTACCCACTGACTGAAGTGCCTATTGAAGTCTGCTTTATTTTCCAACAAATGAATTGAGTCGGCAGAATTGACTTTCCTGATGATTTTTTCAAGTCGCCGCTGGGTTATGATTCGTTTACGATAATAATTCTTATATGTATAAAACTTTCCTTTTACATATTGATCCATCAGGCAACCATGCCTAAAAAAGGCTCCGGCGTAATCAAAGTAAGTGGAAATAGATTTCAGCACTCCCCACTGTTCGTTATTATTCAGTTGCTTAAGTTGCTTAAAATATTTTCCGAGGCGTCTCTGAATCATTTAGTTTTTGCCGTTAAAGGGTTCTGTGGTGAATTGGGAGGACTGGGCGTTGTCAATGTCTTCCTTTTTTATGACTCTCTTTAGTGTGGTCCACACGATGTTGCAGTCTGTTTTAAAGCTGATGTGGTCTACGTACCAGACATCAAGTTTGAACTTTTCTGTCCAGCTCAGGTTGTTGCGTCCGTGACACTGCGCCCAGCCGGAGATGCCGGGGCGCACGTCGTGGCGACGCATCTGCTCTTCGGAATAAAGGGGCAGGTATTGCATCAGCAAGGGGCGGGGGCCAAGCAGGGACATGTCTCCTTTGAGCACGTTCCACAATTGCGGCAATTCGTCAAGCGAGGAGTTGCGGACGAAGGCGCCGAATTTTGTGATGCGTTGTTTGTCGGGCAGGAGCTTTCCATCGGGGCCTTTGCGTTCGTTCATTGTTTTGAACTTCACTATTTTGAAAGGTTTGCCCTTGTATCCCGGGCGCTCCTGCAGGAAGAAGATGCCTGCTCCCTCGTTGAAAAAGTGGAGCAGGACAGCCACTGTCAGTAGTACGGGGCTAAAGACCAATAATACTCCGGCGCTGGCGGAGATGTCTATAGCCCGTTTGAAGAATTTGCGATACATACTCTTATGGCTTAGACTTTTCCGCGGGCGGGGGCGAAATCCTCATCTTCGAGATTTTCATTCGTGGGCTCGTAATCGGCGCGTACTCCCCAGAGCTCGGCCATGGGTTCGGTCTCCATCTCATGCTTGAAGTGGCGCAGCTGGTCTATGTAGGAATACTGCGGCTTCCAGTGAAGATCCCGGAAGGTCTTATCCATGGCAAATGCGTTTTCCAAGGGATCCGGTTTTTCGGGGCGGTAGATTATTTCCGATTTGTTATCTTTCGGGGAAAATACCTCCACGATGCCTTTTATCTGGTCTTCGAGCGATACTTGCCATCCGTTGCCTACATTATAGCAGCCTCCGGGCAGGTCTGAATCGACGCAGTTACGCACCAGGCGTACGAAGTCTTTGATGTAAACCATTTCTTTTGCCTTCTTGCAGTCGCCCCAGATTTCTATGGGCAAGCCTTTGGAGGCTCTGTCCATCAGCATGCGGAAGGGCATCATGCGGAGTTTGAAGTTGCAGTAATGCCATGCGTTGGGGTGATACTGGTAGATGGTGAAGAAGCGCAGGGCGAAGAAGGCTATTCCGTATTCGGCACGATAATGCTCCATGAGGTCTACGGCGGCATTTTTTGCAATGGTGTAGATAGCGTGGTCGCCCGTCAGGGGAAAGTGGCGCGTGGCATCTTCCGGTATCACGGAGCCGTTGTTGTGATAGCGGGCCATGTCGCTGGGGGTCTGCGGGAAAATGATTTTCTTGCAGCCGACCTTGACCATCCAGTTTAATACATTGAGTGTGCCTATAGTGATGGACTCAAAGAGCTCTATGGAATCGAATGCGTAACGGCTTGGTAGTGAGCTGGCAAAGTGGCAGACGGCGTCAATACCCTCTGTAGGTAGGACGTCAAACGCACGCGGGTTGCGGATGTCTACGGAGTAATACTCCATACCATGCTTGGCAAAGAAGCCATGATCATCCTTACGGCCACCTACGGCTATCACGTCGTAGCCCTGCTCCTTGAGGTGCATGGAGATATAGGCGCCTAAATTGCCGGTGGCTCCAAAAACTATTACTCTTTTCATATTGTAGTCTGTGATTAACTGTCAGCGGTGCATAAGCCCTCTATGACAGGCTATATTATTTCTTGTTTCGAAGTATATCTTTATAGAATTCTTTCAGGCAGCCGCGCACAAATGCCTGCTCAAAGCGGGAGGCTATCAGCTCTCTCGCGCATGAAGCCATTCGTGCGTTCTGCTCCTTGTCGAGCATCAGTTGCTTCATGGAGCTGTAAAGTGCCTCAGCATCTCGCGCAGGAATAATCACGCCGTTCTTCCCGTGAATGATTATCTCGCGGGAGCCATTGATGTCGGTCACGATGGAGGGCTTACCCATAGCGCCGGCTTCGATGACTACGTTGGGGAATCCCTCTCGGTAGCTTGGGAAAACGAAGGTGTCGGAGGCCAGAAGCCAGGGTCTTACATCCTTTTGACTCCCTACGGCCTCTATTCCCGGGTGGGAGGCGATATGTTTCAGGGTCTCCTCTTTCAGGGGGGCAAGTTCTTGCTCCTGAGGGCCAACGAGCAGGAGTCTTGTCTTAGGATATTCGCTGTGCAGGCGCGTAAAGGCTTCAACGAGTTCGTTGATGCCTTTGTCGCCCACGAGGCGACCTATGAAGACGAAGGTGAAGATTCCGGGTTTGCGGAGTCTATCGGCCTGCTCTTTTACTTTGGGCAATTCGGGGTTGTAGTGCTCCAGGTCTATGCCTCGCACGTTGCCGTGGCCAAGTACCTTGAGGGGTTTGCGGGTGATGCGGTAGTTCTGCAGGTCGTTTTTCACCCCTTCGCCTTCGGGGATGATGTGGGTGGCGCAGGCGCAGGTCAGCGAGTCGGTGAAGATCAGTATCTTTTTTGTCAGGCCGGTGGATGTGGGGAAGACAAGTCCGGTGAAGGTATGGATTCTGACGGGCACGCGGCATACCCAGCCGGCTATCATGGAGAGGAGTCCGGCCTTGGGGGTCATGGAGTGAATCATCTGCGGCTTTTCGCGACGGAATACTTTTATCATGCGCCACAGGCTCTTCAGGTCCTTAAGCGGGGAGATACGCCGCTCCATAGGTACGGCTACGGTTTTCACACCTTCGCGCTCGGCAATCTCCGTGAGTTCCGCATCGGGTGAGCTGACGGCCACAATCTCATAACCCTCCTTCTGTTGCAGCTCCCGCAGCAGTCCGCGACAGAAAGTGTTCAGCGAACCGGGAACCGTTGTAATCCGCAATAGCTTTGTTTTGGACATGGGGACTATTTACGTCTGTGAAAATAATTATATATGCCTGTTGGCAACATTGCAATAATCAAGGGCCTGAACATGTAAATCCTTTTTATATATGGGATGCCAAGCATTGCATAGCCTATTCTTCTTACATGAAATTCATTTCGCCGGTTTTTCCAGCTACGTCTGATTGTCGCATTCCTGTCGTCGCGCATTTTGTACATAGGCTGCGGGAGTATGTAGCCGCGGTAGCCGTTGGAATACATTTTAAACCACAGATGGTAGTCTTCTACTCGCAGGAGGCGGGGATCGACTGAGTATCCATCCACTGCTTCATAGGCTTCACGCCTAACCATGCAGGGGGCATGGCAGAAGGGGGTGCCATTGACGAAATCATTTTTGGTGGGGTAACGGTCACCGCCACCCCCTACACGGAAGTCTCCCAGCTCATCGAAGTAGATCATTGGGGTGCTTACAATGGCTATTTCGGGATGGGAGTCAAGAAACTCTATCTCCTTTTCAAAGCGTTGGGGCAGAGAAATATCATCGCCGTCCATGCGGGCTATATACTCTGTGTCGGCATATTTGAGGCAGTGATTCAGAGTGTAATTGAGCCCCATGTTTCGCTCGTTGCGAATAAGGATGAATTTTTCAGGATAGCGGCTGACGTAGGATGAGGCTACTTCTATGGTGGAGTCCTTGGAGCCATCATCACACATTATGACTTTAAACTCCTGATATGTTTGTGCCAATAGCGAGTCAAGAGCTTCGGCCAGAGTAGAGGCACAATTATATATGCCCATTATCACAGAGATTCGCGGGCGGAATGTAGAGTTCTTAAGCATAATAAATGAAGTTCATGGCGAGCAGGAATAGCAATTGCAACCAGACAACTTTGTTAAGCATGCTATATTGCCTCGGGATAAATTCTTTCTCAAGGAAGGGATAAATTATCAGTACGGGATACATAAACCACGACAGGTAGGCTATGCGGTTTGTGAAAGAGGCATACATACAGAGCATCCATACGGCATTGGACAAGGTGTAGGTACTGAGAAGTATTGAATAGCCCCTTGACTTGAATTTATGTACTATTATAGCGTAATAACCTATTACGATTGGCAGTGAGCTGTACAGCACAAAGTCCAGTCGGAAACCTGTTTTACCACCCCAGTTAGAGCTTTCATTGGCCAGATAGTTGGTCGCCACAGTATCGTCACCCGACAGGCTGGCAAAGAGTTCCTGGAAATATGTGATATGTGCTAATGCTATCAGCACTGTGATACACCATATTACCAAATGCCATTTGAAGTTTTTGAAGAAGTAGCTAATAACGAATGCTGCTATAGGAACTAACATGGAATGATGGAATCCTAATGACAGAAACATCAGCAATATGCAGATAAGTGGCTTCCGATAATATGCTGCCGCACAAAGGAAAATTGCGGTGGCGGCGCCGGCTTTAATTCCATTTGTGCCGTAGGAATATGTAGAAAATGCCGCCAAAAATACTATAAATGCGTAGACGGAATCCTTCGGGAAAATTTTTCGGAGAGCTACATAGGTACCTATAAAGTAAATGGCGGCTATAATCAGGAAGAATATCGTGATTTCATAGAAATTACTGCCGAGCCAGTTAAAGAGGTTGTCGAATATGAAATTCTCGGTGTCCCAGGTGAAATGAAATTGTTTGCCATAAGAAAATGCCAAATAAAAGGTGTTGTAATTCACCATGTCCACAAACAGATAACTGATAGGTCGCAAGCCTATGAACACTGTGAAAATCACCGGCCAAAGGTACCCTCCGATATTGGTGAGCTTTTGTTGATCCTGAAGTCTGCTGTTGGGGTATTTGGAATACTGCAGACTCAAGACAATTGTGAGGACAATAACAACTGCCAGGTAGACGGAAAAATATAATTGTGCAGCAATCATTTTATCCTTATCTGTTTTAAGAATTTACGCATTTTGGGGATAAAGCTGTCGCCAAAGATTCTGTGTGAGAGTCTTGAGATATACACTCTGAAGGGACTTACTTCCAGCCATGTTTTTGAGTACCAATGTATGGAGCGGGTGTTGTCAGTCACCCGCAATCTACCGGTGTTGTCATCCAGCGGATTAAAATACTCTTTAGGATAGATGGTCAGTCCGGCCAAGGTCTGGATGCCCGGCTTGCTACTCAGGCCTTCAGTCTTCAGAATGTCAGTGGTGTAGCTTACTACTGTCGTTTGATTGATTTTACCATTTTCATCCATAAACTGAAAATTCTTATAGGCCTCGATTATTTGTGCATAGATGCTCATTGCGGGGGTAGCACCCAATCCGAGGCCCGGAGCAACGGCTCCATAGGGCAGTTTTTTCGATGGGTCTATCTCGAAACCCATGAAGGGGCCACGGGCTATGATATCATCCATGGGCCGGATTACCTCTACATCGGTGTCAAAATAGAGACCTCCCTGTTCATGCAGGATTTTGAAACGGGCATAGTCACTCACAAAGGCGTATTTCTTGGCCTCGTAGGCCTGCGCGGTGTAAGGGATGCTGTTTACATCAAAATTATCCTCGTTCCACTCTATGATTTCATAATCAGGCAGATACTTCCGCCATGAGGCTATGCACTTCTGCGCTGATTCAGGCAGAGGATTTCTGCCAAACCAACAGTAATGTATTTTCTTGGGAATCATTTATTGATGTCAGGCACCGGTGATGTATTTACTCTTTGGCAGCAGTGACAGCAGCCGCGTAAGGGCATAACCGGTGATTAATGTTAGAAAAGCAATCAGGAATGTGCGGGGGAAAATATGGATAGTGCTTCCATTAAATATGCCCCAGTATAATTCTCTGGCTATGTATATGTGAGTCAGATATATACAGAATGAATATTTGGCTACAGCCGTCACAAGCCTCTGCAATTTCTCAGAAAGTTTGATGTTTTGCATCACCGTGTAAAGCAAAGCTACAAGAAATGCACTGCCTATCTGAAGATTGTCAAGTAATATTTCAACATCGCCTCCACCCGTCTTCACTTTGTAGATTAGCAGAGGATAGGCACAGCTGCCGGCGAGCACTGTGAGCCATTTCCAGTTGAAGCCTATTTTAATAGGATATTTCTTCAGGTAGTAGCCTAAGAGCCAGTATCCCAGAAAGCCGCCGAAGTAACACAGCGACCAGTAGTAATTACCGTTAAGAGTGAAAGCACTCGTGAAGTTGGGGAAGAAGTGAAGCACCCAGGGTATAACCATATTGATGGTCCAAAGGCCAAGATATACTTCTATCTGTCTTTTAGTGGCTTTCTGCAGCCAAGGTGAGATGAAAGGTGCAAGAAAATACAAACCTATCATTGCGTAGACAAACCAGTAAACGCCCACAGCCGGTTGCAATGGAATTCGCACAATTGTGTTCCACGCTTCATTCCAAGGAAGACCTTGAGTTTGAGTGTAGAGCAACACTCCCAATATGGACCAGATGACTAATGGCGGCAGGAGTTTGATGAATCTCCTTTTATAAAAGGGACGGAAACCGGTTTTTACCGGCAACAGCACGGTGCCTGACAGAGCCAGGAACAATTCCGAAGAGGGACTGCCTATGAACGAAAGTAAAAACATCCAAAATCCCTCCTTATCCGGATTTGTGGCGGTCATGGTAGAATGTGTCAGAAGAACCAGAAAGCATGCCAACACTCTGAGATTGTCTATGTAGTAGAGGCGCGGTTTCTTTTTAGATGAAACCCTATTATCCATTCCGATCTCGGTAATATCGCTATTACGATGCACGCTGCCGTTGATAGCAGCATTGTCAGTACTGCTATCGTTACGCATTGCAATGGATAATTTGATATTGCCCGAATCCATTCCATATTCCAAAGCCAGTGGCGCATAATGAGAATATGAATGAAATAGACGCCGAACGATATGTTAGATAATAGCACCACTTTCGATTTGCCCCCCCCTACGAAAGCAATTACATCTTTATATTTGCTCATATTGCATGAATTATATACTACAAGTTTCCATATGGCAGTTGCAAAAGCCGCTATGAAAATTGATTCATACCAAAACAGCTGATAGAAATCAAACCGTATTCCGAGATGCTTAAGGCACAATAGCAATCCGATTCCGCAAATCGTTATACCCCACAATGCAACTGAGGATAGAGAATCGGGATACTTTTTCAAATAGCATCCCAGTAGAAAATATCCGCCGTAGCCGGCGAAATAGTAGAGTATGCCTGTGGTGGATGTGTTAGTCAGCAGAAAAAAGTCGAATATCGGGTAGCATAACGTTACTCCCCACAGCGAAAGAATAAGTTGTAGCTCTCTTTTACTGGCCTTTTCCACCCAAGCGCTAAGAATCGGAGCCAACAGATAGAGGCCTGCCAAGGTGTACATGAACCATAGTACACCTTCGCCCTGAGCCGATAAAGGTATGGAGGCAATGCTCTGGAGGATATTTATCTCTGACTCGCTGTTGTAAATATTTAATGCTATATAGAGCAAACTCCATAATACGGTGGGGACTATAATCTTTCCGAAACGCCGTTTCAGGAATGTGAAATAATCTGTCTTGACAGGCATCAGCAATGC
>JAAVFJ010000001.1 GCA_014800845.1 Bacteroidales bacterium | reverse complement strand
ATTTTGTTGTCGGTTTCCTCTTTGTCTGCGTTGGTGGTTTCACCCGCCTTTTTGATAGCGTTGAAAAGTTCAATGTCAACCTCGTTGCTGCGCTTAACCTCTGCCTCAATCTTTTCGAGTAGTGCGTCAACACATCCGTCGGCAATCTCCTTGTTTTCCTTGATGAGTTTTTCAAGTTCCTCGTCTTTCTGGGTAGAGCGGGCGATTTCATCGCGGAGACCGTCAATGAAGGACTCGTTGAAATAATCTTTGATGTCGATGATTGCGTTCTCGCGGTCGCTCACTTCCTGCTCGATGAGACTGCGGAGGTGGTTGAGGCTCTGGAAATTCACTGGGTTGCTTGGTACTTGGTTGAGGTTGCAATTCTTCCAATATATGTCAGTCACCACCCGCTTTGTGTGGTCTTGGTGGTGGTGTCCTTCAAACGGCTTGAAATGTCGGTCGTTGAGGCTGTAAGAGTATTCATATACGACAACACCAGACTCCAACGCTGCCATTTGGTAGCCAGCAATCACAAGGCGGTCGGCGCGTCCGTCCTTAATCACATCGCGGGGAGTGAAAAGAAGGTAATTGTTAGGGTTCTGCGTCCAGACCTTAACGGCAAATCGGGTGCAATCCTCAACTCGGATTGGCTTGCCGTGATGCTCCAGTTTGAGGATAAGGTCTAAATCGTTGTGGTTTGCAAATTCCATTTGTTTAGCTAAACATATTTCGTTACTCATAAAGAGTGTGAGAGGGGATAAATGAAAAAAGAGCCGACCAGACTGGCCGACTCTCGTTGTAGTTCTTTTGTGGTGTTATTGTTCCGTCTGGGCGGGTTCATCCGTCTGGGTGTTGTCATTCTCAACTGGTGGGATTTCATCGTTGAGTGCGTCTTTGACAACTTGACCGCTCATATTGGGGTCTGCGACAACCGCCTTTGAGAGGGTCTGGAGATTAACTGGCACAAATGCTTCGTCACCATTCTCAATCTTTGGCAATCCCTCCGATTTTCTCACCTCGTTTGTGGTCATCGCTCCGAGGTTCCAGAGCGTTCGGTAATAGTTGGCGAGACCAGCCTTGTCAGTGCGGAGCAATGCGGAAACGTCAAAACGGATTTCGCGGTTGGCGTGTTCGTTAACTGCAAACAACTTGCGTTCAAACTCCATCTCAAACTTGTTCATCATCGGCTGGAGCGTGTCAGTCAAAAATGAGAGGTTGGTTGCCTCCAACGTATTATAATTGGCGTGGCTAAAATCAAACAATTTTGTTGGCGATATGAGGAAAAAGCGGGCAATCTCTGGGATGTTGAATTGTCGGCTCTCCAATAGTTGCGCGTCGGTCGGGTTGATTGAGATTGGTGAGTAATTCATCGACCCCTCCAATACTGCCACACCGTTTGTCTGGCCTCCGTGATGACTGCCGAAGGCTTGTTGCCAACTGCTTTTGATGTCCCGCTTTTGTTTGTCGGTGAGTGCTGCGTCAACCGATATAATACCCGACACTGCCGCACCAGACTGAAAGAAATTGGCGGCGTGTTGCTCGCTATCCATTGCCAACCCCAGTGTCATTGCGGCGTGTTGGATTGTTGAAATACCAATCACACCGTCCTGCGAGTAATTCAAAATATGAATCATATCGGTGTGGGGGATGACACCGTTAAGGCCAACAACTTGATATTTGATTGGCTCATCCAGTCTTGACGGTGGCACTATTGTGACGTAAGATGTCGGGATGTAGTGCAAACCCTTGACAATCTTTCCGCTCTCGTCGCGTTCAATGTAGGCGTAACCGTTGCCAGTCAATAACACACTGGTCACCAAGGTTTTGATAAAAGTGTGTCGGGTCATCCTCTGGTTGGGTTGGCAATTAAGGATGTGCCAGAGGGGGTGTTTTATCATCTTTGTTTTATACCCATCGTCATCCAAGGTGTAAGGCTCAAACGGTAGTTGTGCAATGCCGTTACTTATCATCTCAACCGCACAATACACTGCCGACAATTTGAGGCTCTTTTCCTGCGTATAGGTTGACCCACCGCCGAATGTGAGCGCACCGAACACACTGCTCTGGTTCGCTTTTCGGGCGCGTTCCTCAATCTCGTCAATCGTATGGTTTCGCACTGGGGCGGGTGCCGTTCCAAAAAGCACACCCCCCAATCTGTCAAAAAAGTTCATTTGCAAATGCTGTGATATATCACATATAAAGAGTGGTCAGAGCGTGAGGATTGAGCCAGAAAAGCGGGGAGTCTCCAACCATTTGCCGAGAGCGGTGATTTGGCTGATGATGCCGTCAATCTTTTTCTCCGCTCCCGCACCTTTATTGGGTTTCTGGTTCCCGTTGTGGTCAACTTTGATTGACACATTGCGGAACATCCAGCGTGTTATCTCGTTGTTGTCAATCACACATCGCCCCTCCCTTATAAGTCGCTCAAATTCTCTTGTGCCTTTGTTGAAGTTGCCTATTGACTGGCTGAAAGGTTCGAGGGGCAAACCCAGTTCGGTCGCTTTTATAGCCCAACTTGTTGAGTTCCAGTTGTCATACGCAATTTTACGGAGATTGAAACGGTTATACATCGCCATTATGTCATTGGTGATGTAGTCGTAATCCGTACAATTACCTGCGGTTATGGTGAGTTGGTTTGTGTGTACCCAATATTTGTATAACTCGCGGTTGGGAGACTCAACCAGTGCGCTCTCTGGGAGATAGTATTTGGTTGTAAAATATGGTGTCGGGTCGTCCTCCTTGAACAACATAAACGTCACCGCCGTCATATCACCCACACTGGCAAGGTCAACTCCCACATAACACTCGGAGTCCTCGTTGAAGTCATCCAAGTTGATTGTCTTTGTGACCTTGTTGATGTATGTGTCGGGAATCCAAGTCTCAACGGTCTGGCACCACTGGTTGAAATTCTTTGTCAATATGCCGACCTCCGCTGAAGGGTTGTTTGTGGCTTGGGTCACTTGCTCCCTCAAATATTTGCGGTCAACGGTCACACCAAGATTGGGGGCGATTTTCCCCCAGTTCCTTTCATCCCTCCAATCGTCACCCTCATCGAGCGAAAAGAGCATTGCGAAGGTGCTGTCATCATCCTTGACACCTTGCAAAATCTCAACGTCAACATCGTACATCCTTTTGAGGGGCCCAGCGATATTGAAACCCGCTGTCGATATAATCATCAAATGCGGATTGGTTCGTTGTCCTTGTGATGATTTCAAAACGTCATACATCCGTGTGTCTTTGGCGGCGTGCATTTCGTCAATGAGGGCAAAATGAGCGTTGAAACCGTCGAGCCTTGACGCATCGGCGGCAAACACATTGAGTTTGGAGGCATTGAGGGGAAGGTTAATCTGCTTGCGGTAGATTTTTAGGTCTCTTTGTTGGGGGTCTAACTGGCGGGCAAAATGCTCACAAAACTCAAACGCGATTTGCGATTGTTGGAGCGAGTTTGCGGCGAGGTCAACTTCAGCACCGTCCTCACCGTCCCCGATGAGAAACCAGAGGCAAAAGAGGGCGGCCAGAGCGGTTTTTCCTTGTTTTCTGGATATGAATATGAGGGAGTTGGTGAAACGTCTGTGACCGTCTTTCCAGTAAAAACCGAGTATGTTGGCGGCAATGAATTGTTGCCAAGGTTCCAACACAAACGGCTGACCGCTCGACTTGCCTTTGAAATGCTTGAGCAATCTGGAAAACTGGATGAAACGGTCAACGATGTCGGCGCGAAACTCCAAATCATCCCTCCGCAAATCGGACATAAAGCGAGAGCAAGCGAGTTTGACCAACTCGCCCGCCACAACCTTGCCGTCAATCACATCGGCGGCGTAACGGTAATATTTTGTTTTGGTTACATCCACCTTCATTAAGACTGTCTCCTTACTTATTCGACTTGATAAACTGGGCGAGTGGGCTGTCCTCCGTCATCGTAGAGACCGCCTTAATCTTTCCTCGGCTCCCAAGCGACAACCCCATTTCTTTGACCAGTACATTCAAATGAGACTGGGCGATTTTCATTTGTGTCGCGTATGGTGAGAGTTGAACAATGCCTCTTGGGGTCGTTATGGTCATTCCTTCAGCATCAACCCGCTCGGAGCAAGTTATGAATGTGGAGAGCCAACTTGCCAGAGTGTAAAAGACCATCTCATCCAAGGCGTTCAATTTGTTTTCATCATCGAATGTGTTGATAATAGACTTGACAAATTTGAGAGCCAGAGGGTGCAAGTTGGATGGTAAAACTATTTTCTTATACGTTGCCATTTCGGATTGTGTTTGGTTATTCCTCAATAAAGAGTTATTTGCCCGCGTCAATGCGCTGTTTGACCTCATCCAGAGACTTGCAACCCTTATAAATTCCGTGGTGTATCTCCCAGTGTGCGAGTTTGGAGAGAGCGACAAGGTTGTTGGGGTCAAATGCGAGTGTTTTCATCTCCATTTCCGTCCGACCCTCGGTAAAGCTGCGCCAGTGGTGAACATCCTCGGCGAGTACCGTCCGACCCTCCAACAATGAGATTTCGCACAACGGATGCTCTCGGAGGTGTGCGTCTCTTAATCGTTTCCACAAGGGGTTTTGATATATCTTTTGTCTCTTTTTGCGGTCGAGGTCGTTGCGCTCTCGCTTGGCATTGTATTTGCCCTTGGTTGTCTTATTTATTGTCGGCATATTACTGGTGGAGTGCGTTTGTCAAATATGAAAGTTCCTCGCTCACATACCGTTTCATTTCAAAGAGTATGCGTTGCGCTCGGTTCGGCTCTGGGTGGTTGGCGAGTATCTTGCTATAACTTGCCCCTCCGACCGTCTTTTGCCCCCAATATGAAAAGAATAACTCCGTCATTTCCTCGCCGAATTCCTCAACCAGACACTCCCGCATTATTGTGAGAGCGTCACAAATGTTGACCTCCCTTTGTTCGATTGCCTCGCGTTCCTCTCCGTCATCCAGACCTCCCAGACTCTCCCAATCATCGGGGGTGAATGTCGCGCTCTGGTGTTTCCTCTTTTGGTTCTGTCTGGTCTGGTACTTCCATTTCAACGCCAGAAAAAAGTAATTTTTGATGTTGTCGATTTCGCGGTTGTTCTTCACAATCGTGGAGTGTACGCTGATGATTGTTTCGCCGAAAACATCGTCAAAGAGGTCGGGGTCGAATGTGCAATTTTTACGGAGTGCCTTTTTCATCTCCCCTTGGTTGTCTGCAACCCAGTTGAGGAATATTGCCCCTTTTTCCTCGGCTGATGACTCTTTATAAGTTTGGCTCATCGCTATTTATGTGCTTTCTCGCTTTATAAATAGCCTGCGGGTAGGGATTTTTTCAAGATAGACGGATTGTAAAGTTGTGGCTCTCTTTATGAATATGGAGACAATAAAATTAGGCTCTCGCGGGGAGAGCGTCAAAGAGTTGCAACGTAAACTCAACCTCGCCGTTGACGGTATATTTGGAGCAATCACTGATGAGGCTGTGAGAGCGTTCCAGAAGGCTCACAATCTCAAATGTGACGGTATAGTTGGGGCAAAGACTTGGGAGGCTCTGGGAGCGTCTGGGAGCGTCCAGAATAGGCGTAAGATAACGGAGGTCATTGTTCATTGCTCGGCCACTGCGGAGGGCAAGGATTTCACCGTTGCCGACATTAGGCGGTGGCACTTGCAAAGGGGGTTCAATGATGTTGGATATCACTGGGTCATTTATCGTGACGGCTCAATCAACAAGGGGCGGGATGAGAGTATCATCGGAGCGCATTGCACTGGCCATAATAGCAACTCAATCGGGGTGTGTTACATCGGCGGGTGTGCGTCCGACGGCAAAACTCCCAAGGATACCCGCACCCCAGAGCAAAAAACCGCCTTGCTCAAACTGCTGAAGGAATTGAAACGGCGTTATCCGTCGGCGACAATCTACTCGCACCGAGATTTCGCAACTAAAGCGTGTCCCAGTTTTGACGCGACAAAGGAATATAAAGCGATATGAAAGAGACAAACAAAATACGCCTTTTCTGGCTCATTTTGGGCGTACTGGTGACGCTCTGCGTGGGTGTGCTGACATATCACCCCACAACCGTCAAAGAGGTCGTAAAAACGAAATTCCAGACCGACACAATCGTTTCCTATGTGGAGCGGGTTGATACGGTTTTCAAACCTCGGCCAGTGACAACCGAGATTGTGAGGGTTGACACCGTGCGGGCTGATACCGTCCTCGTATATGAGAGCAAACGTTATAATGTGCCAGTTGTCTCGGATAGTATCAACGGAGAGATTGAGGCGGTCGTGTCTGGTGTTGATGCAAACCTCGACACAATCAACTGGCGGTTAAACATCCCTCTCCGCACCGTGACCAACACAATCGAGACCGAGAAGGTCATATCAAAGAAAACACACCTCAACTGGGGTGTGACCGTCGGGGCGGGTTACGGATTGACCACAAGGAAACCCGATGTGTTTGTTGGGTTCGGTGTGATGTATTCGTTTTAACCTCCCCGCACCGCACAAATTAGGCTGACTCCGTAATCGGGGCCAGCCTTTGATTTTGTCAACCCAACACAACCGTTGTGTCTGGTGGGAGGGGGTTAAACTCACTCTCGTTGAAATATCCGTGTCTGCCAAACTTAAAATCTGGGTCGGTTGACCTCACAACCGTTCCCTCGTTCTCATCGGTGAAAAGCACAACAACACCGTCGCGCTCTCCCAAATAGGTGTGAAATTCCATTGTCTTATATATTTGGTTAGTCAAAGTATTGCATCGCCATATCAACCATTTCGTCCTTCTCAATGCAAATGTACTTTCTAAAATTTTCCTCGGTGGTGTGGCCAGTGAACGCCATTACCATTCGCGGATTTTTGCACCGCTTATAAAGGTTGGTGGCGAAACTGCGGCGGGCGGTGTGCGAGCTGATGAGTTCAAATTTCTGCTTTTCCTCGACAACCACCCGACCGCCGACATTTTTCTTGGTGTATATCTTTTGTGTGATACCCGCCATTTCTCCAATCTTACGCAACTGGATGTTATATTTGCCCTTCTCCATCGGAGCGGGGAGTTTGCCGTCATACTTCTTATATATCGCAATAACGGTGGATGAGAGAGGCACCAGAACGGTCGCTCCAGTCTTGTGGGTGTGTACCTCGACGGTTCGGTTCTCGATGTCCCAGTTGGATGAGTTGAGGCGGTGCAAGTCACCATAACGGAGACCGATGTTTGCGGCCAGAATAAACAAGTCGCGTGTTGCGTCATAGTTGGCGTTAGGGTGGAGGCGTTTGATTTCGCTAAAATCGAGGGCGGCAATCCTCTTCAGTTCATCCTCGGTGAGATAGATGTGTTGCACATCGCTCCCCTTTGATTTCCAAGAGTGGAAGGATTTGTCGGTTATCAAACCGTCCTCCTCGGCTTGTTTGAGCCATATTTTCATAACGCTGAAGGTCGCGGCTACGGTGTTGGATGAATAGCCAGCCTCGCCCAACATCCATTGCTCCATCATCGCCTCAAAATTCTTGTCAAACTGAGCGAATGAGCCATTGCCCCAACCTTTGTATTGGAGGAATTTTTTGTAACGCTTGAACACAATGCCGTGATGTCCGACCGTGTTGGTCTCGATGATTTTGGAGGTACGGCGCACCACCTTTTTAGGCATTTCGTCAATCACCTTGGTAAAGTATTCCAGAGGGGTGATTGTGCGCTGCTGCTCCTCCTCTTTTTCAATGCCGTTGATTTCGTCAATGTAGCGTTTGAGTTTCGCAACAATGCCGTATTTTTCGACCGTGCCAGCGGCCTCGACTTGTGCCTCATATTCTGCCAGACGGTCAACGTCCAGCATCCGACCGACCTTTTCCTCAAACGCATCCAGAAAACGGTTAATCCGTTTCATCTGGCGTTGTATGGTCTGGGTCTGCTTGCTTGAGATTTCAATGCGGTTGTTGTCTTGCCAAAACTCGGGCACAACGCTGTAACCGAGGGATAATTTGTAACGCTTGCCCCCGAGTGTGAACATCGCGTAAATGAGTGCGGGCTTGGTCTTGTCCGCGTGGCTCTTTAATGCGAAATTGAGTTTGAGTTGCTTTGCCATATATTGTGTTGTTTTTGTTTTCCACTGGCTAAATTATAAAAAATAATCGTACCCCGCAACTCTGGGGGTACGATTTTGGGGTACGATTTTGCAAAACTGGTTGAAAATGCAACTTATTGGCTTTGCGTCATTTGCTGGATAATTGCTTAATCTACAACAATCTATGTGGTTTTTACGCTGATTGTCAAGAGTTGTGTTTTATTCCC